>JBBQAQ010000094.1:0-3134 GCA_038316435.1 Bacteroidales bacterium | reverse complement strand
TGATATTTATGCAGGCGCCGGTATCCGCATCAGTCATAACAGCAACCTCGAAGGATTCGATACCTGGTATAATAATTCCTGGGCCGATTATGGGTACTCGGGAACCTTGCTGGATGGCGGATTCAGGGTGGGAGTTTATTTTTGAAACCGATAATCCTTATCAAACTTATCCGTATTTGTGAGCAAGCTTAAAACTTAATGATATGAAGAAGTTATGGGCCATAGTAAAAAAAATTGCAACCCGAAAATAGTTTCTATATAACGAAACATTTTAATTATCTTTGCACTATCAAGAATCTAATGAATGGACAAACTTTTTGACATTGTATTTTTAGACGAGACTTTTGAATTTCTCAGTAATCTTGAAAAGAAGCATTACGAAAAAATCATTTTCAATATTCGTAAAGCTCAGACAAGACATGATCCTGAACTATTCAAAAAACTGAAAGACGAAATCTGGGAATTCAGAACTCTTTATCAAGGGCTTCATTACAGACTGTTATCATTTTGGGACAAGACAGATTCTGAAAATACACTTGTTGTTTCAACGCATGGAATAGTCAAGAAAACCAGTAAAACACCTGACAGTGAAATCCAAAAAGCAAAGCAAATTCGTTTACGATATTTTGAGGACAAAGAAATCGCTAAAAAAACAAAGAAATGAAAACACATACATTAGACGAAGTTCAAGACAAACTTATCGGTAAAATTGGCACTCCAAACCGAGACAGGTTTGAATATGAATTACAAATGGACTTGATTGGACAAGCAATAAAACAAACAAGACAGGAGCGAAAATTAACCCAAGAGGAACTCGGGAAACTAATTGGCGTGCAAAAAGCTCAGATTTCGAGAATAGAGAATAATGCCAGTAATGTAACCATAGAGACTCTTATGAGAGTCTTTAATGCTTTACAGGCGAAAGTGATGTTAAGTGTTGAATTGCCTCATTTCAAAATCAGTCTTGGACAATAACTACGGCTCATACAAAGGCTATAAATAATGGCGGGTAAAGTACATAATTGAAAGCTCGTAACCCACACTAGCATTAGTTTTGGTTTACGGCGGACAACCACGCAATCCGCCATTTTTCACAGCCTTACCGTTGGTAATAATCTTTAAAAAAAATCCGAAATTGAAAAAACTCTATCGTATCTTTGTTCAATCAATAAAATATATTATCAAATGATACAAGATATTGAAACATCAACGGAGCATTACAAGAAACTAATCGAAATTCTTGGGAAAAAGCATTTAAAATCAAAAGTCGAAAGTCCATTTGACTTTATACAAATTGCTTCTAAAGGAGTGAGTGCTGATGTAATCCAAAATTTCAGAATTCATTTTAATCTTTCTCATGATTTAACAGCAAATATGCTGAACATTTCTGCTCCTACTCTTTATCGTTGGACCAGGTCAAATAAAAATTTGGAAAGAAACTTCTCAATTAAACTATTTGAAATTACTGATTTATTTCTTTATGGTTCAGAAGTGTTTGGAAATGATAGTAATTTTTTCAAATGGTTAAATTTACCTAACACTGCACTTGGTGGCATGGAGCCTATTGATTTAATTGAAATGCCAGACGGAGTGTCTAAAGTTAAAGATATTATTGGAAGGATTGAACATGGAGTATATAGTTAGCGTATGATTGTCTTCAGAATAACAGGGGAAAAGCATGCTAATGACATATCAGGATTAGGAGCTGCTATATATGGAGGAAGATGGAACAAGAAGGGCACACCTGTATTATATACGGGCGAAAATAAAGAAATTGCACTTTTGGAAACAATTGTTCTTATTCCGCCAATGTTAATACCAGATTTAGTTATCCTGACAATTGAAATTCCAGATGATTCTATAAAAGAAATAGAATTTACACACCTACCAAAAAATTGGGTTAATTATCCTGCTCCAACTATACTTTCAGAAATTGCTGAAAATTGGGTTCAAAAAGAAGAAACTATCGCTCTTAAAGTTCCAAGTTGTATAATTCATAGTTCACATAATTTCATTTTAAACTGTAATCATCCAGATTATAAAAGAATAAAAATATTAGATCAGCAGAATTTCTATTTTGACACCCGATTAAAAAAATAGAAACCTATTGCTTCGAAGTTATCCGTTTAATCCGTTATTTTCACGAACTCCTTTCCCATTCGGGCGGCCTTATTCAATAGTGGGCGAATGTTTGCTTTGGGCAGTTGAAGGAATATGAAATGGAATAGGATATGGCTCCCTTGATCCTAATTTAAATGATACCACATTAAAACCAGAATATACAGGGCTAAAAGGCAGTGATATCCTTAAAGCAAGAGACGTTTATCAGCACTGGTGGAGTGAAAATAAAAACGGAGATTGGAGAACAGTAAATCCATTAAAAGGAAGCAAATACAGGTGGGTGTGAAAATATGGGGAATTTGCAGAATTCGCAAACTGGCTTAAACAGGTATTTTGAATTAAACTTCTCCCGCTTTCAATAGTTCGGGAAACATGACGATGTATCGGAGTGATTTTATTAAGAAACCTGTGAATAATCCATTTTAGTGGTGATATTTGCAACTTCAAAACTTCACCCTGATATTTATGACTTTCACCGAACTTATCCTTACCCGCCAGAGCGTTCGCCGCTATGAAGGTACACCCGTTGAATCCAATAAAATAACCAAATGCCTCGAAGCTGCCCGTCTGGCGCCTTCGGCCAGCAACAGCCAGCCGTGGAAATTTATTGTTGTTGATCAGGAGCCTCTACGCACCGAAGTGGCTAAAGCTACTTTCAGCGATATTAAACTGATTAATAAATTTACCGTTCAGGCACCGGTATTAATTGTTATCGTTATGGAAAAGGCAAAACTAATTACCCGCCTTGCCATGATGGTGAAGAAAAAGGAATGGCCTCTGATTGATATTGGAATTACAGCTACGCATTTTTGCCTGCAGGCAACTGAACTTGGTCTTGGAACCTGTATGATCGGCTGGTTTGATGAAAATAAAATTAAAAAGCTGCTTCAGATTCCTTTGGATAAATCCATTGGATTGGTTATAAGCCTTGGATATGCGGTGGAAGGATACCCGCTTAGGACTAAAATCCGGAAAGCGATGGAGGAGATGGTGAGGTATAATGGGTATTGATT
>JBBQAQ010000093.1:0-3541 GCA_038316435.1 Bacteroidales bacterium | reverse complement strand
AAAACCGCTGGTAGTTGCCCGTCCGGAAACTGAATGGGTGGAAATAATTGAGAACGGTGCAGGCATTATAGCTGATGCGGATGGAATAAAAATAATAAACTCGGTAAAGCATTTCATGAATCTCGAAACGATAGATTTTCCGAATGTGTTTGGAGATGGACATGCCGCCGAATTTATTTGCAAAACAATGCTGGAACAAAAAAATATTTTTTGATTTAACCAATACTATCCATCCAGCCCAGATTAATATACATTATAGAGCCCTGTTCCACTGATTTCGAGCAGACGCATCACTTTCTGTTTCAGGCAAAGAAGCGCTATTATAATACAGAATTATTACTTTCTTTGGTATTTCACCCTGTTAAAAATAAAACTGTGTGCTAAAAGCAATCAATGATATATGCGTAAGTTGGCGATCATTGTAAAGACAAGAAAAATATTATAAGCAAGAAAACAATAGATGGTTTAACTTATTAAAATGAAAAACAATGAAGAAATTATTCAAAAGTCGAGTGCTCTTCAGTTCCTTACTTGTGATATTCTCTTTCTCTGGAAAAGAAATATCCTATTCTTTGACCGGTGAAGTTATGGGGCAGGACAGCGACACAATAATTTAAAAAGTTTATCTTTGAAGAATTCACCGGATACGGGTCTTCAGATTATCGGGATTTGTATCCAATCCGGCCAAAAGGGAATAGCCTTTGTTAGAGGTATTTAGCCCGTTTAAGCAGCTACAAGGTGCCTGTAAATAATCACAGGGCTGGTTTGGGTAAAAGATGTCCGGAAATAATTTGGCATCACTTCTCCCAAATTTAAATATTAATATCCAGATCACAGTCAATAGAATTTGATCTGTATTATACCCAATACCAGAAAAATCTGTTGGCGGTTATTTTTCCTCTGGCCGGTTTTATGAACCTATCCTTATCAATGGTGTTTTACTTTACCGATAACTTCAGACACTCATTAGTTACTAATTTTCTTCTGAATACTACTCCTTGTTTTAATTTATAACTTTGCGCTGCCATAGGGCTTAAATGATTATGGAAATCAGTTTAATCAGAACACTCACATTCATTCTTGTAATTCTTTGTATTAAAAATACAGATGGTCAGAACTATGAAAGAATAGATAGCCTGCAACACTCCTTAAACATAAGCAAAAAGGCAGATAAACAGGTATATACCCTGTTAGAGATTTCACGCGAATTTGAAGTCATAAATGTAGATTCAGCATTTAAATACATGAATCAGGCATTGATATTAGCCAGAAAGAACAACGATACAAAGGGGATAGTGAAATCTTTGATCCGGGAAGGACAGATATTGGTTAAAAAAAATAATTTCGGTTCAGCACTGAAATTATTTGAATCAGCCATTGAATTAGCCGAGAAGCATGACTTGACCAACGATGCAGCGATAGCCTATGGCGTAACAGCAATGATATATGGCGAACTCGGCAATTATGATTACAGTGCCAAATACAATTTTAAATCGCTTGAGTTATTTGAAAAAACAGGTAATAAGTTCGAAATTGGAGTGACATTAGGCAATATTGCTGCTGATATGACTGCCCAGAAAAATTATGAAAAAGCGCTCGATTACATGAACCAGGCATTGAATATTGCAAAGGAAATAGAAGACAAGCCCGGCATTGCATATCAATACAACAATATTGCTGGAGCATATTTCGCTGGTTACAAAGATTACAAAAAAGCATTGGCATACTACAAAAAGGCATACAAGGTTAATAAAGAATTGGGCGACAAATTGCAGTCAGGAATCAATTTTCTGAATATCGGCTATTGCTATTCCAGCCTGAATAAAAGAGACAGTGTTCTGCCTTATTTCGAAAAAGCTTTAAAAATATTCAGGGAATTGAACAATCCTGTACTGATTGCTAATGGAGACATCGCATTGGGAAAACATTTTCTTGAATCCGGAGAATTTGATAAATGTCTCAAATACGCGAAGGAAGCTTTAGATATTGCAATAGCGCACAATTCAAAAGAACTTGTTTCCGAAGCCTCTGATATTTTACACAATCTATTCCTTGCTAAAAACGACACTATAACTGCTTATAAGTACTCCCGGCTTAATTTTCAGGCCAGGGACAGCCTTCAGGCAATGCAAAGCCAAAAAGCCTTGTTTAAACTTGAATACCAGTATAATTTCGAAAAGCAGGATAAAGAAAGAAAGCTAAAACAACAAAGAAGCAACTTCATTTTGGGGTTAGTGATCATGGGGCTTTTGTCAGGAATCATCATTATTCTCCTTATATATTCGCGGCAGAGGATCAAAATCAGGAACAGTGATCTTGAAAATCAAAAGATGACCTCCGATCTCAATTTTAAAAACAAGGAACTAACCATCAACCTGATGGCTCTAAAGAAAAAAAATGAAATGCTGTCAGAGATATCCAGAAAGTTAATTCTTATCGAAAAAAAAGTTCCGAAGGAAGAACTTCATGATTCGATTATTAAACTTAATAAAGACCTGAAAAAAACCAGTGATGAGAAACTCTGGAGAGAGTTTGAATTGCGGTTTAGTCAGACAAACAGCGATTTTTATGACAAATTGCTTAAAAATTATCCCGATTTATCTCAAAGCGAGTTAAAGCTTTCTGCTTATCTAAGGTTGAATATGACTTCGAAAGAGATTTCCGAAATCACAGGCCAGCGTATCCTTACGCTGGAAAATGCCCGTTACCGGCTACGCAAAAAACTGGGAATATCAGGCTCTGACAATAATCTTGTCGCCTTCCTCAATCAAATGTAATATATTTTTTTTACCACTTGATTATCAGTATATTGCTGCTGATCCTTTTCTGATTTGCACAGGTTTTATAGAGGTGAAATGATAGCCTGCACGAGGTTTTGTGCAGGCTGTTTATTTTTAAATCCGTCCTGTCTTCAGCTATCTTCGCTTCAAATTAATTAAAACAAGCCAAATGAAAAAATTGAATGAAGCCGAAAATAAGGAAACTCCCGATGCTAAGGAAGGAATAGTTGACGAAACTGATGAGCACGATATCAGCGTGGATGAAATGTATCCAATAGCCAGAAATAATGAAGTGTTGAACAATGTCATTGAGAAACTCATTGATAAAATCAATGAAACAAAAAAAGATGAAACAAAAAAAGATGAAACTATTTGGAAGCAACGGTTTACGCATTCATAAAAATTTTATTCAAATAATTACTCAACCTTAATCAAAAAACCATGAGAAAATCAATTTTACTTTTTATCATTTTTGTTGGCTTATTCAGCCATACAAAAGCGCAATGGACACAAGGAACAGGCATGAATGGAGGTGATTTCCGCTGCCTTGCCAAAGTTGGAACTGATGTTTATGCGGGATCCCAATATGGCGGGGTATTCCGTTCCTCCAATAATGGTGTTACCTGGACCCCAAAACTTAACGGCCTTCCGGGAGGGGTATCAGTAACTTCAATTATAAATAAAGGCACTAGTATCTTTGCGGGTACCGGCTACTGGTCGTTAACTCCTAAAGGCGTTTATAGATCGGATGACGGGGGCGA
>JBBQAQ010000092.1:0-3781 GCA_038316435.1 Bacteroidales bacterium | reverse complement strand
CGTTACCTCAGTGTATAAGGAACTTACATCCTCTGGAAAAATACACTCGCCGTAAAATCACTTTTGTAACCGAAAATTTGTATTTTCGAAGTTTTTCAAGAGCTTACAACGAGTGCGCGCTGCTTATGCAGGGCGCACACATCAGCTATCCGCAAGTCGGGTTTCGGCGATTTGTTGAAAAATAAGTAATAAATTGAAATGCAGCTTTTTGCAGGAGATTCAGTAGTAAAAATCCCGACCTGCGGATAGCTTTTTCCGTTACCGCCAAGTGTAAGAGACTGACACCAACATAGAAAAAGTGAAAAGTAAACCATTGTGTAAGGACAAAAAAATATTGACAAGACCGCAAATGGAGTGCGAGTTATGGGCCGTATCAAAAATATCAAAATCATCCGACGGTTATCTGGCTACTTTGAAATAGAAACCGTTTTTGGAAGAAAACCTGTCATGAACTATAACAAGATATAATTACATAAATATTCAGTACCTAATAAAATGAATATAAAATTTGACAACCAAAACGAGAATTACCCGATAGTTTTAATTCCTGACAATATTTTTACACGCCTACACTCAGAAATAGATGAAAGTACAGTGGCATCAGAACTAAACATCACAAAACCTCAGAAAGTAGCGTTAAGAAAACCCGAAGCCCCTTCCAAATACACCTACCAAAAAAAAGAAAGAATTGAAACGGAGTTAACCCAACATAGTGGCTGTATACCTATGGTTATTTTGGCTTCAATTGTAATTAGTATTTTTGTTGCAGACTCTTTTTTAGAGGGTCTTAAATTTATACTGTTCGGTACTTTAGGCTACCTAGCTTTCTTTTCTATTATGTTATTATTTAATGGAGAGTTCCTCATTAAATTTAAAAGCAGAACAGATTATGAAAAGGTGAATTTAAGTCCAGAAGAGTTGAACAATTTAGAACTTGAGTATAAAGAAAAGTTAAATCAATATAATTCAAATTACGAATCAAGCGAACGCGCATATAAAATTGAGTTAGAAAGATATTGGACGAAAATTGAAACAAGCAAGAATAAAATCAGGAGAAAATTATACTTAGAGAATTTAAAACCTATAATGGTTGCCTCACGAGGTTCTTTATCTTTAAAAAGAGGAGCAGCAGAATTGAAATTTCTAGAACAATTAGACTCAGAATTAAAAGGATTAATATTTGTGGATATGGTTCAGCGTTTAGATTCGGCTGGGAATAGGAATACATATAATCCAGACTTCACATTGATATGCAAGCAAACAAACTTGCATATTGATATAGAAATTGATGAGCCTTATTCTATAAGTGAAAAACAACCAATTCATTACATTGATTGTTCTGATGATCGGCGTAATGAATTCTTTTTGGATAATAATTGGTGTATAATCAGATTTAGTGAAAGGCAGATTATTAAAAATACCTCAAAATGTATTGAAACCATTAAATCAGTATATAATAATTTAGTCGAAATGAACTCTTATTATTCAACTAACTTGAGCATTGAAGAAAGGTGGACTTATGAAGAATCTTTGATTATGCAGAAAAATAGAATTAGAGAGAATTATTTAAATTGAAACTGTTAAGAATCAATGATTACTATTTTAAAAATATTTTATTTTACACCACATGGAAGAAGCCAACGAACTTTCGAATTCTCTTATTAAAACATTGACTGATTCTGATTTTCAGGATTTAAGTGTTGGTGTAGCAGAAACAATTTTGGATGCTGCATTCAAATTCGAGTTCACCTTTACTGTAAGCCTGTTTCAGTAAATCGAGGAATTTTCCGCGGAACTTTGCCGACAATACTTTATAATGAATAAAGAAGTCGTCTTTCTTGTGTGTATGTACCCAATGTTGCTTATCGAAGCTCAGCCCACCGGCTGGCATAATGCAATGAAGGTGGGGATGTTCCATCATGTTCTGGCCCCAGGTGTGAAGGACTGTGATCAAACCAATATCAGCACCCAAATGTTTGGTGTCTTTCGACAACTCAATAATGGTTTGGGAAGCTGCCTTGAAAAGTAAGCCATACATCACCTTTTTGTTTTTCAGGCAAAGCGGGTTGAGTTCGTGTGGAATGGTGAACACGATATGGTAATAGCTTTTTTTAAATTTGTCATAATTTATTAGTTTAAATTATTATTGAAAAACGCCTCAAATATACTGGTTTTCGGTGCCTTATGCCACAGAACGCCAGTGAGGTTTAGTTCAACAGGATGTATAAGTGAATTTGAGGTTCTGTCCCGTATTGATGATTGGAAAGAAAAATATTATTATAATTAGAGTGTGAAATTCCCTTGCGTGACTCGACTGGCAACAAGCCTGGAAAATGAAAATCTTGCAATTGACGTATTAATTTATTATATTTGCACGTAATTTGATTTAAAGATTATGGAAACTAAATTAACATTGAGATTAAGTGATAATGTTATCGCAAGAGCTAAAATTTATGCACACAGTCATAAGATTAGCCTTTCAAAAATGATTGAATCGTATCTTGATAGCATAACAAAGCAAAGAGAAGAGTATAAAAAGACTTCAATTACTCCACTTGTTGAGAGTTTGAGTGGTGTAATTAATTTACCTTCTGACTTTGATTACAAAAAAGAGTATCGTGGTTATTTAGAAGAAAAATATAAATGAAAAAGCTTTTTGTCGATACAAACATTGTGATTGATTTATTAGCACGAAGAGAGCCATTTTATGAAGAAGCCGCAACACTTTTTTCACTAGCTGACAAAATGCAGATTGAATTAACTGTATCTTCTTTAACAATTGCTAATACCAGTTATACTTTATTGAGACAAGTGGATTCAAACAAAGCAAAATCAATATTAAGAAAGCTCAGATTGATAGTGAAAATTTTGCCAATAGATGATAAAATTATCGGATTGGCATTGAATGATGATGCTTTCTCAGATTTTGAAGATGGACTTCAATATTTTACCGCAATTGAAAACGGACAGGAATTGATTATAACCAGAAACCTAAAAGATTTTAAAAATTCAAAGTTGCCGACAATGACAGCAAAGCAATTCATCGAAACGATTGAATAGGGCCAGTTGCCAATAAATAGAACTTCATGTGGTCCGCCAGCTGGCGGATTGTAGGACACCCCTGGTAGCGAGGCAATATTTCCTATGTATTTTTCAACAGTTTTGTGGATTATGCTGATTGGCTGAGTTAGCCACTATCTGTTGGAATGGGGGGTGGTATTTT
This sequence comes from Bacteroidales bacterium, assembly GCA_038316435.1. GTDB lineage: Bacteria > Bacteroidota > Bacteroidia > Bacteroidales > JACJXF01. Next base: position 558 of record JBBQAQ010000092.1, on the reverse strand, counting down.
TTGGTCATCCAACAACCACGTGGGGAAATTGCTTCAACAGATATTTGATTTCTGCGATTTTCGGCCCATTAACCAAATATTGGGCAATGCAATCCCATTCCTGCTTTTATACAGGTTACTAATATTCAGGTTAAGCACGTTTAACGCAGTGCTTACAAGGATGTAGATCAGCCGGCAGACAGGATGAGCCTAAACTCACATTTATTGTTATTTATTCGGAACGTGTAAGCCCGGCGCTCTCTCCCGATAGTTATATCGAGATAAAACCGTAACCGCAAGGCATCGGGAAACGCCGGACTGAGAGGATGAACAAAGCGAATGCCTTCTTGTAATGAGTTGGATAGTGGTTGAGCCTCTGGCAACATCACCACAGGCCAAAGCCTGCCTACCTTCATCTGGTGCTTTATGGCAAAAGTTTTACAGAACCCGCTAATGGAAGAAAGCAAATGAACGAAAATGAAAATTTATCGTGTGCACTCCCACACAAATTGAATAACTGGGCAGCCATCGTATGGCGTAAGGTGATTCAGCATGTGAGCAGGCTGCAACGCCGCATTG
>JBBQAQ010000091.1:0-3839 GCA_038316435.1 Bacteroidales bacterium | reverse complement strand
GGAGATTATAATCTTACTCAGATACCTTCTACGAATCAAGGCAGGGTTTCAATGCAAAACTCAATCATCGAATTTGCTAGAATCGGTATTAAGTCTCCAAATGGTGGTGGAATTATTTATGCTTCCTCTAATTCCATCTTCCTTAACAATACGCAATCAATAAGTATTGCCAATTATTTAAACAATAATACCAGCACGTTTTCAAAATGCACATTTAAAGTAGATTTTAACCATCGTGATTATGGAAACTACCAATATATGGTAAGGATTGACTACAATAAGGGAGTGAAGTTTTACGGATGTAATTTTCTGAATGATTTCACACAAAATGACCCCAATGGTTATGGAATATTCACCTATGGTGGAAGTTTTATTGTAGATGGCACATGTAATTCCCAGATTTTTCCTTGTCCTGAAAGTAGTATTATCCCTACGATTTTCTCAAATCTTCAATATGGTATATATGCGATGTACTCACCTCTGTATGTTAATATAAACCATGCATCATTTATCGGTAATAATTGTGGGTTGTATTTTTCTCATGTCAACAATGCTAAAATCTGGAACAGTACTTTCCAGATACCATCAGATCAGACACCAGATCCCCGAGGCGCATATATCGACTACTGCACAGGATTTCATATTGAAAAAAATACTTTTACATGCAATGCTCAGAATCATGCGGATGAGGTTGGTCTGTATTTAATGAGCACAGGTACATCTCAAAACTATATTTATAACAATACTTTCCATAACCTGTTTCGTGGCAGTGTCGCTGACGGGCATAACCGGCATGCCACAAATGCAACCGGATTGTGCTACAAGTGCAATGACTTCATCAACAATGCACTTGATATAGATGTGATAAGAGGCGTTAATGTATCATTATCAGCAACCCATGGTATTAACCCCAGACAAGGGCTACCATTAACAGGGTCTACAAGTACAAATAAAGATTCCCTGGCTGCTTCAAATACATTTTCACAAAATCCCTACCAGTATAATATACATAATATTAATCAGCCTTCATATTATTACCTCCAGCAATACAAGAGCTCAGTCTATGGCTCTGCAAAAATTGATCCCAATCCAGTATTAGGTATTAGTAAATTCATTAACATTAACACCTATTACAACAAATTCTTAGTTTGTAAAACCTGGATTCCAGGTGGTAATTTAGTGGAGCCTCCAATTGATAACCTTATTGAGCAAAAGGGTGATGCACAGGCTAATGCAGATGCTGCTGAAATAACGATTGATAACACCATTGACGGAGGGAGTACAAGTAACCTTACTTTTGATGTATTGGGCAGTACTCAGTCAGAAGCACTTGCCATACGTAATGAGTTACTTCAAAAATCGCCATACCTAAGCGATACAGTGATGAAAACCGCTATTGAGAAGGAGAATGTGCTTCCTAACGCAATGATTCGCGATATTCTTGTTGAAAACCCACAGTCTGCCAAAAATGACGAGATTATGGCTATGCTTGACGAGCGATGGGAACCTATGCCTGATTATATGAAATCAGAAATTGAAACAGGAACACAGGTAATCGGTGGCCGCGAACAGTTGGAGGCAGAACGTGATGGTTGGATACAACAGAAAAGCTTTATGTTTAATCGAATTGTGAATGCTTACTTGGGTGACACTGTTAATCCAAACACAATAAACGATCTCAAAGTCTTCTTACAGAGCGAACAGGCTACAGATGCCAGCTTACTTTTGGCTGACATTACTATACAACAAGGTGATTATGAATCGGCAACACTTATCCTAAGTCAACTCCAACAAAATCCTCAGCTTACATTTTCAGAGCAGGAAATTGTTTCTGATTATACTATTCTAAACAGTGTTTTATCAGGTCTTAAAGCCGACAGTATTGCATTAAACAATATTGATAGTATAAGCGCAATTCCTCTTTTTAACTTGTTTAATAGTGGGGATAATGTTGTTACAAATGTTGCCCGTAATATTTTGATAGCATCAGAATTACTTTTGTATCAGGAACCGATTAATGTAACTGATTTATCCAAATCTGCAAAAGTAGAAGTTCCTGAAGCCAAACCGCCTTTCAGAAACAGCCCTAATAATGAACAACTAACTGTTTTTCCAAATCCGGCTACTTCATATACAATAATTGATTACGTATTGTCAGACTCATTCCCCAAAGCTATTATATGTATATGCAACTCAAATGGAATAGAGGTATGGAAACAGGATATAAACAATACAAAAGACCAGATAGTTGTTGACCTTAAGGGATTCGTAGCGGGAAGTTATATCATTACAATACGAACTGACAAACGGAATTTTATCTCAAAGCAACTCAATATTACCCAATAGCATTTTATTACCAAAGCCTGCTGTATTGCAGGCTTTGGTTTAACCAATTTAATTAGTATGAAAAACAGCAAAACTTTCTTTTTAGTCTTACTATCTGTAATTTCTCTTTTTTCGAATGCACAAAATGAGTGGAAGAAAAGCTATTCTCTTCCTATGGGTTCTTTTGCTCACGATTTCGCTGAAACTTATGATAATGGATATCTGGTATGCGGTTTAATAAGAAATCTTACTGGCCCGTGGAGAGGTTATATGGTAAAAACTGATATAAATGGGAATAAACTTTGGCAAAAAACAATTGGTTCATTGTCAGAATCGCCAATATCTGCCATGAATAAAACTCAGGATGGAGGGTTTATTGTAGGAGGAAGCTATAGTTCAGATAGTTACACCGAAGATGCTTATTTGATGAAGTTTAATGAATGTTCCGAACCAACATGGTGTTCAATAATAAAAGATTATGGTGGACATAATTCAACAATTATGCCAGGTATCCATGAGGCTCCTGATGGTAGTTATTATTTCTCCCGCTATTTACCAACTTTTGATTACGTTTATCGATTTAGTTTAGGAAAGTTAAACCCAGATGGATCACTTAAGTGGATGAATAACTATATTGTTGACAATCCTGATTGGGCATATTACTCACAGGTGGATTGGAGGCTGGCTATCACATATGATTCTGGTTTTTTGGTTACTGGAAGTATTACTGATACAGTTTTTTTTCAGTATGGTGGTCAATGTGATTTACCTCATTGGTACAAAGTAGATACTGAAGGGAATCTACTGTGGGAAACAAAATGGCAATGTACAGAATCCCAATTTAGTGGTAGTGCCAATTATTCTATTGAAGACAAAATTGGAAATTATTATAGTGCCGGCAAATTATTGCCCCCACTGGGTTTCCCTACACTTTTCAAATTAAGTCATTATGGAGATACAATTTACAATAAACAATTTATAAACCATCCTGATGCCATAGAAGGAGTAGCTACATCTCTTGCTTTCCTAAATGATTCTACAATCGCCATAGGGTCTCTATTTTACTTAGCAAATTCGGGCGGTTGGGCATTAAGCCTAATTGATAAAAATGGTATTGTTCAAAAAAATAGATACGAATTTGAAAATTTCATCGTAAATAATCTTTTAATTACCCATGACCAAAAAATATTATTATTAGGAGTTAATCTAACTACTAATGGTACTTTCCCCCACGACTGGTTTAGCCTATACAAATTCAACACCAACCTTGAGTATGACAGCATTTATACCATACCCCACACATACGACAGCCTATGCCCGCACCCCATTGTAAGTGATACCATACCCATGCCGGGTATATGCCATTATGTTTCGCTGCCGGAGCCAATTAGCAAAAGTGATGTAATGCAATTAAAAATATATCCAAACCCTGCCAGGGAATATACTACCGTTGAAATACCGGAGTACTCGGCTACTACCACCAAAGGAGGGTATATTACGCAGCAGCAGTTTCG
>JBBQAQ010000090.1:0-3985 GCA_038316435.1 Bacteroidales bacterium | reverse complement strand
TTACCTTTTGTGAGTCAATAACCTGAGAAGGAATGTCGCGTTTGAGTAACAGTTCTTTGATCTTATAATAGATTTCACGTTTCTGAATATCCTGCTCAAATTTGGTGTATGGCGTAATGTAGATGGCAAAGTACTTTACATCCTAGTTAAATGTCCGATTTGACAAGGTTTGCTCAATTTCATACACTGGATTTTCTTTGTCGCTGAATTGAATGCTGAAACCCGGCTCAGTATGAAAAAGCACTTTTACATATTTATTTAATCCTTTGAACCAGGACAGGCCAGTTTCGAGATAGGTTTTAACCGTTTTAGCAATTGCAGCATCCGTTTTATGAAGAATAAAAAAGAGATGAATTACTTTGTATGGTGTCTTGGCATAAGGACCATTTATCTTAATTCCATTATGCGGAACAATGTCGGGCTTGTTATCCCCAAATACCATTTGGTTGCTATCCCAATTAGTAGTATTGACAAGTGAGGGATTTACGCTCAGAAAACCAGTTCTATGCAATGGAATAATTTTCCGAAACTCAGCCGTGTTTAGGAACGTCTTGTAGAAATAATATATCTTGTTCCGATAGTTTTTGTATTTATTTTCTGTTGAAGGGATAATAGGCGGAAATCCTAACTTTTGAGCTAATTCAAAATTTAGTACGGGTCTAACATTTTCATAGTCATCATTTTCTTCGTCGGACAGGTCTTTGAATTTTTGAAGTTGATTATTAACCATTATCCATTTGAAAAGGGTTGGGGAAATATCGGTAATAAGTTCTGCAACGCTTTTTTTAAGCACTTTAGATGTGCCTTCGTAGGATAACAGGATTTCCGGAAAGGTGCTCACTGAACATATCTGTACTTTAAGAGAATATTTCTCATAAACATCATACTGTTCGGTAGTAGCATCAGGAATTGGCAACCATATTGTATTCTCTTTAATAAATCCAACCTGAACGATTTGTTTTGCGATAGAACGGAAATAATAGTTAATCTGCCTGTCGTAGTATCGCTTCACAAATAAAGGATTTTCATTTCTAAAATCAACCATACTTGGTACAAACCCTTCCTTTTCTCCGGTAAAAGTAGTGTAGACGAAGTCGCAGCCATTGTTGTTTATGCCAGGAAAGATTGCTTCAATGCTGTGGGGGAAAATAGATTTGTGGATGCGCTGGCACCATCCAGTATCAACTTTGCTGAAATAGAATACAGGATTTTGTTTTGGCCAATCGAATGTGAGGATGTTGAAAAATAGACTTTGGTCTGGCATATCGTAAGTCTCTAAAAGTTTATCTTATATACATTTTAAGCTTTCATGCACATGTGTTTAGATATTCTTAATTGCACTTGTTTTTCAAACTGAACTTTCATAACCAGAACTTACTATTTCAGCAGTTTGTAACCAATAGAACCAAGCCTCCGGGTAACCAGCCTTCAAGGCTTTATTGAGGATATAAAAAGTTGGATGATCAATTTTTTTAGTTTTTAATTCCAGAAGATTTACTGCTTTCCAATCATATCTGATTACTTCTTTGCCATGCATAAGACAAGCCGCGAGATAAGCTATTTTAGCAGCAGCAGTCAACGCTACATTGTAACCAAAAACTGTTTTCTTACTCAAGTATTGACCTAATGCTGCAACTCCATCCCTGATTTCACCAAATAATTGAGGGTTTGTTTTCCCCATCAATGCCATTGTAAATGAAGTATTGATAATATCGAGGTAAACGTCATTTACCGATAAATCCTTTTTGTAATAATGGATTACCATCTTAGCTGTTTGCGCAAAGCTTTGTGCTACCAGTCCCGGATCTTCAATCAGGGTGAACAGTAGATTCAGATCGAATAATTGCTTTGCTATTTCCACTTCTTTCTTTTTACCTAATGGAATGCCGATAGTTGCCGGCGCAAAAGCTGTAAGTTTATCGCCAGTGATCGAATCGATGGTTGGAACGGTTACTTCGGCATATGGTTCTGAGGTATCAAGAAATGAATGTATAACTGGAACAACCTGAGTAACAGGGTAATGATTTTCAACAAAAATTATATCGAGTAATACAGGTTGGTAAGCGTACTTTGCTGGTTTACTCTGGTGATAGTAGAATTTGTAATGTTCTTTCGGAACCTGAAACTCATCGTTTTTGCGTTCGCTTGGTTCCCAGCGAATAAACTGTGTATCAGCCACTATCGCATCGAAAATTTCAAACAGGTTTGCTGGTTTTTCAGGCAAAAGAATATCAATATCTTTTGAAAAACGATGAAAATGATCTAACATAAGCACCAATGAAGTGCCCCCTTTGAAAATGAAATCAAGCCCCTTAAAACGAAGTTGTTCCAGCAAAGTAATGGCATAAGTCATTTTTTCAGCAAGGTCGTAGCTATATACGTCGTATTCCTTAACACGAGCATCTAACCATTCGGTAGTATATGTGTTTGCATTAATCATTTTTCAATCATTTGAATGGTATTATTGTCCAGAACCTCTAATAATTTGATGTAGCTCCATATTTCTTTCCTTTTTGCCCGGCGTGCAGCATAACTCAGTAGTGTACTAAAGTTCAATGCATACTCGGTGCAAGCAGAGTTGTAAATATTGTCAAGTTCGGATTTGAATATTATCTGCCATAACCGATCGCAATACAAGTCCACAAGAATTTTCTCCAACCTTGCAACCCGAATATTATGGAAAACCTCTTTTGGAGATTCGGATACCATTGTCTTTATAACGATGGACTCGTCGCGATCGGACATATAGTTTCGCCAATCGCTTTCGGTTGGATTAAGGTAGGTTCTGGAAGGGTGATTTTCTTTTATTAAACTGAATACTGCCTCTTCAGATCCCGCCTCCACTTCGATAACCGTGATATTTCGGTACAGTTGAAGCATAGAGAGATTATTCAGCCAATCTGTTTCCCAAACCATATAGTAGAGGAATGGGAAGCTTTTTTTTACTCTCCCATGTAGTTTTTTAAAAGATGGATTGAATTGGGGTTCAAACAACTTTTTATCATTCAGCCTGTACCAACCTCTGCTCACATTTACGATAATGCCTTTTGATTTCAGTCTTGCTATCCTGACCCTTAGGTTCTCGGCTGTAAGCGGTTCCCCAATACCTGCATAATAATCCATTATCAATTCCTTTGTGAAGAGATCGTTAACAGGTAAAAATGATCTTAACATTTCTGTTTTCACTTTGCGATTGGGATTTGTAACATGGGGCAAATATAATGCAAAGTGCCTCAAGTTGCAAATGTTATTTTCCGCAGTAAATGAGGTTTACTGCGGAATGTTACACATGATGTTACTAACGGTGATAAGCTTAATGTTATGCCTAATTGTACATGAACTGTATCACATAATGTTACACTTGCTTACGGTATTGACAAAATAAGGGTTTTGAGGAAACTTTGGAGACCTCACCTCAACCCTCTCCTGGAGAGGGAGCGTGATTAGAGAAGTTGAGAAGTTTGAGGAAGTTAAGGAAATCAAGGAAATGAATGAACTCAATCCTTAACTTCCTTAGAATCCTGAATTTCCTTGTTTGGAGTATTAACGGGTTTAGCATTTGGATTAATGTATAGGTCCTGCTTTTCACGGTGAAGGACACCTTTTTTGCAGAAATCAGTAATGTAGCCCTCGGCTGTTTTATCAGGTATGGACATGGATGTTGCAATTTTCAGATAAACCTGCCTGTTAAAGCTTGACGGTAGTGAATCCAGGTATTTTTCTTTCTGATTTTTCCGCTTTGGAATTTGTGGTTCAGATGGAAGTTCGGTAAACACTTTGCTGGCATGTTTTACTAGGACAGTGATCATATCAAGAGAAATCTGAAAATCTATATCCTCACAAACGATTCGTTCAGGCAAGTTGCCGGTTTCCATAATCCGCAGAGCAGAAATGATCATTGAAATACGAAATGCAATCAATCCCAGCCGCCTGATGGTAGCCATGTAGTCAATGCCTTGCAAACTCAGGTAAAGATCCTGTGTTT
>JBBQAQ010000089.1:0-4141 GCA_038316435.1 Bacteroidales bacterium | reverse complement strand
ACCTCTCCTTCTTTAAGAAAAAACTCCCCCTTTTTTAAAATCGTTGGGCTAAAAGCATTCAAATAAATTTTCTCTTCATCTGAATCTATAAATACTATCTGTTTTAATATTTGAATCAGTTTATCGTACATAATGGTTCGTCTTGTTTAATTATGACTAACGTTTTCTAACTCGTTGATTTACAACTGCAGGTTAAGGTCGTCAGATTTGATTTCAAATTTAGTAATTAACCGTTTCATTGCTGCAATTTTTTTTCTCCTTTGATCCACAAACTGATATTCTGCCCTTGTCTCCTACGAACCGTACTTGAACCGGGTGGCCATTACCAACCAGCGCATAGTAAATATCGCACAGGGTAAGGATAATTTAATAAGTCAAGAACTACAATAATTGGCTGATTTAGTCGGTTTTTTTGTTCCTTTAATGTGCTTTCGGGCATCAATGCGAACTTTGTAAAAAGTTTACCGCAAAATAAGGGAATCATGTAATTTCTTTTCAAAATATTGTAATGCTTTCATCCAGTATCTTCCTGAAATTTGAGACTGAATTTTAATTATAACTGAGTGCAAAAGATATTGCCGAAAAAGTAACATCATAAGCCCGAAAAGTTAAACACACATTAAAGAATCCGGTGAACGAAAAAGTTTCTCATCATTAATTAATCAAAACGTGGAAGAAAAAGCAACAATAATAGAATCCCTGTTCGAAAAGGCAAACGCTTATGCAACAACTAATCTTGATTTATTCAAACTAAAAAGTATTGATAAAACAGCAGATGTAATTTCAACAATTGTAGCAAAACTTGCCGTCATAGTAGTTGTTTTGTTAACTATCCTTTTGTTAAGTATCAGTTTATCTCTATGGTTAGGTGAATTAGTTGGGAAATCATATTACGGATTCCTTATCGTTGCTGCTTTCTATGTTTTAGTTGCGTTGATTTTGAATTACTGGCGCGGGATAATAAAATCTCCCGTTAACGATTCCATTATTTTACAAATGCTAAATAAAAAAAATGATGAAAAAGAAATCACCCAATGATTCACTTGATGAAGCGATCGCCCTGCTGGAAATAAAACGCTGTCAGGAGTTAATACAACTCAAAGAACAGGTACAGGTGGTGCATGAAAGTTTAAAGCCTATAAATATTATTAAAAATTCTTTCAAAGCAGTAATGACTTCACCCGATTTAAAAGACAGTATCGGCAAAACCGCAATAGGGGTAGCTTCAGGGTTGCTGGTTAAAAATATTTTGTTTCGTAAATCTCATAACCCACTGAAAATGGTTGCAGGCATAGTATTGCAAACAGTTGCTTCGGGTTTCGCTTCTAAAAATTCCGACACAATAAAATCAACTAGTCAAAAGCTTTTTCATGCTATACTCTCAAAAATTAAACACAATAAAAATGGAGAACCTGCAAGTGAAATGCAAGTATCATCAAAATGACATCAAAAAATCTAAAAAATGATAAAGTTTAGTGTCGTTAACATAGGTACGCTCTTTAAAATAGCTTTTAAAAAGTGGTGGAAGCGCGAACCTTTTAAAGAGAGCGCAATCATTGCTTATTACGCCATATTTTCTTTACCCGGTTTATTAGTAGTTGTAATAACAATTGCAGGTTACTTTTTAGGTGGCGATGCAGTAAGTGGAAAATTGCATAGTGAGGTAGCACGGGCAATGGGAAACGACACTGCCGACCAGGTTCAAAGCATGGTACTGCTTGCCAGCAAAAGCAAAGAATCAGTGTGGGCAACCATTATAGGAATTGTAATAATTTTATTTGGGGCAACAGGAGTATTTGCACAACTTCAAACATCATTAAATACGATTTGGGAAGTAAAAGCTTCAACAACCAAATCAGGCATTTGGTCATTTCTCAAAACAAGAATTTTTTCTTTCGGCTTAATAATATCAATCGCTTTTTTACTACTTGTTTCACTTGTATTATCTTCTTTGCTGTCAGCATTAGGTTCTTGGGTATCACAGCATTGGTCAGAATATTTATTAATTATTTTTCAAATACTTAATGTGATTTTCTCCCTCGCCGCAATTGCAGTATTATTTGCACTCATGTTTAAATTCTTGCCTGATGCCAAAATTAAATGGCGTACGGTTTGGGTCGGAGCCTTCGTTACCTCACTACTATTTGTACTGGGCAAATCAGCATTAGGATTATACTTTGGAAAAGCCGACCCAGCTTCAGGATACGGAGCGGCTGGATCTATAATACTTATTTTATTATGGACTTCTTATTCGTCAATGATTGTATTCTTTGGTGCCGAGTTTACAAAAGCATATTCAGATAATCATTATGGTCAAATGCCTGCTTCTGAAAATGGCGTTAAAGAAAAAGACAGTCCTTCAAATAAAAGACAAAAGAGGGTAGATAAGAAGAAATAATTTTAGAAAATCATATACAAACAAAGAAGGAGAGAATTGAAAATGTTGACAATAGACAATCCAATCAAGGATAAGCGAAGGTTAATAAGATTGCCAAACCATATTGGGATTATTCCTGATGGGAACAGAAGATGGGCAGGATCCAATGGATTCTCAAAGGAAATGGGATATGCGATGGGTCTCGATCCAGGTCTGTCCCTTTTCAAGCTATTTAAGGAGGTCGGAATTAAGGAACTTACATTCTATGGATTTACGACAGACAATACCAAAAGACCGACTGAGCAAACAAAAGCATTTACCAATGCCTGTATTCAGGCAACAGAAATACTCTCCGGGGAAGATGCTGACTTACTGGTGATTGGAAATACAGATTCAGAGATGTTTCCAAAAGAGCTACTCCCTTTTACCACCCGAAAAACCTTAGGTAAAGGGGGAATAAAAGTAAACTTTCTTGTGAATTATGGCTGGGAATGGGATTTGAATTATCTGAAAAATGCCAATCCTACTCAAAATAGTAATACAACTAGATTAAAATCTCATGAAATATCCAGGATGGACCTGATCATACGCTTGGGAGGTATGACAAGACTAAGTGGATTTTTACCTGTACAATCTGTGTATTCTGACATTTACGTGGTGAAAGAATACTGGCCTGATTTCAAACCAGAGCACTTTTATCAAGCATTACAATGGTATCAAACACAGGATATTACGCTTGGTGGTTAGCTGTGCTGAAATGAAAGGGAATTAGTTACCTTCGTGGATCAGGCAGATGCCAGAATTATTGATATAAACTTAAGCAAATAAAAATCAAATGAACAATTTATTAAGAGGGTTAATTTCGGGATACGGGGCTAAAAAATTAGGTGGTGGCTGTTTGGGTACGATTCTGGTTTTTATTGCCTTCTGGTTTATTCTTGGACAATGTAGTTAGAATTGGGGATTTTGAAAACGGAAAATTAAATTCACTTTCAACCTTGCATTAAAATTGATATAATATGAACCTATCTTTTCAAAAACTTTTTTTTGCGATTGCCACGATATTTGCGCTATTTGCAATTCTGGTTTTGGCAAAACCCATTCTCATACCTTTAAGTATTGCCTTGCTTATTTCATTTATCCTGTTTCCGTTGGCAAAGAAGTTTGAGTCATGGAGAATTGGTAAAACACTTGCTGCTTTTCTCTCAATTTTAGCTGTGATTATAATTGTTGGAAGTGCTATTTCCTTTTTTTCATCTCAGATTATTAATATAACAAAAGAGTTCACTCATTTTAAGGATAAAATTATCCTTGCTTTTACCGAAGTAACAATATTTCTCAATAACAATGTGAGCCTGGTTGAAAACCTGGAAAAAAATGAATTATTTGAACGGATGAAAGCTTGGCTTACGGAATCATCAGGCTTGCTGTTAAGTAAAACAGTTAGCAATACAGCAACTTTCATGGCCGGACTGCTGGCGACCATTATTTTTACTTTTCTATTTCTTATTTACCTCCGGCACGCTCGAGGCGCCGGTCCGGGTCCTCCAGGTGGGCCGCGAGGCGAAGAACGAGGCGATCGTGGCCCTGGCGGTGCGGACGTCGCCCAGCGGGCTGTCGCACTCAGCGTTCATCTCGATCGCGAACCTGGGTCTGGAGATGGCGGAGCGCCGGATCCAGCTCTACGCAGACGGCGTCCTGCGCGACTCGCGGGTCCTGAGCCTCGATCCCCAGCGCAAGACCGACCTCTCGATCGACGACATC
>JBBQAQ010000088.1:0-4685 GCA_038316435.1 Bacteroidales bacterium | reverse complement strand
ATCTCCACAAAGAGTTCATCTATAAAATAAATGGGCAACAACTTAGAGAAGAGTTAAGAAATCACTCTAAATCAATTGTATATATATTTTCAAATGGATGCTCTTCTGACTTATGCAAGCCAATTTCAGTTTATGAAGATTATGCCTTGAGAAATGGATACGATCTTTTTTTAGTAATGAACGGATTTGGCAATTTGGACGAAACATTAAAACAAACTTTCTCTAATGTATTATTTGCTATGGACAATTATTATTACAATGAAAAACGCTGTTATAAATATTCCATGTATTTTGAGAATGAATTGATAAATAAACCTTTGAACGAAAAAAACAAAATATTTTCTGGCAATCTTTACTTCTTCCAAGGAGATACTTTAGTGCAAATTTTAAAAGAATTACCAAAAGAATAAACGTCAGCAGATAATAAATAGGAATATGAACAGCATGAAATGCGCAGCGAATAGTATCGGTTGATCAACATTTCGACAGGCTAATTGTATCACATCCGACAGGATTTGTACTTTTTATTAGTTTTTGATGAGTTCAGGGAATAAATGGATGCGGGATTAAAAGTTATTAAACAATAATCTAATTTTATCAAACTAAATTTTAAAAGTAGCCCTTATGAAAAAATCATTTCTGTTATCATTGTTGATGCTCGTATTTACGAGTTTCGGCTTTGCACAAGAAGCAAAGTATCAGTTGTCGAGTCATATTTTGGACATTACGCAGGGCAAACCCGCCCCAAACGTAAAAATCAGCCTTTCCAAGCAAGACAAAAGCGGGAATTGGGCGATTATTGACGAAAAATTTACCGATGAAAACGGAAGAATCAAGAATTTTCTGAAAGAAGAAAACGGCTTGAACCACCAGGGAATCTATAAACTTACTTACTACACCGAACCCTACTTTAAGGGATTGGGGCAGGAGAGTTTTTACCCGTTCATCGAAGTGGTTTTTGAATTGAAAGACAACAACCATTATCACGTGCCAATAACACTTTCGCCTTTCGGATATTCAACTTATAGAGGGAATTAATTCAAATAAAAAGCATCATATCAATAAGTAGGAATATGAGCGGGGGTGAAACACCCAGCCCATATTACCGGTTAAAATTCATTTCGACTGGCTCTATGTAAAACATCTGCCGGAGTATGCACTTACTATAAGTTTTTGATAATTTCGGGGAATAAATGGACTTAGACAAATACCCCAAACAGACGCAGAATTTATACCAGGAGTTGCATGAAGGGAGACTTTTGCCCCTTGAAGGCTTTCGGGGATTTTGTGAGTGGCTCAGTCAGAAATTCCATATGCATGCTCAACACATCAACCGATATATGCCATTTTAAAAAATGATAGTGCACCAGTAAAGCAACAGAAATATGATAAGACAGATCGCCATAATATCCGCAATTATACTTACAACAATTAACCTGTGGAGTCAGACGCTTGATTTTGTAAAAAGTGATAGTATTACCTATCCTATTCACACAGCAAACATTGGCAGAATTGCTTTTATGGGGCAAACCATTCCTATTGAGAACTTCAAAGAAGCTGAATTCCTGACCGCATTTGAACTCAAAGAGAAAACAGATTTAAACATCAGAGTTTTTCTGGGTAACTCATTGACAAATTACCTCCATATGCTTTCGCCTCAATTAACCGCTGCGGAACTTACTGAAAACGGAAATTATCAATTCACATTCATTGTTGATGACAAAAAAATTTATGTGGAGAATCTGAATGCTGGTGCCGGAAGCCCTGTAAGTAAAAATCAGAGGACAGTTTTTAGGGTTCCGTTACTAAGTTCATCAAATGAAGATTCCTGGGGCAGATTTTTGTGGAATAGATTTTTAATGAGTGGCGGACAGGATGCATTTACAAGTGGAGAGCATCTTTTAAAAATTGAAATCAGACCTTACATAAGCCTCCCCGAAGTGTTGGCTGGTAATTGTATTGCCGAAGGTCAAATAAAAATCATTGTTCCGGAAATTAAAATCAATGAAAAGCTTGTAAAAGTTCAAACCATTAGACCGCTTAAAGACTGGCAGATTTCAACAGAAAAATTTGATGCCGCTATAATTGAGGAACTTAACCGAAAAATCGCAACGCAAACATATAAGGATATAACAAGTGTGGTAGTGATAAAAGACGGCAAACTCTTGATTGAAGAGTATTTTAACGGTGCTACCAGAAATACACTTCACGACACACGGTCAGTTGGAAAATCATTTGCATCCACTCTCTTAGGTATTGCAATAAAAGATGGTTACATAAAAAGCGAAACGCAGACCTTAAAAGAATTTTACAACCTCAAAAGCTTTCAAAACTATTCCGCAGCAAAAGATAGTATTACTTTACACAGTTTGCTTACCATGAGTTCGCCTTTTGACGGTTCCGACAGAAACCTGGAATCGCCCGGAAACGAAGAAAATATGTATCCTGCAAATAATTGGGTTGTTTTTACACTAAATCTTCCAATTGACGAAACAAAAGCAGCAAACAAGCGGTGGGATTACTTAACAGCTGGCGTTGTAGTGCTGGGCGACATTATTCACAAGTCTGTTCCAAATGGTTTACAGAAATATGCCGACAAAAACCTGTTTCAGCCTCTCGGTATTACAAAATACAAATGGCAGTTCACACCACAAAAAGTAGCTAATACTGCTGGTAGCCTACAGTTGCGTTCAATAGATTATGCAAAGTTTGGGCAGTTGTACAAAAACCAAGGTGCGTGGAACGGCAAACAAATTCTGTCGCAGGAATGGATAGCAAAAAGTTTATCTCACCAAATAACAATATCAGAGGGAGAATATTACGGTTATCTATTTTGGAATAAAACCTACAAAGTTGATGGTGTAGACTATGAAGTTTACTATTCGAGCGGTAATGGTGGTAATAAGATTTTTATTTTCGAAGACCAGCCCATTGTAATAGTAATTACTTCGACAGCTTACAACACACCATATGCACACTCGCAGGTTGACAAGATAATGCAGAACTATTTGCTACCAGCGGTAACAAAATGACAAGAGAAACGGCATATCAAAGGCATTGGCAAAAATGCAGGTTCAGTGCTTAAATGAAATTTTGTGCTTTGTATCAAGTTCAGTGGAGGCAGACAGTTTAATGCTTTGAAATCGCCAACTTCTTTTAGCCGCAAACCGTTATGCACCACTTTAAAAGGCAAACCAACACCTACAAATGAAAAAGATTATACTCCTATTCATACTTGCTACGACAAGTTTTAGACTATTTGCTGACGTTGGAAATGCATATAGGTATAAAGCGACATTTAAACTTACTTACAATAGGGAGATTACCGGATATTTCTATTTTGCTACTTATGAAAAGGGATTTGACAAGGAGAAAGAAGATTTCCAGCATTATATTTTTTCAAATTATCCTTTTCCTATCCAACTCTATAAAACTATTAAAACAATTAACGTTGACAAATTGACCGTTGATTTTACTTTAGAAGGAAGCTCAGAATCTGTTAATAAAAATGAAATTGTAAGTATAAATTTAATAAGCGAAATAGAAACGGAGGTTGGCTCAAGATTAAGAGAAGTAAGTCGAAAAGAGTTCACAATTGTAGATCAAAAATTTGTTAGTTTTGAAAGTTTCAACAATGAGCAATACGCTATAAATTGTACTTTTTATCTGATAAGCTGGACAGACAGAAATAATTTGGAAGAATTAAAGAAAGAAATGGCTAACAATATAGAGAACTTAATGGTCGAGAGAAATGAAATTTCTGTTTTGCAATTTATCGCAAAAAAAAAGAATGAATTTGTTGAAAAGAAAATTTTACTTTTTGAATATTGTGGCCCCATATGAAAAGCGGTGCATAATAAATAAGAATATGACTGATGCGCAGCACCCAGCGAATAGTGCCGGTTGAACTACATTCTCGCACTGGCGAGGATTTGCAATCCTAACCAGCATTACAAAACAATTCTTCAATGGCTCGGGTTATAAATTTGCGGCAGCAAGGGGATGAAAAATATGGAATAAAGATAGATGAAGCAAAAACGGAATAAAAAAAAGGCCTGAATATCAGGCCTTTTTTTTTGAAGCGAAATTGGAACTAGAACTTTAAAGCTACTCCAACATTAAAATAAGCAATTCCACTACCTAGTTCGACAACTCCGGCAAAACTATCACTAAAATAGTATCTGGCACCTATGAAACCAGCAAAATAAGGGCTGCTTCCTTTAGCTGAGTATTCTGTTGAACCTGGCCAATTGCCGGTTTCTTTTGCAGAAACTGCATTATAACCCAATGCTAATCCAGCATAAGTATCAAGTTTATCAACCAATGGGTAATGAAATGTGCCACGAGCTGCAATTACGAGATGAGTATATTTCCATCCATACCCTACGTAATCATAACTGGCACTGGAATAACCAATAATCCCTCCTACTCCGATTGATCCTTTTTCCAAAATATCATCAAGAATTCCAATGTCCAACGAACCGGAAACAGCAGGCATTACAGAAGAATATCCTCCACCGCCATAATATCCACTTCCAAAACCAACACATAGGTTGACCACTTTATCTCCCTTATTGAAAGTGGAAGTTTGAGCATTAACTGACAGAAATCCGAACGCAAACAAAGTTGCAAATAGTAAAACTTTAAGTTTCATAATTTTTAGTTTTTGGTTAAACATTTTATTT
>JBBQAQ010000087.1:0-4733 GCA_038316435.1 Bacteroidales bacterium | reverse complement strand
TGGAAAGCATTTACTGGCAGGGTGTAAAATGGCTAAAGCAAAAACCCGAATCACCGGTGATGCATATCGAACAATGGGATCCGTATTCGGAACTTTCGGTAATGAATGTTTCAACCGAAGATGCACTAAAATGTGTGATTGATCAACTCGAAAAAGCTGGCCTGAAAGAATTACATGGAGAAACTTCCCTTATGATTGCTCCCGGCTATACTTACCATATCCCTGATGCAATAATCACTAATTTTCACCAGCCAAAAAGCACCTTACTTTTATTGGTTGCCGCGTTTGTCGGAAACGGCTGGAAAGCTGCTTATAATTTTGCGTTGGCAAATAACTTCCGTTTCCTGAGTTATGGCGATAGTTGCCTGTTTTTCAAACATGAATTAAAATAAAATGTCAGTAACCTGAATTATTCTTGCAGGTGGCAAAAGTTCTCGCATGGGTTTCGGCAAGGGACTACTGGTACTCTGCGGGAAACCACCGATCAATTATGCCATAAGAGTGCTTTGAGGTATTTGGTTGCGGGAAAATTGTATTTGTTGATGTACGAAACTCCATCTCTTCCGAAAGGGGCTACATAAAGAATGCAGTAAATATCCTGTTCGTGAATTATTTTCCATAAGCAGTAAATCCATCTTCCGCGAAATTGAAAAATCCGGCCAAACAGCTATTATTTTTTTGCGAAACGCAGCAGCAAGCTAATGGATCATGGTTGATACTTCAGCAGACCTGGATTAAATTTGCTTTGAAATCATTTTCATTACCTGTCGTAAAATATTGTGCTGCTAACCAAGCTAGTAAAACAAAGATAAAGATTGTTGCCCCGGTTAAAAAGGCTGCTTCATCGGGAGGTGGATGCTAACGTAGCTGGGATACTATTATAGAACCGCCTATTATTCTGAATCTATTTTCAGATAAAATTAATGAATAGAGGTTTAGATGATGTTTAAATCATTAACCGGCTAAAAGGTTGAAATCAAAAAATAAGTGGTAGATTTCAATTTGAGTTTGGTCAATTCGGTTATGATTACTATTGAAGCTTGAAGAAAAGAAAATATCACTAGTCGATATGGTGTGGGATAAAATATCAATTTTACCTTTCAATTCTTTACAAATTTCAACCTTATCCCCAGCTATAGTAAATCCAAGCATACCAGCAAATTCATCTCCCTGGGCATATTTCAAAGAAATAAATCTTTCTAATCCTTCAGAGATGTATGCATTGCTTGAGTCTCTCACTCTCTTGCATTCAATTATAAATTGAAGGCCTGTTAACTTAAACACAATATCAGTTCTTCCAAGTTCAAACTCAGGCGCAAAAACCCAGTTCTCCCAATCCAAATAGATGATTTTTAATTGCAACCATTTTTTTATATCAGAGTCAACTGAATACAAATCTCTTACAATTCTATCCCTGATCTCATTCTCTACCCCAATATTTTTATCAACTCTATTGTAGCTATCTACTAATGATTTGATAAAAAGATTTTCGATAATATCTTTCTTAGAGGAATAATCCAACTTTGAAAGGTTAAAATTCAAAAAATCAGACTGGCTATCGCTCATTTTGCTGGAGAAAGATGATTAATAAACTGTTCTATTTCTTCTTTGGCATCCTTAATAGCCTGTCTTACTGTCCAGTCCTTAAATAAATTACTCTTTATAATATAAAATTTATCATTGTCGTAAATTTTTACTTTCTCTTCAAAAAGCAGTTTCAGTGAATCAGATTTCTTGAGTTGTTTCGACTTTACGAAATTTAGTATCTCGAGTTCACGATTCTGTTGTATGGGAACCACATCTTTAATATCAACAATTGAAATACAGATTACCGTGCCAACGTTTGATGATGTTTGAAACGAAGCATTAAGTGAATTCTCTTTTGATAAGATCAGGGAAAATGTTTCCGTAAAGGCTTTGTAATAAGTATTGATATCTTCTACTCTTACTTTTGATTGTTTTTCTTCTGCTCGATGAACCCTTAATTGATAAAATTCTTTGATTATTTCTTTTTCGTAATCCAAGAGTCCGTATAAATCAAATATTATTTCATTTAACAGATATATTTCCCGTTCACATCCTTGATGATTTATTTTCTTGAGTTGAATTGCATTTACCAATTCAGTCATTTGGCTAACGACCTCAATATTTTTTATTTTTTTTAGAGGAAGATTCTCAACATCTACATTTCGTAATGTATCCCTCTTCCCTTCTCCTTTTCCCCACTGGGTAGATAATTGAAAAAAAAGAAATCCAAATAATTCAGAATTAATAATTCCCAAATATGGCAAGTAATTTGGAATGTATGAATCTTTGATTTTTATTTTAACGGAAAGAATGTTATCCTTATTAACAATTTCGTCTTCTAAAAATAAACCTCTGAATAAATAATTGTCAACCTTGAGAGGGCGTACATTAATCACTAATCTTTCATTATTAAAAATTGATTCTTCTGGCCTTCGACGTAAATCCTGATTCCAATTAAATAGCCCTAAATGATCATTTTTCTGATAGAATTGCTCAAAATCTGATGGCTCAATTATTTTTTTCCAGATAGGCTCACCCAGTAACTCCATTTCTTTTTGCGGCTGGAATCCGACTCTGGCTTCAATTTCTAACTCCTTTTGATTTTGTAGCTTAGAAACAATTAATTCATGACTCTCAACATCAGCATTTACCAAGACTTTCCATAACGAATCCTTTTCGATAAATTCAGATTGCAGTAACTCAAACTTATCACGACTGGTATAATGAATCAATTCAAAGTGTTCTGAAAAACTAGTCAGCTTAGGAGAAATATAATTTATACTATTTACTTCATCAGATAATTTTTGTTGAAAGATTATTACAACACATGGTTCACTCGCCCCAAGTTCAATTTTCTCGCCAGCTATTTCTCCTATAACTGTTTTCTTAAATAGTATTTTGTTGTAATGGGAAAGTTCATAAAAAGTATTGATCATATACCTTTTCAAAATATCTAACCTGAAGTCCTGAGTTTTATCATTTAAGAAAATTGAATTCTTAACAACTAATACAAACGTAGTATTCTTATCTCCCCACCTATTTACTCGTGTAAGAAATGCCTGAGATCTTTCATAATCTGCAACATGTTTATATTCGGGATAATTGCCCTGTTTATTATCAATTGCATCCCGTTCTTTCAGATAGGTCTTATTTGTTTCTGTTGGCACTGAGCCCCATGGTGGATTAGATGAAATACAATCAAAAACGATATCTGGAAAAATATCGTCAGTTAATGAATTTCCGGGAATAAGCGTTTTGCCAATTAAACTTGGCAGAATAGGATTTGCCCTTTTAATTTCTGCTTTAATGAATGAAGGATCTTCGGTTTCCAATAATGCCAGATATAAACTAAAGGCAGCAATTTGCAAAGCATTTTCATCAATGTCGATTCCAAACAGTTGCTCTTCCAGAATTCTTTTTTTCGTATTGAAGTCCAGTTCTTTACCATAAGCTTTCTGGATAATTTTGAAAGCTTCAACAAGAAAAACGCCGGATCCAACTGCCGGATCCAAAATTTTAGCTCGGATATTTTGACTTACTTTCTGGGAAAAGGTTTGTGTCAACATAAAGTTGACCAAAAAAGGAGGCGTATAATATATTCCTTTCCCCTTTTTAGCATCACCTTTTAAGAATGCTTCGTAAACATGACTAATTAGTTGAATTGGAATCAAATCAAACTTATAAGGAAAAAGTTTTGATTGTAATGACCTGTAATCCGTTTTGAAAAACAGAGCCAATTTACCTAAATACTCAGGCTTAAGATCAGATGTTTCAAACTGGTCGAATTTAAAAACATCGCCATTAATCTTTGTTATTTCATTAAAAGCCTTAATTAGTTCAATTTTATCTTTGCTTTCGAGAATATTTAGTAAATAATCATTTTCGAAGATGCATCTATCTTCTAAGTATTTTATAAAGAGACATCTAAGTATTAAAAGGTGAATTATTTTTTCATTACCATCTTGTACCAAATCATTCTTAAGAGCCAAAAGGTTTAAAAGGAGATCTTTATCGACGGGTTGACCCTTTCTTTGATTTTTACTAACAAAGTCAAAGAAGTAAGCAGAGTCAATAGAATTTTTCGAAATTAATTCAAGGTCAATATCATCAAAACCAGTACTATTAATCCCATAATTAAATGATTTTAAACAAACATTACTTTTTAGCGGTCTATCTGTATCCGGTTTTTCTTTTACGTTAATCAGATAAGTTTTTTGATCTGAAACAGCAACAAAAACCGAGTCGGAATTTTTGTTCCACAGTAATTGATGATAATTTGAAATATCAACAACAGTTGAAGTGTGGATGAATTTAATTGATATCAGATTCTCCTTTTCAATTGAATGGCAAAATATATTTTCTTTTAAGTCCGCTTGAACTTCTTGTTCAGAAAAGCCCAATTTTAAAAGAAAATTATAGAAAGGAAGGTTCATGAAAAAAGTAATTAACTATTCTCCAAAAATACAGTTTTATTTCTTGTTTTACTACAAAAATTATTAGACTAAATCCTATTTAACTTTATGAAAGAAGAGAAATGTTTACAAAAAATTCACTAATTTTAATTATGCGATTTACCTTATTAAACTCACACCCCCGCGTTGAGTAACGGTTTCAGTACTTCCAAGTTCACCCTTCCGGTATTGCACAATATAATTGTAAAGACCGGCATCGCATTGCTTGCCCAAATATGTTCCGTCCCATCCGTA
>JBBQAQ010000086.1:0-5013 GCA_038316435.1 Bacteroidales bacterium | reverse complement strand
ACATTTGCATCAAGCCAGTCGGTTTGCTCCTCAAATTCGATGCCGTCCACCACAACCTGTCCCAGGCAAAGACCTTCTGAACTCCAATAACCGATTTTGTAAGGATTGCCACCATCAACATAATTACTGTCTGTGAACATCTTGTTAGATGGTGTGGCATAAAATAAGTTACCGTCACCAGTCCATTCTGGGCTCCATTGATCAAGAGCAGTTATTGTTACATGATCGCCTGGTTTTGCCATGTACGTAATGCGTGCGTTTTCGCCGGCTCCTCCACGCGGAGGTTTAACACGTTCTCTATAAAGTCCTGCATAAACTAAAACAGTATCACCAGGTTGTGCCATTTCTGCCGCTTTTTGTATACTTCGTAAAGCATTGGAAGAGGAAGTTCCATTGTTACTGTCACTACCACCATCAGCCTTTACATGATAAGTTGTGGGCGATAATAATTTGTATTGGCAAAATAGCACTCCTTGAGAATTCACTTGAATGGGTATTTGCACTGAATCAGTCAGGATACCTATATCTTCCTTATCCCAAATATTGTAAATAACAAATGTTTTATCCTTTGGTAAGGCTAATATTTCACTTTCAATTTTTATTGATTTTAAAACCTTACTTCTATTAAAAACCCCAAACCAGCCTTCGTTTTTATTATTTCTATAGGGTGTTTTCCATATCTCAATACTATCATTAACATAAACCAATTTCCCGACTATACCATTTTGGTTGCATGCCAACATTTCTTTATCGGTAATCAGTTCGAACGAGAATTCATCGGATGTGGGCAGGTCGCCGCCCATCATCAGGGCCGAAGCGCTCATGGCACGCAGGGTTATGAAAGTGTATTTCTGGTCTTTCGTGAAAGCGCTAAGCCGCTCACTTCCCGATTCAATACCTTCCTTGCTATTGGTTAAATAATTCGGGTCGGGGATACTCATTCCCAAATGCCCAAAGGGAATCATATCCATATCGATCCAAAACTTCAGCCCTTCAATCTTCGACCATTTTTTCCAGGCATCAAAAGCCTGGTTTATACCTTTTTGGTTATCCCAAATATCGGGGGTAACCCGCACCATATCGGCAACATTATACGATTGAGCATATTGCCCCAACGAATTATCGCCAGGCGAAAGGCTTAATATCACTCTCTTTCCAGTTTTGTCAATGGCTTTTTTTACAGCCACAACTTCTTCGGGATGTTCGGTTATGTCGTCAATTTTAATAAAATCGACACCCCAGCTAACAACCTGACCAATAAAAACGTCGTAATATTCCTGAGCACCAGGTTTTGCCATATTAATACCGTAATTTAGATTGTACCAGCCACATATCGAAGTAGTATCGGTAATATCCTTCACGGTATAGGGGGTTCCCAATATAGGTATATCGGCCTTGTAGGCATTACGGGAAACACCGCGCATTAAATGTATGCCAAATTTTACACCCAATAAGTGAACAGAATCGGCCAATACTTTAATACCAAAAGGAAAACGCTCTTTACTGGCCACTTCGCCATATTGGTCGGCATCAGCATTTGGCAAGGTGGTACCTTCGTGCCATCCCCCATCGAGCACAATATATTGGTAGCCAAATGGTGCTAATTTCTGAGACATTACTCTTGCATTATCCATGATACCCTTATGAGTGACTTTCCACCCATGATTAGTCCAGCTATTCCATCCCAAAGGAGGTGTTATTGAATTTTTTTCGCTATTCTGAGCAATAAGATAGGTCGGTATTACCATTAAAAGTACAAAAAATAGTTTTTTCATTTTAAGATTTTTAAGTTCTGTTTTTTGCAATCTGATACGAATTGATAACTTCCGGAACCTATTTCAAATACAGCATAGCGATCTTCCATTTTTATGAATTTAAATTCCTGTCTGTCCTGAAGTTGCCGGGACGATTCAGTGATGCTTTCCTTTTTGTCAGTAGGTATATACACACAGGCGATTGAATTTCCGGGTATGGTGACATCAAGGAAAATAGTTCCAGATTCTTTTCTCCATGCAATTTTGATTAGACCCTTGACCGATTGAAATTCTCCATCGGCAAAACTAAGATCGCTAAAAACCCTGGGTTTTATCTTGAATTTTTCAAATCCAGGAAACTGAATATCAGGCAAAATTCCTAAAATGTATTTATATAACCAGCTTCCGATAGAGCCCATCATCGGATGATTGTGCGAATTCATTTCACCGCCAGTTTTATTCTCCCAACGCTCCCACAAAGTAGTTGCTCCATTGGCCAACATGTATCCCCAGCCGGGATAACTCTCCTTCGTCGCAATTTTAAAAGCTATTTCATTGTATCCGTGTTCTGACAACATTTCGAGCAGGTACTTGGTACACAAGTTTCCTGTGGTCAGATGATAATTATGCTTTTCTACATCATCCACAAGATTTCTGACAACACGATTTAGATTTTCTTTTTCCACCAATCCGAGGAATAAAGCAAATGAATTGCAGGCCTGGTTGTTGGAGCCATATCCCCCGGACTTTTCATCCCACCATTCATTATTGAATGCTTTTGCAGTTGCCATTGACAGCTTTTGATAATGCGTTTCATCTTCCGGATTTCCAATAATGGAAGCCATTTGAGAGATGATCTTTGCACAATAATACAAATAGCCGGTTGAAATCAGTTTTCCTGGAGTGTGCCTGGAAACCGCACCTGAACCAATGCTTCCAGGAGTACCAAATTCTTCAGGAGGTGACCAGTCACCCCAATAACTATAATTGACAATCCCATCCTCAGTCCTTGATTGCAGGTAATCAACCCATGCCTTCATTCCGCTGAAATGATTCCTGATAATGCTTTCATTTCCGTAAAACTCATAACTCTTGATGGCAGTTAACAGGTAGCTGGCGGATACCGGATCAGCCGGACGAAAACCCCAGCGAAACGGAGCAGTATCAGTAATTGTGCCATCTGAAGCCTGTGTATCTTTAATATCCTGTATCCACTTTGAATAAAAGCGGGAGAGATCAAAATTATAAATTGCCTGTTCGATTCTGACGGTCATATCATTCAGCCAGCCCATTCTTTCATCACGCTGGGGACAATCGGTTGGTATGCTGTGTAAATTACTTGCTTCAGTTGAACATACCATTTGATTTATACGATTTAGCAATTCGTTGCTGCAATTAAACTTACCTGTGTGAGAAACTG
This sequence comes from Bacteroidales bacterium, assembly GCA_038316435.1. GTDB lineage: Bacteria > Bacteroidota > Bacteroidia > Bacteroidales > JACJXF01. The sequence goes on along the minus strand of JBBQAQ010000086.1, from coordinate 1,839 downwards.
CAGATCTGATCACCTTAACCATGATTTCATCCCCGGAAGGGTTACCAGGGAATCCTTCCACCTGGATATAGCGAAAACCATGATAAGTGAAGGAAGGCTCCCATTCCTCAATTTCATTACCTTTAAGAATATAAGTGTCTTCAGCACATGCGGACCTCAGGTTATCCTGATTTACTGTGCCGTCCGTATTAAGTGATTCAGAAAACTTCAATTTAATCTTTGTTCCTTCCGCACCCTGAACCTTTAAAGAAGCCCATCCTGCCAGATTCCTGCCTGTATCAAATACAAACATTCCTTCAGAAGGCTGCCGGGCCAATACTGGTCGCAAGGTTTCAATAACTTTAATTGGTTCCTGTAGTTGCGAAACCATTTCTCCCCCGGGAGCATCCGTTACAACTGCATTTATCCATTGACAAGAACGGCTATTCCCATCTAATATAGACTCAGGCAAGTTCCATCCCGTCTTTTCCTCACGTGCATCGTAAGTTTCTCCATCAAAAATACTGGAGGAAATTGTTGGCCCGGTTGATACAAGCCAGTTATCGTAAGGGTCCCAACAAGTCGAAAAAACTTCTGCTGATTCATCCTCATATAAAATTTCTGCCTGAAGACGGAGTTTGGGAACTCCATACCAGCCTGGCCCAACCATAACTCCAATAGCATTTTTCTTTAGCAGGAAATCATCTATGTCGTATGTTGCATATAAAATTCGTTTGCTGTAATCGGTCGTTCCCGGATCAAGAACATGGTCACCAATTCTTTTCCCATTAATATAAAGCACATAATATCCGAGTCCTGATATGTAAATCCTTGCTCTTTTAACATTCGCTTTAATGGAAAACGCTCTCCTGAAATAAAGTACACGACCGGTCCAACTTGCAGGGCATCCTATCCAGAGAGCCTGCCAATCGGAAGGTCTCAATAATCCCATTTCAAAAAACGCTATTTCACTTTGACTAGCTAGCTTGTTTTTCGAATCCCATATTTTAACCTGCCAAAAGTATCTTTTTCTGCTTTCCAGTTCAGGGCCATTATAAACTATTCCAGCCGATTTTTGAGAGATGACTTTGCCTGAATCCCAAATAATTGAGTCTTGATTAACCAGTTCCTGGGAAGTTTTCACGATGAGCTGATAGGTAGTTTGAATAATCCCCCGTTTTTCAGACACTATCTTCCAGCTAAACTGAGGTCTTGGAATATCCAGTCCTATTGGATTGAAGGCATATTCACATTTTAATTCCGTTACATTCATGGATTCAAGACTTTCAATAAACTTTTGTTACCCCAATAAATTATCTTACAAGCTGGAATTCAAGTTCTTCCAAAGACTTGCCCTTTGTTTCTACAATATATTTCCAGACAAATAAAAGGCATAAGAACATACAAGCTGCATAAATGAAAAAAGTATTGCTGCTTCCAAAAATGCTCAGTTGAACAGGAAAAAGAGTCGCAACAATAAAGCTAGTAAATGAATTTGCAGTGCCTACAATTGAAATTGCCATACCCCGCATCCGGTTTGGAAAAATCTCAGAAAACATCGCCCACATTACTGGACCCAAAGAAAGCGAAAAACCGGCAATAAATCCAAGGATACTGATCAATACAAGCATTGCATTAATATGGATGCCCTGTTTTAACATAAATGGCAGATATGGATCAGCTTTTACGCTACCATTCCTTTCAAGGGATTTTTTAATAGCAGCATTATAATCTAATTCATTCATGAAAATCTGACCTTCCAATGCTGATATATTTTCAACAAACATTTTTCTATTCTCAAGGGAGACTCGCATTTCAGGGCTTGAATAATCGAGGCGTATAACAGATTTATCTTTTTTG
>JBBQAQ010000085.1:0-5359 GCA_038316435.1 Bacteroidales bacterium | reverse complement strand
CGATGCCTCTGGTTCGTATGATCGTGAAAGTGACAAACTTGATTTTCGGTGGTATGTTTTGCCTGTTGACGAGAACCCGACAGAAGATGTCATACTGAAAGGAGAAAATCAGAAGACTTTGGCTGTCAATTTACCGGCAAGGGCAAAAGGGAAACAGTTCCATATTATCCTTGAAGTTACAGATGATGGCGCTGCGCACCATCTTACATCATATCGCCAAGTCATCATAAATCTTTAATAGAAAATTTCATACCGAATGGGTGAAAAATTATGAATAAACCCGAGAATAGTAACCGAAACCTGTCGCGCAAGAATTTTTTGCGCGGCCTTGTTGGAATGAGTACCCTTGTAATCGCTCCCTGATAATATTAAGTATATTGCTATCGATCATATAAAAAACCAGCTTTATATTGTAACTTCGGGCGATAGGTTATTTATTAAGGAAAGTGGCAAATTGACTGAAATTACCTCCCTGATTCCTATTGATCAGTACAACAACCTGGCAATACAAACTGTAGCTGTTGATTCTGCTGATCCGAGAATTGTTTATACAGCGGGTGGGCGAAGTGTTTATAAAACCGATGCCAGTGTAAAACGATCTCTGAACAGCGGAGAAACCTGGGAAATTATTACCCCTAATAATCGGACCAATAAGGGCGTTGATTCTGGTGATGGGGCAAACGAAGTATTTGCCATCCGGGTAAATCCTAAGACCAGTGATCTTTGGGCTGCCGGAGGCTGCTACGGAGTTTGGAAGGCAATTACCGTTAAATAGTTACTTTTAAAGAGTAATACGAAGATAAAAATGTAATATGGAATGAAGACAATTGTAATTTGTTTGATTCAGAGTCTTTTAGTGATTTCTGCATTTGCTGCAGAGACAATAAAAATTAAACTGGAGCCAGGTGAAAAGATTTGGTCCGGTGTGATAACTGATGGCGATAAAATGCCATTAAAGACAGGCTTTTCATTTGATTTCTATGCCAATAATTGATTGTAAATAACTATGGAATTGATGGATTCAAGTTCGATGCAGGAGATATGGGCTTTTACCAACCGGAGGCATTGAGTAAGGAACCGGTAACGCCAAATAAGCAATGTGAGTTGTATGCGCAATTCGGCTTGCGTTTCCCGTTGAATGAGTACCGTGCTTGTTGGAAAATGGCGGGGCAGCCTCTGGTTCAGCGACTTCGTGATAAAAACCATAAATGGCAGGAGATGGATTACACCCCTGTTGGATTTAGTAATGTAAAATATCCGCATTTAACTTCCTACGCACATGAACTTGCCCTCTCGCTGGTTTTTAATTCCGGCATCCTGCACTTTGCAGATAATGTGAAAACCTATCGCACCCAGCCTGAATATGTAAAAACATTTCTCAAAAAGGTACCGGTTGTTTTCGATGAAACACACTATATAGACGGGGAACCGGGTAAAATGATCATTCTGGCCAGTCGTAAAGGAAATGATTGGTATGTGGCCGGTATCAATGGCGAGCAAAAAAGCAAAGAAGTTACTGTTTTATTGCCTTTTATAAAGCAAGGTCAGTTTCAGTTGAATTTGATTACGGATGGTGCAGACAGTAAGAGCTTCGCAAACGAAACCCGGAGTTTCAAACCCAGTGAATCGATCCAAATCAAAATGTTGGGCAAAGGTGGCTTTGTTGCAGTCTTATCGAATTAATTAAACTTATTATGATTCTTAAACTTATTAATATGAAGAATATTTTTATCTGCCTGTTGTTTTTTTCATTCGTATCATACAGGTCCGGGGATGCTTCCTGGATCATCAATTCTCCATCAGGGAATTTAAAAACAATTGTCACGACCGATGGTAAAAATGTTTTTTACAGTATTGTGACATTGAGCAATGGGACAGAGACTGTTGTATTGTCTCCATCACCACTGGGCCTGGAAAGAAGTGATGCTTCCTTTTACAACAATCTTGTGGTCGATAGTTTGACAAGGGAAGCCGAAATATCTGACTCCTATACCATGATTACCGGCAAGCAAAGGCAATTGTCTTACAAAGCACATGAAGCAACGCTTTATCTTTCGAATAGCTCGAAGTCTCTGTTTTGGCTGAGAAAACCGGTTTTAATATCCCTGTTACAGCCGACGGATGGATTTCGCCATATGAACGTTCTAATGGGGATTTGTAATTTACCAATAAAGTATTCCAGGTTAATTTTATTATTATGAAGAGCAGATTCCAGGGAGTAATTCTATTGTTTCTATTTGTGTTTCTATTTGTGATTCCATTTTTATCCAGGGCTGATCCAGGTTTTGAGATCAGAAACAGACTTTCTGGCGCTCCGGTAAAACACGGGATACGTGAACTTCAGAGATTGATAGGAAACGAAAAATTAAAAATGTCAGGATCGGACTGGGTGATTAAAACCGGTTTGACCCCGACACTTGGCCACGAAGCCTTTAAAATCGAAAAAAGTGGTTCAACTATTACCGTTACCGGAGGCGATGCAACCGGCGTTATGTATGGTTTGCTATCAATTAAGGAACAATTGAGAAATGGTAAAACGGAGATTTCTGCTTCAAAGGAATCTCCACGCTTTCCCTTCAGGGCATTAAAGTTCAATCTGCCATGGGATTCGTACCGGGTTAGCGATGCTTTGCAATTGCATTACGAAACCTGTCAGGACACTAATTTTTGGAGTTCTTTCCTGGATATGATGGCTGAAAACAGATTTAATGCGCTGACCCTTTGGAATCTGCATCCATTTAATTACATGGTAAAAACAAAAAAGTATCCCGAGGCATGCAGTTTCACCGATGCTGAAATGGTTAAATGGGAAACCTTTTGGAAAACCATTTTTCGAATGGCTAAGGAACGTGGCATTGAAACTTACCTGATCAACTGGAATATTTTTGTTTCTCCTGAATTTGCAAAGGCTCATCATGTCGCGGACTACTGTCTCACAAATGAATATAATGTTCCAAAAGGCGATACTTCCGAAATTATCAAGGATTATACCATAGAATGTGTAAAAGAGGTCATCAATAAATATCCCGATCTTACCGGTTTAGGCATTACCCTTGGTGAAGGAATGGGAGGCATGACAGCCGATGAACGGGAACAATGGCTCATCGACAGTTATATTGAAGGCATGCGGATGGCCTCCAGAAAAGTGAAGTTCATCCATCGGGCGCCTTTGTCTGCAGGTAAAGGAAGCGGCGGAACTACCAGTTCATATGTCGAAAAAATGACCCGAAAAACGCTTGACACGCTTTCGTGTGTGCAGAAACCAATTACCATCGAGCTGAAGTTTAACTGGTCGCATGCTCATTCTTGCATTGATCTTATAAAGGTACATGGAGGAGAACTAACGGATGCCTACTGGAATCCAGTACCAAAAAAATATCAGATTTCCTGGATGATGCGAAACGAGGATTTTTTTGCTTTGCGTTGGGGTCAACCTGATTTTATAAGGGGCCATATTGCAAAAAATGGACACCCTTATGTGAACGGATATTTTGTTGGATCGGAATGTTATATCCCGGCTAAGGATTACATAACCGCATTACCAAATACTTCCATCAGGTATGCTTTCGAACGGCAATGGATGTTTTACAAAGAATGGGGTCGCTTGTTGTATAACCCTGCCACTCCTGATGCTGTTTTCTCTGATGCATTTGAAAGGCGGTTTCCGGATAAGGGCAGACAATTGTTTGAAGCCCAAAAAAAAGTTAGCCGGATTCCCTTAATTGTAGCTTCTTATTGGAATGCAACATGGGATTTTACCCTTTATTCTGAAGGCATGATGAGTATCATGGATCAGGATTCAGTTAAATTGATTTCACTTACCGATATGTGCAGGAAAATGCCGATGAGTCCTGCGTATCAGGGTATCAAAGATTTCGTGGCAGGCGGAATGAAAAGTGTTCATGGAAGAATAACTCCTGTTCAACTGGCAGATTCTATTGATTCGTTTTGCAAATCAGCCATTAATGACATTGAATCTATTTCTGCCAGTACCAACATCAACCTTCTCTATGAAGTTTCGGATATAAAAGTCTGGGCAAATCTTGGTATGTATTTTTCAAATAAATTGAGGGCTGCCATTGATTATCAGCAATATGTAAATTCAGGAGACCAAAAATACCTGAAGCTTTCGATCAATTGGCTCGAAAAGGCAACGGTTCACTGGCACAGGGTCGTTGAAATAACTACCCCCCTTTATAAAATCATGCCATTGGTCCATTTTGAGAAAAGCAAGGATAAATTGTTCCATTGGTCGAAAGTAGAAAAGGAAGTTAATGCGGAACTGGTTTGGCTAAAAGGAAAATTGCTATAATCCTTTTTCAGGCCAAGAGTTTATAGTAATTACATAACTAAAAAAACGAGAATATGAAAAAAACTCTTCAAGAAAAAATCCGGCAACGCTACACACTGCAGTCAATCAAACAGGACCTGTAAAACGGATCGATTCAGCGATGGAGCTGGTAATGAAAAATATCTTTTCTATTTTCTTAATTGCATGATCTTGAATTCTGAAATGTTAGCATTAGTGTAACTTTTAGCGACTGAACTCCTTTTTAAGTTTCTATGAAACTCCTTTGAAATATATTATATTGATTTTGTTATGAAAACGAAACAGAAATGAAACATCTCTGTGGCTCCTTTGTGGTGTAAAAATTTAATAATAAAAAATGAAAAAATTTAAAAGAACAAAGAGAGCTTTAATAGGAGTTATGTCGTTACTCTTGTATTTAATATGTGTGCCTTGCTCTAACCTTATGGCACAGGGAACGAATGCTTCTGTTGTCGGAAAAGTCATAAACGAAAAGGGCGAACCTTTCCCTTTTGCGACAATTACTCTTCGGAACGAATCGACCGGTTTTAATACCGGAACGACAACAAATATTAAAGGGGAATACAGCCTGAAACAGTTGCCGCTGGGCTCCCCTTATACGTTAAAGGCCACTTTTATCGGATATGGTGACCAAATACAAAAAGACTATGTATTAAATCAAGGGGATCTGTTAAGGGTTGATTTTCAGCTTAAAGAGCAATTACAGGAACTCAACACCGTTACAGTGGTAGCAAACAGTATGAAGAAGAGTGTTCAAAAATTGGGTTCTTCTACCTCTATAACCGCAGAAAACCTTAAGACGCTTCCTTTAAACGGTCGAAATTTCACCTCACTTACCAATCTTTCTCCGTTAAGTTCCGGAAGCAATCTTGCCGGACAACTTTTTTCGTCGACCACCTATACCATTGATGGTATGAATGCCAAAAGTCCGCTTTCGAGCGGTACAACCAACAGGGGGCCTTACCTTGTTTCAATGGAAGCCATCCGGGAATTTGAAGTAGTCACTAATAATTACGATGTTACACAGGG
>JBBQAQ010000084.1:0-5401 GCA_038316435.1 Bacteroidales bacterium | reverse complement strand
CCTTTTGTAACCGACTCAAGTACCGAACAACCAATTTCAGTGGTATGGGTGCAGTTTTTGAATTTACACGTTTGAGAAAGACTGATAATTTTGCCGAAAGTGGTTTCTAATCCATCTTCACTGTCTGCAATCCCAACTTCTCGCATACCTGGATTATCAACCAGTATTCCACCATTTTCGAGAACAATTAATTCTCTATGGCTGGTAATATGTCGTCCTTTACTGGTACTTTGGCTAATCAAATCTGTTTTCATTATGTTTCTGCCAGAAAGATTATTTAATAAAGTTGATTTTCCAACTCCTGAAGAGCCAAGCAAACAATAAGTCTTTCCTTTTTCAATTAGCTTTTTAATTGTTTCGTATCCGATTTGAGTCTCGTTACTTATAGCAATAATTGGAACATCTTTAATCCGCATTTTAATACTTTCCAGTATATCATTTATTTTTTGCGCATCAACAAGGTCAGTTTTGTTGAGCAATATTATAGGGCTAACTTTTGATGAATAACAAATTGTCAGGTATCTTTCGAGTCTGTTTAAATTAAAATCTCTATCAGCAGCTTGAATTAAAAAAGCATAGTCAATATTTGTTGCTATTATTTGAATCTCTCCAAATTGTCCAACTGCTTGTCGTTTAATAATTGAGAATCTTGGTAATATTTTATGTATTATCGCAGAATCTGAATCATACGTTGTCAATGCAACCCAATCGCCTACTGCTGGAAAATCTTCCCGGCTAACAGCAGAAAATCTTAAATTTCCAGTTATCTCAGCTTCCAATTCAGCTTTAATAGTTTTGACAATATACCTTTCTTTATGTTCTGCTATAACTCTTCCTATCTCAAAGTCATCCAGTTTTTGTTCTTTACTGTATTCTTCAAGTTTAGTATAGTAACCTAATTCTTCCAGTGTCATTGTTTCTAATGATTAATGTCAATTTTGGGTTTGCCTTTTTCTTTTTTTGAAAAAAGTGTTTCAAACTCATTGAGTTCTTCTTCATTGGTTTCAAATGCTTTATCTTCATAGAACTTTCCGCTCACAGCTGCCAAAGCATTTGGATATAGTTCCAAAGCCATAAAAGGTTCAAAATTCATTCCTTCTTTTGTTGTAATTCCGTAATTCTGCGCATTAACAAATCCAAAACGGTGATAATAATCTGGGTGTCCAAATAGTATCATTGCCGAATAGCCTAATTTTTTAGCAATAGCAATTGTTTCATTTAAGAGTTTTGTTCCTATACCTTTCTTTTGAAACTCAGGAATCACCGAGATTGGCCCTACACATAACACTTGGTGTTCCTTATTGTGTATGTCTGTTACATTAGCTTTGGTAATTATAATATGTCCTATTATTTTATTTTCCGATAGGGCAACTAAGTCAAGGCTGGATATATAACAATTACTTTTCCTTAGGTTATGTAAAACTAAATGTTCGTCGCAACCGGGTTTAAACAAATTCCAAAATGTTTCGCGGGTAACGTTTTCTGTTATCAGAAAATCCTTTGCTTCAGTTCTTTGAATAAGTATTTCCATAAATATGTTATTTTTTTTCTGTTTTTTACTCTTTATCAATGTGCAGGACGTTATAATCAGCAAATAGCAATGGATTTTAAACTATGTCTCTTAATTATTAAGTTTGATCTTGATGAGTTGAATAATGTTCTCAAGATCCAGCTTCGTTCTTACGTCAAGATAGATCGTTCGTCCTTCCTTGTATTTTTTTGCAGTTAATAGTTCATGTTTGATTTTTTTATCGGGAAAATTACCGGACACAACTTCATAAAATGCATTTTCTCCAAAAGTGAAGACAGCTCTGAAATAATCAGTGCATGGAACGATAAAAAGAACATTTCTTTGTATATTATCTTCAGGAAGATTAATATTTACGAATCCAACCATTTTTTAAACTCGCCAGAGCGGTCAATACTAACAATGGTATCATTTTCATCATCTGCTTTGGGTTTAAGTTCCAATTTAACTCTTGATCTGGAATAGGCTACCATTTTCGCAATGGATTCTATATTCACCAAGTATTTACGGTTTATCCTAAAAAAAATTGATGGGCTTATCAAGGTTTCCAATTTGTCGAGTGTGAACTCAACAGGATAATTGTTTCCTTGAAAAGTGCGCAGGTAAACACCCTTGTCAAGCACATAAAAATAGGCTATTTCAGATACTTCAACTTTCCTGATTTTATCGCCAATTTGAATAAGAAATCGCTTCTTATAGTCGGGTTCTTTTCCTTGAATATTGGCCAAAAGCATATCGAAATCGATGCTGAATGCAGATTTAAGGCTTCGGTATTTTTGAAGACTTTCAGAGAGATCATTCTTTCGAATGGGTTTAAGCAAATAAGAGATGCTATTGAGTTGAAACGCTTTAATAGCATACTCATCATAGGCCGTAGTGAAAATAACAGGAGTGTTAATCGTTATCTGATCAAAAATGCTGAAACTGATACCATCGGAAAGCTGAATATCAAGAAAGATCAGATCAGCCGTATTCTGGAACAGCCATTTTGCTGATTCTTTAATGGAACCCAATTTTGCTAAAATAGTAATGGATGGGTCAACTTCCTTCAGCATTCTCTCTAATTTGTCGGCGGCAAAGCTTTCATCTTCAATTATCAGCACATTCATCTTGTTCAACTTTAATTAATGGTATTTTGGCTATGTAATAATTATTCTCAACCTTAAATTCAGGTTCCAGTTTGCTTATTAATGCATATCTTTTTATCAGGTTTTTTAGACCCAGTCCTGTTGATGTGCCAGAAATTTTTGGTTGAATAGGATTTTTGATAATAAGAAAATTCCCTTTACTGTAGATCTCAATTTTGAGCGGTTTTTCTTCATTAACAATATTGTGTTTCATGGCATTTTCGAGCAAAACCTGCAATGAAAGGGGAGGAACCAAAAGTTGAAGTTGCCCGGCAATAATGTCAACAGAATATGTTAGCGATTCGCCATACCTGATTTGCTGAAGAAAAAGGTACGATCGCATAAAGTCAAGTTCTTTACCAAGTGTAACCACAGTCTGTTCAATGGTTTCAAGAACGTATCGGTAAATTTGTGAAAACTCATCGATGAACAACTGTGCTTTGGCAACATCTGAATTTATTAAGCCCGATAGCACATTGAGACTGTTGAACATAAAATGTGGATTAATCTGGCTTTTAAGCACTTCGAACTGCGACTGCAGGTTTTCCTTCTGAACCTTTAAAAGTTCGGTATTGGTTTTGGTAAGCTCTTTAGTACGTTCAGTTACAATTTGCTCAAGGTTATTATTAATCTGTTCGAGTTCTTTTTTTGCATTAAGCAAACTGATCTCATAATTTTTCCGTTCTGAAATATCAACAATAATGCCTCTGCGCCCAACGATGCTATTGTTGCGTATAATCGGGCTTCCAAATACCATAACAGGGCAAAGCGTTCCATCCTTTTTAATGGCAGTAAATTCGCCTGGTTCCGTTTTGATTCCTTGACTTGACTTCCTGAAATTTTCGATAATTTTCGGAATATCTTCCTTTAAAAAAAAATCGAGGGCTGATACCTTTTCATTTGGTTCCTCAGGGAGAGCACCAAAAAATTCGTCTCCAGCTCTGTTGCTGAATCGTATATGACCTTCAAGGTCAAGCTCAAAGATTGGCTGAGGAAGGAAGTCCATTAAGTCCTTATAGTTTTTATAGCTTTCACTTACAGCCATTTCGGCTTCCTTAGTTTTAGTAATATCAACAATAATTCCGTCGAGATACGCTAGGTTTTCCTCACTGTCAAAAATGCATTTCCCATTTTCTTTAACCCAAACTATAGCTCCGTTTCGGTGAATAATACGGTATTCGAACTCATACGAAGTTTTGTTTTGAGATGCTTCGGAGATATTTGTTCTGCAGATTTCTGTATCCTCAGGATGAATAATGGAGGCATACGTTCGCACTGTATTTTCTCTGAAGTCAGAGTTAGGGTAGCCGGAAATATCAAAGATTTTTTCGCTGATATATTTTATCGTATAGCTGTCATCAAATTTACATCTATAGGCCGCACCTAACAGATTTGACATGATGCTATTCAATTGTGACCTGCTTTCATCCAGCTCTTTGACTAAAATTTCACTCTTCTTGATTTCCAGTTCCAGATTCAGGTTTAGCATTTTCCCTTGTTCTATCAAGTGCAACGCTGTTCTGTTTTTCTCCACTTCCATTTCTGCATTTACTTCAAGTATTGCTTTGTTGGCTGCTTCAACAAGAAGATCTTTTTCAAAATTATCAGCTTTAATTTTTGCTATTGCACCCTCCTCCAGGTAAATAAATGCTTCCAGAATAACCATCAGGAAAAAACTCAGAATAATAAGATAGTATGCATTATTGATTAGGGTTTTCAAATCATGTTCCATATTAAACACCAAACCGGCAGGCAATAAAATTATAGGAGTGATTATTAACCCTGCAAGAATAGCCAACGAGAATTGGATGAAAAGCCTCCTGAATGCATTTTTTTTCCATGGCAGTCTCTTATTCAGGTAATTTATCAGCATTAGATAAGGATATATCAATATTGCTCCTGCAAGAAAAGATAATAGCGTGCCGCGGAAAAGCCGGGTTAGAAGAAAAGTAGGATCACTGAAAAACCCAGTCTTAAAAAAAAAATATTTGGGAGATAGTTATAAGCTGAAGACCAAGCGAAAGGTATATCAGCAGTTTCAACAATCTTATAATAGAAAAATTTTGAATTAGCCTAAATTTCATCTTTGAATTATTTGTACAAATGTAAAACAATTGTTCCAATACCATTATTGCTCTCGTACTTAAGTTTCCAATAACCTTTTTTTGTTTCAAACCTCTCGTTTATTTGCAATTCAATTGGAGCACTAACTGTTTTTGAATAAATAGCAAGTCCATCAGGATTTATCAGATTAACCAGCACTTCTCCTTCCAATAAACTGATAACTCCGGTTAAATATATTTTTTCGTCGTTGTGGGAGATATGAGCTATTACAAGTCCATCCGAATTTTTCTCAATGGGGGCGTCAAATCCGAAATTAATATAGGGTTCTTTTTCACAAGAGGCAAACAGCACTAAAAATGCACCCAAAAACAAACACCTATTCTTTTCATTGAATAATTTCACCATCGGCAATTTAAGTTTCGATATGATTGTATAATCCAAAATTATGAAACAAAAGTAGCCGGTTAATAACCTGCATAAAAACGAAATACGACAGAGGTGTAAATCCTGATGGTGATTGTGTTTTTTTGACGGTTAAAGGTGGTTGGCATAGAGAAGACGGTGCTTTTAAAGTGAATGTTTATTTTAATATGCTTTTCTGATAGACAATGTTCCCCCTCCAGTAACTTAGCTCAAAAACACTTTTTTTAATTTTATACGGGTTATGCCCGGAGCCGGAGCA
>JBBQAQ010000083.1:0-5581 GCA_038316435.1 Bacteroidales bacterium | reverse complement strand
TCGTGAACCTCACCAATACGGTGAGTTTTGCCGGTATAAAACAAAATCCTCTCTGAAGTAGTTGTTTTACCAGCGTCGATGTGTGCCATAATACCAATGTTCCTGGTATTTGTAAGATCCCTTTTAGCCATTATATTTTTTAATCCAGATATCTACTATATTATTCTTATTCAATTAAAAACGGAAATGAGCAAACGCACGGTTTGCTTCCGCCATTCTGTGTGTATCTTCCTTCTTTTTGAATGCCCCACCTTCTTCATTGAAGGCAGCTACTGTTTCAGCAGCAAGCTTTTCAGCCATTGAGTGGCCTGAACGTTTGGTAGCAAACTGGATTAAATTGTGCATCGAAATAGCCACTTTACGTTCCGGACGAATTTCCATTGGAACCTGAAAATTAGCGCCTCCCACACGCCTGCTCTTAACCTCAACCATCGGGGTGATGTTTTGTAAGCCTTTTTTCCAGACATCGAGCGGTGAAACTTCACTGTCTTTCATCTTTTTTTCAACGATGTCGAGTGCATCGTAAAAGATCTTGAAAGCAATCGTTTTCTTTCCGTCTACCATGAGACTGTTAACGAATCTTGTTACCAGCACATCTTTAAATTTAGGATCGGGTAGAATGATCCTTTTCTTTGGTTTTGTTTTTCTCATCTTAGTTACACATTGTTTGTGTTATTCGAATCGGCTGTTGTTCAGTCTTCAGTTTAAATAGCCTGCTCAAGGCAGACCCTTACTCAACCAAACCTCCAAACAAATAACTAATTTCTAACTTCTTACTTCTTCTTTTTTGCTGCTGCTACAACCTGTCCTGGTTTCGGGCGTTTTGTACCGTATTTCGATCTGCGCTGTTTACGGCCTTCTACTCCGGCTGTATCCAATGCTCCACGAATAAGGTGATAACGTACCCCTGGAAGATCCTTCACACGACCTCCGCGAACAAGCACGATGGAGTGTTCCTGAAGGTTGTGACCTTCACCGGGAATGTAAGCATTTACTTCCTTCTGATTGGTCAGCCTTACACGGGCAACCTTTCTCATAGCCGAATTCGGCTTTTTAGGCGTCGTGGTATAAACACGAACACAAACGCCCCTTCGCTGTGGACAAGAGTTGAGTGCCGGAGATTTACTCTTATCAACCAGACTCGTTCTTCCCTTACGTACTAACTGTTGAATAGTAGGCATAAACGTTTTTAAATTTGAATTATAATATACACACAAAAATGAACTCAATTTCCATTCCATTTAAACAAAAGCCGCCCCGATCAGAGCTACCAACCGCGCAAATCTTTCCCAAAATGGACTGCAAAAGTACACAATTCCACTAGAAAACAATCAATCGCGTAAAAAAAAAGTATTTTTAATCAAAACAGAGTTATTAACAGATCAAACACAAAATATTATTTTGTGAAATTTTTCTGAATTTACTCGCCGTTCCTGCATGGTGCACGGTTCATTTAAAATAACCGATACTTCCGGAGGTGGAAAAATATATTTAAAAACATATTCCGGCCAAACGTTTTTCTATTCACCTCATCTTATTTTTCAGGTGATGGTTTGTTAATCAGCCCACTGCAAATCGCGGAGCCAAATGTAAAATAATTTTAAAAAAAGAGATCAATTCCGGCATTATGTTGGTTCCTATCAAAAAATTTCTATTTTTGAGGAACATGAGAAATAATCATTCCGGTTAAGCCTTTAATGACTGTCCAAAGGTGTAGTTCAATACCTGTAAATTTTTTACACGCCAACCGGGTAATTATCCCCCAAATGTGACTAGGATTGCCTGTGGGAAACCGGATAATTATTGATTGTTAATCGTTAGTTAATATATTTGAGTGGTGGTCCGTTTTCCGGATCTCATTTGTACCTGTGTTGATGAATTAATTTGATTTCCAAACGTATAGTTTACAATAGTTTACTAAGTTTTTATCTAAATTTTATCACATGAAAGTATATCAAACTAAAGAGATCCGGAACATTACCGTAATTGGTAATTCCGGCGCCGGGAAAACCACCCTTGTCGAGTCGATGCTCTTCGAGGGTGGTGTAATAAATCGCAGAGGCGATGTAAAATCAAAGAGCACAGCATCGGACTATAATCTTGTTGAACAGGAGTATGGCAATTCGGTTCATGCCACCGTTCTTTATACCGAATTCGACGGTTGCAAGATTAACATCATCGACACCCCGGGGATGGATGATTTTGTGGGAGGAGTAATTCCTGCATTGAGTGTAGCCGCCACGGGACTATTGGTTTTTAACGCAGTTAACGGGGTCGAGGTAGGAACGGAAATCGCAAACCGGAATGCAGAAAAATTCCACAAACCGCTTATTTTCGTAATCAACCATCTTGATCACGAAAACAGTAACTGGGAAAATACGATCGAAATGGCCAAAACCACCTTTGGTAATAAACTGGCCATTGTACAGTATCCGCTTAACCCGGGTATCAGTTACAATAAAGTAATTGATGTCCTTAAAATGAAAATGCTTCAGTGGGGACCTAACGGGGGGGCGCCCGAAGAACTCGACATCCCTGCCAGCGAACTTGAACATGCTGAGGAAATCCACAATCAACTGGTCGAAATGGCGGCTGAGAATGACGAAGAACTGATGGAACTTTTCTTCGAGCAGGGCAACCTCAATGAAGACGAAATGCGAAAAGGACTTAAGCTCGGAATGCTAAGCAGAAGCCTTTACCCTGTATTCTGTACATGCGCTGCACGCGACATGGGAATCCGCAGGCTTATGGAGTTTATATGCAATGTTGCTCCGCATCCGGGTGAACTTGCACCAGTGGAGACTACTGACGGGAGATTTATTAAAATGGATGTCAATGGTCCGACTTCGATTTTTGTTTTTAAAACTTCCATCGAACAGCATGTCGGCGAGGTAACTTATTTTAAAGTGATCTCCGGTATTCTTAAGGAAGGTATGGATTTAATCAATACCACTAAAAATTCGAAAGAAAGAATCTCCCAGATATATGCCACAGCCGGAAAAACAAGGGTTAAAGTCCCGGAAATGGTTGCCGGAGACATTGGGGCGACAGTAAAACTGAAAGACGTAAAACACAATCATACGCTTTGCGACAAAGATGCCGATATTAGTTACCCGCCTTTAAAATACCCGGCCCCACGCTATACTACCGCCATCAAGGCAATAAACGAGGCTGATGAGGAGAAAATGGGCGAATATCTGCATAAACTGGCCGAAGAGGATCCAACCTATGTGATAGAATATTCGAAAGAGTTAAAACAAATTCTGCTCCATGGTCAGGGAGAATACCACATCAACACGTTAAAATGGTATTTTGACAATGTATTTAAAATCAATATACAGTTTCTGAAACCCAAAATCCCCTACCGGGAAACGATCACCAAAATAGCACCGGGCGATTATCGTCACCGCAAACAGAGCGGAGGATCGGGACAGTTTGGTGAAGTACATATGGTCATTGAACCTTTTGTAGAAGGGATGCCTGTTCCTGAAATGTACAAAATTGACGGGAAGGAGATGAAAATAAGCTTACGCGGAACAGATGTCACAGAACTGCCCTGGGGTGGTAAACTGGTTTTCTGCAACTGTATTGTTGGCGGTTCAATTGATGCACGCTTCCTTCCGGCTATCCTGAAAGGGATCATGGAAAAAATGGAGGAGGGACCTCTTACCGGATCGTACGCACGCGACATCAGGGTATGTATTTACGATGGAAAAATGCACCCCGTCGACTCCAACGAAATTTCTTTCAGACTGGCAGGCCGTAACGCGTTCAGTGCTGCATTTAAAATCGCAGGACCAAAAATCCTGGAGCCGATCTATGATGTCGAAGTTTTGGTACCCTCCGACAGGCTCGGTGATGTGATGGGCGACCTTCAGGGACGCCGGGCTCTGATCATGGGGATGAGTTCCGAAAAAGGCTTCGAGAAGATACTGGCAAAAGTTCCCCTCAAAGAGATGGACAAATACGCGACATCACTCAGTTCAATCACCCAGGGACGGGCTATGTTTAAACTGAAATATGCGAGCTACGAAAAAGTTCCTTCCGAAATCCAGGAAGAGTTACTCAAAACATATGAAGCTGAGCAGGCCGAAGAATAACACAATTACGAAATCACCAGATAAAAGGTTGCTTCTGTTTTCAGGGGCAGCTTTTTTTTATGGGCGAAGTTATTCTGTTTTTTAATCTCTTGGCCAAAGCCAACGGCAATTCACCTTTCTTAATCATCATATAATTTGTCTACTTTTAGATCATCATATTAAAATATTTCCATTATGAAGATAAAATTTATAGGAGCTGCGCGCGAAGTAACCGGCAGTAAATCGCTGATCACCCTTGATAACGGGAAAAAAATTCTGCTCGACTGCGGGATGTTCCAGGGGAAAGGCCACGAGACCGATTCAATGAACCGTGACCTCGGATTCGAGCCCAGCGAGTTGGATCACATCATATTAACTCATGCCCATATCGATCATTCGGGATTGATCCCCTTTGTTTATAAACTGGGATTCAGGGGTTCGGTGGTCTGCACCAATGCCACGCGCGACCTATGCGCCATAATGCTTGCTGATAGTGGTCATATCCAGGAGAGTGATACACAGATGCATAATAAAAAACGAGCGCGGCAGGGACTGGCGCCTGTAGAACCAATTTACAAAAAAGAGGATGCCGTAAATTGTATGGAGCTTTTTATTGGTACGGCGCAAAACCGCAAATTTTACCTTAACGATTCGGTAAAAGTCAGATTTACAACAACAGGCCATGTTCTGGGTGCAGGGGCAGCCCTGATCGAAATCACAGAAAACGGGAAAGTCACTAAAATTGCCTATACTGGCGATATTGGCCGTCCCTCCAGCAGGATTCTCAAAGCGCCTGAACCTTTTGCACAGTGCGACTACCTGATTACCGAAGCTACCTATGGAAACCGGTTGCATCCTCAGATGCAGGACGCAGAAAAAGAACTGCTGCGTGTTGTTACAGAAACCTTTAATCGGGGAGGTAAACTCATAATTCCATCGTTTGCTATAGGCCGTACACAGGAACTGGT
Source organism: Bacteroidales bacterium (assembly GCA_038316435.1). GTDB lineage: Bacteria > Bacteroidota > Bacteroidia > Bacteroidales > JACJXF01. The sequence goes on along the minus strand of JBBQAQ010000083.1, from coordinate 534 downwards.
TTACTCCTTAAATAACTTCTTTAATGAGGGGTTATTACCCAAAGTTCAGATTTATGTCGACAGTCCGCTTGCCATTAATGCCACCGATATTTTCAGAATACATCCCGAATGTTTCAACAATGACGTGCTTGATGTTCTTCAATTCGATGGTGATCCATTTGGGTTCAATTCATTGCATTATGTAAAAACGTCCGATGAATCAAAGAAATTAAATTTCATTAAAAAGCCGTGTGTGATTATTTCAGCCTCGGGAATGATGGAAGCCGGACGGATTAAACATCACCTGGCAAACAATATATCAAATCCGATGAATACAATTTTGGCGGTGGGCTATTGTGCACCACGGACACTTGGCGCAAAAATCCTTCGCGGCGAAGAAGTGGTTTCCATATTCGGAACCCACTATAAGGTAAATGCCACCATTGAACGTATCGAAGCTTTCAGCGGACATGGCGACTACAACGAAATGCTGGACTTTCTTAGTTGCCAGGATAAGTCACAGATTAAGAAAACCTTCCTGGTTCATGGCGATTA
>JBBQAQ010000082.1:0-5652 GCA_038316435.1 Bacteroidales bacterium | reverse complement strand
TTTCAATGTCTTTCTGTTGAGTTGATTTATCTCCACCAATGAGTAGAATAATGATTCTACCGTCTGATTCTTTAAAATACACTCTGTAACCTTTAGCGTAGTCAATTTTTAATTCCCGAATCCCATTGCCAACAGGTTCGCAGTCTCCAAAGTGTTCATCATTCTCAATCTTTTGAATGCGAAACAATATTTTGGCTTTGGCTCTCAAATCTTTTAGTTTTCTCAGCCATTTGTCAAATTCGCCTGTTTTCTCAATTATGAACATTTATTCCACTGTATTCATTTGGATACAAATTTATGGAATCTTTTCTATTCTTGAAAGGTTTAATTCAAAATTCTACAGGAAAACACATGACTTCTAAAATGTTCTGGGTGTGTTTCTTAAAATGCACCACAACGGAAAAAGCTACACGCAGATGCGGATTGCGGGCGATTTCCTGTCAATCCCGGTTAACCGAAACCGGGCGGAAAGATACACACCGAAAACCCTGCTCTAGCGGATATGTAATAATGTTGATCGAAGCGGTTGGTGCAGATTTGCAATCTGCACCTCTTAGCCTCGGATCCTGTGATCCCCCGCTCCCGAACGATTATATCGTGTGGTTTTAGTTTTTTACAGAACGCGATACAATCGCGCAACAGCGGGAGAAAAACAAGCTTATGTTATTAACATTCAGTAGAATATATCAACAATAGGTTTTTAGAGATGCCCATAAGTAAAAGATATTTTATTTTCATCAGGATATTTTCATTTTGTTATTGGCAGCTCGCTCTTTTGTCCTAAAACTTTCCTTTCGAAATTTCCAGGAATAATAAAACAGTTCCGGAAAGAAGATTTTTTCCGGAACTGCTCATAACTTAATTTTATTTCTGAATAATTATTTTGCTGTTTGTGGTTTTGCCAGCACTTTCAATTTTAATTAAATACAAGCCATTTTTCAACTCACTTACATTTAATGTGTAGGAATTATCACCTTCAAATGCGACTATCTCACTCTTCACTTGTTTTCCATCAAAGCTAAATATTTGAATGAAAGCTGTAGAAAGGTTTTCAGATCCGGCATTTAATATTAAGAAATCACTTGCAGGATTTGGATAAAGTTCAATTCCTGATTTGCCTTGAGATATTCCTGTGGTTATAGCCTTTTCAGTAGTTACGCTCAGTGGCGCACTGGCTTCTGAAGTATTTCCTGCATCTTTTGCTTTTACTGTTACAGCATAAGTAGTAGCGGCTGAAAGTCCGGTTACATTGAACGAAGTAGTAGCCGTTGAACCCAGTGAGGTAGATCCTTCAAATACTTCATAACTTGTAACCCCAACGTTATCAGAAGAGGCAGTCCACGATAAGGTGAAAGTTGTTTGAGTAATTGCAGAAGCTGTTAAGGCTGTTGGGGCTGAAGGCGCAAGGGTATCAGCCGGACTATCATCAACAATAATAATATTGTCAATATTTGTACCTCCATTATCATCCACATCCCACTTAAAGGCAATAGTATTGCTTCCGAGATTTAAATTCAATACTTCCGAAACTGTTTTCCAAGTATCCCAGCCCGAGGTGGGAGTTGCAACTTGTTTTACTTTTGCCCCATTTAAGAAAAGACTTATACTGCTTGCCCCGTTTCCTGCATACTTTAAAACTATCGTTTTAGCGCCTGCAGCTGTGGCATTCACGGTAAAAGCAACGGTTGAACCTTGGTTAGGAAATCCCGCAAATCCAGTTCCGGTAAAACCGGCATGGTCTGACCATACACCCGCTCCCCCTGATAAAGATGCGTTTTCAGCTTCATATTGATTTTGATTGCAGGCAGCGGTAGAAACATTCAATGGCAAACTAGCCGCAGAAACATTGCCAGATGCATCACGTGCTTTTACAGTAAAGGCATAAGTGGTATTGCAAATCAAGCCATTGACAGTATAAGAGTTAGTAAATGCATTACCCTTTGAAGCATTTCCAGCAAGCACTTCATAGCTAACAACACCTACACTATCAGTTGAAGCGGTCCAGGTTAAAGTAACCGAGCTCTGTTCTATAGTTGATGCCGAAAGATCTGCGGGAGCTGTTGGGGGCTGTGAATCTGAACTATCTCCTATTCCTGTAATTACTTCCTTAGCGGCTCTGAATTTTGGGGATGAATTATTATCCTGATCATATCTCTCTAAAAGGCCCCATGATCCATATTTGCTATAATATCCACAGGAACTATATAACATCATCAATCCTCCAACCTCATTTTTCCAATAGTTAAGGTAATCTTTGTATAAAATCCCCATTCTTGCATCCTGATTTGCGGGGATATATACTGATTTTTCAAGGTCTTCATTGCTACCATAAGAACTGTAATGCTGGCCGGCTTCATAACATCCGTATTCCATACCATTATTAGCAGCAAAAGCTTTTTGAGTAGTCATAATATTTTTGTCAACAACTAAATCTTCGGTCCAGGCTCCTGAAAAAAGCTCGTCAACGGATGACGGAGTGGCAGAGCTTTGGTCCCAGATATAGGGTGCATTGGCAAAAAATTCAGGGTGAGTACCAGCAGGATTGAACTTAGCATCCTTGAACCAGGTATTAATGGCTTTATCCAACCAGTAATCAGGGTTTCCTGTGGATGTTTGCCATGCAAATACATTGATAATCCTGCTTTTATCTGTTCCCCAGGCATCTTCCCAAATTTTATACATTTGTCCGCTCCTGTACACATAATATTCTAATGCTCCACCAGTAGTCAATCCCAGTTCAATACCTTTATTTTTACTGTAGTTAGCTTGTGGAAAAGCCCAGTTCCAAACTTCATTCGAATACTCTATATAAACTTTTAAACTAGGGTCAAGTTTACTTTTTACTAATTGAGCAAATTGGTTAATATATTCATCAGAGGCCTGATGAGGTATACTAATCCACATATCTTTGCCCATCTTATTACAAAGGGTAATGGCTAATTCTGGAGAACCTCCAGCAACGTCGGAGGCAAACCTGGTACCCCAATCGCCAGAATAACCACACTGAGAAATATAACCGGGAGGGGTAGCTTGAGACCAGTTAACAACGGGAGAACCATTAGAACCTGCCCAGTCCATAAATCTAAATGTAGTCATCATTGACCAATGTTCTTTGAATGATGGATGGATCGGATCAGTCATGTAGTCATTTTCGAAACCCGGCATAATGATCCTTAGATTTTTGAGATAATTGGAAGCATTTGTGGCTGTAATCTCAAAACCAAACCAGTCTGAAGTTGCATGTCTTATAGTCCAGATTTGATGACCATTCCCAAGATCTTCTTTTAAAACCTCATTATCAGTTCTTTTGACGATTGTTCCTTCGCCATCAAAGAAAATATGGTAATCACCGGTAGGCCAGATCTGATTGGTACCAGATCCAAATCCCATAGTAATAGATTGTCCCGCATTTAGAAATTTTGGAAATCCATCCGCATCAAATTGAACTTCTGTAAAGCCAGTTCCGCTTCTGCCCAAACCCATCAATTTGGAGATGTCTTTGAAAACAAATTCTGTGGTATTGGGCGAAAATCCGGAAACATTTATTCCGAAAGTTCCCTGACCAAACATAATGGTTGAAATAAGCATCAATGCTATAAATATAGCTGAGAACACAAAAGCGTGCTCGGTATATTTTATCAACTTCCTGAAGTCGTAAATATTTTTCATTTCTTTTTTTCTGTTAAGTTAATAATTATGATAAGGCATAAAATTATGGCAATGTGCAAAATACTACGTGTGATAGTTGTTCAATAAACTTCGATAGTTGTTCAATTATTAATGATATTAGTGCTTAGTTAGTAGAAATCTCTTATGGGCACCTCTAAAAACTACTTTTTTTGATGCCGTTGTTTGAGCCAAATATATATATTGGTTTTCTAAAAACCTAATTTTACCCCGCCTTAGCTCTGCAAACCTATAAAATATAATTAAAAAGAACAAACGTTTGCGCAACATTTATTTTATTTGAGATTTATCATTCGATTAAAAATCAAAAAGGGAAAGTTTGCAAGAATTAACTTATGTACCTATAATAGAGATATATCTATAGTCAGTGGCATTAGTTGAATACTGATAGCTTTTTGAATATTTGTTTTTAAATAAGAATTAAGTATATATATTTGTATAAACGTTTGTTCATATAGCAATGGCGAATCAAAAAGTAAATATTAATGATATTGCGTTAGAAACAGGATTATCAATTTCAACAGTATCAAGAGTACTTAATGGCAAAGGTGAGCAATATCGCATCGGGAAGAAATCTCAACAAAAAATTATTCACGCAGCGAAAGCTTTAAATTACATCCCAAATCAGTTTGCAGCAAATTTGAGAACAGGGAGAAGCAATACAATAGCATTAATAGTTCCTTCCCTGAATAATCCTTTTTTTGCCGATCTGGCTAGCAATATAAATGCAGAAGTGCGAAAATTTGGATACATTACAATGATTAGTGATAGTGATGAGAATCTGGAAATAGAGGAATTGGAATTGCAGCAAATGATGTCCAGAAACATTGAAGGATTAGTTATTGCTCCATGTGGAAACAAATCGGAATATATTAAACAATTACATGATCAGGGATTACCTATTATTTGTATTGATCGGTATTTTGAAGCGCTGGATATTCCTTATGTATCAACTGATAATTATGCGGGTGCATATAATGCAACCAAACACCTTATTGAAAGCGGACATTCTATGATTGCTTGTATTCAGGGTGTTCAACAATCTACACCAAACAGGTTAAGAGTGAAAGGTTTTATAGATGCAAATGAAAGTGCTGGAATTAAGACTTATTCCATTGTTGGTGATGATTTTACCGTTCAAAATGGATATCTCAAAACAAGACTGCTACTTCAAAAGAACGAAAAACCTACAGCAATATTTACGCTTAGCAATACTATTGCGATGGGTTGCATGAAAGCCATTAAAGAAATGAATATAGGTGTTCCAGAAGATATTTCTTTGATAACATTTGATGATCATCCATATCTTGATTATTTGTCAACCCCACTTTCATGCATTGCTCAACCAGTAAGTGATATTAGTAAAATTGCTATAAAATTTCTTTTTTTAGCGATAAATAATAATGAAAGTAAGGTAAATCAAATACTTCTCCAACCTGAAATGAAAATAAGAAAATCAGTTAGAAGAATTGTTTAAAACGAATCCTCAACATATCACTCTATTAAGTTAGCTCATTGTGTTCATCTTTTGTCATACTTTTTGCAGGATACCGCTTCAATAACACAACTTTTCCCGATCTTTTGGAATTGCCTCTTCATGCCTCAAAGCCAAAGAGCTATTTCAACCCATTGGTGGTGTTTGATTGATGATTTGTGCAACCAGATTAAAGAGAGCAAACTTAAAATAGCAATGGTAAGTACTTTGTTTATATATCATTGATTTTAAGGTTAGATCTTCATTGCCAGCTTAATATAATTAGTTGCATGTTTAATACCAGAGCTAATGGAAAACCTGGTTTACCATATTAAACTGATTTTTACTTAGCTTCGATTTTTAGGGTTGCAGTTTTCAGCTTTTCTGATTTGGCTTTTAGGTTAATTGTGCCAGCTTCTTTTTTTGTTTTTACTATGACCATGCATCTGCCCTGCCAAACTTTGCGCTGCGGAAGGGTGTAACTTTCGAGA
>JBBQAQ010000081.1:0-5907 GCA_038316435.1 Bacteroidales bacterium | reverse complement strand
AAATAACGCAGCTTCATTTGATCAAGGTCATGGGCTCGCTGGCTAATTGTGAGTATCTCGCTATTCTTTGCTCTTAAATCTATATTTTGCTGACTGATTTCCTCTTTTTGTTGTTCAATTTCCTTTTCATTGGTTTCCAATATGGCATTTAATTTCTCAAGGTTTGATTTTTGTGATTCCAATTGTCCATTGGCAAGTTCTAAATCATTTGTGCGTAAACGAACCAAGCCTTCCAGTTTCTTTTTTTTGTTACGAATTGATTTTAACTGCACATAATATAGAATCTGAATCAAAGCAAGCAGAAAAGCTCCCAAAATAATTTTGAACCAAATGGTTTTCCACCAGGGAGGTAAAATAATTATTTCAAGCGTTGTTGGGGTTTTGTTCCATACACCATCACAGTTTGACGCTTTCACCTTAAACAGGTATTTTCCGGGATCCAAGTTGGTGTATGTTACATAACGTCGCTGTGCTGTGGTAATATTCCAGTCTTTATCAAACCCTTCGAGCATATAGGCATATTGGTTTTTCTCGGGATTTGTATAGTGCAATGCGGTAAATTCGAGCGAAAAATACCTTTCCTGATGCGACAGCGTTATTGATTTTGTAAAAACTATATTTTGAGGGAGGATTACACTCCCATTTATATTTTCACCAATGTGTACCGAATTGTTAAATATTTTAAGATCAGTAATATATGCAATGGGCTCAATATTGTTATCCTTCAACATAATGGGATTAATGATTGAAAAACCATTAGTTCCTCCAAAATAAAGATTGCCATTTCGAGATTTTATTGCGGTATTAAATGAAAATTCATTAGCCTGGAGACCATCGGTAGCATCAAAACTTTTAAATCTCTGTGATTTAGTATTTAACATCGAAATACCTTTTCGCGTGCTAATCCATATATTGCCATTATTATCTTCCAAAACATCAGAAATGGTATTGTCAATCAGCCCATCTTTAGTTGAATACCAAACTGTTTTTTGTGTGTGTGGGTTATATTTCGAAATTCCATAATTTAATGTGATCCACATAAAGCCTTTGCTGTCTTCAACAATACTGCCAATATCATTAGATTTTATAATACTTTCCGGAGTCCTGTTTGCAGTAATAAAAGAAAATTTTCGTGTATCAGGATGGTAAATATTAATACCACCTGCCCAGGTGTTTATCCATAAAATGCCTGATTTATCTTCATAAATGCGAACAATATATTCTGAATTAACCGTTTTATCTGAGTTTTTTGAGGGTCTGAATTGCTTGAAATTATCCTTAGCCTTGTTGTACAGGTTTAGTCCACTGGCACCAACCCAAATATTACCTTTGCTATCTTCAAAAACACAAGAAATCACATCAGAAACTAAAGAGCTTGTATCCTGAATGTGATGGAAATAGGATTTTAATATGCCAGCTTTTGTATTGTAGTAATAAAGCCCTGAAGAAGTTCCAATCCACAAATTTTTATAGCTGTCGAAAATCATGGACGTAATTGACTGGCTTATTTTATAAACTGCTTTCGAACTATTTGATAGATTTGTAAATGATTTATTATCGGGGTCAAAAGTGCAAATTCCTATTGAAGTTCCTATCCATATTTTCCCTTTTTCATCTTCGCGCATGGAATGAACTGACTTATCAATTAACCCATAATTCGTGTTTACATCAGAGTATGATTCAAATTGGTTTCGTGTAGAATCAAATTGAATAATACCCTTGTTTGGGATATTAATCCAAATCGTACCTGTATTATCAGTATATGCACTAACCAAAGGATCATAGCCCAACTTGTTAAGATTACTATTTTTGGGTAAAGGAAGCGAGCGGCTAAAAACTTTTGTTTGCAAATTGAAATCAAATACTCCATTTTCAGCTATAATTTTCAACACTCCGTTTGCGCTTTTAGCAAAAAATTTTCCATCATGTCTATTTCCAACAGGGGTTAACACATTATCTCCCTTAAATATCGAATACTGCTCAGTTTCCTTGCTAAAGCTTACCAAGCCATCACCTTCAATGCAAAGCCAAAAAATTCCTTTTGAATCCTGAGTAATGTCGTAAATTGCTTTATTCTCCGATACTCCTCTTTCATTACTATTAAAAACAAAATGCTGGAAAGTATTGGTTTCAGTCAGAAATTTATCAAATCCCTCAGTATTGGTAACCCATAAATTTTTATCCTCATCAATAAAAATACTGTTGATGTAGTTATTGCTTAAAGAGCCTTTAAGCTGTGGAACATGAAAATAATTAGTGAAATTATCAGTATTGTAATTGTAGCGACTCAAGCCGTTGGTTGTAGCAATCCATAAATCACCATTAGCATCTTCTAATATCTTTCGTATATTATTATTGCACAGCGTCATACTGTCGCTTTCATTATGAAAATAGGCTTTAAAAAAATACCCATCGAATCGGTTAAGGCCAACCGCTGTACCAAACCACATAAATCCCTTGCTATCTTTAAGTATTGCTGTTACAGAATTTTTAGACAACCCATCGTTGTTTGTATAAATTTTAATTGGCTGTGCATTTAAGTTGCACAGATGCATTATAAGGATCACAAAAAATATAAAGCCTTTCATTATTTAACCTTTCTAAATTATACAATCAAGTATAAGTAAATACTTATTGCGAGGTCAAAAATAGTAAAATGTAGCATTGAAAAGCATCGACATCTATAATGAGCATTATAAAATTATGGAAGGGAGTGAGTATTTTTCATCTTTGGATTGTACAACTAGGAAGAACAACTGAACGTAACAATTAAATCCAAAATGAGAATATTATTAATTTATCTGTTTTTCCTATTTGCTGTTAAATGTGAAAGTCAAAACACGGAGGTGTTTGCCTCTTCTTCACTTACACCACCAATGGGTTGGAATAGTTACGATTGTTTTGGGATGAACGTTACTGAGGCTGAAGTAAAAGCAAATGCCGATTTTATGGCACAAAATCTAAAAGAATTTGGATATGAATATGTTGTTGTCGATTTTCTATGGTTTGGCGACAATTTCACTCAGGATAACTGGCAATCGAAAACAGCGCCTCAGTTTATTGATAAATTTGGAAGGGTAATTCCATCAGAAAAGCTACATCCATCGGCTGCCGGTGGTAAAGGTTTTAAACCACTTGCCGACTACATGCATGCTAGGGGCTTAAAATTCGGGATTCACATTATGCGCGGTATTCCATGGAATGCAGTGGAAAAAAACCTTCGAATAAAAGGTACACATTACCGCTTACAAGATATTGTAAGCATGCATGACACTTGCAAATGGTATGGTGGAATGCGCGGAATTAATTTTGATAAAAAGGGTGCTCAGGCATATGTAAACTCCCTTTTTGAGCTTTATGCCAGCTGGGGTGTTGATTTTGTAAAGGTGGATGACATCTCTTTCCCGTACCATAAAAATGATATAGAAGCTATACACAAAGCCGTTTTACATTGCGGGCGTCCAATGGCGATAAGCCTTTCTCCGGGTGCAGCTCCAATTGATAAAGCCAATCATCTGGCCGAAAATGCTGATATGTGGCGTATTTCTCCTGATTTTTGGGATAGCTGGCCCGCTCTGCAACACCAATTTGAAATGGCCCGCATTTGGGCACCTTATTCAAAACCAGGAAGCTGGCCCGATGCCGATATGCTCCCGGTAGGTAATCTTTCGGTGAGATCCGAGTTAAAAACCCATCACCCGCGCACATCAAATTTTACTCCCGATGAACAATATTCAATGTTAACACTTTGGAGCATAATGCGCTCGCCATTGATGATTGGCTCTGATATGCCGGGAATGGATGAGTTTACTTTGTCGCTTTTAACAAATAGTGATGCATTAGAAGTCAATCAAAATAGCACAAACGGTCGAGAGGTTTTTGCAAGTGGCGACACAATCATCTGGAGCGCAGAAAATCCGGTTACCAAAATAAATTATGTTGCATTTTTCAACCACAACGATACCATAAGCAAAACCTTTTCAGTAAATATTTCGGAACTTGGATTGAATAATACCGATAAATATTCAGCTTATAATATTTGGGCAAAAAAAGAATTGGCAAACTTCACAGATCTTATCAGCGTGGAAGTGGAACCTCATGGAACAGTGCTATTGAAGTTACTTCAGGATTAAAACAATTGGAAAAAAAAGGCATTAAAATAAATCGTTCACGAATGGATGCAGGTTCTTATTCAACAGAGATTATAAATGTAGTTGCATCCAACAGTAATTTGTTCTATATCAGAGCCAACAAAAGTGCGGAACTTTGACACGGAGAGTCAAGAAAACCGACCTAAATATTTTGAAAAATTATCTACCCCAAATCCGATAGCAAATGCATCCCCTTTGTAAATATTTATTTGCTACATTTGGCTTTTAGACTCAAAAAATCTGATAGAAAAGCCCAAAACATCGCAAGGGTTTTTTCCTTGCGGATTTAAGGTAATTAAAAACCATCCACATGAAAAAGAAAATTAAAACATCAAAATTGATGATCTCATTTTTTCTTGCATTAAGCGTTGCAGGGACCGCCATTGCTCAGGAACTTTCCAATAAAAACGCTTCGGACGACGCAAAACAAGTTTATCAGTATATCAATACGCGCAATAGCTTTGATACAAACAGAGTATTTTCCGGTCAGAATTGTTATCACGGAAATGAAATTGTAGGTGGTTACCCTGAATATTTTGAAGGACTTTTTAAGAAGACAGGACTTTATCCTGCAATTGCAGGAGTTGATTATGAGTATGTTAAGCGATTTTCCATTCAAGAATTATATCAAGCGAATGCTGTAATGTTAAAACATTGGAGAAATGGTGGATTGGTTACCATTAACTGGGCACCGCTAAACCCTTGGACAAATGGCGGCACACGCGATTTAAACAAAGTAAACTTAAATGAATTGGTCGATCCGTCTTTGGCAGTTTATAAAAAATGGCATACCGAACTTGACCGTATAGCAACAGGTTTGGCTCAGCTTCGGGATTCGGGCGTTGTTGTTATTTGGCGTCCTTTGCAGGAAATGAACAGCGATTGGTTTTGGTGGGGTGTTGTGTCGCACCCAGAAGACAAAGAGCCTTTTAGCAAAGTTTGGCAGGATATGCACCATTATTTTTCAGTGGATAAAGGCTTGAATAACTTAATTTGGGAACTGTCAGTTGTTGAACCCATTAACAACCACGGTATCGATTTTTACTATCCTGGCGATGATGTTGTAGATATTGTTGGTACAAGTGTTTACAAAACACCCTATTCAAATAATAATTATGGGGCCATGCTTGCCTTGGGAAAACCATTAGCTGCTTGTGAAACCGGCCCTGCCGACTGCTGCATGGATGGCACATGGGACAATATGAATATGATTAATAATATTCGGGATAACTCACCCAATACGATGTATTTTTTAAACTGGCACGATTGGGTTGACCATAAAGCTTCAATATTAAACAATTTAAATGCGTCAGACCTTCTGCACGACCCTTGGGTAATTACCCGAGATGAGGTTAATTGGAAAAAGGACATTACAAATAATTCACCAGTGGTTGAAGTTTCTGTACAATCTGGATCCAATTCAATCAATAAGGGCGACAATTTATTGATTTCTGCCGATGCGTCTGACAGTGATGGCGAAATTGTTAAAGTTCAGTTTTTTAATGGGTATCAGAAGATTGGCGAAGATACTCAAGTGCCCTATGAATTTGAATATACTGATGTGCCTGGTGGTATATTGCATATTAATGTCAGGGCAATTGACAATAAAGATGCGGTTACGCAATCACAAACAATTAATGTTACCTCCGTAAGCCCATCATTGTCTTATACAAACATGGTTTTAAACAGCGAGTTTGATTTGGGCATTTCTTCCTGGGGAAGCTGGGGAAATAACGGTACAAACTATACCATAAAT
>JBBQAQ010000080.1:0-6179 GCA_038316435.1 Bacteroidales bacterium | reverse complement strand
GAGATATCGGCAAAACTTTCGTTCAATGCACCCGACTGGCCCTGGTATTCGAGGTTAGCGGAATTCCCGACAACAGCATGTCCCAGTTCGTGTGCTCCCACATCAAAACCACCGGCCAGAGGTTTAAATGTGCTTCCACCGTTACCGAAAAAAGCAGCTGTTCCGTTCCAGAAAGCATTTTCCATGCTGGTGCCATCTTCGTTGGTGATATTTATAATTAATGGAATATCACATCCTTTGTTGTTGATTGAATTCCAGCCGTGCGTAATCCGGTAGTATTCATAAGTAGCCGTGGCAGTGTATTGTGCTGATATTGCCTTAGCCGACCATGTATTATTTGCAGAGGTTACTCTTGTTGCAGCAAAATTTGCACCGGTGGAAGTATTATTGGCATCGTAGGTTGATATCGTACCAATTCCGGTCTCCTTAATAAACATGGGTCGCGACATATCAAGCAAGTAATATGTGCCGCTTTGCAGATAGGCATGAAAACTACGGCTTACCCCGTTTAGATCAATACCTATAGCAGTAACATCACCATCACTCTGGGTATTGTTATAAAAATGAATGATTTCGCCAGTTTTTGCATCAACAAAATATTCCCAGCGCTCAACCAGGTTAGGACGAACGGTAAGATGCCAGGTGAGTCTTTCGGATTTCAACAAATCGATTTTGTGATAAACTACAAGCTCAGCTTCAGGGCTGTTATACTTTAAAAAAGTCCTTTCTTCAGGAAGCAAGTCACGGAATGTTGTCCGCGTTTTAATATCGCTGATTGCCTGTTGACTGGCAAATGATTCTGCAATTACCGGAACCACTGAATTTAATAAAGGTGTCGGGAAACTATTCCCATTGAAAATATCTATGTTCCCGTTACGTTTATGAAGGTAAATTTCGCCGCCATACACGGGAATTCCCATGAACTTTTGCTCCAGTTTAATGTGTTGCATCCCGATTTCGTCGTATTCTGACTTTACTATTTCAAATTCAGACGAAGGATTTGAAATTCCCAGAATTTGTTGTAATGCAGCAAGATATTCAGTGCACTCCTGTTGTTCAGTAATGGCTTTTCCAGGTGATTTGGCAGATGATGGCAGGCTGCCTTCCACAAAAATCAGTCTTCCATTTGAATTAAAACCAGGATTTGAAAATATCCGGCGGTCCAATTTCATGGTGCTGAAATTGCCTTGTAAGGGCTGAAAATTTGATTGTTGTAACTGGGGAGAGGTAAAAGCTTTTTTCGCGCTATTCAACGGCTGAATAGGTTGGGGAGAAACCGTGGAGGATCCTGGCAACTTTTTCTTAACCGAAAAAGCATTATTCTGCGCTTGCATGTGCACAGCGGAAACCAGGAATACCAATACTAAAAAGAAGGTAGATATTTTACTCATAATTCAGAGATTTTTATTTAACAATAGTATTCAGTTGGTTGTACAAATCTTTTATTCCGTCAGGAACAGACGCATTTGCATCGCCCCATTTATATTCGGTTACTGCACCATCAGCATGGTACTTAATAAACCAGGTCAAGTTGCCAGGATGATTAAATACAGGCTGTGCCATTTTCAATTTATCCGCTTGCGCGAAAATTTCACGGGTTTGTTTTCTCCTGAGTTTTTTAACAGGCTGTAATGTACTGTCAGGCAGAAGAGTATATACATTCCCGTCTTCAAGAAGTTCATAAGTGGTGTAAATACCGGTAAAACCTCCGCCATTTCCGAAAACCAGTCGCCGGCTATCAGGATCATTGGCAACTATGGCAGATGATGAACATGAAACAAACAAAGCAATTATTGATAGCAACAGGAGTATTTGATTTGTCATAAGCAAATTTATCTAAGGATTTGAAATTCAGCAGCATCAAAGTATCAACAAAAAAAATATGAACCCGTTTGGGTAAAAACAATAAGAACGTGCAAAGGTCTCATCTTGCAGTTTATCTGAACAGAATGAAACCATGCGCCAATATTGATATCAGGAATTTGCTGGTATTCAATTCTAAACTTATAGACAACAAATTTAGATTAATTAATGTTTCAACAAGATCATGTAAAAAGGGGATTTTTCAGATTTCTTTCAAAAGCTTTTCCACATGATGCTTCACTGTAATTTAAACTTTTGCAATCTTATTTGGTTTTTAAGACAGTGAACAAAATACAGATACGAAATAGAAATGATTGGATAAATGTAAACCTTCGGCGAAATAAAGTTTAATCCGTATAAGGAATTGTTATCAGTCATTTCATGGAATGAAGCGGAAGTATAACGTATAGTAATCTCATATATATTAATTATTAAGCTTTGATTGATCAATCCAAAGCAATTTTAACTTCCATTTGTTTACAGTAAAATATTTAATTGAATCCGCATACGTGTCAACATTAATACCTTGCGAAGAAAATGCCTGGTTTGAATCTTCTTCATCCGTTTCGGCAATAATAACAGCTGGTTTATACTTACTAATCACCTCTTTATCATTAAAATAGTCTTTCCAAACCGGAAAGGAAATTGCTTTGCTTTTCCAGCTTAATGAAGGAGCCCATGCACCAATAATCGGCTTATTATGAAAGTTATATTTACCCAAATAATTATTGATCTCTGAAATAACAAATGTTCTTCTTTTAAAAGATGAGGTATAATCAATGCTGTTTTTGATTCCGAGAGAAATTAAGAATAAAACCGATAAAAATTTAAGCAGATAAATCATCTGACTTTTCCCTTTTATGCGTATAAATTCAAACAACACCAGCGATATTAATAAGCCCATTGCAAAATACAAGCTTAACAAATACCTGGAGGGCAGATATATCATCGACAACTTATGCATTTCCACCAGTATCCAACATGTTAATCCTATAAAAAGAAATCTGAATCGAATAGATTTAGAAAAGAAAGTGTAAATCAGACCAGCAAGAAATAATATATAAAATGAAATTGTATAAAATTTTAAATAGGTATTATAAAAAATAAAATTCAGTATAAAATTTAAGTAGTGTGTCAGGTTCGTTATGCTGATAAACCTGTCAGTCGTTTGGTTCGCCATTACATAATCATAAAACTCCTTATTGGGCAAATACCATGCAAAGAAGTAGATGGCAAGGTATGCCAGCAGAAAAAGAGAGGTAAATAGCAATTGCCTGAACAATAGCTTCTTATCAGCCGACTTTAACATCATGAAAATTAATATTGCTAAAGGAAGAATAAAAATACTGTACAAAAACTGAATTTTTAAGAAATATACAATTGAAATAAATGTTGCCGACAGAAGGCTGGACTTTATATAAGTTTTAGATTCGTAAGACTCAACGAGTATGAAAATTGATAAAAATATCAGAACTGTAGAGAGGATTTCGGACAAACAGAAATGGAAATAGTGAAAAACATAATATTCGCAAAACACGATTATAAATGAAAACAATCCCCAAATACCATAATACCTTTTAAAGCTAAATATATATAAACAAATGGCTAATGAGAGCAATAATACTGTTAACCGGCCTACCAAAAGGCTTGTTCCAAATATCTTTAATGGGATAAATAAAATTCCGCCAAATAAAGGAGTCTTAACGAAATTATCTGATTTATTTAATGTTAACTCCTGATGATTTACGAAATTTCTGATTTGACAGCTATTTAAACCTTCATCGGTATTGGCATCTCTGCTTGTTGAAATATCGATATCGGGATCAGCCAATACAAATGGAACAGTTAACAATATCATCGCTATTCCTATAGCAAAAGTTAGAAATAAGTTGTTTCGTGCCATCTATCTGATTGTTGTTAAAATTCTATTTTAAATTTATCGCAATTTATTGTAAGTCGTACAAATAAAGTTAGAGTAAAATTACAGCACAAATATCATAACGATTGCGGATTCAAATGTACTTCATTTTATGTGATGAACTTGCTACCGGGTGTTGGGTTGTTATCATTCGGGTAGTCTGGCCTGGGTCAGGTTTAATTTGATTGTTGGATAGTCTGGCTGATTTTTTCGTCTACCGCTGGCTTCCATAACAGGGCATAAAACACCGGGATAAATAATTATAATGTTTTTGTATACTCAAACATTGTATAACTATTTACAAATACTGCTTAACTTTGAAGCCAACAATCATTGGCATGGATATAGAAACATTTGATCGCCTGAAAAACATTTTCTCAAAACCCTGGCTGGTAATCATTGGTGCAACCGTACTTTTTCTTCCTCTTCTTTTCATTGGCACCCACAACAGCCACGACTGGGGTGATGATTTTGCACAATATATTCATCAGGCAGGTAATATAGTACAAGGCATACCACAATCGGAAACAGGTTACATTTATAACCCTTTGAATTCCGGAATTGGGCCACAGGCATACCCTATGGGATTCCCACTATTACTGGCACCAGTATATTTGTTTGCAGGAAATAGCATAAGTACTTTTATATCATTCATTTCATGCCTATACATCATACTCGGATTATTGATGGTAATTTTTTATCGAAAGCATTTCTCCTGGATCACTGCTTTAGTTTTGACAATTATTTTTCTGTACAATCCACAAATGGTGATTTTTAAACGGGAAGTAATGTCAGATATCCCATTCACGATTTTGTTGGTACTAAATTTTATCTTATATCAAAATTCAAAGACGGGGAATCTGAAGCATTATATTCTGGTAGCTTTACTGAGCGGGTTTATGTTGGCCATCAGACCAGCAGGAATTGTATTCATTGCAGCAATTGGTATGGAATTATTCGTTGCTTTAATCTGGCGAAAAATCAAGGTTAAGGATTTTGCTATCCGCGGAGGCATTTTCTTATTGATTCCAATACTTGTTTACTACATTATTAACATTTATATCTTCAGGATACCTGCTGGAGGAAGTATTCGCGACTACCTTATCTTCTTTGAACCCAATAATTTAATTGCAATTTTTTCTGAAAACCTTGAACGTTATATCAATACATATACATCTATATACCTTCCAGGAGGTGGTCCGTTTAACGGGATTTCACTTCTGCTGGGTTCGATAATACTATCTCTTTCAGTGCTTGGATTTACAAAATGCATGTTGAAGGGTCCACAATCGATTGAGTGGTTCTTTATTTTTTATCTGCTTATGCTATTAGGCTACACATATAACAAATCATCCTTCAGGCTGATGGTTCCATTAGGATTTATTATATTGTATTATGCAGCAACAGGATTGAAATCCATTCAACTATTACCTCAAATAGTTATGTGGAAAAAGACTGTAGCCATTGGAATATTCATATTTCTGCTTTTCCTGCCAGGGCTGATGCGTATCGTGAGTTTAGGAGATAAAACACTTGTAGGGCCACAGGAAGCAACAGCTGTTGAAACATTTAGTTATATCCGGAAAAATATAGCTTCAGAATCTATAGTGATGTTTGCAAAGCCCCGGGCACTGGCATTGTACGGGGGTTGCCATAGTATTGCAGACCTATACATAAAGGACCCAACACAGTTACATGTTCAGGTTATGAACTGCAAAACTTCTTTTTTGCTTATCAATACCAAATTTACCAATGAAATGCTTCTGCGTTACATACAAGTAATGCAGAATCGCCTGACCAAACAATTCGAGAACAAGGATTTCGTGCTTTATAAGATCAATCCCGTCAGTCGTTAAGCACATCGCTAAGCACCCGTACCGATTTTATTTCACCAAAACCGGCGATATGAATCCTGAAATATTCAAGCAAAGCGGATAATAATTCATTACGCACCAATGGATTCAGCCTGATAGCGGTTACACCGGCATTCAGCGTAGTGAGCACTTCGGAAAGGCTGTTGCTGAGCGGTGATGATAAATAATAGGGATGGCCGGGCGGATGAGGACAGAAATGCCCTTCTTCCATATCAAAACAAGTATCTTTTTCACTAAAATTATTATGCGGATCGAATCCCAGAAACTGTGTCAGCCCTATCGTAAAAGCCAGCGGAAAACCAGCAACTGAACCGGTGGCCCTATCCAGGTTCAGGATCGCATCTTCTATATACCCGTAAAGATTCGGATCGGCCATCTGGGCTGAAACGGAGCGAGAAAGCAACTCACTTATATAGATACTAACGGCAGTTTTTGCCATATCCGTAGCTATTCCGTTAAGCTGAAATTCGCAGGAAGCATCGCGGATAACCCTCATACCTTCTCCTTCTTTATGATTAACAACC
>JBBQAQ010000079.1:0-6476 GCA_038316435.1 Bacteroidales bacterium | reverse complement strand
TGATTGAATCCTGTGAATATGGTTGATGTTGCCATATTGTTCAGGTTTTAGCTGGTTTGTGATGCTTATCGAGCAAAGCCAGAATATCAGATAAACGGTAGTACATTTTAGAACCTACCTGAGAATAGGCAATGATCCCTTCATCACGCCATGATTGTGCCGTTCGTTTGATGATATTCATTACATGGATAAATTCCTGGTTGTCGAAAAATACCTGCTCTGGATCAGTATGCTGCTTTTTAGAAAGAATTTCTTCAATTCGGTGTAGCCGGTCCAATACGCTTTCGAGAGGTTCACGGCATGTTTTGCAATGTTCCATGATTACCTCCTTTTGTGACTGATTACATAATCTGTAGCTTCTTTGTCAATTTCATCAGAAGTAGATTGACGGTTGCGTTGCAACCAGTCCTCCAGTTCCTGACGATTGAAATAGAGTTTTTTACCCTGGGGACAGAAATGCGGTATCTGCCTGGTGCTTGTCAACTTATACAGGTGCGAAGGACTTATTTCGAGATACCTGCATGCCTCATTAAAATTGAGGACAGATTTTTGGAGCAAAGCCTGCTCATCGATTTTTTGCTCAATCTGGCTGAGCCTTTCAAGAATTAATTCATCTGTTGTCATTTTGCACTGATTTTAAAGTTCAGCGACAAAAAGACAGGGTAAGAGAAAGGAATGAAAGAGGTAACGTTACCGTTACCAATATTACCGGTTTAGTTGGAATTTAAAATTCTAAGATCATGTTCGTACTTAGCCGGTTTTACTGAGAATTTAGTTTTTAAGGTCGCCCATTCCTGAATATCAAATTGTGAAAAAACTGCTTTGAGAAAACTGATCCATGAGGGTTTTATCTCTTTCGTTCCGTAAAATGATTGATGCATCAGATAAAATGTATAGCGAATATGACCAGTTGAAAGCCGGATTTGGGGTATTTGGATAATGTCTTCTGGGATTTCTTCGTGTTCAATCAGGTAGTAAGTGTATTCCATCATGTGATTGAAGTCAACGGAAGTCATGATCTTTTCGTTTGAAACGTTGTACCCGTTGAAGTGTTTTAAAAATTCCTGTGCCTGAGTTTTGAGGTCATCAGAAGAAACTTTCTCCTGGATGGGTAGGGGAGGTGATTTTTTTGCCCCATGTTTATCAGCAGGATCAACAACTGCAAATGAGTTACTCAGGTTGCCGCGATAGGCTTCCGATTGAATTGTTAGCCATTGGTATAATTTCCTTGAGGCAGATTGGTTTGTACCCTGAATTTTGATCTCTTTCAGGAAAACAAGTTTTTCAAGATTCCCGGAAACGATTTCAAAACGCTCATGTCCATAAGTCTTTTGATTGATGTCAGATGAAATGGATTCTTTTGAGGAAGTGAAAAGGTTTGCAGAGTTTGCAGAGTTTGCAAGGTTTGCAAATTCTGTAATTTCATTTGGTAGCTTGAATTGCTGAATAAAAATATAGTTTTCGAGAGCTGTGATCGCATTTGTCGCAACTATTCCGGCGGAACTGAATTGATCTTGCAAAATATGAAGTAATTCAGTTGCAGTTTCCTGATTGGCAGTGCCAGAGCTTAAAAACTGAGTGATTTTATTCTCGAAATAAAAAGAACTTTTTTGAAAGACGGATTCATCCGGGCATGTCTCCTTCAAAGTGCTTATAAAAAAATCTTCAAAGGATTCAATAGATTTTGCATGGATACCAAAGAGTTCCTGTACATCGAAAACCAGGGCAGAAATATGCATTTTGAGCAGATAAAAAACAAAATGTATTAATTGGTTGGTTGCATCTTCAACTGAAGTGTTAGGCGATGGGCCATAGTCAGGAACACTCATGAAGCCTCTGAGAGCTAATTCATGGGAAGCATTTTTTGCAAAATACTTCAGGTCTCTTAATGCTGAGTTTATCAGGTAACGGGCATCAACCTCAGAGGGGCATCTGGAAACACCTGCAGCCAGGTTGTTAATGTATCGCAAAGATTCTGCCTTTATCAGTTCTGCATAAAAGCGGGAGTCATTATTATATGGGCCAGGTAATGCTAAATTATATAGAGGCCGAATTGAAAGCGACGAGCTTTCATCAAGATTGTTTTCAGGGAAAACCCATAGTGATTTATGATCTCTTAAAAGTTTGTAAATTCTGGAATGCAACGCTCGGGCATTATCCTGTTTTAGAGCCGGGGCTTGATTTAGTATATCTGCAAAATAACGATCATCCACAATTGAAACTTGATTTGGATGGAGTGCGCCAAAGAGAATGCTATTTATAATATCTGATACCATGTTAAAGTTTTATATTTATTAGGTTAGCCGCAACTTTCTTCTTATCATCAATGATCTTTGCATAAATCTGTGTTGTCTTCAGATCCTTGTGTCCAAGTAATTTTGAAACTGTATAAATGTCAGTTCCCAAAGTTAGTTGAAGTGTTGCATAAGTGTGCCTCGCACAATGAAAAGTTATAGATTTTGTTATACCGGCTTTCATTACCCATTGTTGTAACCGTAGATTATGCCAGGCACTATATTTTAATCCGACAAAAACACGTTCCTTCTGGGCTCCTCTTTCACCCATCAGGCTATAAGCCTGATCTGAAATAGGTTGAGTTTCGGTTCCTTTGGTTTTCTTCTGAGTGAAACGGACATAATACCCCATTTCTGTTGAATGCTGGACTTCGGACCAGGTCATTTTATTAATATCTGACCATCGAAGGCCGGTTAAAGAACTGAACAGAAATGCCTGCTTCAAAATAAGGATTTCACATTCAGCTTTGGCTAAATCCTGAAGCTCATTCAGGGTTAGGAATTCACGTTCGTTTTCTCCAGGCTTAATACCCTCTGTTTCAAAAGTTGGATTACTTTTTAAGATGCCATCTTTGTTTGCTTCCTTGATTGCTGCCCGTACTTTATTATAATAGGAACAGGCTGAATTTTGTGAAAGTGGTTTTTTAGCAGGTGTCCGTGCGTCATTAATGAGATAATCTTTAAACTCATTAAGCCATCGTTTATCTATTTGCGAAAAGGTTACGTCGAACTTTGCAAAGGCTTTCAAATGTTTCAAAGCACTATCCCAGTTGCCGTAGTTCCCCAGGCTACCTTTACGCTTTTCAGTAAGGTTTTCCATGTACCTTAGGAAACTTCCTTTCAATTTTCCGTGATCCTGAAAGCCATAGATGCCGTTTTGTAATTCGAGATGGCGTTTCGAACGGATAGAATCTGCAAGTTCAAAGTTTTTTTTGTTTTCCTCCTTTTGTTTCTTGGTCAGCTTTCCTTTCTCTGGTTCCGCATATAGGTATATCTGAAGATATTCTAATTGCCTTTTCCCCTTATGATAGAAATCAAGATAAAGGCTTGTCTTTGAACCTTTGGTGCGTTGGCGAAGTGTAACTTTCATAAAACCGGGATATTAAAAAGGTTATCAATTGCTTTTCTTGTGATAATTGTCCGACTACCAATTTTTCCAACCTGCAATTTGTTGGTTGAAATCAACCGATGAATGGTCCTGCGACTTGCACCAATCAGCATAGCCGTTTCGTCAATGCTGAGAAACTGCTTTTGCTGAACAACTACCTCAACCGGTTGCAGAACTTGTTTCTCAGGTATAGACTGGGGTTCTTTGAAATTATTGATTTTCTCTTCCCTCTTCAATTGCTTATAGTGTCGCCTGTTGCAAGTGTGACCACAATAGCGGGTAGTTAGGGTTTTTGCTGTGTACTCCTTTCCACAGTAAAGACAGTTTTTGGTGATTTCGAAGTTGCTGCTCATAAGACTATAATTGCCGGTATGTGTCCAGATGTGTCAGTGTGTGTCCTTGTGTGACATAATCTCTCAGTTTTGTTGCCAAACAACAAGGGCAACATATCTGGGCAACAATACAGCAACAAATATAGTGATAAAAGTGCAAATAGGCAACAAGAAAAAGAAAATAAATTAATATAAAATTAAGAATAACAGATAGTTAACAAACAAAGGAAAGGTAATTACTTTCCGATACAAAATTTTCCAAAAATATTCCCCAGTATATCCTCCGTGGTAACCTCCCCTGTGATCTCACCCAGATAATGCAACGCCGTTCGTATATCCGAGGCTATCAGGTCGGTCGGTATGTTTTCTTCCAGACCTCTTGAGGCTGCATTTAGTGCGCTGAGTGTACTGTTAATGGAATTATAGTGCCGTGCGTTGCTTACAATAGCCTGGTCGCCAATATTGGCGGTTTTAGCAGTTTTTACTATTCGCTCAATGATAAGGTTAATATTTTCCTTACGCTTGGCTGAAATAAAAATGGTTTCCATATCGAAAAGCGCGGTAATATGCGAAGGTGCTTCGATCATCAGGTCGGTTTTGTTGCCGATAAGCAGGAAATGCTTTTCCGGATCATTAATATGATCGTGGAATTCCTCCTTTAATTCTTCAATTTCGTCAGCAGTTATGGTGCTGATATCAAAAAGGTAAAGAATTACTGATGATTCTCTTATCTTTTCATAAGTCCGGCTGATACCAATGGTTTCGATAGTATCGGTGGTATGTAATCTGAGCCCGGCGGTGTCAATAAACCTGAAAGTGATTCCCTGAGTGGTAAAAGTGTCTTCGATGGTGTCGCGTGTGGTGCCGGGAATTTCGCTTACAATGGCTCTTTCTTCGTTAAGCAGGGCATTCAGTAATGTAGATTTTCCAACATTGGGTTTCCCCACAATGGTGACCGGAATTCCTTTCTTGATCACATTTCCAAGCGAAAAGGAGGATGCCAGGTTTGTCATCTCGGTGATAATACCACCCATCAGACTCTTAAGTTTAGTTCGATCGGCAAATTCCACATCTTCTTCGCTAAAGTCGAGTTCCAGTTCGAGCAAGGATGCCAGGTCGAGCAACTGACTGCGCATATCCTTTATCCGTGCCGAAAAACCACCGCGCATCTGCGACAAGGCAAGATCGTGAGCAACTTTCGAACGCGAAGAAATCAGGTCGGCAACAGCTTCAGCTTGCGAAAGATCCATACGTCCGTTCAGGAAAGCACGAAGCGTAAATTCTCCCTCCCTTGCCATACGTGCTCCGCCATCAATAAGCACTTCTAATATCCTTTGTTCAATATATTCCGAGCCATGGCATGATATTTCAATAATTTCATCTCCGGTATATGAATGGGGAGCCTTGAAAACAGTAAGAACTACCTCATCAATAACTTCCTCATCGGTAGCAAAATATCCAAAATGAGCAGTGTGGGTTCCAAACTGCTCAATAGTAAAAGTGGCTTTAGGCGATCTGAAATATAAACCGGCTATGGATAGAGCCTTCGGTCCTGAAAGGCGGATAACTGCTATGGCGCTTATCCCCGGAGAAGTGGACATAGCACAAATCGTATCATTTTTCGATAGAGAAGTATAAGGATTCATAGTTTTAAAATATTAGAAAAACAAAGATAGTGAGGAAAATGGAGGATACTGAATTTGCTGTCAGCTTTTTCGGATATAAGAACTTTTTTGCACTTTCAGAACCAATTCACAGGACCCAATTAAGAAGACCCAAGACTCAAATCTCAAGCCCCAAATACCAAGTCTCAAAAAAACTAACCCTTCAATAAATTAAGCTTCAAAGGATTCTCCCCCACGGGGAGATGTCCGCAGGACAGAGGGGTCTTTTGTTATTCAAAGTCTAAAAGACCCAAATCTTGTTAATCTGTGATTCGGAATTACTTGTTTGGCTGTAACTCTGAAACATTCTAACTCTGAAACATTCTAACTCTGAAATATGAAACCTGAAACCCTTCAAACCCTTCAAACCCTTCAATAACTCCCGTTCCGCTTCCGGATTAACCATTCGGCTGAAAGCAGTAAAAGTAAAAGAAGTAAAACCGGCAGGAAACTTACAAGGTCGGTATATCGTTTCTGTGTATAAACAACAGTTTTCATATCATCCCGAGCAGCAAGTAATTTTTCAATCTGATCAAGTTGATTTGGGTAAACCATTTTCCCTTTATGACGGGAAGCAATATTGTTTAGCAAAACATGATTCGCAACCGTGTTCATCGCTTCAACGTTTAACGCCATCACACTAAACATACCGGCCTTCTGAAATGATTTACCTCCAAAACTGGTAGAGGCTTTGTACGAATACTCACCTGGTGGTAGGCTTCCTGCATTCAGGTAATATGCATTTTTAGTGCGCGTGAACGAATAAGGGAAATTCTTTTTATTCGCATCTGTAATTACAATATTCACTTCCGGATCGTTAACCAGTTGGTAACTGTCGTTATATAGTTCAGCATCAATTTCAACCACTTCATTTTCATTAAAATGATTTTTGAGCATTACTCTGAACTGGCTTTTGTCATCTTTCACCGCCAAGTATTGAATAATTTTACTGAAAAGTTCGTCAAAAGCCTGCTGGTTGCCCGCTTTGGCATAATTAGCCATGCGCCAGCGCCATATTCCTTCGCCGGCTATGGTAGCTGACTTGCGGTCAACGCCCTGGTTAAAAAGTATAAGTGGA
>JBBQAQ010000078.1:0-6484 GCA_038316435.1 Bacteroidales bacterium | reverse complement strand
CCCCTGTCAGTAGCAACCATAGTAACAGTTAATGCTTTACCTGTAACACCAACTATTACAACCGGTGGACCAACGACATTCTGTAACGGTGAAAGTGTAACATTAACCTCAAGTGCAGCTTCAGATTACTTATGGTCGACTGGAGAAATAACACAAGGCATAAATATTATCACACCAGGTAGCTATACTGTCCGGGTAACCAATTCAAGCGGATGCCAGAGTACAGCTTCAGCAGCTACTGATGTAACAATAAATGCTTTACCGGCAATACCTGCGATTATAGCAGGCGGCCCGACAACCTTCTGTGCTGGTGATAGTGTAACTTTAACCTCAAGCGAAGGTTCAACTTACTTATGGGCAACAGGTGCAACTACCGCAAGCATCAACATTGCAACAATAGGAAGCTTTACTGTGAGGATAACCAATGCAAACGGATGCCAGAGTGCCGCTTCAGCAGCTAAAGTAGTTACGGTAGATGAGCTTCCCGCTGCCATTGCGAGCAGCAACAGTCCTGTATGTATCGGAAATGAGATAACACTGGTTTCTTCCGGTGGGATAAGTTATAGCTGGACAGGTCCGAACGGCTTCACAAACCTTACTCAAAGCCCAACGATATCTTGTGATTCGACAATAATCTCAGGTATATATTCTGTGATTGTAACATCAGCAAATGGCTGCAAAGCTAAGGCTACAGCTGATATTACAATAAATGCATTGCCAATAGTAAACATATCAAGCAATAATTCAATGTGCTTGAATGATCAGCTTACACTAACAGCTAACATCGTCGGTGGAACCTATAATATAACCAACGGGTCAGGAAGTATTTCCGGAAACATTCTTACAGCAACAGGAACAGGGGATATCAATATTGTCTACACCTGCACAAATGTATGCACCAGTTCGGCGATGCAAACCATAATTGTTAATGAACTGCCAATTCCGGATGCTGGTTTTGATCAGGAATTAAAGTTCGTTTTTAAAACTCAGTTTGGTGCAACATTATCATCGTTTGAAACTGGTGAATGGTCATTAATTTCAGGCTCAGGCCATCTTTCAGACATTCAATCTCCAACATCAGAAGTTAGTAATTTATCATTAGGTGAAAATATATTTTTATGGACTGTCCGGAATGCAAGTTGCACTGCGAGTTCTAAAAGTAAAATTATAGTTGCTGATCTGTTCATACCCTCGGTAATAACGCCAAACGGAGACGATTATAACCAATTCTTTGAGATCAGCGCACTGTTTGGTGGGGAAGAATTAATCATCTTTAACAGCTGGGGAAATTTGGAGTATTCAAACTCCAATTATTTAAATAATTGGGATGGGCAAAATAATAATGGCGTGGAACTGCCAACTGACACATATTTCTATATTCTGAAATTTGAAAATGGAATCATTAAAAAAGGAAGCGTTTTAGTTTTAAGATAAATGAATCGGTATATTTTAATCATATTAACCTTAATAATCCCATTTCAACTGATGGGACAAATGTTTCCATTGTCGGATCAGCATGTATATAATTCTCTTGCCATCAATCCGGCTTTTGCAGGCAGTCAGGATGCATTGTGCGCCAGTATTTTGTATAGAAATCAATCCATAGGAATTAAAGACGCCCCAAAAACCGAATTTCTGTCTGTTCAGGCGCCGGTTTTAAATAATAGGATTGGCCTTGGATTAATGGTTGAGAACAATACAATAGGAATATTCAGAGAAACGGGTGTTTATGGGAATTATGCTCACAGGATAGAGCTATATAACGGCAAATTATCGCTGGGTTTAGCATTCGGTGCATCTGTATATAGCACTGCCTGGAATAATCTTGCGGCAACCACGAGTGACGATCCGCTACTGGTAAATAATTCCTCAAAAGCGTTTGTACTTCCTAATTTTAGTGTTGGCGCATATTATTATACTCAGAAATATTTTGTTGGCATTTCCCTTCCTATGCTTTTAAGTCAGGATCTGGATCACAATACCGGCACCTTTAAAATGACTAACCGCTTGTCAGGATATAACTATTTTCTTACAGGTGGATATTGTTTGGATTTAAAGCCCCAGTTCAAGCTACTACCATCACTTTTAGTAAAATACGTACCATACCATGCTCCCCAAGTAGATTACAATACACAGATTGTTTTTAAAGACTTGGTATGGCTCGGAATTGGTTACAGAAGCAGCAATACTTTTATAGGGATGCTTCAGTGCCAGATTAATAATCAACTCAGAGTTTCATATTCTTATGATTTTTATTTAGGCCAAATTGGCAAGTATGTAAATGGTTCACACGAGATTTTTTTAAGCTATGTATTTAGCTATGTTCATGAAGCAAAAGGGCCGAGACAATTTTAAATATTAATACAATGGCCAAATATATTTATACTTTGATAATAGTAATGTCTTTGTGCATAAAGCTTGAATTGAATGCTCAGGTTCAGCGTTTTATAGTAAAAAAAGCCGATTTTAATTCCAGAATAAATGATGAATTTTCCCCTGTGTTTTATAAAGGAGGCTTGGTATTTTGTTCGAATCTCAGAGATAATTCCCTTGTTAAGTTTAAAGATGACAAGGCAAGACTTTTCAAAATATTTCATGTAACTCCTAAGGACAGTATAAGCTGGAAATATCCAATATTATTTTCAAGGGAATTAACTTCTGACTTTAATGATGGGCCGGTAACTTTCAATGCTAATGGAAATAAAATCTATTACTCCAGGAATAATTCCATTGGTCAATTTATGAGAAACATTTCCGATACTACAAACAACCTGGGAATTTATAGTGCTGAACTAATAAATGGAATTTGGACCAACATCGAACCCTTTGCTTTTAATGATTCTCTATATTCTTATTATACTCCATCGCTTTCTCCCGATGGAAAAAGACTTTATTTTTCAACTGATATGCCGGGAGGTTATGGAGGACTGGATATTTACTATTGCAATTGGCAAAATGAAGGATGGAGTCAACCTGTAAACCTGGGTTCGGTTATTAATACGCCAAAAAATGAATCCTTTCCTTTTGCATGCAGGTTTGGCAGGCTTTATTTTTCTTCGAATGGTCATGAAGGCCTTGGCGGTAAAGACATCTATTATACGCAGCAAATTAATGAGAAATGGATATCTCCTGTTCATCTAGATTCTCCTATAAACTCGGCAGCTGATGATTTTGGACTGGTTGTTGATTCAACATTTGAGAAGGGTTATTTTTCAACAAACAGGCAGAAAACAGATGATATATTTAGTTTCTGTTCAGCCCCTGTTGAATTTGCAATTTGCGACAGCATTCTTCAGAATAATTATTGTTTTATCTTTTATGATAAGGAGTATACTATTAGTGATACTATTCCCGTAAAGTATATTTGGGATTTTGGTGATAGTATAAAAAAGATAGGTCCTGAGGTTAAGCATTGCTTTCCGGGACCCGGAAAATACTTAGTGAAGTTGAATGTAGTTGATGCAGTAACGGGAAATGCTGTTTCAAATCAGGTTGAGTACAATTTAGATCTTGAAGCTATCAAACAGGCTAACATTAATTCTTATGACATTGGTTTAGTTGATAGCTCAATATCCTTCGATGCAGGTAAATGTAGTCTGGTGAATTTCAAAACTACAGATTACTTATGGAACTTTGGAGAGGGTTATAAGCCAGGTGAGCCATTAATGACAAAGGTTTTCAAAAAGAGGGGAGAGTATATTATCAGAATGGGTTTATTGGGTGAAAAGGATAGCATTGGAATAATCCCTCAACAGTGCGTCATGAAAAAAATAAGAATATTCAACTCATACCAGAAAATGGATCTATATAAGGGTAGTGACAATGATATGCTAACTGCAAAAATAGATTCCTCTAACTTACCGGATGAGAAACTTCAGAGCATGATCTATCTCATGGATGATTTGTCTGAACAGCAAATATCGAAAATCACATCAATTATTAATTCAAACAAGGGGGTTGCTATCAATTTTAATAAAAATGGAATTGTGGATGTTTCGTATCCTTTTTTAAATGATATTATTGAATATTTGAAAGGAAACCAGGACATTAGGCTTGAGATGGCTCTTCATACAATAGAAAATAGGCTAAATGGAGAGGCATTAGCAACATCAGAATTATATACACAACAACTTGCGTCCTATTTCAAAAATATGCAGATCAGCACAAATTCATTCAATTGCAGGGAATTTGGTTCATCACCTTCAATTTTCAAACCTGTTTTAGCCGAAAATAAAACTACCAACGGATATATTGAGTTTATTTTTATGAAGAACAACTAGCTGGAGGTTTGATTAAATATTCAATCCTAGTGGCGGATGCCACGAGTAATACAATTTGGCGGGTTAGTGATAATATCTTCGAATATTGGAACAATCGCACTCCTGAACCTTAGAATTCTTATGTGCGACCAGAAAATTTCTTTGGGAAAATATTTGTAGATTTGATAGATGGAAATACAGACCAATACTGCCATTTTGGGTATGTAGGGATGATTTTAGAGATATATAAGCGAAAAAAAACGCTCTCCGATGACAGTTTACAGCATGGTTGAAAGACAAAAAAACAAAAAACCCTCCGCACAATCGAACGAAGTAAACTCACGAACACCTTTTAAAATATTTATTTGGTGAGTAAAGCAAAAGTTTACCCCATCCCTGCAACCATCCTTCGCTGCCAAACACTTGCTTTCTTGCCAGCGCACGCTCTTCGTGGATAGGTTTGTGCTAATTTGATAATTTATTTTTAAATTGATAAAAGTGTGAATTATGTAACTTTTATCTAAAATTGTGCAACTTATTTTGTATTTAAATTACGTTAAATTGTATAATGAGAAGCGAAGACACCACGGAGTTAGAAATTTCATTATTATTAGAGGCTATTTATCAGAAATACGGTTATGATTTCAAGCAGTATTCCAAAGCCCACATCAATCGCAGGGTTTTAAACCGAATGAGGATGTCTGGATTAGAAGACGTTTCTCAAATTCAATCGAAAGTTCTGAAGGATGAAACATTTGCATACGAACTTTTACATGACCTATCAATAACAGTAACCGAAATGTTTCGTGATCAGGATTTTTATAGGTCATTACGAGAAAATGTTATCCCTATTTTAAAAACCTATCCCTTTATAAAAATATGGCATGCCGGGTGCGCAACTGGTGAAGAAGCTTATTCAATGGCAATAATTATGCAGGAAGAAGGGTTGTATGAAAGAACAACAATTTATGCTACTGATTTTAACCAACACGCTTTGGACCGCGCAAAAGAAGGAATTTTTTCGAATGCAATGATGAAAGAATATACTACCAATTATCAATTGTGTGGCGGAAAAGAATCTTTTGCATGTTACTATACTTCCAATTTTGATAACGTTATCATGAATCAATCACTGAAAAAAAACATTGTATGGGCAAACCACAATTTGGTTACCGATAGTGTATTTGCCGAGGTGCACCTGATATTATGCCGAAATGTATTGATTTATTTCGATAACAATTTACAAAACAAAGTGCAAAAACTTTTTTATGACAGCCTTATTAATGGCGGCATTTTATGTTTGGGCTCAAAAGAAGGTTTACGCTTTACCGAATTGCATGAAAAATATACCGAGTTGGATAAAAAACAGCGGATATTTAAAAAGAAACGACCATGAATTACGAAGCAATTGTAATTGGGGTTTCTTCGGGCGGCATGAATGCTTTGAAAATTATATTTTCAACATTGCCTGCAAGTTTTAGCATACCAATTATTATAGTGCAGCATGTGAGCCCACGTTCTGATAACGAATGGATAGAATTGTTAAACGAGAATAGCAATCTTACTATAAAAGAAGCTGATGAAAAAGAAAAAATTGCCTGCCCGACTGAACAGTCGTTCGGGCGGGAACCTGGAAATGTTTATATCGCTCCATCTAATTATCATTTACTGATTGAAAAAGATAAAACCTTTTCACTTACAATTGATGAACGCGTAAATTATGCAAGGCCATCAATTGACGTATTGTTTGAATCGGCCGCCGAAGCGTATAAAAATAAATTGATTGGCATAGTGCTTACGGGCTCTAATAATGACGGAGCAAAAGGTATAAAACGAATAAAGGAATGCGGCGGTTTAGCCATTATTCAGGATCCTAAAACCGCAGAATCTTCTTATATGCCAGCATCTGCAATTGCTGCCTGCCTGTCTGGTAGGCAGGCAATTCAACCGGATTATATTTTGTCGCTGGAAAAAATAATTGAGCTGATAAAAAAAATGGATAAAGAGAATAAATCTAATGAAAACAACAATCAAGAGTAAATTAATTTTAGGTTACATTATCATATTAGGGTTCCTCATCTCTATGGGAATTTTTATGACCAATAAATTATCAGAGTCCAACGGGCGAGTATTGAATATTGTAAATGTGTTGTCAAAAAAAGTAGATCTCTCCTATGATTTAATGGTTAACGTGCTCGAAATTTCGCGCAACGAAAGAAATATCG
>JBBQAQ010000077.1:0-7064 GCA_038316435.1 Bacteroidales bacterium | reverse complement strand
CGATCTTGTTATTTACGATAGAGGCTACCCTTCGTTTGATTTGATATACGAACACTATAAACTGGAGATCAATTTTTTAATACGAGTCAAGGCAGATTTTAGCATAAAAACAAAAGAATTTATAAAGAGTGGCAGATCAACCCAAATAGTAGACATCTATCCAGGCCAGCATAGAAAAATTGTTGATAAGGAATATAACAGCAATAGTACGGTCAGGGTGAGGTTGGTTCGTGTGGAATTGCCTGATGGAGAAGTTGAATTATTGATAACATCACTGATGGATATTAAAAGATATCCGACCGGGCTTTTTAAGGAATTATACTTTAACAGATGGGGTATTGAAACATTCTACGACGAATTCAAGAATAAAATAAAAGTTGAAAACTTTTCAGGCTATTCAAATCAGTGCATCATGCAGGATTTTTATGCCGCAATGTTTGTGAGCAATGTCCAAACACTGGTGGTTAGTGAGCTAGTTGAGGAAATTGATGAGCAAATGCAAGGCAATAAATATGAATACAAAGTAAATACAAATTTATCCTATGGTTTTTTAAAGAACAGGATAGTAACCTTATTCTTTTCAAATAATGACATGGACAAAACAATCGAAGAATTAAAGTCACTATTCAAGAAACATCTTGTTCCCATAAGGCCTGGCAGGTCATTTGCAAGGGATACGGGCAAATTTAGAAAAAGGTTGAAGCCTAAAGTAACTAAGAATCAAAGAGATGCGACATGAAGCTTCCTTAACTTAATGACATTGACCGCGCGAATCCTTTCGCGTGGTATCAGTAACATTTTTCCTTTGCTCACTATATTCCTTCAATCTTTTTGAATCCATTTGGAAATGAATTTCATTAAATTTGTCTCATGAGTCGAAATTTTACATCGCTACTGCACATATCTGCCTACGAAACAGACTGAGGATTCTGTTAAAGTAGTTCCAGACCTAAGTAGAGAATGCTGGCTCGCCTCGCATCAGCCATTCATTAACACCTCGTTAAAAAAGATTCAAATCAAATTTTATGCTCTTATAATTGTGTCAAGTTAAAATTTATTATGCTCGACACAGTTTATTTTACAGTCTCCACAAAAAAATAATTCACTTTCCCACAATACCAATTTTGCTTTGCGAAAAACCTCTTTAGCCTTTGTTCGCACGTCTTTAGCCATTGTTCGCACATCTTTTGCCATTGTTCGCGCGTCTTTTGCCATTGTTCGCATGTCTTTTGCCTTTGTTCGCACATCTTTTGCCATTGTTTGCACTTCTTCCGCCATCGTTGCACGTTCTTTTGTAAGTCGTATTGGCACTTTTACATGCGATGTACTTTGTAAGTGCGCGAACATCTCATTGAAGGTAATTCTTTCGCCTAGCGTCATTTATAAATGACTTCAATTTCATAGCCTCGCAACTAAATAAAAAGTGGCTACCTTTCGATAACCACTTTTAAAAATAGTAAGCAGTGAGTTTTTCGTTACGACAGCCCTATCGTTTCCCCATCCGCACTCGACCATTCGTAATTATACAATCCATCGAGTAGTCTTTGTTGTTTTTCTTCAGATGTAAGAACGTTATATTTTTGTTTCTCTTCATCTATTTTTTTCTGCTTTTCCTCTTCCACACGATGTATTTCAGCCAGATAGGTGTTTTCCATACGTTTTTTAAGGAAATCGTGGGCTACTGATGGAAACAGTTCCAGTAGTAATTCTTCTTTTTCATTCAGTGCCAGTTTTACGCCTCCGTATTCTTCAAAAACCGGGTTTTCCTGTTTTTTGTAAAATTTTGTATCATAAGGGGTTTCCGCTTTTACACCTGCCAGCTTAAACCTGAATTCCGGATCAACCGGAACGGGAGTAATTCCATAAACACCTTTCACAAGGTTAACAAACTGAATGGATTTGGTAGTGTATGCAGGTACGCCATTAGCTTCGTCGAGCGCACAATTAACAGCCTGCACACCAACTATCTGGCTGGTTGGGGTTACAAGCGGAGGGCAACCTGAAGCTACCCTCACCAAAGGAATAAGCTCAAGGGCACGCGGCAACAGTTTTTCGAGTTTTAATTGTTTTAGTTGCGAAAGCATGTTGGAATACATTCCGCCGGGGATTTCAGCTTCACAAATTTTGGCATCAGGTTCCGGAAATCCGAACCAGCTTTCGATACGGTTACAAACTTCGAGCAAGTCGTCTTCTTTATCGGCCTTGGCATACGCGATGGCCATATCCATCATCTGATCAATATCGCGCGGCAACTTATCGGTAAGAATATTGAATTCGCGCGGGAAATTATAAATGTCAAATTCTTTCAATTCAGCACGGATAAGTCTTAACTCTTTGTCAAGCTCAACCACTGCGCTCAGGTTCACACCGGTTTCAATATTCATTCGATTGCACAATAGTTGTATAAGTTCAAAAGGCGGAGCTGCTGTTCCACCGGAAAAACTCAACAATGATGTATCCACAATATCAACACCGTTCACAATAGCCATCAGTGTTGATGCCAGTCCATATCCGGGTGTACAATGTGTATGAAAGTCGATAGGTACCGATACATTTTCCTTCATCAGGCGTACCAGCCTCCCGGCGCGAACCGGTGTGATGAGGCCTGCCATATCTTTAATAGTGATGATATCGGCACCCATTGCCTCCAGTTCCTTAGCTTTTTGGAGGAAATAGTCCTTGGTGAAAATTTTTGTTGGAAGAACTTTTGCATGCAACAAGGCTTTCACTTTTTCACGTGTCGAATACTTTGGGTCAACTGTATAAACAAGAGTGCAATCAGCCTTTCCTCCGTTCTCCTTTACGAATTTCACTGTCGAACGGATATTGTTCATGTCGTTCAATGCATCAAAAATTCGCATGATCGAAATCCCTGACTGTATACTGTTTCGGTTAAATCCGCTGATTACATCATCAGGATATGGACTATATCCAAAGAGATTACGCCCACGCGACAAAGCAGTTAAAAGTGTTGAATCACCCAGTGCTTCATGTATTATTTCGAGCCTGTCCCATGGGTTTTCATTCAGGAACCGCATGATTGAATCAGGCACTGCACCGCCCCATACTTCCATCGCATAAAATCCGGCGGTTTTAAAACCTGGCAAAGTGCGGTCAATCTGTTTTTGAGTCATACGGGTAGCAAAAAGTGATTGTTGCCCATCGCGGAGAGTAACATCACGTATTAAAAGCTTCTTTTTCATCGGTGGAGGTTGTTGATTGATTCGAATTTATTGATCCAGTGGGGCCTAGTAAGTTGATAGACAAGTAAATTAGAAAAATTCTATTTTTTAGTCTTTATTGTTATTTGAATAACAATGCAAAATTATAAATTAACACATCGGAAAAGACAAAATATCAAAAAAAATTATTGTGAGTTATAGCTTTCCTTAACTGTTCAATTGAAAAAGAATGCGTTTTGAAAAGAATCATGACAACCTGACTCGTCCTGAAATTTGTTTTACAATTTTTATGGTATTGTACCCCTCTGTACTTCGGAAATCTCCACTTGTGCTTCGACTGCGCTCAGCATGAAGGGGAGACCCTCCAGTCAAATGGTCTTTCTTCCCTCTCCCTGTCGCCCCTCTCCTTGTCTCCTTGTCGACCTGTCAACCTTCGGCTCTCCCCATTCTCCCCCTCGCCCATTCTTCCCCTCGCCCATTCTCCCCCTCGCCCATTCTCCCCCTCTCCCCATCCCCATGCCCCCTTGTCTCCATTACGCCCCTCGGCCATTCTCCCCATCTCCCCAAACCCTATTTCCTCAAATAATCCGGATCCATATCAGGAGTTCTCAACCCGGCAACCTCATTGGCCATCAGTACAAATACATTCCAGCACAGCCCTTTGGTCGAAACCCACCACGAATCGGTGCTGGTCCATTTAGTAGGGATAAATTCCTTGCTGAAAGGCCATTCCGGATTAAGGTTTATCTCAGCCCACGACCGGTTTTCCATAAACTTTTGAGCATTCTTCCATCCATGCTTTAATCCAACCACATAAGCGCAATATTCAGCCCGAAACCAACTTCCACCGTTGTAATAGTAGCCGTCGTTCTGCCCATTGCTGTAATTGGCTTCTCCGAATTTTTCGAAAGGCTGGTAATCGCCTGTCAGGTAAGCATACCCTTGTTTATCTTTTGTGAGACGGATTAATATAGGCGCCGTAGTTCCCAGTTCCGGATGAGGCGAATTGGCCACTTTATTGAGAATTGGAACCTGATTTAAGTGACTGATTACCATTTCATCTGTAAGCATCGGCCTGTTGAACAACCACAGCGAAAAGAATTCGGGTTCCAGGTCGTTAAGGTTTATTAGATCGGGAAAGTTACGGTCAAAGAGGAGATGGCCTCTCTGAGGATCGTAAAAATTGCGGTATTCCTGTTCTGTCTTTGCAATGTAGGCTTCCGGTATATCATAACCCAGTTCTTTAATCGTTCGCAAAGCAATGGCCAGCATTCCCTGGTTAACAGCCAGCCGGTCAGTTTTGGGTTCGAAATCCACAATATCAATCTGGCTGAGGGAGAAATGCGAACGGCATATCCCATCATGCCCGGCATCAAATTCGTTCAATACATAATCAACAGCCAGTTTTATTTTGTCCTGTGGAAGCTCAACCCCAAACCTGCGTTTGTTCAGCATGGCCCATATCAGCCATTCGATAGTGGCTTCGTTGTCCTTTGCTTCCACCGATCCCATGTAGGGAGTGATGATAGTACCTATTCCACCTTCAGGTGTCTGCGTTCTGCCCCATTGTTCCCATATGGATAAGTTCAAATCCTTGTTATAAGTGGAAACGCAGGCGAAAAACGAATCCCGGTTGTACATATCCGGCGAATAATTTTTGTTTGGCACATTGAATGGTGTCATATCATTTACTGACGTGATCCAGGTAAGCATATTGAAATTGGCATACATCATTTTTTCAATTTGCGAACCTTTAAATCCTTTTCCTTCTGCCAACCGCGATTGGGCAGAAATCATAAAATCTTTGTGGTTTGTATAAGGCTCAACGAAAATGTAAGTGGTTTTTTCTGATGTTCTACCCATCGGAAGCAGATTATAAGCAGCGGATAGTGGCTGATGTTCAGTAAATTGAAGGTCTTTGATATGCAGCCACGATTCCTTACCTGATTGAGTGCCGATAAACATTTCGACTGAATCGTGTTCAATATATGGGATTAAGATACTTCCTTTAAAAAGCGTCCATTCCTTATCATTCGCGGGGAAATTATCGATGTATTTTACTCCTTCTTCAAGTTCCTCGGTTCTTACGCCGTGGCGAAAGCGAAAAAGTTTGAGAGCTACCGGAGTATTGCCTTTGCATTGAAATGAGAAAGTATAAATTTTCTGGTCTTCGAACGGTGCGATAAATTCTATTCCTGCCCTGCCACCAGGGTGGCAAATAAGTGAAATCAGACTGTCATTCCGCACAACTTCAACATTTCCTTCTTTGTTCCAGGCGTTTCCGGCTTTAACAATTTTGCTTGTTCCTGCATCAAGGTTATACATTTCGCCAAAAGTCTGGCGGACATAGTCCTTTCCTTCTAACTGTTCCTGCGAAGTAGCAACAGAATATAAATTTGGATCCGGAAGCAGCCTCATTCCAACAAATCCGCCTCCGCGGCCACTGAAACGACGGCGGGTGGTGCGTGTGAATTGGTTTTTATAGCCTGCATCAGTCAAAAAACCGATTACTTTATTATTTGGAGTAACCCAGCCAACTGCAGGGTACATTTCATGAACCAATCCTCCTGGGAAGTTGTCATTTTCAAAGGTTGTATATTTCAGAGGCTTTTGTGCCGGACGGTAAGCTTCATCCAGGATATAATACATATCTGTCATGGATGGCTGAAAAAGCTGAATTGTCTTTTTTATCACATTACGGTTCACGATTTCGTAGATGACCGAAACGGATAAATTGGCATCAAACTCGGGTAGATACTGGTTACGGGTGAGCGTTATAAGCGTGTCGTTACCTGACCATTTTTCTCCTTTCCATGCAGCGATAGTGGCAGTTGTACTTGCATCTGTATTAAACAGGCGGATGGAAAATTCTTCGGTATTGGTAACCAATAATTGATCAGCGGTATAAATTTCAACATGAAATCCGTTTTGAGTATCTCCTGCAGCTTTGAGTTGTAATGGTTGTCCAAATAAATTATAACTGATGCAGAAAACAGGCAGCAGCAAAAGCGAAATTTTGAACATGAATCCTTTAATCGACATGATAAACAGGTATTTGTGATATACTCTTAAAAAAGGAAGGCCCAAAAGTCTGCTAACACAATGCAGATCAGTTGGGCCATTCCTCACACCTCAATCAAAAAACACTAAACCATTGGCTTAGGGTTTTTCGTCAGTATAAAGTCTCGATACCTGTCCATCTGCAAGAGCGATGTTGTAAATCTTCAACTCGTCAATGGCACCTTTAAAGTATCCAAAATTAGCAGCAGTTGTCCAATCCATAAAATTGGCTGCAACTTCGGCATCCGTAGCTACGCAGCCGATAATAAACGGCTGTGGGTCAGGTGCAGTAAGGGTCTGTGTAAGAGGTCCAATGCCTTTGGTATCAACAGTCCACGTTTTGGTAAGTGTACCGTTTACATAGAATTTCAGTTCTTTGGTTACACCATTAACCGAAACTACAACATGATTCCATAATCCGGCTTTAATTGAATTGTCGGTTTCGTTATCAGCATCAATGATACCACCATCTACTTTTTTGTAAGTAAAGAATGGTTTTCCGCCGCCTTGAGTCTGAAGTTTATACCCGTTCCAGTAGTTTTGCGAAACGATATAGTTGTTTTCATACAATTCAAGTGGTTTGATCCAAACTGAAATGGTTAAGTTAGCAGGCAGGAAGGCCGTTGTGTAAGGAACTTGGAGGTGAGCACCTTTATTCAGGTACACAGCTTTTCCGCCTTTTACACCGTCAACCCAGCTTGGCGACATAGCATCAGCTCCCATTACTACAGTATTCCCTTTGAAAAAGGTAGCCACATGTTTAACAGCAGAGTATGCTGTTGCAGTTGTTCCGGTTCCTTCGTCGAAGTGCCAGCCTGCATT
>JBBQAQ010000076.1:0-7907 GCA_038316435.1 Bacteroidales bacterium | reverse complement strand
GAAGGGTATATTTCGAGTTTATCCTGGTAAGGAGCCTCAAAAACAAGGTGATCAGCTTCTTTGGTAATGGTTGCTTCTACCCATAGCTTTTCATCGAAGTATTTTCCAATATATTTTTGAAGCACAGCAGAATCAACCATTACCTTTTCAGGATTTGGTGCAGACGCGATCGTTTTGGGCTTTCCTTTCACAAACAAATCGGTTATTTTATATGCAAGCCCTGTTACATCGACGGGAATATTAAACAGGCACACCACAGCAAATTTTTCTGAAGGAATCTGGACATATTGAGCTGTAAAATCCCCTGTACCACCCTGGTGACTGATTGTTTTTAAGCCATTGTGTTCAGAAACTTCAAGGCCGAAAGCATAGCTACATGTATCACCATTAGTGAGAGATGTCCGTGATGTCATTTCCTGAGTAAAATCCCATTTCCCCAGCTTGTTTTTATAAAAATTGTTATCCCATTGGAGAAAATCCTCAACACAGGTATATATATTTGATTGACCAACAACGGTACTGTTTCTCTTGCCGGTTCTTTTAAATTTTTCGTCACCACCCCATGTGTGACCGGATGCACTGTTCATTATAATCTTGCCAGGATTGTCGTATATGGCGGTTTGATTCATCCCAACGGGTTGAAAAATCTTTTCCTCGATGAATTGACTAAATTTCATTCCACTGATTTTTTCTATAATCTTTACCAGTAAAACATATCCGGAATTGGAGTATAAAAATTCATCGCCAGGTTTAAAGTTCAGAGACTTTTGTTTGATTATCAAACTGTAAATGCCCTCCTGAGTTTCCACTGAATCCTGGGCTCCTGCCATTAGCGCAAGTACATCATTTGACCGTATTCCGCAGGTATGGTGTACCAGGTTTTCGATGGTAATGGGGTATCCGTAATCAGGGAAATCGGGGAGGTATTTACGGATGTCATCTTTAAGGGAAAGTTTTTTTTCGTTTGCCAGCATCAAAATTGCAGCCGCCGTAAATTGTTTCGATACTGAACCCAGATTAAATAAAGTGGAGGTTTTATTTAACTCTTTTGTTTCGAAATTGGCGAATCCATACGCTTTTACAAAGATGATCTTCCCGTTTTTAATCACGCCTACAACCCCACCCGGAGTTTTAGCTGACAGACCCATTTGTGAAATCATCGTATCAATCTTAATTTCGATCGAATCGTTTATTCCATTTGAATCATTGAGTGAACTGGATTTTGCAGTTCCAATAATGGAAACCAGGAGCACAGCAATTGCTATAAATTTTAGTTTTTTCATCTTTAGCAGTTTTTATATCTGATTGTTAGTTTTATTTACCGAAATGAAAGATCAACATGTTTTTACCCTTGATCCCTAAAGGGAACATGTTGATTTTTCCTTTTTACAGCTTTTAAAGATATGTATTGGAGATCAGCTTAGAAATACAAGCGGTACATCAGGTTTGGATACATGCCAAACTGCTTAACATAACCAACCTTGCCGGGAAGTTTTTCATCGTAATACTCTGATAGTTTGGCTTTCGAGTCGGTAATGTTATCTATATTGATAAAAAGTTCATGAGTGATCTTTTGTTTGTTCCACTTGTAGCCGGCAGATAAATTCACCTTGTAAAAATCCTCAAACCTGGCATCGTACGCTTTTTTATAATCCCAGAATTTATTGCTTGCCGGATCAACAGCCAGGTTTCCCTGTGCATCCCTTAATAAAGGTATGTATCTTTGTCCGCCACCAAGAAATACCTTGGCATTCAGGTTTAGCGTTTGGTTTTTCTTTTTCCCGCGATTAGCGAATTCTTTACCAAATAATACATTTACCAGGTAGTTGTTATTGTAAAGGGTATTTCTCTCAATTCCTTCGAGCGATTTGTATTTTGAATTATACAGTGAAGCATTGATTAAATAGTAATAACTGTTGTTGAAAAAACGCTCTATGGTAAGTTCCACGCCGTAGTTTTTACCGGTTCCTTTATTTACCAATCCAACGTACCTGTAATCGGTACCTTCATTTATGGTGGAATAATAGCTTGTGTTGTTGTTTTCAACCGGTAAATTGTAAAGGTTTTGGTAATAGGCTTCCAGCTTTACTCTGATATTTTCACCGAAACGTTTTTCGTACCCCAATACATAATGATCTGCTTTCAGTAAGTCCAGGTCTTTATTGGGTTCTGTCACACTTCCATCAGCTTGTTGCACCCTGGCGAAATAATTGTGCACACTTTCCATGGTGCTGTGTTTGCCGTATCCTGCACTGATTGAACTTGTGCTGCTGATCTGCCAGTTTAAGGCAATTCGCGGTTCAATGGTGCTCTTATGGTTATATAATACATTCATATTATGAACTCCGGCAACCATGGTAATGTTTTCATTAAAACGATGCTTCAGACTAATAAAATTGCTCAGGGTGCTTATGTTTTCATCGAAGTTTGAGAGTGAAAACATAGTACCGGTACTATCCTGAACACTACTCTGCTTGTAATCATAACCAAGGAGCGCATATTTGGCTCCTATCTGAATTGTATTTTTTGCATTTAGTTTGTTGTTATAGGTTATAGCTCCCCGGTAGGCTGAATTTTTGATACGGCTTTGATAATCCAGAACTCTGTCACCCACTGAGTCGGTTAAAAATTCCCCCTGATTATTGAACATTTGTGTCGTTTTAATTTTAAAAACATCTTCCTTAATACCACTGGTTGAATAGGAAAGAGTGGTTTTAATAAAACTCTTTTCATTCAGACTTATAGTATGATTCATGCCGTAATTTGAGAGGTTATTATCTTTGTTATAATCCTCTGTATAATCAGCGGTAAGGGTTCCGTTACTGGGAGTGGTTATCTTGTCAGCTTTTACATCTTTAATTTTACCTCCACTTGCACCAATCAATCCAAAGAAGGAAAATACACCTGCTTTCTTCGTAGGCAGCATAACTTTAAATGCCCCATCCTGGTAGGCGAGATCTCCGTCAAGTTTAATCAGGCCAAGCTTGTTTAGCAAGGAAATGGTTGAGTACCGGTAATTTATCAGGAACGAACCACCATACCCTTTTTTAAGCGGTCCTTCCAGTGTTGCTTCTGTTCCCTGAATTCCAATACCTAAAGATGTCTCATACTTTTGGTTATTCCCATTTCTGAATTTTACATCATACACTCCTGATAACACATCGCCATACTCAGGTGCAAACGCGCCGGTTGAGAAGTCGGATGTACTTAAAAGGCTGTTATTTAAAGCGCTGATCCCTCCGGTTATTGCATTTTGATCGGCAAAATGAGTAGGGTTGGGAATTTCTACTCCATCCAGTCGCCATTGAACGTATTTTGGCGAATTACCTCTTACGATTATATCGTTTTGTCCATTCTGGGAAGTTGTGACCCCTGAAAAATTTGTCAATATTTTGGAAGGGTCGCTCAAACCTCCTGCATAACGTTTTGTTTCAACCGCTGATATTGAGCGTGAACTGATAAGAGCCATTTGATTCAGTGCCTCGCCTTTGTTCTTATTCGCTTTAATCACAACCTGATTAAGCGTAACAACAGATTCCTGTAAAGTGAGATTTAAAACATTCTCTTTACCTGAGTTTAACTCAATATCTGCAATGGTTTTATTTTCATACCCAATGTAAGATAGTTGAAGTGTAATTCGACCCACTGCTATTTTTTCCAATTTAAACTCACCGTTTAAATCGGTTGTTGTTCCAATTAACGGATTACTACCGGCTATTTTGACTGTTGCCCCGATTAAAGGGATTTTGCTGTCAACGTCAATTATGGTACCTCTCAACGTTTGTGTTAACTGTTGACTAAAAGCCAATCCGGAGATCATGGCAAATAGTACGATTGTGTAAATGCGCATTTTCATAATTTGTCCTTTTGTATAAATTGATTAATTGTTTATGCAAAAGTGTATCAAGAAGTGCGGGTCCACAATTTGATTATGCACAGCAAATGAAGATGTCTGCAAACTCCTGGAATATGTCTGCAAATCATTTACCGAAAATTTAGATGCTATTATTTACTACCCGGGAAAAAGGCTCTTTTGTTTATTACCTGCGAAAAAAGCTCGATGTAGCTTTCTGAAATTGGGATTATCTGATCCGAAATTTTAATTCTTCTACGTTCGATAGACTCTATTTTGTTGATGCCAACCATATAAGATTTATGAACTCTGCAAACCAGGTTGGATGGCAGGATCTGTTCCAGTTCACTAAAGTTCTGCAGGGTCATAATCCTTTTGTTTACCGTGTGAATTCTGCGGTAATCCCTCATTCCTTCAATATATAAAATGTCGTTTATATTTATTTTCTCTAATCGGTTTTCAGTCTTTACAAAAATAGATTCCGGTTGAACAGTCGAAATGGATTTGTTAAGGTTTTCCTGAGCCTTGGTTACAGCTTTTAAAAACCGGTCAAATGTAAATGGTTTCAGCAGGTAATCGGT
Source organism: Bacteroidales bacterium (assembly GCA_038316435.1). Classification (GTDB taxonomy): domain Bacteria; phylum Bacteroidota; class Bacteroidia; order Bacteroidales; genus JACJXF01. The sequence continues at coordinate 3,473 of JBBQAQ010000076.1, read as the reverse complement.
TACATTGAGTTCATAGCCTTTTAACGCATATTTCTGATAAGCGGTTGTAATAATAACCTGACTGTCAATTTTTGAACTTTCCAGCAGTTCAATACCCGATAATTCATCCATGTTAATATCCAGAAAAAGCAAATCGACTTTATTCGCTTTCAGATAGAAGAGTCCATTAATAGAATTGTCGAACGTACCCACTAAACTCAGGAAGGGTATTTTACTGACAAAATCCGCTGTTCTCTTGAGAGCAAGGGGTTCGTCTTCGATTATGATACAGGAATATCTATCCATTTTGAATTGTTAGATTTACAGTATATAGGTTGCAGTGATTGCTTACTTCTAATGTATGTTTTTCAGGATAAATGAGATTCAGACGTCGTTGAATAAGGTCATTGCCTAAGCCATTGCTTTCCTGTTTTAATTTACGTTTTGAATCGAACTTGTTTTTGCAAACGAACCGGATGGCCTTCTTTTCAATAAATATCTGAACATCAATGGCATTGTCTGTTTTTTTATTGTTAGTATGCTTAAAGGCATTTTCAATAAATTGAATAAATACCATTGGTGCTATTGTTCTGTTTTCCGGAGTGCCTGTTACCTGAAAATTTATATACGTTGGATTTGCGGTTCTTATTTTTTGTAGTTCTATGTACTTTTCTATGTATTCTATCTCTTTTTCAAGTAGAATTGTTTCTGTTTTAGTTTCGTACAACATAAAACGCAAAATATCGGACAGCTTATTTAAATATTGGGAAGCTACTGTAGCATCGTCTAATAGTAACACATCTATATTATTCAGCGTATTGAATAAAAAATGAGGATCCAACTGCGCTTTTACCAATGCCATTTCTGTTTCATGATTTTTTTGTTGCAATTCTTCTTTCAGCTTTATTTCATCCACCCATGTTATAAATCCTTTAAGGACCAGTGCTAATATGCCGGATATTAATGAAATAATGCTCATCGCCCCTATTACTATAATAATAGTAGATCTGCCGTTTTTGCCGCCCTTATCCATATCAATCATACGACCCGATTCTATAAAATAGCGTATAAGAATATATGCAATTATAGAAGCACCAATTGAAATCAGGATACCGGTAATAATGGAAAGTAAAAACTTTTTTTGTTGCAGGTATTTTGGGAATACCATAAAATAACATCCATAAAATGTAATAAATGAAGGAAAAAACGCAAACAGGAAAAGTGATATAAAAGCGTTCTCAATCCGTGCTGTCTGATCAATGGCATGGCTGCTGCTTCTGTAGAAAACGGCTAACATGATTGCTATTATAAAAAGGTAGCACAGCCAAAAACTAATATGTAACAAAACAACAATTGACTTCTTCATAATTTCAGTTTTGTCGTTTTATAAGAATCAAGTTTGATAATTCCGGGATATTGGAAGAGGATAGTTATCTACAAGGAAGAGTAAACCTTTTATTGATGCACCTGCTGCAAATAAAGTACACTTACAAGTAGTACGTTCTCACTGTTTGAGCCAATTTTTGTTATTATTCTCAATCAGAAAAAAGAATTGAAAATCAAACAGTTATTTGCTGTTAAAGTTCATTGTTGCTTTATATAGCGACCTATGGATGTTATTGCTTTGCGAATCATAATTATTACGGTTTTATTACCTGTTTTGTTCTACCATTGTATTTCAGGTATTTATGTAACTGTTCCCTTATTCGCATTTGGCATAATTTCTGAAACTTGCATGTAGCTTCATAATTTATTTAGAGAATCTAATTCAGCTTTTCGGTAAGCTTGTTATCACAAAGAACGGCATCAGTCTTTACAAAGGATCAGAACTGGAAATAAATAAAAGGCTGTATCTCCGACGATTTGATCTGGATCACAATTAGAACAATGACCAGCAGGTACCCGATTTTTAGTGCAAAGGGTGATTTAATAACCAGTTGCTGAGTGTAGTTCTCCCGTTGGCGCGCGTCTTTTTTCAGACGCGTGCCGGTAAGAATATAATTTGATACGTTAATTCCCTACGGGAAATCAGGGCCATTTTTGTTGTTATTCTATTGACATGTATGCCTTACGGGCAAAGCTTTTTTAAAGAAAATGGATGCAGAGTATATTTTACCGGGCATTGCAATCAAAAATATCACACCCGGTTGGTATGCATATTTATTTCAGACGCGTGCCGGTAAGAATTTAATTTGATATGGAATACCAGGCGAACACGTCAGAATACGCTGCAGAACCAGAGCGATTATTTTCAAGATGCGAATCCGTAAGGCCCTATCAGGTTAACAATAACCGGCAACGAATGTTCGTATATTTGCAGATGCAAAATCAGTTGAAAAATGAAATATATGATGTCCTTTCATGTGCTGGAAACCGCTAAAAAACGGTATAAATGGCTATAAAGTAAGGGGAAAAGGTGGTAGAGTGGATGGACAGCCAATAGCCCGTAGGGCTTAAATTTCAATAAAAGAAAATATCACCTATGCACTAACATTGCCCGTAGGGCATCAACAAAAACCAATAAGTTATGGCTAACACCTACACACAAATTTATATACAATACGTATTTGCTGTGCAAAACCGGATTTCGTTAATAAATGAGAGCTGGCAAACCGATCTTTATAAATATATGTCAGGAATTATCGGGAAACATGAAAACAAACTGTTCTCGATTAATGGAATGCCGGACCATGTTCACATCCTTATCAGCATGAATCCTAAACAATCGCCATCAGACCTTATGTATCATGTAAAGCGAGGTTCATCGTTATGGATTAATGATAAGAAGTTATGTTCCGGCAAGTTTTCATGGCAAGAAGGTTTTGGAGCTTTTTCGTATGGGAAATCACAAATTCCTATGATTGCACACTATATTGAAAACCAACAGCAACATCATAAAAAACAAACATTCATCGAAGAATATATTGATTTCTTAAAGGCCTTTGAGATTGATTACGATGAACGATACATTTATAAATCAATTGAATAGAATGATTTATTAATTCCCTCCGGGAAATTATGACCATTTTTGTTGTTATTCTATTGATATTTATGCCCTACGGGCAAAGCAATAACAGGAGCATTCCCTTGACGGCAACCAGGTATCCGGTTAATAATACTACATTTTACCAAAGTATGTTGCGGTTGTACGATATCAGAACTGAAAATAAATAAACGGCTGTATCTCCGACGATTTAATCTGGATCACAATCAAAACAATAACCAGCAAATACCCGATTTTCAGCACAAAAGGTGATTTAATAACCAGTTGCTGAGTGTAGTTCTCGATATTGGAAGGGATAAAATGCAGTATATAGCCCAGCACCATCAGCATCAGCACATAAGGATATCCCTTTATGAAATCAGGCATAATTTCCGGGTGGAATGAAGTTGTAATCTGTGTGAGCATCGCCTTAACGGCCGTCATATTATCGGCTCTGAAATATACCCAGGCAAAGCAAACGAAGTGAAACGTAATAAATACTCCCAGAACC
>JBBQAQ010000075.1:0-8299 GCA_038316435.1 Bacteroidales bacterium | reverse complement strand
CAAAATAGTAAAAACCAATTAAAATAAAAATACTCCCATGAAAACTGACAAACTTTTAAACGTGGTCAATTTTTCAACAAAAAGAACTGGTTTCATTTTGAAATGTTTTCTGACAATTTTGGCAATCTGCCTTTCCTCCGGATATATTTTTTCACAGGAAACAGGCAATGAAATGCTTCAACTTTCACAGATTAAAAATGACGTGAAAACCAGACAGGTAAGCAGTGCAGACAAGACAGGTGGCAATGGTGATTGCCTTGGAGGAATAAAAACCGGGGAGAAAATTACCATTATGGATGTGAAAACTGCCGGAATAATAAACCATATCTGGATTACCATTGCTCCGGGAGCCGAGTTATTAAACAGGAATGATATAATTATCAGGATGTTCTGGGATGGGAATACTTTTCCATCGGTTGAATCGCCAATCGGGTCTTTCTTTGGAAATGGCTGGAATGAAGCATACAATTTTATCAGTGTTCCACTTTCCGTAACTCCCGGTTGGGGAAAATCTTACGTCTCATATTTTGCAATGCCCTTTGCAAAAGGTGCAAGGATTGAGATTGAAAACCAGACAGGTAAGGATATTGCCAGTTTTTATTTTAACATTAACTATGTTGAAATGAGTCAACTCCCTAAAAACTCCGGCCGTTTCCACGCATGGTATAATCACGAAGTAACAGATGCTTTAAAAGGAGGTGAAAACGAATGGGGACTTCTTGGAGAGACCGGTAACAACAAATATGGAAAAGACAATTACCTGTTTGCAGATATCAAAGGAAAAGGGCAATTTGTTGGGGTAAATTATTATGTCAATTGCCCCTCAACCATGTGGTATGGTGAAGGTGACGAGATGGTTTTTATTGATGGGGATACTTTGCCAACACTCAATGGTACCGGAACAGAAGATTTTTTCAATACCTCATGGTGTCCGAAAGAATTGCTTCAGCATCCGTATTTTGGCTATCCACGGGTAAATAATGAAACGGGATGGCTCGGCCATACACATCTTTACCGGTTTTTTATTTCTGATCCGGTTTACTTCGACAAATCATGCAGGTTTACCATTGAGCATGGGCATAACAACAACCTCACTCTCGATCTGGCTTCTGTAGCATACTGGTATCAGGATAAAGCCTCCGCATTACCCAGAACATTTACCAAGGAAGAGCGTCAGCCGATGCCAATGATCGGAGCTTCTGAAATTCATTTATGGAGAAATGCCTGGAGGATAGAAAAAGGCAACGATCCAAAACTCTGGGGCAAATAAATTAGTTTTGGCTCTTTGCTTTGATCTTAAGCATTCTGCCTGTATGGCCAATGCCGACGATTATACATTTAAATTTTCGGGCCACAAATAACATAATTTAAACAATAATTTTCTTTTTAAAAAAGTGCTAGGCATTGGCTGTACCAGCGGTTAGGGGGCAGTACTTTAATTGTGCTTCAATTTATTAGGATTCTGGCGATTATCGGTTGCAATTCCTCGCAACATACCCAGGCAATCGAAGGTCTTGAATAAGCAATGGAGAAAATATTGACAAAATGCTCCCCATTTCCTCTACCAAAGAAATGGTTTGTTACGTTAAATTTTATGAAATTTGGACTAAAATCTTAAATAGTGAAGATTTTAAACAAAAGTACCTCAAGCTGTGTTGAATATTAACTTTAATTGAGATTAACTGAGCTCATGTTCAACTTCCTGAAAAACATAGACAATAAAGACTACAAAGCAAAATACGGCGCTTTGGATATTCTCCGGTTTATTGGTCCCGGATTAATTGTAACCATTGGATTCATTGACCCTGGAAACTGGGCTTCCAATCTGGCAGCCGGGGCAGATTATGGATATGCCTTATTGTGGATGGTTACTCTATCTACCATTATGCTGATAATTCTGCAACATAATGTAGCCCATTTGGGGATTGCAACCGGACTTTGTCTTTCCGAAGCCGCCACTATACATATCAAACCAAAATATTCACGGGTTATTCTTTCCTCGGCTATGCTGGCATCAATTTCCACATCTCTGGCCGAAATTTTAGGTGGAGCTATTGCTTTGAATATGCTTTTTGATATACCCATCAGGGCAGGGGCATTGCTTGTTACGATTTTTGTGCTTATCATGCTGGTTACCAACTCTTACCGGATGATTGAGAAGTGGATCATTGCTTTTGTTTCGGTAATTGGCCTGTCGTTCCTATATGAGCTTTCTCTTGTAAATATTGATTGGAATTCCGCTATAATTGGCTGGGTAAAGCCTTCATTTCCAAAAGGATCCATGATTGTTATCATGAGCGTACTGGGTGCTGTGGTAATGCCTCATAACCTGTTTCTACATTCTGAGATTATTCAAAGCCGACAATGGAACCGGGAAGAGGAAAAAGTGATAAAACGTCAGCTGAATTATGAGTTTTTCGATACTTTAATTTCAATGCTTATTGGCTGGGCAATTAACAGCGCCATGATTTTGCTGGCGGCAGCAACATTCTTTAAAACCAGTACCCCCGTTTCAGAATTGCAGCAGGCAAAGCAACTATTAGCTCCCTTACTTGGAAATCATGCTGCTATTGTATTTGCCATTGCACTTCTTTTTGCAGGCATCGCTTCCACTATTACTTCAGGAATGGCGGCAGGAAGTATTTTTGCCGGGATGTATAAAGAGCCATACGACATCAAGGATAACCATAGCCGACTAGGAGTCATTATTTCACTTTTTGTTGCTTTTGGAATTATTTTTCTCATTTCTAACCCATTTAAGGGGCTCATTATTAGTCAGATGATTCTTAGCATTCAGTTGCCAATCACTATCTTTTTGCAGGTTTATCTGACATCTTCAGAGAAGGTTATGGGTAAATATAAGAACTCAAGACTTGCAAAAACTACGCTGTATATTATTGGATCTATTGTCACTTTATTAAATATTGCGCTGTTTATCAGTCTTTTCAGATAGCGCAATATATTTTTTAACATTAATGGCCGGTAAATTATATTTCGTCCCGGACGTGACTTTGTTCAATTTTGTATCTTGTTTTCTACCAAGATATTGTCCCTAGCGGGATAGTCCCATGGAACGTAATAGAATAATGAGCTATATCGCATTTTCATTGCATTTATTGGAAGCCAGTGATTTTTTAACTTGAATTCGCACTTTTGCCGGGACAGAATATTCGATATTTTGAGTAATTTTGTTGCCCTGAAAATCAGCAACAATCTCCCATTAATAAAACTTTTCCATGGAACAAGCAAAACCAACCCTTCTCTCAGAAATTGGCGAATTTGGGTTAATTGACCGGCTTACAGCAAATCGCAAAATGGTTCAGTCATCTAGTTTAATGGGAGTTGGAGATGATGCGGCGGTCATTGATGCAGGAGATCATTGCATTTTGGTTACCACGGATCTTTTAGTAGAGGGGATTCATTTTAATCTTATTTACACTCCCCTGAAACATCTTGGATACAAGGCAGTTGCCGTTAATCTGTCCGACATTTACGCTATGAATGCAGAGCCACGTCAGATAACAGTTTCCATTGCAGTATCCGGTAAATTTTCCCTCGAAGCTTTGGAAGAGTTATATTCAGGGATTTATATGGCGTGCGATAAATATAAGGTTGATTTGATAGGGGGAGATACTTCCTCGTCTGTAACCGGGCTTACCATCAGCATCACTGCACTTGGAACGGCTAAGAGGGATGAAATTGTTTACAGGAATGGTGCACAAACCAATGATCTGATATGCGTTAGCGGTGATCTTGGTGCGGCTTATATCGGTTTGCAGTTACTCGAAAGAGAAAAGGAATTATTCGAGAAGGATCATTCTCTTCAACCCGATCTGGATGGAAATGACTATATCATTGGAAGGCAGTTGAAACCTGAGCCAAGAGCAGATATCATCCAACTTTTAAAGGACAACGGAATTAAACCAACATCGATGATTGATATTTCTGATGGTTTGTCGTCTGAAATATTACATATCTGCAAAAATTCCGACAAAGGTTGCAGGATTTACCAGGAGAAAATCCCCATTGATGCCAGTACTGCGATGATGGCTGCTGAGTTTAATATTGAACCTCTGATTTGTGCCCTGCATGGGGGTGAGGATTATGAACTTCTTTTCACGGTTCCTCTGGAATCATTTGAAAAACTGAGGAATATGAAGGAAATACATATTATCGGTAAAGTTGTTGACAAAGAAGACAATGCCCTGATGCTTACCGCTGAGGGTAATAGCATTCAATTGAGGGCACAGGGCTGGGATGGCCTTTTAGAAAGGGAATGACGGATTTGTATTTTTAGGGTAATGTTGCCAAAAATAGTTGGCGATTTTCAAAAAAAAGCTATTTGACACGCTGATTTTTCGTTTTTCGCGACATTAAACATGAGAGGTTTAAACCCCGTATGTTTTTTACATTTCCAACAATACGGCAATGGTCAATAGAAAATAACGAGTTAGGTGTTTATTCTTCTGTACCACGGGCGTCAAGGACACTGCGGATAATTCCTCTTTTCGAACCTTTCACGAAGTTTACAATCACATCTCTTTCATTGGAAGTGGCAATGTTAGCTTCAATAAAATCAATTGCCTGAGATACGTTTAATCCCCTTTGATAGATAATACGGTAAATTTCAAGGATCTGATTTATTGCATCATTTGAAAATCCGCGTCTTCTGAGTCCTACGGAATTTACGCCTGTGTAGGCAAGCGGGTCTCTGCCTGCCATACAATATGGAGGTACATCTTTTGTAACCTTACTTCCACCCTGAATCATAGTATGGGTTCCAATTCTACAGAACTGATGTACCAGACTTCCGGGGCTCAGGATTGCGAAATCGTCCATTTCAACCTCACCAGCAACACCAGCATAACTGCCAACAATGCAGCCATTCCCGATAATCGAGTCGTGGGCTACGTGTCCGTACGACATGATAAGGCAATTGCTTCCGATAACAGTTTTTTCCTTTGCTTTGGTTCCTCTGTTAATCGTGGCAAACTCACGTATTATGGTATTATCCCCGATAATAGCGGTAGTATATTCGCCATCGAATTTTTTATCCTGAGGAGTTCCGGAAATCACGGCTCCGGAGTGAATCTGGCAATTATTCCCAATGCGTGAACCATTCATGATTACTGCATTCGGGCCGATCCATGTACCTTCTCCGATAATTACATCTTCCTGAATGGTAACAAATGATTCAATGGTGACGTTTTCACCAATTTTAGCATTCGGATTAATGGCTGAAAGTGGGTGGTGATTCATTTATTTTGCTTTTGATATCTGTGCCATCATTTCTCCTTCGATTGCCAGGCTGTCACCCACATATCCTTCGCCATACATAAGAGCAATACCTCTTCTCATTGGTTCGAGGAGAGTCATTTTTAGGATAAGTGTATCTCCGGGTACAACTTTTCTTTTGAACCGGAGTTTATCAATTTTGAGGAAAAAAGTAAGATAGTTTTCAGGATCGGGGACTGTGTTAAGAACAAGAACGCCACCCACCTGTGCAAGAGCTTCAACCTGCAGAACGCCCGGCATAATAGGTTCTCCCGGAAAATGGCCAACAAAAAATGGCTCATTCATAGTTACGTTTTTGATACCGATCACAGTCTTTTCATCTCTGAAAATAATCTTATCGACTAATAAAAACGGCGGACGGTGTGGCAATATATCCTGAATACCAACAACATTAATAAGTGCCTCATCATTAGGGTTGTATTTCGGGATATGCTTTTTTGCTTTCTCTTTTTTTGCCATTTGCCTGAGAATGCGCGCAAATTCTGTATTTGCATGATGGCCGGGGCGGGTAGCAATAATTTTTCCTTTAAATGGCATGCCAATAAGCGACAGGTCACCAATTAAATCGAGCAATTTGTGACGGGCAGGTTCATTGGGGAAATGAAGATCAAGGTTGTTCAGTACGCCTTCAGGTTTGACGTTAATGCTGGGTTTATTGAATAGTTTGGCCAGCCGGTCGAGTTCTTCCTGAGACACCTGACGATCCATAATTACAATAGCGTTGTCAAGATCTCCTCCCTTGATAAGATTATGCTTTGCAAGGAGTTCAAGCTCATGTAAAAAAACAAATGTACGGCAGGGAGCAATCTCATGTTTGAATTTCTTCAGATCGTCGAGAGTAGCATATTGATTTCCTAGTACTTTTGAGTTATAGTCGATCAAAACATTCATTGAAAGCTCTGCATCCGGATAAGCGATAATATGGATTCCCTTTGCTTCATCATAGTATTCAACACGTTCGCTGGGAGTAAAATACACTTTTTCCGCATCCTGTTCTTCAACGCCAACGCTTTCAATAGCTTCAACGTAAATTTTCGAACTTCCGTCGAGAATAGGCGCTTCAGGGCCATTAAGCTGAATCAGCAGGTTATCGATTTCCATTCCAACACATGCAGCGAGGCAATGCTCGATGGTCATTACTTTACCGCCGTTTTCTTCAAGTGTAGTACCGCGGGATGTTTCAGTAACATATTCGGCCAAAGCTCTGATCAGGGGTTGATTTGGGAGGTCGGTACGTTGAAAAACGAAACCATGATTGGCCGGTGCGGGATTAAATGTGAGTTCAACTTCCACGCCGGAGTGTAATCCTTTTCCTTTTACAGTTACGGCTTTCCGGATGGTTTTTTGTTTATCAGACATAAAAAGGTTTTGGATAAATGGTTTTTAAAAAACGCCGCAATATACAAAAAATCAATGAATCGAAAATAAATTATCAAAAAGGTATTCGAGGCCGAAAGCTTGTATAATCAAGTGTAAGCGGCTTATAATTTTTCCCCGGTCGAATTATTCTTTTCCTTTATTTCCTTAATATCTCTCTCATGCTGCATAACCTGATAGCGTAAATCGGGTAGTTTATTGAATATTGCTGTTGCTTTCCAGAAATCTTTAAAATTGATTGCGGGGGAGCCTTGTAAAAGCTCTCCGTCTTTAACATCCCGCATGATTCCTGACTGTCCACCAACTTTAACATCATTGCCAATAGTTATATGTCCTACCACAGCTGCCTGTCCTGCAAAAACGTTATTTTTTCCAATTTTAGCCGAACCCGAAATACCCACCTGAGCTGCAATTGCAGTGTTGGCACCAATTTCAACATTATGTGCTACCTGAATGAGGTTATCCAGTTTTACTCCGGTTGCAATTACCGTAGCTCCCATGGTAGCCCTGTCTATACAGGTGTTTGCACCAATTTCAACATTATCGCCAATGGTTACAATCCCGATTTGGGGAATCTTTTTGTAGGTTTTATCCGGCTGAGGAGCAAATCCAAATCCATCAGCACCAATGACAGCGCCTGAATGGATAATGCAGTTATTACCAATCTTACAGCCTTCATAAATTTTCACTCCAGGGTAAATAAGTGAATTTTCACCAATTTCAACTCCCTCGCCAACATAAACCTGTGGATAAATCTTCGAATTATTTCCAATTTTAGCGCTTGATTCAACAACAGTAAAATCCCCGATATATACGTTCTCACCAATTAATGCACCTTCATGAACGCTGGCCAGCTTATGTATCCCGTTTTTCTGTGGTTTAGCCTGCTGATATAGTTCGAGGAGGGATGCAAAAGCGTCATAGGCATTCTCTACCCGGATAAGTGTAGCCGAAACTGGTTTTTCGGGTTTAAAACCTTTGTTAACCAGCACAATAGAAGCCTGCGTTTCGTAAATATACTTCTCATATTTGGGGTTGGACAGAAAGGACAAAGTTCCTGGTTTTCCCTCCTCAATTTTTGAGATATTCACAATTTCAACATCCGGGTTTCCTTCGATTTCTCCTTTGAGAAATGCAGCGATCATCTGAGCTTTGAATTTCATTTGGATTAGGCTATTGTGTTAAATTCTGATTAATTCACGAGTTCAAAAGTACAAGAATCTGAATAATATCCGAAGAATTCCGGTAAAATGCTTTCAAATCCCTCGGAAAATAATAGGTTTCAGTTAAAATGGAATCTCTATTTCTTTGGGATAACAGAGAAAATGTTTCTTTATTGTACGGGATAGCACCGTAACATTCAGCATATCAGAGACTTCAGAAATATCTTTGCACTCGCCGGTTTTAAGCATTATTTTGATATTATCATCGAGGGAGTTGTAGGCATAATTGCTGGAACTTCCTTCGGTAACCAGATATCGTGCATCTTCAGCTGACAGCTTATAATACAGAACCAGATAATCCCTTATTTTCTGAACTCTTTCTGCTTCAAACGCTTTGGTTTTTAATTCGATCCTGAAGAGCTTGCGGTTTATCATCATAGTACAAAGCATGGATAAAACTTTGT
>JBBQAQ010000074.1:0-8356 GCA_038316435.1 Bacteroidales bacterium | reverse complement strand
TAAAATACCCAGGAAACAACCCCTAAAATCGGAGAAATAAATATCCATCCTGCACCAATAAATGATTTTTTATAACTCATCAGAAAATCCCGTCTGAAGAGTTGATATATCAAGCCCCAGCTTTGAATTATGTTCCGAACAAGGATTATCCAGGTTTGGAACCAGCCAATTTTCAACCTTTGGTTGGGTTCGTATATTGTTGTTTTGTTCACCATGTTATTCCGAATGATTTTATAAGGTTGAGGTTAAGGTTGAGATCACTTAAACTTTACCTTAGCCTTTTTAGGTTGAGGTAATGGTTGAGAACCGCTTAACCTTAACCTTAGCCTTTTTAGGTTGAGGTAATGGTTGAGAACCGCTTAACCTTAACCTTCTCGCTAGGTGTTTTGAAGTATTAACAAAGATACGTATCAGGTAACTTTTATCAAATGTTAACTCCTGTAATACTCCCCATACCCATACCCATATCCAAACCGATACCCATAATACCCATATCCCCCTCCCATTTTCACTCCATTAAATAAAATTACTGTTTTGGCCATGCTGGCTTTGTCGAAGAAGTAATTTAGCTGCTGCAATGCCGCAACCGGAGTAACTTCCTGACGGGTAACAAGAATAATTGCATCTGCCAATTCAAAAAGCTCAGCTGCATCGCTGATTGTGCCAACCGGTGGGGTATCCAGAAGGACATATGCATAATCTTCTCTTAGTTTGGTGATGAGTTCAGCCATGCGATGACCTGATAATAGTTCTGCAGGATTTGGTGGAACAGGACCAGATTGAATGTAAAAAAGATTAGGGTCTTCACTTTGGTATATGATATCATTTATTTCAACCTGACCGGATAAATATTCACTTAAACCCGGACCGGGATTTTTACCAAAGTAGGCTTTAAGAGTAGGCTTGCGCAAGTCAGCGCCAATAACAATTGTCTTTTTCCCCTGCAAACCAAGTGCATACCCTAAATTTGAGGTTACAAAACTCTTCCCCTCTTCAGTTATTGAAGAAGTTACAAGTAAAACCAAACGATCACTTCCCTCTTTGATATATTTTAAATTGGATCGGAGAGTACGGAAATTTTCTGCTACGAGACTTTTGGGTTCATCTTTTACAACAGTGGGATTCGGGTTATTCCCAATCATGCCTAATACTGGAATATGAATCAGCTCTTCCAATTCTGAAAGTGATAAAAGATTATTTTTTGTCAACGTTCTTTCAAACAAGAATGCAATTGGTATGAGCAGTCCTAAAGCTAAGGCAGCTAAATAATTACGTGATGATTTAGGCTGAAGGGGAGTTGCGTTAAAAGAAGCTGATTCGAGTAGCCGGTAATCTGAGATGAGGGCTGCACGACTGATACCTGCTGTGGCCTTTTTATCCAATAAAAGTGTAAAGACCTTTTCATTCATTGAATAAAGCCTTTGATTATCACTGAATATAATCTCTTCATTCATTGTTGCGCGGGCAGACCTTATATACTCAGCAATCTGGCGATCACATTCCTCAATCTGCATTTTATTTGATTGTTTGACGCTTATAATGCTTTCTTTTACAACATCCTCAAGGGTACCTAACTCTCGCATTCTTTTCTCCCTCTCCTTTTGATACACTCTAGAAGTAAGATTAAGTTGCGCATCAAGCCTTTCTTTTAGCTTCATGTCGATATATTGGTTAAGAAGGCTATTGAGCAATGCATCATTTACTCCAAGAATGGATGGAGCTATAATATCCTCATTGCTTCTCGTGTCAATATACTCTGTAAGATAATCACAGTAATGATTTGCCAGTATATGCTCAGCTTTTTTATCCTCAAGAATTGAAATACGGGAAAACACTTCGGTCGAACCTGCTGATAACTCTTTATTATCCAACTTTTGGTCACGCAATTTTTTAGACAGATATTCCATTGAATCAGAAACGGATTGCACCTGTGCATCTATAAAACTCAAGGTTCTGCCACTGCTTTCAACTTTTCTTTGTACGTCACGAACTCGAATCTCTTCAACAAGTCGATTAAGCACTACTATATCCTTTTCAGGAACTGCACTGAGCATTGATAGTCGCAGCATAGCCTCCCGACCATATTGGGAAGAAACGTCGACACGAATGCTCCCTTTATAAAAGCCTATTAAATCTGAAATCTGATTAATCTTAAAGAGCCAATCGCCACGATTTTCAATAGGATAATTTTTACGCAAAACAAATCTGAACCCATCGATATAGCATGATTCTCCAAAAGTGAATTTTTTACCTTGAAGAATTTGTTTCCATTCAGCTTGTTCAGATGAGAGGGTAAAATCGTTTTCATTAGTTAAAATGATTCTGAACGGAATGCTATACGGTATTTTATTCCCTTCGACTTCAAATAATAAAGTTATCGGTAATTCGCCAAATCGCTCATAAGTTCTAACATACCCTTGAGAATAATATGAAACTTGCAGATTTAGATCAAGAATCACTTTATCAAGAATTGGGGTAGATGTAAAGAAAGCTCTCTCATACTCGGTATTTAAAATGCTGTTGTACCGGTTATTCCCCAAAATAAATGCTGCTCCGTCAGCGGAAACATCTTCGTTTCCCTTAACTACTCGTACCTGACTCTCATAAATCTTATTGCTGTATCTGTTTGTAATAAATGCTGTCACAATACTCACCAATACAAAAATAGTTATCCACTGCCAGTTGCGCATTAAGCGCAAAAGCAGCTTCTGAACAATCCACTTTTGAGCATTTGAGGTGGAAGGAGTTGGCCGATTCATTATAAATATCTATTTATTAACCGTAATGAGGGTAAACAATGTTAAAACCAGTGATAAAGTTGATGCTACAAATCCAAGTGTCTGTGGAACGTTTTGCATTAGCAGACGTCTCTTCATTGGCGAGACAACAATTATATCATTAGGGTGAACATAATAAAATTCACTGGCCAGAAAATTCTCATCCAATAAATTTACATAAAAAACATAGCTCTTATCATTGATTTTTCGGATAACCTTGATTCGGGAAAGATCACCGAATTCAGCTGGTCCTCCAGACATAGCCTGTAACATAGACAAATTGTAATCGCTAGTTTGTTTCGTGCCAATTCCATTTACTTCCCCAATGATTGTATAACGGAAATTGATCAGGTTAATTTTTGTTGAAGGCTCTTCCAGATCTTTACTTGCAAGAATGGAAATTGTGTCCTGCAATTCGTAAAGTGTCAATCCTGAAGCTTTAAGTTTCCCAATAATCGGCAGGATAAGGTAGCCTGTCGGGTCAATCCTGTATCCCATCAATGAAGATTGAGCCATATTGCCAAGAGACCCTCCTGTCATACTAAGACCTGCTAAACTATACGGATTATACTCGTCCGGTGTTGATGAAGAAATAATGATCATAACCTGATCATCAGCCTGAAGCCTGTATTCATAAGGCTCTGTAACATACTCTCTTACAACTGTGTCGATAGGGATTGTTTTTAGCTGGCTTAATTCATCTTTGTACTGTAAGTATGTAATTTTTCTGTTTGGCACACAGGAGGAGAATAATGCCAAGGTTAATGTAATGAATATGAAAACTCTGGCAGAAACCCGTACTAACTTTTTTTCTTCCATGTATCTGTAATTAATCTTTGCTATTTCTGTTTAGCAAATTTACTAATGATCTCAAATAATTGAATGAATTTCGAAAATCTTTTCATCCTGTTTTGGTACAGCTTCGCCCTCTCAGTCACATTAATATTATGCGACCAAGCATACAAAAATCAAAAATCCGACATCGCTCATTGCGTTACTTTGTTGCTTTGAGATTTCGGAATTTCAGAGTTCCAAGTCCAAATTTACAAAAAATCCTGATGAATGCAAGGTTTTGGAAGATAAACGAAAGAATTTTATCGTATCCCAATTTCTTATGAACAGCTGATTATCAATCGCCTAAAGAACTCAAATAAAGTTTTAGTAGATTAAATTTATCTTTGGTTATAAGAGTGTAGCCACGGAGTGCAATTGATTGGTTTTATGAAAACTACCGAGCAATATTGAAAAATCTATCTTTAAAAGCAGCTGGCAGTTTGAATAAAAAAGTATTGGAAAATTAAATTGTCAGAAATTCAAATAATGGTTGAAAATAGATTTCCAGGAAATAATATCAGAAAGGTAGTTGTGGGGAAAAAAGTGATAAGCTATTCTCTGACTGCAGCTCGATTACCAAAGATTGGAAGTCCCCTTCTATCAGTAGGAATCCTATAAATGACGCTGAATGTCATGAAATCGTAAACGTCTTTTGATTTATTTTCAATCTTCAATCCAGGGTTTTGCGCAGAGTATCCATCTAGCTTATCGAAATTGGTAAATCTTCTTCCGAATTCCACCCCGAAGGACCAGTCTTTTGTCCAGATATACTTTGCACCAATACCTACCGGAAATACTAAGCCTGACTTCGATCGATTATTCTCTGTACCAATGATTGAATAAAGTCCACTAACGACATCAAATTCTGTGCTTTGGGTATATAAATCGCGAATTAAATATCCCTTACTATCATATTCCTTATATCTATCATTACCTCCCTCATTTGCAGTGCTATAATCAGTAACTTTTGCATTGGAAAAAACTCCGCCGAACCCGGCAAAAAGATAAACGTTAATATTAAAATAATCATTTACCATCCCTTTCCTGTTGTACAAGGCCCCGGAGGATAGTTCACGAACTTCAGATATAATATAATACTCATACTGAAGTGAGTATTCAAAAATCGTTGATTTGAAAGAATAATCGCGTGTTCCTGCATTTTTTGATCCTACATCTGAGCCGGTTAAAAACCCAGTATATAGATTTAATTTAGTGGCCATTAATGCATTAATCTTATACCTCGCCCCGAATGCCATTGAGGGTCTTGTTTTTGCCAACTGAATATCCTTAAGCCCATACAAGTTTTTCTCAGTCATTGTACCGCCGATATCCCCATACTGATTTGCAGAGCCAATGCCAAACACAGCCTCATACCTTCTGGCTTTCCAACGCTGTGCATCAACATTGCTTGTAAAGCAGAATGCAATTATAAGTAGTGCACAGTAACTCAAACTCTTCATAATTCAGATACTTTTCCAAACAAATGTAAATCATTTTTTTTAAAGTAGTTGTTTTTAGAAAGAAAATTAAAAAACCAGGGGGGAAATCAGGTAAGAATACGGGGGTTTTTCACCTCTTCCCCCTAAAAAACTCCCTTAACAATTCCGCCGATTCTTCTTTCAAAACCCCTGTTGCCACTTCTGTCGCCGGATGCAAAACAGCTCCTCCGATTAGGCTATACCCAGCTTTGATATCAGGTGCACCAATCACCAACCTCCCTAATTGCGCCCATTTTGTTGCTGCAGCGCACATAAGACAGGGTTCAAGTGTTACATACATGGTGCACCCATCCAGATACTTACTCCCAAGATAGTTTTCTGCTGAGGTAATCGCTAAGATTTCTGAATGTGCGGTAACGTCACAGAGTGTCTCAGTGAGATTATGGCTTCGTGCGATGATGGTGTTTTGAGAAACGATTACAGCTCCCACGGGTACCTCATCTTCATCAAAAGCTTTCCTGGATTCACGGAGGGCTTCGTTCATGAAGAATTCATCTGAATATAAGGGATAGTTCATTTATATGGATTTGAAAAATAGTTAAGCTGAAAATTCTAAGATTAAATTGCGGCCTTCAATTCTCTTTAATTCGAAAAATTCATTATTGCATTGAAATATGTCAATGGCTATTCAAAAATTTCTTGCTAATTTCGCAGGTCAAATATAACAAATTTAGCCTTTTGTCGATTTTGGATTTGCCTGATATTCCTTTGAAAAAAGATGGCTTATCCCAAAAATGCAAAACTGGCACAAAAACTCCTAAAACTCATTAAATGTACAGAACACATACCTGCGGAGAACTGAATACCTCGAAAATCGGCTCAAAAGTTACCCTTAGCGGCTGGGTTCATCGCTCACGTGACCTTGGCGGAATGACCTTTATCGATCTGCGCGACCGTTATGGCATTACTCAGCTTGTTTTTAATATGGATACCAATGCGGAAATCTGCAAGCAGGCAAGAGAACTGGGCCGTGAGTTTGTGATTCAGGCTACTGGAATTGTTACTGAACGTAGTAATAAAAACCTTAAGATCTCAACCGGAGAAATCGAAATTACTGTTGATCTGCTTCGTGTACTTAGCAAATCCATTACTCCTCCCTTTACTCTTGAAGAAAAATCGGACGGTGGAGATGACCTGAGAATGAAGTTCCGTTACCTGGACCTCAGACGTGAAGTAGTTAGGAAAAATCTTGAACTACGCCACAAAATGGCACAGGAAACTCGCAAATACCTGAGTTCTCTAAATTTTCTGGAGATCGAAACTCCAGTCCTCGTTAATTCAACTCCTGAGGGTGCACGCGACTTTGTTGTTCCTTCACGCATGAATCAGGGTGAGTTTTATGCTCTTCCTCAATCCCCTCAAACCTTGAAGCAATTGCTTATGGTTGCCGGAATGGACCGTTATTTTCAGATCGTTAAATGCTTCAGGGATGAGGATCTACGCGCCGATCGTCAGCCTGAGTTTACTCAGATCGATTGCGAAATGGCATTCGTTGACCGTGAAGATATTCTTGAAACATTTGCAGGGCTTATCTCACACCTGTTCCGTGAAGTAAAAGGTGTGGATTTTGAACAAAATATCCCTCGTATGTCCTTTCAGGATGCGATGGAAAAATACGGATGCGATAAGCCGGATATTCGTTTCGAAATGCAAATTTCGGAAATGACTTCCATTGTAAAAGGTAAGGATTTTAAAGTGTTTGATTCTGCTGAATACATAGGTGGAATATGCGCTACAGGCTGCGCTGAATATACACGTAAGCAAATTGACGAGCTTACTGCATTTGTGCAAAAACCGCAGATTGGTGCTAAAGGGCTCATCTATGCTAAAGTAAACGAAGACGGATCGGTAAAATCTTCTGTCGACAAATTTTATAGTCCCGACGAACTCAAAATCTGGGCAACAAAGCTACATGCAAAAAATGGGGACATGATTTTTGTAATGGCTGGTGACAAAAAACAAACGCTTAATGCACTAAACGAACTTCGTCTGGAAATGGGCACCCGTCTGGGCCTTCGTGATAAAAACATTTTCAAACCTTTATGGGTAATCGATTTCCCTCTTCTTGAATGGGATGAAGCTACAAAACGGTTTTATGCAATGCATCATCCTTTCACATCCCCGATGGAAGAGGATATGGAATATTTTACCACTGATCCCGGTAAAGTCAGAGCTAAAGCATACGACATGGTTATAAATGGTGTTGAAGTTGGAGGTGGATCCATCAGAATTCATGATACTGAGGTGCAGAAACTGATGTTCAAAAACCTGGGAATGGGCGAGGATGAGGTAAAACGTAAATTCAGCTTTATTATGGATGCCTTCCGCTACGGCGCTCCTCCTCATGGGGGAATAGCTTTTGGGTTCGACCGATTGGCTGCTATGTTTGCGGGTTTAGACTCAATACGTGACGTAATTGCTTTCCCCAAAAACAATTCCGGAAGAGATACGATGATTAACACTCCGGGTATAATTTCACAGGAACAACTTGATGAACTCGCACTGATTGTTAATATTAAAAAATAAATAAACGATTTTTATTAATTGATAATTTTTACATTTGATTAACTTTTTAACCTTTTAAACCAAACATTGAACACTATGAACAAATTAAAAACCTCTTTAATTGCTATACTACTTGTGGTATTTGGAATTGGAGCTTCGGCACAGACCAAATCGAATGTTGTAAAAACCAACATTTTCAGTCCATTGGTAAAAACTTACTGGTTGTCTTATGAACATCTTTTTGATGAAAACAAAGGTATGCAGTTGGGTTTTTTCTATACTGGAATAAACGTAGGCACAACAAATTTCAGTGGATTTGCTCTTACTCCAGAAGCACGTTTCTATCTTTCAGAGTCTCCTGCACCTAAAGGTATTTACCTAGCTCCTGGTTTACGTTATTCCAACTTCTCTCTTACTGATGATGGATCAACCGACAAAGCAACTTATTCAACTTTTGGAGGTGCTTTAGTTGTTGGAGCGCAAACACTTTTGAAAGATGTTATCACTCTTGAAGCATACCTCGGACCATCCTACTCTGGTGGCAAACTAAAAGTTGATTCAGGCACTACTGGTAATTTTGACTTAGGAAGTTTTGACGGATTTGGTTTCAGATTCGGAATAACCCTTGGGGTTGCTTTCTAAGAACAAGTACAAAAGAAATACTACAATTAATCCGCAGAATCAGGTTATGCCTGTTTTGCGGATTTTTTTATTTGAAATTTATCTGTAGTTGCTGATCTA
>JBBQAQ010000073.1:0-8995 GCA_038316435.1 Bacteroidales bacterium | reverse complement strand
GGGGTGATCCTACCGGGATTACTCAACACATAGGTGTGTGGTGAGCTCCTCCTTCGTCGTCGGTTCAAACCCATCCCGATAGCTATCGGGACAAAAGAACCGGAATCTTCCATTCTATCCATTGAACTATAGGGCCGGTTTTGAAATGCAAATGTAGGTTTTTTTTGAAATTATCTATTAAGACGTTCCAAGAAATACTAAGTGGTGATCCTAACAGGATTACTCAACACATAGGTGTGTGGTGAGCTCCTCCTTCGTCGTCGGTTCGAACCCATCCCGATAGCTATCGGGACAAAAGAACCGGAATCTTCCATTCTATCCATTGAACTATAGGGCCAGTTTTGAAATGCAAATGTAGGTTTTTTTTGAAATTATCTATTAAGACGTTCCAAGAAATACTAAGTGGTGATCCTAACAGGATTACTCAACACATAGGTGTGTGGTGAGCTCCTCTCCCTATGCATATCGGGATCGTCGGTTATGCTTTGCCTTTGGCGTTATTAACCAGCTGCTCCAAAACGACAAAAAGTAATAATAGCATAAGAGAAAAGATTTTAAAAGGCCTGGACCTAACACACAAAAGGTCAATCCAATCTAAAAAGGATCATAATCTTGATATCGTTATTTCTGACCATGGCAAAATTGTCAGACTTCTTGCAAAGGATTTATAGTTTATTTCCCCTTCTTATCAATCCCCTCCAACTCCTCAATCCCAATCTGCTTCGATATATTCGATAGACTCTTCATATCCAAATCTCCTTGTATCGAAATCAAGGAATTGCCTCCGGGTCCTCCAGTAATAACAAGCAGTTCAGTGATTATATCGCCCTTCTGCTTTATCAGGAATTTGGTCATGTCCTGACCTTCCTTTACAACCATCAACTCTTCAAATCCCGATAAATCGAGCTTTTTGCTGAGCTCTGCATAGAAATTTACGCTCAGGTTTAATACTGAATCTTCAACGGAAAGTATTCGGATGGATTTCAATTTACTGATTACATTTCCCGCTGCATTTTTTTCTGCTTCTTCCCCTGCAAATATGCTAAACATCTTTCCTGAAATGGTAACTACTGTACACCCTTCCTTTTCGGAATATTTATTGAACATGTCATCAATGGCAGAGTTCTGTGCCTGCACAACCAACATCAGGCAAAGAACAACGAATGCTAGAATTATCTTTTTCATATATTCTGTTTTTTAATATTTCTTGTTCTTAACGCTTTTTGTAGCTCCATCAAGCCTTTCAAGACTTTTAAGGTTTTTCGAGACAATGCCGGTGGATTTATTTATTGCCGAAAAGCCTTTTGTTGTCATAATCCGAATTTTACCCACTGGCTCAAGTGCCATTTCTGCTTTATTCATTTTGGAAGATACTTCAAAAAGTATTTTACGGGTTTCCAAATACGCAATTTTTGGGTCTGTGAATGTATCTTTGGGTTGCAAATCCCTTGATAAAAAGAAATAAGAACCAAAAAGTATCAGTATGCTGGCTGCCGCACCAACCAATGGATACAGATATCTCCGGATCAAAAACTTTTCCTCAATGATTTCAGCACCATCAAGTCCTGCCATAATTCTTGCCTCAAAATCTACTGAAGGCTCAGGCACATTTCTGGCTGAACGGTAATATGCGAAAATTTCATGCTCAGCTTCATAGCCTTCATGGATTGTATCAACGCCAAAGTAATCGCATAGGAGGTTTTCTTCTTCCTCGCTGCTCCTTCCGCTATAATACTTATCGAGTAATCGGTTTAATTCCTCCGGATTCATAGTGGTATTTATTGTATTCATCACGTATCATCTTCCTCGCTCTCGAAAGTGTAACCCGCAATGTGTTAACACTTTGTCCAGTCTTTTCTGCTATTTCCTCATAACTAAAATCATCAATATGCCTATAAACAATTATACTCTGAAACGCTTCAGGTAATGTCTCAATTATCTTGTGCAAAATTTCATTCGATTCCTTGTTTTCTATCTCTTCCAGGGGAGATGCATCTGAACTGATCCTGAATTCCCGATTAGAAATTACCTCAACCGGCGTCCGTTTGCGTTTTCTAACCTGATCGATGCAAAAATTTTTCGTCATGGTAGTTGCCAAAGCTTCAATGCTATTGTATTCCTGTAACTTATCCCCCATCTTCCAGAGCTTAATGAAAATCTCCTGAACAGCATCCTCTGCCTCCTCCTGATTTCCAAGAATTCGGAATGCATAGCCGTAAAGTTTCCGGCTCAGCTCATGTACAAGTTCATTAAATTCTGCTCTGCTCATTATTTCTGAAGACAAGAGTTTCAGTAATTGTAAAGATAAATTTTAATTCAATGTCGTTTACTTAAGCCTGAAATATAAGATTTTATGCAACTGCTCAGGTTTTTTTGTCTGTAGATTTTTATATTTAAAGTGACTCCGTGTAAAAAATAAGTCACACAGAGTTGCACAGAGGCTAAAGCACCTTATTTACTGTCTGAAAACAAATCTGCACCATGATTTTTCTTTACATCACCTGAAAACTTCTGTGCATCTTCGAAACTCATGTTCCCTTTAATCTGAATCAAGGCATTATCTTCTCCTCCAGAAATTAACAGAAATTCCTTAAAGTTTTTCCCTTCAGTCCGAACCAGCATTCTCACATCCTGATTGGCTTCTTTAACTCTCATAAACTCCTCATAAAGACTCAGATCAATGTCTTTAATAACCAGATCATAAAAGTTGCCTGCATTTAGATTATTATCTTCCTGAGATAAAATTCTGATCTCCGTAATATCAGCAGGCATAGGGCTTTCAGAATCACTATGACAAGCAAACTTAAGCAGATTCCCATTAATGGTTAAGGTAGTAAAACCGTCATTCCCGGCATATTTCTCGAACAATGCATCGATTGATTTCTGAGCAAAAACTGCAGTTCCAAATGCAGATAAGAAAACAACTAAAAGTAAATTTTTCATGGCTTATTTATTAAATTAATATTCAGTTTTAAATACAAGACGCAGCAACTCAATTTTCATTACAAGAAAAATTGAAATTTGAAATAAAATTTAGGCTAGCCACATTATTATGTTTTCCGGCGCATACTATTTTTTGACTCTGTGCTCTGTGTCCATGTGATATTAATTTTTTTTACACAGAGGCCCAAAGAGTAGTCACAGCGGGACACGGAGAAATATTTGATTTCGTCAAATATTTGTTTTTCTAGGATTACTTATTAATTATAATGTTCCGTTACTCAAAAACGACAATAAAAGGTATAGATATTAACCTCTGTGCTATTCTCTGTGACTACTCTGTGGCCCTCTGTGTAATAGCAATTTCACGAGGTTGCTTAATCCCAATGCTCAATGACTCTGTTTTTTTAATATCTTTACACCCTTTAAAATACAAGCCTTCGGGTATAGTTGCAAATTCAGGTATTTTCGATGAACAAGTTTATAACAAGGCTCATTTATCACTTCAACCGCCTCAACCCGGTTGCGCTTATGGTGGTTGTTCTGAGCGTGTTCTACATAGGATTTCAACCGGGTTTTAATGAGGAGGTGTATTTTGCCTTCTCAAAAGCTTATGTCGATCCGCAATGGATCCCAAATTCCACCCTATTCACCGATTTCGCAGGCACTCGAATACTTTTTCAGCTAATCTTTGGATGGATTCTTAAATTTTTAAGTTTTGAACATCTGGCATTTTTCGGCCGACTCCTAGGCTATATTCTACTTGCAATTCCCTTTGTTGCCATTGCAAAACATCTGAAAATTAACAACATAGTTCTGATCTTTTGGCTAACTGTATTTTTTATCCCTCAGCAGAATTTTTTTGCCGGGGAATGGGTTTTCGGGGGATTTGAAACCAAAACCATTGCCTACGTTTTTGTGTTTTGGAGTATTTATTTTCTCCTTAAAGAAAAATTTCTTTCTGCTGTTCTTACTGCCGCCTTCTCAATCTACTGGCACATGCTTGTTGGCGGTTGGTATACCTTGTATGTCTTTATTTACCTTTTAATTACCATAGGAAAACAGAAAAGGTTTTATATCTATTGGCTCTATGCAGGATTGCTCCTATTGCCTTTTGTTATTTATCTCTACCAGGGACTAATGTCGGGAAACGAAAATGTAATAAATGGAGTAAATATTGGCAGGCTTTACGCATACGACAGAAATCCTCACCACATCGGACTTGTAAAAAGCTGGGATTACTTTATTCACCGCCACGCAGGTAAAGTAGGAATGGCCATTATAGCATATATTCTTGCGATTTTCGTTTACCGGAAGCAAATCCCTCTAAAATACAAATGGATCAATACTTTTCTAATCATCATTCTATCGCAAAATCTTCTTTTTTTGATAGTTGCACTGTTTGATACCAACGGTTTCATTGCAAAATTTTATCCCTGGCGGGGAAGTACTCTGGCAATGCTTTTCTTCCAGATTGCAACACTCATCATGCTTCGGTATGTGTGGATGCCGCCGGTTTATCGCTTTCTGAAAAGGAAGTTTCAAATGCCAGGAATAAAAATTTTCTATTCTGCAAACATGAGTCTAGCTCTTCTTCTGTGTATGGTGATTCTCACGTTCAAAATTGCGGAAAGACTCGAAACATCAAAATCTGTAAAGCCCGGCTGGATTGAGCTTGACGCCCTAGCCCAAAATCTCAAAGATGTCTCAAAACCCACTGATATTTTCATGCTTTTCGGTGATGAAAATTTCTACAATGTGGCCATCCCCCGAAAAGCGGAAAGGGATATTTATTATATGTTCCGAATAATTCCCTCTCAGACACCCGTAATCTACGACTGGTATTGCAGAGGTCTTGAGCAGGATAAGGCGAAGAATGATATTAACTACCTCGTGAACAGCGGATTGGATAATAAAATAAATTTCATCGTGAGTACTTATGATGTGGAAACTCCAATTCTCCAACAAGTCTATAAATCTCAAAATTATAGGATATACAAAATTGTACATTGAGATAAAAAATCACAACAAAAAATATGGATTACAATTTCAAGGAAATCGAGCAGAAATGGCAGAAAGCGTGGAAAGAAAATCGCACTTACAGAGTTATTGTTGATCACAACAAACCAAAATACTATGTCCTGGATATGTTTCCATATCCTTCAGGAGCCGGACTTCACGTAGGCCATCCTCTCGGTTACATTGCTTCGGATATTTACACTCGTTACAAGCGTCTCAAGGGATTCAATGTTCTGCATCCCATGGGATATGACGCTTTTGGCTTACCCGCTGAACAATATGCCATTCAAACTGGACAACATCCTGCCGTTACTACCGACCAGAATATTAAGCGGTACAGGCAACAAATGGATAAAATCGGCTTTTCTTACGACTGGGAACGAGAGTTCAGAACCTCTGATCCAGAATATTACAAATGGACGCAGTGGGCTTTCATTGAAATGTTTCATCATTATTACAACTTAAAATCCGATAAAGCTGAATCAATCATTTCGCTTGAAAAATATTTCGCAACACATGGAACAGAAGGCCTTGAAGCCGTATGCAATGCGAAACAAAAGTTTTCCTCTACCGAATGGAATGGATGGGACGAAAAAACAAAACAGGAAACTCTTCTCAATTACCGCCTTGCATACCGCGCTGAAACACTTGTAAACTGGTGTCCTGCTTTAGGTACCGTACTTGCCAATGACGAGGTTAAAGAGGGAGTTTCTGTTCGTGGCGGACATCCTGTTGAACAAAAGAAAATGCAACAATGGCTGCTGCGTGTTACGGCCTATGCAGAAAGACTTCTAAACGGCCTCGATAAACTCGAATGGTCTGAATCGCTCAAAGAAATTCAACGTAACTGGATTGGTCGATCAGAAGGTGCGGAAATGCTTTTTGATCTGGAGAATTCCAACGTTAAAATGGAAATTTTCACCACCCGTCCTGATACATTATTCGGTGTAACCTTTATGGTACTTGCTCCGGAAAGCGACCTGACTGCTCTTCTCACAACTCCCCAGAGAAAAAAAGAAGTGGAAGAGTACATCGCTTACACAAAAAAACGTTCCGAGAGAGAAAGAATGACCGAGGCGAAAAAAATTACTGGCGTTTTCACCGGCTCCTATGCCATTCATCCTTTTACGGGCGAAAAACTTCCGGTGTGGATTTCGGAATATGTGCTTATAAGCTATGGAACCGGCGCCATTATGGCCGTTCCAGCACATGACGAAAGAGACTACGCATTTGCCAAACACTTCAATCTGCCTATCCGTGAGGTTATTGCCGGAGGAGATATTTCTGAAGCAGCCTTTGAGGCAAAAGATGGACTCGTGATAAATTCGGAACCTATCAATGGAATGCGGGTTCCTGAAGCAATCAAAAAAATGCTTAGTGAGATCGAGAACAGAAAAATCGGTAACCGCAAAGTGAATTACCGTCTTCGTGATGCAATCTTCAGCCGTCAGCGCTATTGGGGCGAGCCATTTCCTATTTATTATAAAGATGGACTTCCTTATACTTTGAAAATCGATGATTTGCCTCTGGAACTCCCTGAAATAGATGCTTTCAAACCAACGGAAGATGGCGATCCCCCCTTAGGAAGAGCTGAGAAGTGGGAAAACAGCGAAGGGTATAAATATGAAATGAGCACCATGCCCGGATTCGCAGGTTCATCAGCGTATTACCTGCGCTACATGGATCCGAGGAACAACAACGAACTTGTATCCCGCAAAGCCAATGAATACTGGCAGGATGTGGATTTATATATCGGGGGAATTGAACATGCAACCGGACACCTTATATATAGTCGTTTTTGGAATAAGTTTCTCTTCGACCTCGGGAAAGTATGTAAAGACGAGGCTTTCAAGAAGCTGGTTAATCAGGGAATGATTCAAGGTCGGTCGAATTTTGTGTATCGCATAAAAAACAGCAATAAATTTGTTTCTCTAAACCTGAAAAATCAGTACGAAGTAACTGAATTACACGCTGATGTAAACATTGTGCACAACGATGTTTTGGATATTGAAGCGTTTAAAAAATGGAATCCTGATTATGCCAATGCTGAATTTATTCTGGAAAACGGAAAATATATCTGCGGATGGGCTGTGGAAAAAATGTCGAAATCGATGTACAATGTTGTAAATCCTGATGACATTATCGAAACCTACGGTGCCGACACACTTCGCATGTACGAAATGTTCCTTGGACCTCTTGAGCAATCGAAACCATGGGACACCAACGGTATCGACGGCGTTTCAAAATTTCTAAGAAAATTCTGGAAAATGTACCTCAACGAAGAGGGTTCATTAAAAATTTCCGATGAAGCGGCTTCCAGTGATGAACTTAAAATCCTTCATAAAACCATTAAGAAAATCAGTTCCGATATCGAGAAATTCTCCTTCAACACTTCCGTTTCTGAGTTTATGATTTGTCTGAACAGCCTGAATGATCTGAAGTGCAGCAAACGTGCCATTCTGGAACCTTTGCTGATCCTGCTGGCTCCCTTTGCCCCTCATATCTCCGAAGAAATTTGGGAAAGCCTGGGATATAAAACCAGCATTTTCGACGCAAGTCTGCCTGAGGTAAATGAAGCATATCTCGTTGAAAATGAGTTCGATTACCCGGTTTCAATTAACGGCAAAATGAGGGTTAAAATCCTTCTCCCACTCGACATGAGTAATGAGGAGATCGAAAAGCAGGTCCTTGCCAACGAAACAACTGTCAAGTGGCTGGAAGGCAAACCGCTCAAGAAGATCATTATTGTAAAAGGAAAAATTATTAATCTGGTCGTCTGATCCTCAGAAATGAAAAAAATCAATTTAGAATTTATTATTGTTGCCCTTGTCGTTGTCTTAAGCGTGGTGATTGCCTGGTTTTTTTCCGGCACACCATCCTACAAAAAGCAACTTACCAACATCCCGGATTCTGTTTCTACACCTCTGGAAATACCGAGTTTATATGGTCTTCCTGTTGATTCTTTTCTTATCGGGGGAGGGAAAGTCAGAACCGATATGATGTTAGCCGGATTACTTAATAATCTTGGGGTTTCGGGGGATGTTATTAATCGCCTGATGCAAAAAACCGAAACAGTTTTTGATGTCCGAAAATTCAAAGCCGGCAACAAATACCAAACATTTAGCAGTCTCGACAGCATTCACCAACTTAACTATTTTGTGTATGAAAAGGACGCTGTGAATTTCATCGTATTTAAAGTAAGCGATAGTCTTGAGGTTTGGAACGGAGTAAAGCAAATTGATACTCTGAGAAATACATTTTCAGGAAGGATACAGTCATCGCTTTGGAATACCTTTGCCGATAGAGGTTCCAATCCCATGATGGCCAATGAATTATCGGAAATATATGCCTGGACTATTGACTTTTTTGGATTACAAGTTGGCGATAGTCTAAAAGTGATCTATGATGAATACTTTGTTGATTCAGTTTCAATAGGGATTGGTAAAATTCACGGAGCATGGTTTCGTAGCATGAATACTGATTTCTGGGCAGTACCTTTCGTTCAGGACAGTTTCGAAAGCTACTATGACGATAAGGGACAGAGTCTGCGAAAAGCCTTTCTAAAAGCTCCCCTGAGATTCTCTAGAATCAGCAGCCGGTTCTCAAATTCCAGAATGCATCCTGTTTTGAAGATTCGCCGGCCTCATCATGGAGTTGATTACGCTGCACCTGTGGGAACACCGGTGTATTCAATAGGTGATGGAGTAGTTATTCAAACGGGATATAATGGTGGAGCAGGAAACATGGTAAAAATAAAACACAATTCTGTTTACTCCACAGTATATATGCACCTTAGCAAATATGCAAGCGGAATCAGGCAGGGTGGCTACGTAAAACAGGGCGATGTAATTGGTTATGTAGGCAGTACAGGCCTTTCCACTGGCCCGCATCTTGATTTCCGCTTCTATAAAAATGGTAGTCCGGTAGATCCTTTAAAAGTCGAAGCTCCCTCGGTAGATCCGATTAAAAAGGAAAACATCGACTCTTTTAATATTGTGAAGCAATCAGTAATGAAAAGCCTTTCAGGATTTTAGAG
>JBBQAQ010000072.1:0-9460 GCA_038316435.1 Bacteroidales bacterium | reverse complement strand
AACAAGGTTCACCTCCCTGCCATACGAAACTTACAACTGGCACCTGCTGAGCCTCAATATAATCTTTTATGTACTTCTCCAGAACACTATCACCCATGCGATGATCAGAATATCCGGGATAGATATTCTGTTTTTCAAGGTTAATAGCAATAAGTACAATTCAGGTTACAAAAAGACCCGATTGGTTTTGCCATTACCGAAAAAGCTATTGGCTTATTTAGATGTAGATCCATGAAGACAGTTTAAAGTACTTTCTGATACAATTATAGCATGATTTAAAGGAAATGTCTCGTCTATTTCACCTGAGCGGACAAGTCTAAAAATTCAGAGATTTTTCCGCTTTTCAATTGCGTGTTCGTATTGTCAGTCAGCAAGATAAGAAGCCCAGCATTGACAGACTTCCTTGTTATCTACGGTATCATTTTTACAAGTTCGATCACTTCACTATCAGTTAGGTTTTCAATATCCGATTTATCGTAAATAGATAATAGGTAAATGGTATTATCCAAATAAATTATATGAGTTATAATACGTGCGCCGCCAGATTTGCCTTTGCCTTTACTGGCAATTGAAAGTCGTAATTTGAAGCAGTTATTTCCAATGGAGGATCCTTTCCTCGGCTCTTTCTTCAGTTCTTATATAAGTTCCTGAATTTCTTTTTTAAGGGAGGGGAATTTTTTAATCAGACGTTTAGCCTGTCGTTCAAATACTGATAGGGACTTTACATTAAAGTTCATTGAGAAAATCTTCAGCGTTTCGGACTTGTTTTTTACTTTCCAATATTAGCTTCATTTCTTCAACAGCCTCTGCCAATTCAGTTAGAAAGTATTTTTTATTTCTTAATCGATCGAGTTCTTCGAGGTCTTTTTGAATCTGTTCCCAATCTTGCATAGGAAGCTGAATAGCACTCTTTTTCCCATTTTTATCAGTGATATATTGTAAGTTCATGACAATGTCTTTTACATTCATCTAGTATGCAAAGTTAGGTAATTTTAAGCATTATGTCAATTTGAAAGGGAGCCTTGTTTTTAGGAATATAACTGGGAATACAAAGTTCAATCAGGCTATTGACTAGTTTGAGCTTTAAATTCAATGACAATATTGAATAGTGGAATACCACCAATATTCTGAACCACATGAACTATAGGCTCAGCAAATTTAACCGTATTCGGAACTTGTAAGCTGCCTTTATTGGTTCCTTCAGAGTTGAATCTGGGATCGGTAAGCGTGCCGAGTTGAGACGCACTACCACCCTTTGTGCATGATTATGGAGCTCACGAGCATCACCAGGTGCAAGGGATTCTTCAAAAAGACATTTCAATCTCTGCTCTTCTTTAAATGAGCTATGAATATTTTTCTATCAGATCCGGTGGCGGATGTGTATTGACCCGCTTGCTGAAAAGTTCAAAAGTTAGATTCCTATAATGCTCCAAACATGACCGATTAAAATTTTGGATATAGAAATCAGTGATTTACATGCCTCTAATTTTAAATAGCAGGGTACTATTTTCAATGACCTAATATTCTCTATCTGCTGTACCAAAGAATAATTGTACTGTTTGTATTTCACCAAAAATTTATACAGCTATTTTGCGGCAATAGTCAACTGCATAAGCCGAACAATCTCACCAGAGCAGAGTTTTAGGACGTTCATTGGTGTATTTCAGGAGTATAGAAAATGTGATTTAATGTTACAGTGGTCGTATTAATTGGCAGTGTAAACATGAACTTACTCCCTTTACCCAATTCACTTTCAACCCATATTTTGCCACCATTTTTTTCCACAAATTCTTTGCACAGCATAAGGCCAAGACCTGAACCCTTTTCGTTTGCCGTGCCTGTTGTGGTTATTGTAGTAATTAATTTAAACAGTTTATTTAGTGTTTCTTCACTCATCCCAACCCCGTTATCAGAAACAGATATAATTACCTGATCATGTTCAGTTACAGCAGATATACTAACTGTTCCACCGGTATGAGTAAATTTGAGTGCATTTGATACCAAATTTCGTAAAACAGTCTTTAACATATTCAAATCAGCATAAGCAACAATATCCTCTGACAGAAAACTGTTTAAGGTTATGCTTTTAATGGATGCAGAAGCTTTTAAGACTGAAAATATTTCCTGAACAATTGGTTGCACTTTCAGAATTTCAGGAGTGTAGCTTATATCTCCCGTTTGTGCTCTTGCCCATTCTAACAAGTTCTCAACTAAACTCAGATTATCTTTAGCTGAGTCTTTAATTATGGTGGCAAATTTTGTTATTTTCTCAACATCGAAATCTTTTACATTCTCTTGTAATATCGTGGAAAAACCTAAAATGCTGTTAAAGGGATTTCTTAAATCATGAGCGATTATTGAAAAGAGCTTATCTTTTGTGGCATTGAGTTCGGCAAGTTTTAATTCATTATTCTTATTCTCAGTAATGTCATAACAAGAGCCAATATAACCTATAAAACTATTGTCTAAATCATAAAAAGGTCTTCCGTAATCTCTTATCCAGCGATATTCTCCAAATTTGTTTTTCATACGATATTCCATTAAAAAAGCTTCTCGTTTATCAAAGGAATTAATATATGTTTCTATACAAGAATTTAAATCATCAGGATGAACTCCTTCAGCCCAACCATTTCCAAATTCTTGTTCCATTGTTCTTCCTGTGAAATTCAGCCATGTTTTATTAAAATAATCGCATAATTTATCCAATCGAGAACGCCAGATTAATGCGGGAAAATCTTCAAATATTTTTAAATACAATTCTTTGGCATCATTTACATCGACCATTTTTTGTTTTAATTCTTCTTCCGCCTGCTTCCGCTCGGTTATGTCAAGAAACGTCACAACTGAGCCAGTAATAATACCTTTATTGATAATTGGATACGACCAGTACTCCGAACGGAAACTTGTGCCGCTACTTCTCCAGAGAACTTCGTCATCCACGTGATTTTCAGTCTCTTCCTGAAAGGCTTTGAATATCTTGCAATCATTTACCGAAAAGGGAGTGCCATCATTATGAGTATGATGAATCAAATTATGCATGTTCTTGCCAATTACTTCGCTGATATCCGAGAATCCCAGAATTCTTAAAGCCATTCTGTTACAGAATATACATTTCCCTTGAGTATCAATCCCATAAATTCCTTCAGCAGTTGAGTTTAATAGCAATCGGAAATTCTCCTCGCTTTCTTGCAGTGTCTTTTCTGCTATTTTATGGTCGGTGATTTCAACAGCAGATAGGAGGCATTTTTGCTTTTGATTAGAAACTATTCCCTCAATGAGAAAATACTTTGTTTGGTTCTCAAGTGATACCAATTTTACTTCGCAGGTATGGGTGATGGTAGTTTCAAATACCTTGTTTAAAAAGTCATTAAAGTTAGGCAGTGTATCCTGAGAAATAAATATCCTGAAATTTTTGTTTAGCAAAGATGAACGATTTTTACCAAGCAACTTTGTTCCCCTGTGATTAAGCTCGAAGATTGTACCTTCGGGGTCAAGTGTATAATATCCAACTGGGGCAAAATCATAAAGTTTAATTGCTGTATCTGCATTATCTAATGCCAACTGGAGTTCCTTATTCTGTAATTCCAGTTCAATCTTATAAACCTGAAGTTCATGAAGGAGTTTTAATGTGTCAGTTTCATCCACGTTTATAGCATTAGCAGGCAATTTCTTTTTTGATTGGACTTCTTCTTTTTGCCGAAGTGAATCAGCTTCCGATGAACTATTTCTTTCTTTTGTCATTTATTTATCCTCACACATTTTCCTATCGGTATTATCTCAATGTTAATTTTCACATTACCTGATTTAAGATTTATTAAATTTCGCCATGCGTTTTTCACGATTAATCCAATTAGAGACCTACCTCATTCGCTTAGGTAATAATACGAACAGAAAGAACACTAATATTTAAACCTCAATCTAAATAACTTCTTTCGAACACAGTCTTCCGAAATCTGAAAGGAATTCCAAATTTACATCTTACTGACAGGTATTATATAAGTGTTGTTACCTGAAAATGAGAGTTTTTCACTTGATTTCGTACACGTATAAACCATGTGTGGAACGGTTAAATGATCGTTTGGATTACAAATTCAATCGCAACGCATAAAGATTTTGGGAGAACAGGCTAAGTCTGGCATTTCAAAATCCCCCAAGCGTGGTTAAAAGAAAAAATTCAGTTGCTAATAATTGAAGAACAGTTAAAAAACCCGACATTGGTTGAAATTCAAATTCGAAAGGCAAAAAATTAATTACAAATGACAAACACTTCAACCGTAAAAAAATCATCAGCATTTCTAAAGCAGGTAACTCTGTTTGCTGTGCTGCTCTTTATTTCAATATCTTCATTTGTTTCTGCCCAAAATATAGAACCGATTTACGACGAAATGGCTGTGCCGTTTTATACACTGCCTGATCCATTAGTTCTTATTGATGGAGCAGCTGTAACAACTACAAAATGCTGGTGGGAAGTCAGACGAAATGAAATTATTGGGATGTTTGAAAATGAAATGTATGGCAAAACTCCAACAGAAAAATTACCATTCACATTTAGAGTTATTTCGATTGATAAAAATGCGCTAAATGGCGCAGCAACCCGAAAAGAGATTACCTTATTCTTTAAAGGGAATGGGATAAACCATTCGATGAATATCCTTCTATATGTACCCAATAATTCACCAAAACCAGTACCAGTGTTTTTCAGTTTGAATTTTGACGGGAATCACACCATTAATCCCGATACTGGAATTACAATAAGCCATCATTGGGTAGAGTGTGACTCCGGAGTTGGGTATATGAAAAACAACGACAAAATAGTATCGCGTGGGGGTGCCAGTGAGAGATGGCCGGTGGAACGAATTATTGAACGCGGATATGCATTGGCAACAGTTTATTACGGTGATCTTTATCCTGATCATAAAAATGCTGCTTCAAACAGTATTCTTCCCATGTTTTACAAGAAAGGACAAACGGCTCCTGACTCC
This sequence comes from Bacteroidales bacterium, assembly GCA_038316435.1. Classification (GTDB taxonomy): domain Bacteria; phylum Bacteroidota; class Bacteroidia; order Bacteroidales; genus JACJXF01. The sequence goes on along the minus strand of JBBQAQ010000072.1, from coordinate 4,478 downwards.
ACCGAATGGGGTGCCATTGGCGCATGGGCATGGGGTTACAGCAGGGCAATGGATTATTTTGAGAAGGACAAGGATATCAACTCCAGTAAAGTTGTGATTATGGGGCATTCGCGACTCGGTAAGGCAACCCTGTGGGCCGGTGCTCAGGATAAACGTTTTGCTATCGTTATTTCAAACAATTCCGGTTGTGGCGGTGCTGCATTATCGAAAAGAGCATTTGGAGAAACCGTTGGTATTATAAACAATTCATTTCCCCACTGGTTTTGTGCGAACTTTAAAAAATATAACAATAACGAGGCGGCTCTTCCTTTCGACCAACATATGCTTTTGGCACTTATTGCTCCCCGTCCGCTCTATGTGGCAAGCGCCGAAGACGATTTGTGGGCTGATCCGAAAGGCGAATTCCTCGCGGCTTTAAATGCTTCACCAGTGTATAAACTATTAGGGACCTGCGGATTACAAGCTAATACACAACCCGCCGTCAATGATGCCATTATGAGTACAATTGGTTACCATATCAGATCCGGGAAACACGATGTAACCGGTTTTGAATGGGAACGATACATGGATTTTACAGATAAACACCTAAAAGTTTCTAAAAGATAAATCTTCAAATCTTGTTCCCTGTATTATCAAAGATTACTTTTGAAATGATAAATACAGATGAATTTTAATCCAAATTATTTACCTATGAGGACAATTACCCTTTTCCTGTTTTTTACGTTGATGCAATTAAGTATCAAAGCACAATACACTGTAATTCAAAGTGTTTCAACCACAAAAGAAAATACCTGGTTTGAAGAAAAAAGCAAAGTTACAAAGAACGAAACATCAGCCTTTGATGTTGAATTGTTGAAAAACAAACCCTTACAAACCATTGAAGGTTTTGGTGGCTGTTTTAACGAACTGGGCTGGACTTCTTTAAATCTTCTTTCTGAAAAAGACAGAAGTTTTATTATGAAAGAATTGTTCGAACCCGGAATTGGTGCAAATTTCAACATTTGCCGAATGCCAGTTGGCGCCAATGACTTTTCACGAGATTGGTACTCCTATAATGAAAATGAAGGCGATTTTGAAATGAAAAACTTCAGTATTGCAAATGATATGCAAACTCTGGTGCCATTCATTAAAAATGCACAAAAGTATAATCCTGATATCAAGATTTGGGCATCTCCCTGGAGCCCTCCTTCATGGATGAAATGGAATAAACATTATGCCTGCAGAGTTTCTGAGCCTGAATTAGCGGCAAAGTTTCAAAACGGACTCGATACACAAAAACAGGGAAAAGAAGGCACAAATATGTTTATTCAAAAAGATGAATATTTTAAAGCATATGCCTTGTACTTCTCCAAATTTATTGAAGCTTATCACAGTCAAGAGATCCCCATATCAACCATAATGCCGCAAAATGAATTCAATTCATGCCAGATATTTCCGAGTTGTACCTGGACAGCATCAGGCCTTGCCGAATTTATAGGCAACTATCTTGGCCCAGCAATGGAGAAGCAAAAAGTTGAAATAATGTTCGGAACCATGGAACGCCCGACAGAAGCGTTGGTTGATACCATTTTGACGGATAAAAAGGCGGGTAAATATATAAAAGGAATCGGATTTCAATGGGCGGGTAAAGACGCTGTTCCAGGATTGCATAAGCGTTATCCGAAATTAAAACTTTACCAGTCGGAGCAAGAATGTGGAGACGGTAAAAACGATTGGGAATATTGTTGTCATACCTGGGATCTTATGAAACATTACTTTAATAGCGGAGTTAGCGCATACATGTATTGGAATATTTCGCTCGAAAAAGGTGGATATAGCCGTTGGGGCTGGCAGCAAAATTCATTAGTTACGGTTGATGCCGTCGCTAAAACCTATCAGTTTAATTATGAATATTATCTAATGAAGCACCTGAGTCATTTTGTTAAACCAGGTGCTAAAATGCTACAAACCAAAGGGCCATTTAGCAATCTTCTTGCTTTTGTTAATCCTGATAAGACTGTTGTTGTTATTCTTCAAAACGACACAGATAAACCATGCACTAAAACAATAAAAGTCGGAGATGATACAATTTCTGCAGAGTTAAAACCAAATTCATTTAAAACAATATTGTTAAAATAGTTAATATAGACCTTTAAAATACTACATTTCAGTGAATTACTCCATTTTAGAAAGGAATTGTTTCGCCAATATCATGTTAAATTTATTTTAAATCTGCAATGAAAAATCCTTATAAGGTACTTGGGCTTTTCTATGAGATTTTTTGAGTCTAAAAGTTAAATGTAGCAAAGAAATATTTACAAAGGGAGTTTATTATCTATCGGATTTGAGGTATAATAATTTTTCAAAATGTTCAGGTCGTTTTTTTGTCTCTCTATGCCTATGTGCAAATTGAGATTGCTGAACATTACAACTAACAATTAGCAATAATGAAAAAACGTTTATTTCTCTTGATTTTAGCAGTATGCCTGATTGGTTGCGTAAGTGCCCAGCAGCGTTTCGAATTAATCAGCAAGAAAGACACTACCAAAGTATGCAAAAACCCACACAAAGGGCTTTACCATCACTATTATGACAACGGTGATGGTGGCTATCTTGGTACTACGGCCGCTATTGATGCATTGCCAGGCTGCGACATTATTTTTATCAGACTTGCATGGCGTTATTTTGAACCCACTGAAAACAATTACAACTGGAGCTACATTGATAACCTGGTAAGCACATACCAGCCAAAAGGTTATAAGTTTGCATTTGCTTTTACGTGCAAAGAAACAGGCGAGCAGTATGCTACTCCTCAATGGGTTAAAGCTGCCGACGCCAAAGGTACAAATGTTGATTGCTGGGGTACAACAGTATGGGAACCCGATTATGGTGATCCTATTTTTCTGGCAAAATTGCAAAAATTTCATACTGCAGTTGCAGCTCGTTATAATAGTGCTCCCTGGTTGGCATTTGTACAAATTGCAAGCTATGGGACCTGGGGTGAAGGGCATAACTACCCCGCATCCGAAGCAACTGCTTCATGGACTGTATTAAAACAACATGTTGACATGTATACAAGCCTATATACCAACCCGAAAACAAAAATTTGCTGGGTCGATGATTCATATGAAAAACAGCAATGGATGGCCGCCGGCGATCAGGCAGCTTTAAAAAGCTATTGCGATTCGAAAGGTATTTTCTGGTCCGATCATAGTGTTATGGTAAAATATTATCTTGATACTTATCCTTCTACTTATAGTATTCAATCGCCCGTATTGTTTACAAGTACCTGGCAAACCAAGCCTACACAACTCGAAATGCAACATTATCATATGGTGAAAAATGAAAAGAATTGGTCAGTTCCTAACGGAACAACTAAAGGTGCTTCAATCGAAATAAATGCTGTGAAACTTGCGCATTGTACCTGGTTTGGTTTTCATGGCGATGCTAAGACCTGGGTAGCCGACAACCCAATTTTTTCAAAACAAATTTCAAACCTGGTTGGGTATTGGTATAAACTCAATTATGTTGATATACCGCAGGGAGTTTCAGCAGGAAGTAACCAAACAATTACATTGAATATTGAAAACATTGGTGTGGCACCAGCTTACAACCAATACCAGACACTTTTTAAACTAACAGATGGCACTGCATCCAACACCATCACTATCGACAATTCGAACAATAAAGCCTGGATGCCCGGAATATTTAACCAAAATTACCAAATTACTATTCCTTTGTCATTTGCGAATGGGACTTACGATTTATATTTTAAAATGTACGACAACATTGATACGAAGCGCAATATTGACATAGCTTTAAACGATGCCATTAAAGATGCTGATGGTTTTTTTAAAATTGGTACAATAACGATAGGAAATGCAGTTGGTATAAGTGAATCAGCTTATAACAACCAACAAGTAACATTATACCCTAATCCGACTGATAATGAGCAAAATATATAAACATAACGAAGTATTATTATGAGAAATACTTTTTTATTGGTTTTAGTTTTTTTATGTTTGAATGGTTTTGGCCAAAATTTCAAAGATTTTGCTAAAACACCCCCAATGAGATGGAACAGTTGGAATACATTGTCAATTATAGATGCCATGGTTTCAACCGGGCTAAGAGAAGCGGGTTACCAATACGTAGCTATCGACGATGGCTGGGCATTGGAGCGAACCACCGATGGACACATTAAGGTCTATTTGCGAGTAAAGTTCAAATAAAAACAATAAAATCAGGCTGGTTTCTGAGTAATTTAAACGACACGAAAAACTAAATTCAAGAGAAATGAAAATGTCTGTAGTGAAATTATTTCTTGCAGAAATGTGTTTTTCAAATCAATTTATAAATCAAATCATTACTGTCCCATTAAAATTTAAAAAAGTTCTTTGAAATATTTGAAATTTAGTTAGTTACAGAGATTTTTCAATTAAACGGATTTCAATTTGCATTTTTACATTTCTTAAAAAGATTTGCAAATGCATAAGGAT
>JBBQAQ010000071.1:0-9577 GCA_038316435.1 Bacteroidales bacterium | reverse complement strand
GCTTGTCGGTGAGCGTGGCACCCAGCTTTCGGGTGGTCAGCGGCAACGGATAGCTATCGCTCGTGCAGTTTTAAAAGATCCCAAAATCCTGATTCTTGATGAAGCCACCTCATCTCTCGACTCGGAGTCGGAACGACTGGTGCAGGATGCGCTTGAGAAACTGATGAAAGGAAGGACTTCGATTGTTATTGCTCACCGGCTGGCAACTATCCGGCAAGCTGATAATATACTGGTTCTGGTAAACGGTCGTATTATTGAGCAGGGAACCCACGAGCAGCTCCTGCTTGTAAAGGATGGTCTGTATAGGAATCTTAGTGGATTGCAGTTTGCGGGGTAGGAATATCTCATTCAGTAGCGTCAACTGTCACACACCTGATGAAGGGTAAGTGAGAGTATAAAACACACTCATATTTGGAATGATAAGTAAACCGAATTTTTTATTTAATCAGTTTTATTACGGATTCCTTTTTATCGGTAAAAACATGCAGAAAATATATGCCCTTTAGCAAGCGGGTTGTATTAAATTGTTGGCTTGAGGAATCATATTCTACTTCAATCTTTTGTCCCTTTGTATTGGTGAAATAATATGATTTCAAATTGGTAACATTAACCCTAATATAATCATTGAAAGGGTTGGGCGAAATAGTGGGATTTAATGTTTTTTTACTTATTCCGGTTGTAAATGGAGTATTTATTTTTAAGTAAGGTCGATTAGCTGCAATAATATCATCCGAAGTTTTTACGCCAAAGAATACACACGCATTATTGCAGTCTATTAGCGGAGAATAAACAGTAAAGCCGAAATTTGTATTTGGGTTCTTTTTCCAATTGCGATATGCTGATGTTATGTCATACTCTTTAACTCCGAAATTATTTGGGAAGGTAATAGGTATTGGACCGCAGAATGGTTCAGGATCTTCGGAAGGTAAATTGCTTTGAACCAGGGCCATTTCGTCCCATTTACTGGTACAATGATAAAAAAAGAAATCGGCGGAACAATTACTGTAACAATAAGCCGTATGCTCAAAATGTGTTACCCCGAAAACAACTGAGCTAACGCTATCCGGCAAGGTGGAAACATCAAACTTAAAATACGATTTGTAGTCACTCTCATTGCAATTGCTTCTGGGTGTAGACATTGAGTATTCCAGATTTCCAAAATTGTCGTTGGGGGTATAGCGGTTTTCCCAGGTATCCTTACCGCCTGTAATAGAACCTTCATCACTGCCATCATTTGCTCCGCCACTTGGCTGAAAAATAATCGTATTTTGTGCTGATGCACAACCAAAAAGGAATACCATAGCTATTACCAGTTTCATTTTCATATTTATAAGTTTTGTAGGTTTATTAGTCTTATAAGGTAGTGATAGACATATACAAATGTAATTTCTTTTTATCGAAAACCAATTGGATGTTACCTTAGTTTTGAGAATTCTTTTTCACAGTGTCCTGATCAGGATGTCACGTAGAGTCACGCACTTACTATTTCGGAATATCTTCGTTTGCAAGCGTCTTTATTTCAGCCGCGTGTGGGTACAATTTTACATGTTCCCCTTGGCTCTGTTATGCGTTCTGCACAACATCTGGCAGTTTTTAGTTGCTGTTGCGCCTCCTTTGCTTTATACTGCAGGATAAGTACTCCCATCTCCCTGTATTATTAGGATTTGTAATCCGCCTGCACGTTATACAACTTCAACTTTTAAAAGTCCTGTAAACTATCTCCTTTTATTCTATATTCATTTAAGGTGAAAGTATTTCATTTTATTTGTGCGGATTAAAAATCCTGTTAGTATTAAATGACGGAGTTACAAATCCCGCCGACAAACTCGGACAAATCCAGCCGGATAAATCCCACCTCACGGGTATAAATCTCGCTGGACATTTCCCGCCGGACAGAAGATAATCGTTATCCAGGTGCTTTCAACAATTTTGCATTTATAATATAGCTGCCATTATCAATACTCATGATATACAACTTATTATCTGGCAATGCAATTTGAAAAACTCGGTCATTGTATTTTTGGTTATGTATAATTTGACCTAAAGAATTATAAATTCTCACTCTAACGGAACTCTTGAAATATCCTTTATAATTAACTGCTATACCTTCACCCGTATATCTAAATTGAATATCCTCTTCATGGCGGTTGACCGGATTTATGTTTGTAGGCTTAAAAACAATAGTATCCAAACAATTCATATGAATTTTATACGACAATTTTTGAGGATCAGGGTCATAAAATCTGACCAAATAGGTACATAATCCGCAGGTGCATAGTTTACCTGTATCCGAAACAGATATAAAAATGTCGTTATCTTTCACTTTTATCTGATAGAAATCAGAAGTACAACAACCCATTGAAAACTGATGCGCTATATACAGATAAGGCATCTCAATGCGAAAAATACATCCTGCATTTTCTTTAACTCCAAAAATATTGTGATCATCTTTTATACAACAGCTCTTATCCAAACTAGAAATGTAAGTAGTATCTTTATCTAAATCTATTTGAACCGGAATGCCATGATAATTGCCTAAACCCAATTGAGCACTAATAGCACCCGGAATAAAAAAAAAAAAAAAAATAGCTTTCTCATAGTTTAAGGTTTTAATTGATTATTGCTTTTTTGAAATGGGTACAACGAGTTCATGAGGAAGATGTGGACAAACCAGGTTATTTTTTTTCTAACTTTATTAGCTGTGTCTTATCTTTACTGTTAAGCTTCAAAATATAAAAACCTTTGCACAGAAATGATAAGTTTAATTCAAAATTTGATTCACTATTCAATCCTTCATAAACTAACTGTCCCATAGTATTATAAATATTAATCCTTGTTGAATTAGTATTCGATTTAATGCTAATACTTTCCTCTGTTGGATTAGGGTATACAATCCAATCCTCTGAATTAGATATTTCATTAATTGAATTTATACATTTTTCAATTTCAATATCAGACCTATCTAAATTAAAATATGCAGGTGAATATGGTATATTCCAAACACATATTCTTTTTAAAAAAGGAACATTATAAATTATAGCACTTACCAGGCTGCTTACATGCGTTAAATCAAGTTCTGCAAAATTATTACCTGAACATGTTAGATATTTTAGCTTGGCATTGTTCAATATGAGTGAAGTCATTCCATTATTTTCACATTCTAAACTCCCTAATTCAGGGTTGCCTGATGTATTTAATGACTTTATTTTATTGTTACCACAAAAGATATAAAATACTCTTGTTTCATTTAAGTTTAAAGTTTCCAGTAAGTTGTTTGAACAATTTATATGGCCCAGGTAACTATTTGGTAATTTCAAACTGACTAATTTATTGTAGTCACAATTTACAGATTGCAAATTAGTATTCTCACTCAAATCTAAGCTATCTAAATTATTAAATGTCACGTTAAACTCATTTAAATTTGGTGACGTGGCAATATTAATATGTGTCAGGTTATTGCCAGCACAGTCCAACACTTCAATTAAATTAGTATTTGATATTGACAACTCTTTTAAGTTGTTGTACTGACAATATAATTGGATAATATTTGTCTCTGAAATATCGATTTTATCAATATTGGTATTTGCAATAGAAACATATTTTAAACTTTTGTTTTTGCTTAGATTGATTGATTTGTTTTTGAATGTATTTGAATATAAATAAAGATAGTTTAAAACAGGCATAGAGTCTAATGGTAAAGAATTAATACTGTTTCCAGATGCATCCAAAATGTATAGACTGTCCATTTTGGGAATTATTAAGCTATCAACCTTGTTATTTCTTATATCCAAATTATTTATAATGTTGCCCCTGTTGATTTTTATATAAGATATTTGGTTATCTGAACAAATTACACTTTCTAATTTTACATTATTGGAAATATCAAGAGAGTCTATTTCATTACCACTGCAATTTATAGTCTCGAGATTTATAAAATTCACAATTTCTTTTATACTTCTAATTTTAGTATTTAAAATATCCGATTGATATAAATTCAAATAAATAATATTAAGTCCTTCATTTTTATCTATTTCCTTGTCAGCGTTTTTATCAAATCCCAGATCAATTAGTTTGTTTTTAAATACAGTATCCTGAAATTCGATAATTTGGGCATGTATAACTGAACATGACATACCAAATAAAACCAGGAATATAAAGCTTCTTTTCATAGCATAAAATTCATTAACGAATGATTTTTTTTAATGATTGGACATACCGTTTAATTATGGGCAGCTTATTATTTTTCTGTTTGTCGCCCGGTTATATATGTCAATTACTGTCAGGATGTATGTCCCGCTTTGTAAATTGTCTATTGTGATTTTCGTCTGATTGTTTGACTGTTGCCGCAGAATAATATTTCCGAGTAAATCTGTCAATCGGATTTCACGTACATTTAATTCTTTGGCTATGTCTACCGTGAATGAACCTCTTGAAGGATTAGGTGATATTTTTATTTGATTTGATTTTTTTTCAATGGAATTTACCGAAGTAATGAAATTGCAACTTAGTGCGATGTCAGAAGAATAAGCAAATGTAGTGTTGTCTGTATAGCACCGAAAATTTCCACCTTCATTTAATTCGTCTAATACCATTCCGCAGTAGTCAAACTTTTGCGGAAACAAATAGTCGTAAGGATAAGAGACAAAAGATTTTATAGGTCCAATTATCTCCACAATTTTTGCACTCCATCCCCATTTTTGTGAGTTGTCTGCTAAACTTACGCAGATGTAACGCAAATTTTGATTGTTGATGGTCATTTTCCCGATGCTGTCAACGCGAATTGTGCCAACTGTGTCGCAACCGTTGTAGCGTTTTGTTTCGGGAACTATCCAAGTGTTACCGACATGTGCAGAAAAATCGTAAAGAGTGTAAAACTTATTGTGTTTGAAAATGTAAACTTTGTCTGTGTCTGCGTAAGTATATTCTGTCCCGGTTACTGTGGTGTCAAAAGTTTGGAAAGCAAGATTTTCGTGATAGAGTGTCTTGCGAAGTTTTTTACATTGAATAGATGTTATTGTAGTGTCACCAACATATTCAATTTTATAATAACCTGCGTCAATCCAAACTGAGAAGCCGTAATGCCAGGTTGCTCCGTTCGGTGACCAATTCTGTCCTACTGTTAACAGTGGAAGAATGATTGTCAAAATAAGTAGAAGTCGTTTCATAAGCAGCCTTTTGTTTATCTTACTGAATTTCTTTGTTTGGGCGCGTCATATGATGCGTTCGGCGAAAGTCCATTACCTGTTCCCCTTCGCCCTGTTATGCGTCTTACACAACATCTGGCAGTTTTTAAGTTCTGTAGTGCCGCCCTTGCTCCAGGCTGCAACATGGTCGGCATCCATCTCGGCCAGCTTCCATATTTTTCCCTTATTGGCATCGTGGCCCAGGGCACATAGCGGACAATTCGATACTGCATTTATCACAGCCTCAGTAGTCTGAGTAGTGTAAACTGATTTCTTGATTGCCTCGTCAAAAACCCGCACATCCAGCAATTTAGTATCCACCGAACCACCCAGTATATACTCGAAAATTCCCTTACGGTTTTTTACATACGGGTCGCCATAAAGCTTTCGCACTTCGGCCGACACTTTAGCCGGATCATAGGCTGTTTTGTGATACCTTTCGTACAATTGCCCCCATTCCAAACCGCGCATCTCGCTCTCCACATCTTTAAACACACCCGAAACCCAATCAATTACGGTGTTAAAATAAGTTTTTAATTCTGCAATGTTTGTGTCGAACCGGTGCCGGCTCATATAATCGCTGATAGTACCTTTGCTCACCCAATTCAGTGCGCAGGCCAGGTAATCCTGCCGGTTGGCGCTGCCCGATACATAGGCACTCCATTTTTGAATGTGAGAGTTTTGGCTGTTGCTGAATTCCTCTTTTCCCAGGGTTACAAATGGCCCGGAGAAAATAGCGTTAAGCAATTCCTGGTCGTTGAGCGGAACACCGGCTATATTTATGGTGCGAAACCATTGCTTTATCTCGCTTTCTGTACCCTCGCATTCGTAAATAGTTAGCGGGGTTTCCAGTATCCGGGCCTGCTTGTCGGCTGCAATACCACTGAAATATTGCTCCATCCCGTTTTCGTCCTTTACGGCAAATTTATTGGTAACAAACCGCCCGAAACTGGTAATGCGTTGTTGCCCGTCCAATACTTCCAGTTTATGCTCATTTACTTTAACCAGGTAAATTAAACCCAGCGGGTAACCTTTCAATATCGATTCAATAACCGCTACATCCCTTTTACCATCAGCATAAATATAGTTACGCTGATACTCCGGCTGAATGGTTAATTTACCACTCAGGCCAAACAAGCCTTTGCCTTCCAATTCATTATATATAAATCCTTCGCAAATAGCTGCAACGGTAATATCGGTTTTTAGTGTTGTTACCATACAGTAGGTTTTCTGTGTTTAATAAAAATCCTGTCATACGTCCTTCTGCCATTCACTATTGAACAGCCTCCTCTATCATCCGGATGTGGTTTATATTTTAACCTTTCTAATATCTCTTTTGGTGCGGATGCACGGGTATTGCCACTTGCTTGCCAAATGATTTCAAATTGTTCAGGTGAATGTTTGTAGAGAAAACTAATGGGAACGCCCATTACTCCTGTATAGTCACTCGGGATGCCACCAGTAAACGGCACTTCGATAGCATCGTAGTTGTCGTATTTATCATAGAATGATTTGCCTTTAATCTCTTTGTGTTTGCTGAATTTCAAATTATCATTCAATGGCATAAGTGGCAAGGGTTGGTGACGACGTCCGTGGTCAATGTTAGTAAACCAACACGAGTTACCAAGTCTAGTATAGTCGCCCACATAACCAAGGCGGGCAGCTTTTTGCCTGTCTTTATCGTCAACTTCTGCACCTTTTTGAACTGCAAAAACCATATCACTCCCATTTCCTGTCGCCCCTAACCAAGCTTTATTTTCTTGAAATAGAGGGAAAAGGTTCTTGTATTTAATCGCATTCATATTCCCAATAATCACAAACTGCTTATCAGCCTCAACTATCCACGCTAAAAACTCACGAAACAGCGAGAATGGCGGATTGGTAATAATTACATCGGCTTCGTCGCGTAGCTTTTTAATTTCAGCACTTTTAAAGTCACCATTGCCGGCCAGGTAATGCCATTCCAGGTCATCTACATCCACTTTACCATCGCCGGTTTTGTCGTGCGTAAGGGTAAATATTTTGCCGTTTCGGATGGTTTTATTTTCATCAAACTGCGGATCATTTACTTCAAATAACGTGGGCTGGTATGGGATTTTATAATTCTTACTTTCAGCCGCGTAGCTGGTGCTGATAAGCTTTTTCAATCCGAAGCGCACAAAGTTTTGGGCAAAGAACTTGGTAAAGTTGCTCCACTCCGGGTCGTCGCAAGGCAGCAGCACTGTCTTATTACGAAACACATCAGGATCATACTCTATATACGCATTAATTTCTTTTTCAATATCGTGATACTGTGTATAAAACTCATCGTTTTTTGCATTTTTAGCGGTAGTGAGGTTGGTGTTGGCCATAATTTATTTGAGTTGATGATGGTGTTGTATTCGTTTTATGTGCTAAAGATAAAAACATTTGCCGGTGCGGGTTACAAACTTTCAACTATGTACTTCACCCGCCATTTTTTATAGCCTTTATTGGCTTCAGTAATTTATTCAATAATTAACTTTTCTGTGAGTCGGTGGTTAACCATTAGTAAATAAATACCAGAAGCTATACCACTCACATCAATAGTATTTTTGTCATGGTATTCCTTTATTTTCATTCCTGTTAAAGACAAAAGTTCAACAACCTTGATGGCTTCATCTTCTAATCTTAAAGTTAATTGTCCTCTGACAGGATTTGGTGAGATTTTCAATTGTCTTTCATGTTTAATTACGGAAACGCCGTCAACAACAGTTCCTCCAAAAGAGAAATTATCTAGTAACCAGCCCTCATGACTACTGTTAATGCTATCACTCTTAAATGTAAACCTCAATAATAATGTGTCGTTTATAAAGTTTTGTGATGCCATAAAGTTAATATTTACATAAGTTCCTGTGGCTTGCAATCCTGTAAAACCAGGTTGATTATTAAATGCACTTATAGTGTCAGTCAAATTATACATATTTTCTGAACCATTTGCTAAGTTAGCTAGAATACAACTATCAAAAATAATATTATGCCAGGTAGCTCCATAATCCCAAGATGTTTCAATTATTCCGCCATCTACATTAGGATTGAAATCATATTTTTGCCAAAAGCTAATATGATATATATCGGTCCCGCTTAGAAACAATAGCTTAAATTGGAAAGACGATGTTACACCTAATTGGTAATAATTACCAGTATCTGTAATAATGCCATACTGATCATTAATTGATGGTAAATCTTGAAGAAATAAAATATTTTTATGAGGATGCGTAATTTGCCAAATATTGTTTGTGTCTATTAAAACATGTTCATACTCAGTGCTGTCATCAAAGTCAAAATCGGAGCCGCCAAAACCAAAATGCAAATAATCCTGTGAATAACCAAGTGTTATTCGGATAATCATAAAAGATAGAAGGGTAATTTTCTTCATAGTATAAAAATGTATGGTTTTTGTCCTATTATTTAAGCCAACGGTTGAGGTTATAAATAGTGGCGGTTTGCGTGGCTGTCCGCTGTGAGCCAATCCCGCCCGTGGCGGGACGGGTTACGAGCTTTCAACTATGTACTGCACACGCCATTTTTTAGCCTTTATTAGGGCAAGTGCTTTATTATTTTAATCATTTTATTCTGACTTTTATTAATTGTCAATCGTAGAAAATAAACCCCATCGGACAATGCCGATAAATCCACATTAGTTTCATTTCCCTTTTTTAGAAGCACTCCACTCAAATTAAACAATTCATAGTTCAACTCATCATTGGCTTGAATCAGAATCCTTATTCTGTTTTCAGCTGGGTTTGGAAAAACTATTGGAGTATTCGTGGCTTGATTTAATTGTATTGATGAGAAGATATAGGTATAATCACATGAATCTCTTATACCACTATTATAAAATCCGATATCAGAATCTTGATAGCATCTCAATGAATGTATAAAATCCATATCACAGCTTCCGAATTGTTCGTCCAGAATATTTATCAAAAATCCTATATCGCCAAATAATTGAATAATTACAGAATTAACCTCATAAGTAATGCCAGTTTCATAAAAACTAAGGTAATTGTAGGTAACATAAAGTTTTTTTAGTGTATACCCGTTTATTTCAACTGTTCCAACAGAATCAACCTGAACTAATACTGTATCAATACTTCCATTATAATTTTTTACATTAATCTTCCAATCATCACCTTTTAAAGCATTAAAATTATAGAGTATCTGGAATGTATCAATATCAGCATTATAAAAATAAATGGTGCCGTTGTTGTCGTATGTATAGAGTTTCTGCGCGAAATGATTATTACATGCGCCATAATCAATATTAATTCGTTTACAATCTATTCCTTTTATGTTAACTATTGCATCACAATATACTTTATGGTAGTTAATATCCTTCGATAATGCATAGGTAACATCATAATACCATGAAG
>JBBQAQ010000070.1:0-9794 GCA_038316435.1 Bacteroidales bacterium | reverse complement strand
GTATCAGCTTCATTTTTTGGCAGTTTTAAAACAATTTTACGTCCTAATACAGTTACAGAAACTCCCTTGTTCCAATTATTATACTTCGGTTGTTGTTGGTTTGGATCAGGTTTACCTTGATCCGGAGTTATTCTATCATTTGATAATTTGCCCGGATACTCTGTCTCCGGAAAAAGATTTTTCAATTGATCAAACGCTTCTTTATTATAAGGTATATGCCACGCCCTTAGAGTTTGACTCCATTTTGCGTCAGTTATCCTCTTAAGTTTTGATGCAATCTCCTGATTATAGGGAAAATCTATTTTGATCCTGTCTTCATCCCTGTGTTTTATTCTACTTGCTTTCATCACAGTAATGGTTTTAAGAATAAGATTGTTAAAAAAAAAGTTACGATTATAGATTATATGGAGGGGTAATCGTAGTCAAACTACGCATATACGACTTATATTGCTGTATATGCGCACTTTGCCTCAACCTCAAAAAACTCAATGCACAGTGCAGTGCAAAAGCTTCTTTCTTATGTTCTTCTCTCTACGCTCTACGCTCTTCTCTCTACGCTTTCTCGCTCCCCGCAACTCACGCTTCCGTCCCGTCAGTCACATAAGCATTATGAATCAAATTATTGATTTTAATACCGGTACAATGCTTAAGCCCGCCATTCACGATCATAGTTTGAAAGTTAAACAAAAAATCATTTACATCGGTTCCAGGTAACAAATTTAATTTACATCTTCAATTTAAATGCCCCGGTAGAGATAATTCCACCAGGGCATCAGTTTCATTAAAGTCCAGGATCAGCGTCACTAAAAGTTTCTGAATAATCAGATTCTGATATTTGAAGCATATCCCAACAATCATCACAAATGTTACAGGAATCAGAGGTTATATAACCTTCTTGGATCAGGTCCAACGTATCATCGCATGGACAGAAATACTCGCCACAATGTTTGCATCGTATAACAAGATCTTGAGCATTACAGTATGCTTTTGCAATCTCATCAATTTTTCTTCCTGAACCTTGTGTACACTTCAATTGAAAAATGCCCTTCCATAGGGCTTTATGTTCAAAGTTGGTAACTATACCTGTTTTTCCTTCTGCATTTAAATATTTAGATTGTTGGGATTGATCTTTTGTTTCCATCGCTATTAGCTGAAATAGGTAAGTAATTGTTTTCTTGTTGTTTAATTACACCTTTTTTAACTAAAAGTCTGAAAGAGTGTGATCCGAACCTATGTCCCAGATTCTCTGCCATTATCTGACAGCCTTCTTTCATGTCTTTTGCTGTTTCACCGGATGGTAATAGATATACCCAGTCCCGGCAAATTTGTTGTCTTGATTCCATACTTCATTATAGTATTTTCAATTGATTTTGACTAGTTTATCCTTATTGCCTGATTATATATTTGTCTGGTACTCCCCAGAACAATTTTGATAGATTATTGTACGATTAAGTAGTAAAATAGAAGCGAGTCTCCATTAACCATTATAGTTAAATTAATTAAGATAATAAGCTTATTATGATTAGTTTAATTAATAGATAGACGACCTTCCAGGATGCAGAAAGTACGATAGAAAGTTACTTACCTGAAATCCTTGGGGACTGATATTATTATAGTAATAACAGTTGCGTGTAACAACATATACCTTAGGTCGGCATCGTCCCGTAGTCTGCTGATCAAATGCATATCCATTGAAATGATTGGGTCAACAAATGTTCTTTTAGAAAACCACGCATCAGCTACCATATAATTGGAGATAGCCTTCAAAGAGTCTTTTCTGGCAGAAATAATACTGGCACACCAGCCTGTTAGGCTTTGCTCATCGGTATTGAGTGTCTGTACAGCTTCAAGATGGAAAGCAATATGATTGTCAATGTCAATAGCAGCAAGTCCCCCAATTTCCAATCCCCATTTTGCTTGGTTGGCACAACCAGACCAGTACCAACCAACTCCAGGGGTTTTCTTGCCGGACTTGCTGATGTAACTCGGATCAAAGGCAATGGCATATCGGCCACTACCATGTTGTAAGGTAAGCTCTTTGTTAAAGTTTAAGAAATCAAATGGCTTTTCAAATTGTTGTCTGTACCTTTGTTCTTCATGTTTACCGTAGCGGGAAAGCTGCAAAAAGTTGATGCGCCCACGAATGGATAAAAACAGGATGAAAGTTTCAATGATGAAATCTTTTCTCCACTGGTTAATATTTGATAATTTATCTAACACGCTAATAATCAGTTGATTGTAAATTTTTTGTTCCCTGGTAGTCATAACTCAAATTAGATTGTGGTTAATCTATTAAGTTACTGAATATCAGGGACTTAAACAAATTTTATATGACTTATTTTATTGAAAATCAAACATTTATGTTAAAGTTTAACGAACTATTGCTATCTTTTAAAGTAATATTAATTCTACTTTGACAGATTTTATATTATTGTTATATAGTACTTTACATTACAAAAATACTTGAATTGGTAGATAGAAATGACCACATAGCCACATAGTGTCACATAGTTCTTTATAATCTCTGTAAAATTTTGCATTTCAGAATATTTGCCATCTTCATATCTATGTGGTCTAAGTGGCTATGTGGTAAAGTAGAATTAAATTGTCTCAATAAAAGAATTTCCAGATATTTATTGAAAGAAAAGGTTTGTTTCGTCAATAAACCCGGAAAATAACTGAAACCTGATTCTATTGAGTTCGAAAATTGGATTACTAAAAGTAATGAATTCTCAAGAAATAAAAATGTCAAAGGATTAATAAAAAAAAACGCAAAGTGAATAATGATACTACTATATTCGATAATACTTCTTATGACTATGTTCTGGAATCAATAAAACCTATTAATTTAAGAAGATCATATTCAAGCTTTGGCATTAAATGTTCGTCTTTAATAAACTGAGCAATTTCAGGCTGATCCTCAAATTGCCGCATCAATTTCTTACGATTCTTTTCAAGTTTTGTGAGTTTGCCATTTTGCATGATGTAATAGGTTTGTTCTACAAACATTTTATCTTCTTTTATTCCTGCATCTAGAACAGGATTGTAGGCTCCCTCAATAATTTTGGCAGAATAATAACAAAGTAAAGAAGACTTTTTGCTGTACACTACTTTAAAGAATCCTTCCGGTTCAGTTATACCAAGGGTTTTATTGGTAACGAAAACCTCGCCGGTAATGGTTAATGCTACACTGAAAGTGTTGGAAGCATGTAATACTTTTACTTTCTCCTCATGGCGAATTTCAATAAGATTGAATTTTGTATCAATACGAACCGGAACCTGTAAAATCTCATTTTTATTTTCAAGCAGAACAATATCAGCAAGTTTCCACTCAGGATTTATAAATGGTGTACCCGTTTGAGAATTATTATAAATTGGACGATTGGTAATAAAAACCTTACTCCATTCATTAGTTGAATTGAAGTCGAGAACTGGGGTTATTTGAGACCTTACAATATTTAAAGTCAAAAAAGACAAAACTAAGCTACCAATAATTTTAAAGCGCATGATGTTCAACATTTCTTTAGGCTCAATAATAAATTAAGTCGCAAATTTAACTAAAATCATGCTCACTTCTTAGGAAAGTGATGTTAAATTAACCTCATTCTCTTAGCTTTAGTTAAATTATACTGCTTAATTAACATAAAAAAAGCCAATAACACAGGTTATTGGCTTTTTGTGGAGATAAGGGGTTTCGAACCCCTGACCTTGTGGCTGCCAGCCACACGCTCTAGCCAGCTGAGCTATATCCCCTTTTTTGAATGCCCAAAAGTAAGAGTTTTTTGCATATATCACAATAAAACCTTAAAAAACGGAATCTGCCAATTTAAATCCATTTCTAAAAATAATTTTAACAAATTCAATCGAACATTTCTTTCAAAAAAACTGATTTTGGTTTGGTTTTTGCACTTCTCATAGTATTACAATTGTAATTTCTGACCCTGGTTAACCCCGAAACTCTTTTACACTAAGCTTTTGTCTGGTAACTGAGTAACTTATGCTTTGTTTTAAGTTTTTTGTTGTCGGATAAATGATTCTTTATCAAATGATTCATTATTAACTGCATAAATTGAATATCATGGAACCTAAAAAAACGAAAAAAGCTGATCTTGAAAGAAATCGAGGAGCTTTTGTACAAATCGGATTAGTTGCATCACTTTCAATTGTTTTAATTGCCTTTGATTTCTCCAGTAAAGAAGTTTCGGATGAATTCTCTTACAATGTAAATACAGAGAATTTTATTCAGGAGGAAATTCCCTATACCAGATGCCCTGAAGTGAAACCCGAACCTATCAGGCAATTGCAAATTGCTCAGATTCTTGAAATTGTGGACAACGGAGAAGACATTCCTATTGACATAAATTTTAACCCAGAGGCTGGAGGGGAAACCAGATACAACCCTGCGATATATAACAATATTCCTGAAAAGTTTAAGGATGAAGATTTTATTGTAGTTGAAGAAATGCCAAAGTTTAATGGAGGAGACCCAAAGATTGAATTCCGAAAATTTATCGTTAAAAATCTGCAATATCCTGAAATAGCTGCAATTAATGGCGTTTCAGGCAAAGTGCAAGTCCAATTCATAATTGATAAAAAAGGAAACCTTATAAATGCCGAAGTAATTAACGCTGTAGATCCTGCACTTGATAAGGAAGCTCTGCGGGTTATTAATTCTTCTCCTGTCTGGGAACCCGGAAAACAAAGAGGTAAACCAGCAAGAGTAATTTTTACTTTCCCTATTGGATTTGTTCTCTAGAATAAATAAAATCACAATTACTTTGAATATAAACATATAATTCACTATTTTTAGACCCTCAAAATTAAATATCCATGGAACTTAAAAAATCAAAGAAAGCTGATCTTGAAAGAAGTAGAGGCGTATTTCTTCAGATTGGTCTAGTAGCTGTTCTTTCATTAATGCTCATCGCTTTCGAATGGACCTCCAAACCTGAACAAGGATCGGGCGATAAATTGGTGGCTGATGCATCTTTTGAAGTAGAAGAAATGCAGATTACCAGACGTGAGGAACCTAAACCTGAACCTATTCAACAACAACAAGTTGCTGAAATTTTAAATATTGTTCAGGATGACGCTCAAATTGATGATGATTTTGATTTCGATGTTGAAGCGAATTCTGAAACTGAGTTCAAATTCACTGGATTCGCTGAAGAAGAAGAAGAATTTAAAGAAGAAGAGGTTTTCTATATTGTGGAGGATATGCCGACATTTAACGGCGGGGAACCTGCAATTGAATTCAGAAAATACATTGGTCAAAATCTTCGTTATCCTGATATCGCATCTGAAAATGGTATCAACGGACGCGTTATCGTTCAGTTTGCAATAAATTCTAAAGGTAAAGTGGTTGATGCAGTTATTGTAGTTCCTGTTGACCCTGCTCTTGATAAGGAAGCAATCCGTGTTGTCCTTGCATCCCCTCCCTGGACCCCTGGTAAGCAAAGAGGTAAACCGGTTAAGGTATTGTACACCTTCCCAATTAACTTCGTACTGCAATAATATTTAAATCCTGGTAAAGTAACCGGGATTTTTTATTTTCTATCGAAAACAAAAATTTCCGTGAGGAAATAAGCATAAGTTTTTTCTACATTGAATTTCTTTTCTATATTAGTGATGTTAAATCAGCAATACCCATATTATGAGAAAAATTATACTCTTTTTAATCAGTGCAATCCTAATCTCGTCCTGCGGAGGGACTAAAAAACAATTCCAAAGAGGAAATTATGATGCAGTTATCAATAAAGAAGTTAAAAAGTTAATCAAGAAACCTGATAGTGAGGAAGATGCAAGAATTCTCGATAAAGCATATAAACTTGCTAATGAGAGAAATCTTGAAAGGGTAAAATACCTTAAAATGGAAAATAATCCTAATAACTGGGATGAGGTTTTTGCCAATTACGAGAGTCTGAAAGCCCGCCAGGCCAGAGTGAGAACAGTTCTCCCCCTAAACCTTGATGGCAGAAGCTTTAGCTATGAATTTATCGATTATGATGCTGAAATCGTCTCGGCTAAAAGAAAGGCCGCTGAATATTTTTATGCTAATGGGAAAAAATTGCTTCAGAATCCGGATAAGGCCTCACACCGTGAAGCATATTATCAGCTTGTCAGAGCTCAGCAATATTCCGGCGATTCTTATCCAGATCTGAATGAACTTATTACCCGGGCGCGTCTTCTTGGTATTAGCCGGGTTTTAGTACAGGTGGAGAATAGCTCAAGGATCCTTATTTCACCAGATTTTCAGGATGAACTGCTTACATTTAATGCCCAGAACTTAAACACTGATTGGGTTGAATTTCATCTCCGCGCATTAAATGATAAAATTGATTATGATTATATAATTGTAATCCATATTATTGATATTATGGTTTCTCCTGAAGAGACTAAAAACCTTGATAAAATTTATAAGAAAGATGTTGAAAATGGCTTTGACTATGCCCTCGACGCTAAAGGAAATGTAATGAGAGATACCTCCGGTAACGATATTAAAATTATTCGTTACAAAACCTTACAGTGTACCTTAATTGAAACTTCACAAAGAAAAGCTGTGAATATCAAAGGCGAAGTTGAAATTATTGAACTTACTCCAACAGAGAAACTTCTTATTAAGGAACCAATAGGTGCGGAAAACGTATTTGCCTATTCTTCGGCAAGAGCTATTGGAGACGAAAATGCATTGGACGATGAGGCAAAACAGAAAATTAAAAACCAAATCATCCCCTATCCAAACGATCTTCAAATGATTTATAATACAGCTGAAACCTTGAAACCAGCCATCAGAACTGCAATTAATAATAACCGAAGATATATAAACTAGTAATCGAAAGTACTGTTTAAAGAACTAAAGCAAGCTAATTAAAGTTGAATTATATTCGATTTTAATTAGCTTGCTTTATACCTATCCGACCCCCGACTCCCCACCCCAAAACTAAAATAATAATCCCTACCTTTGCAGCCGAATAAAATATCTATGGCTGAATATTTCGATACCAGTATAAAAGTTGAAAAAGCTGTTCTTGTTGGCGTAATAAACCAACATCAGGATGAAAAAGAAGTATACGATTTCCTCAATGAGCTGGCGTTTCTTACCGAAACAGCCGGCGCAATCCCAGTTCGAAATTTCACTCAGAAACTTGAAGCGCCAAATCCCAGAACATTTATCGGTACTGGTAAACTAGCTGAGATTAAACAGTACATCGTTGATAACGAAATCAGTATCGTAATTTTTGATGATGAGCTTTCTCCCACCCAACTCAGAAATCTTGATAAAGAGCTCAATATCCGTATTCTTGATCGCACAAATCTGATTCTCGACATATTTGCAACCCGGGCCAAAACTGCTCATGCTAAAACCCAGGTAGAACTCGCCCAATATAAATATTTATTGCCAAGGCTAACCCGGATGTGGACTCACCTTGAAAGACAAAAAGGTGGTATCGGGCTTCGTGGACCTGGTGAAACAGAAATCGAAACCGACCGAAGAATAATCAGAGATAAAATAACTCTGCTTAAAGAACATCTTGGCAAAATCGACAAACAGATGGCTACTCAACGAAAAAACCGCGCCAAAATGACCCGCGTGGCTCTTGTTGGATATACAAATGTTGGTAAATCAACCTTGATGAATTTAATCAGCAAATCTGATGTATTTGCCGAAAACAAACTATTTGCAACTCTTGATACCACTGTTAGGAAAGTGGTAATTGAAAACCTTCCTTTTCTTTTGTCAGATACTGTAGGCTTCATCAGAAAACTACCTCACGATCTGGTAGAATCTTTTAAATCTACTTTGGATGAATTACGCGAAGCAGATATCCTACTTCATGTTGTCGACATTTCTCATCCAGGCTTTGAGGATCAGATTAAAGTTGTGAATGAAACACTGAAGGAAATCGGTGCCGGTGATAAGAAAATGATTATGGTCTTCAACAAAATAGATGCTTATACCTTTGTTCACAAGGAAGAAGATGATTTATCCCTCGCAACTAAAGAAAACATGACCTTCGATGAACTTAAAAACAGCTGGATGGCTAGAAATAATGAAACATCCATGTTTATATCAGCTAAACAAAAGGAGAATATTGATGAGTTTAAAGATCTTCTCTACCGACAAGTAAAAGAAGTCCACGCAGTAAGGTATCCTTTTAACGACTTTTTATATTAAACCTTTCTCTAAAAGATATTCTGCAATCTGTACTGCATTTGTTGCCGCACCTTTGCGAAGATTATCAGATACCACCCAGAAATTCAATGTTTTAGGTTGTGTCTCATCTCTTCTAATCCTCCCTACAAAAACCTCGTCTCTGTCTGCACTTGTACGCGGCATCGGGTATAAGCTTTTAGAGGGATCATCCTGAACAATAATCCCGGGAGATTCCGAAAGAAGTTTACGTACATCAGCAACTTCAAATTCTTTCTCAAATTCCACATTTACGCATTCCGAATGTCCTCCTGAAACAGGCACTCTAACCGCAGTTGCTGTAACACGGATCGAATCATCACCAAGAATTTTTTTAGTTTCATTGACGAGCTTCATCTCCTCTTTTGTATATCCGTTTTCAGTAAAAACATCACATTGTGGAATGCAGTTTTTATCAATTACATGGGGATATGCCATCGGTCCTGAAATTCCGGCTCTTTCATTTTCCAGTTGCAAAACGGCTTTTACACCCGTCCCGGTAACTGACTGATATGTAGATACTACCAAACGTTTAGCTGTGTATTTTTTATGCAAGGGAGCCAATGCAACTACCATCTGAATTGTTGAACAGTTAGGATTGGCAATAATCTTATCGTTTTTGGTAAGAGTATTTGCATTGATCTCAGGAACAACCAGTTTTTTATCTTTATCCATTCTCCATGCTGAGCTATTGTCAACAACAGTAATTCCTTCTTTGGCAAATTCAGGAGCCCATTCAAGCGAAGTGTTACCGCCAGCAGAAAAAATTGCAATAGCTGGTTTTAATGCAATTGCATCCCGCATGCTGATGACCTTATATTTTTTGCCTTTGAACTCAACTTCTTTTCCAACAGATTTCTCTGAAGCAACCGGATATAACTCAGTAACCGGGAAATTTCTCTCAGCTAAAACTTTCAGCATAACCTTACCAACTAAACCAGTGGCTCCAACAACTGCAACTTTCATAATTATTTCAATTTATTAGTAAAAGATAAAAAACATTTATTAATTTTATGATTCCCTCCAATTTGACTTTCGATTCAGAAGCTGCAAAAATCGCAAAAATAATCCGGATGTGAAAAAAATGTATCTGATTTTTTCATGCTGGCCGCTTTTTGCTATGGGGCAGGTTTCAACCGGCTTCGAAAGCGGCCTTGGCGTTGGATGGGAACAATTCCCTGAAAATCGCTGGGAATCTTCACTTGACAATCCTTTGTCGGGTTCATACTCTCTTCATCATGCTTTTGATAATACCATCTCCGGTACTGACCGGATATCGGTTAAAACTGGAACTTATGATTTTGATCATAACATTTCCTGGGAATTCATACTAAAACATGACTATACCCCATCCTCAACCAATAAATGGGAGGTCTTACTTGCCACCGAAAAAGGAGCTATTGAAAACGGAACATCAATCCCGGCAAATGGATATGTTTTTGGTGTTAATATTTCCGGCACTGATGATACGCTAAGATTATATTCAATTCGAAACGGACTATTATCGATACTCGGGACTTGTTCCATAAATTACGAAACGGATATTGGGACTTCAGCGATTCATTGTCTGATTATAAGGGATTCGACTGCGGTATGGAAAGTC
>JBBQAQ010000069.1:0-10088 GCA_038316435.1 Bacteroidales bacterium | reverse complement strand
TTCCGAGAAGCCCTGATAAGGAACATAAGAGGCATATCCATTGACGAAGGCTTTGTATTGCCCATTTATTTCCATTAAAGAGTAAATGTTTGTATGGTTTGGATTTCCATCTGTGTGATACCTCGACTGGATCGAATCCCCTTCGCTTGTTATTTCCATAAATACCAATGACCAGGCCCATTGAGGAGCCTCAGTATTGAGTCCTGCTCCTATAACAATGTTTCCGAAAGTATTTTGTGTTACAAATACATTACTTATTGAAGGTTGGTTCACTGCAAATTCTTTCTCCCAAATTACATTTAGCGAAGTATCAAATTTGATCACTCCAATCTGGCCAAACGGCAATTCGTCGGATTTTATTCTTGCAATAGTAATAAACTCACTATCATTTACAGGTACTATGGTTGTAATGTTGTAAAAACTATTTCCCGGGATTTCATAACTAAATTCTGCCTCAGTTGCTCCTGTGTTATTTGTTTTAATTAGCCAGGAACTTTCAGTATATCCCAGCATCTCATCGCTTATGCACAAAGCTGTCAGATAAAAGTTGTTCATCTGAACTATGTTTATAGGCATTTCAGCTTTATTAGTTGTATATTGCTTTATGAAAGCTGTTTGAGAAGAAGCAACTTTGAATACGAGCAATAGTGTTAGCAAGTGTAATATTTTCATTATTAGAGATTTAGAATTAGGAACGATTACAATGACAAGCTTTTCAATAACTATACTGGCTCCAATAAATAGCTTAGTGATGCCATCTCATAACAGTGGCGGGATACTCCGTGCTTTTCAACACATGGTTTGCCCTACCAAATATACTTTTTTCCTTAATATCTTCAATTGTCAATCGAATTATTTAATAATGTAATAAAACCTGGATACCATTACTCATAACTTACTGCTACCGCGCGAACTCTCTCACCGCAGGTAATCCAACGCTGGCGCGGATTTGTAATACGTGTCTTTCATTAATCCAGCCAGATTAATTAATTTATAAACAGCCCATTACATCTTCTCCAGCATTGCCGCCGCCGCAATTTTATCATTTGCCAGTTGCAACTGCAGATCGCCCAGGCTGGCAAAACGCTTTTCGTTGCGGATACGTTCAATAAACAAAAGTGTAATATCCTGCCCGTAAATATCCCCCGCCGGCGCGGATTTATAATCCGTGCCTCTCAGTAATCCTATATTATTTATCGTTTTCAGTCCATTACAAATATATTCAATATACCTTTTCTATTAGTATATTTAAAGTTAGATTGTGCCGGCACGGATTTAAAATCCGCGCCAGCGGGGGTTTAACTTTAAGTCATCGTAATTGCTGTAATAATTTTGGGAATTGAACAATTTATGAATACCATTTTGTAATATGGTTTGAACATATTCACTGCTAAATCCTACGCGGGTAATTCTATTTCCATTTTCGAAGCCAACACAAAAAGGTGCATTGGGCACTTTCCAATCTATCCATGTTTTAAACTTATCACCTTTGTGTGGTCCCAACAATAATGCAGGTTGGTTTTCTGTTGTTTGGCCATCAGACGCAGCGAGGAACCGAGTTCTATCTCTCTTTGTTACGCAACATATATTCAGTATACTTTTCTTCATCACACCAAAACCACCTGTTTTTTTTAAGCCAGCAATCGGAACTTGGAAGGCTTTTTAATGGTACAAAGTGAGCTGGATAATAAAAAATTGTATCTTCCCCCGAAGCGTAAAAATCATTATAATTAGTTTCGTAAGATTTTACCTTATCAAATGAATAGTCTGTTAAAAATCTTTTTTCCTTAATACATTTTATTGTTTTTTTATCTTGAATTAAATAGGTAAAATTTATTAGTACCCAAGGTGGGTATCCAAATGAAATATGATTTATGCAAGTCATTGAAAGTGTGTCATGATTAATCCGATAAAGGCCCCAATAATATGAATTGCTGAAGGATTCCTGTCGTTTGGGGTTAGCTACATTTTCATCGAAAAATAGTTCATCTTTTTCACCAGTATTAAAACCTCCAATTCCATATACACAAGTTCCATCTTCAAAGAACATCATTACTGTTTTGGAAGTATAATGTGGAACGCCATCCCAGAATGTATAAGGTTTTGTATTTAATACAATTGCTTCATAATAGCCATTGAGGTCAATTATAGAATCATAGTTATTGTCAACTCCATCAAAACACTTATCGAATTTATCCACATACTTACGAGGTACTTGCTGAACTGACCAGCATGAATGCAAAATCAAAAGCTCACACGCAATAAATACTACTATAAGAGTCTTTTTCATGTTTTATTGATAAATGGAAAAAATGTTATTGAAGTCGTTCGTAAAGTATAACCTAGTGTTTAACTTTAAGTCATCGTAATTGCTGTAATAATTTTGGGAATTGAACAATTTATGAATACCATTTTGTAATATGGTTTGAACATATTTACTGCTATAACCTACCCGAGTGATTCTGTTTCCGTCAGAGAATCCAATATAAGCTGGAGCAAAATACACTCTCCCATTTGTCCATGTCGATAACTTTGAGAAAGAGTAATGCTTACCCACTGCTAGTGCTGCGTCATTCTTATTTGTTGTTTGTCCTTTCAGATTATCATTATCTAAATCATTTTCAGGATCATTCGTATAAACTAAAGCACCAAAATGGAAATCTCCAATGCCAAAATCCGCACCACCTGTCCTATGCTTATCGGAAAAACCGAAATCCTCATTCAAATTTACTGAAAAATCCCGATGTGAGTATCCCAATTGCCAAACTATATTAGGTTTTTTACTATAGTATTTGGTTACATATAAATTCAAATTTCCAGCATCACCAGGTAATTTTACTGAACCACCTCCACCTAGATACCATCCACTAAAGTCACTTCCTTTAAACCCCCCAAAACTATAACCTCCTCCAATGCTTAAACTGCTTCCATTTGAGGAATAAGTAGCATTACTGCCTAAAAATGGCCCACCGCTCAACAACCCATATCCGCCACTGGCTGTTGCACTAAAATTGCCTTCGTGATAATTGACATCAATGAAAGCTCCTATAGTATATATATTGATACCTCCCGAAACTGTAAAATTATTGGAAGTGTATAATGGATAACTTTGTGAACAAATGCTCTCCCCAAAGTTAGCATCTTTCAATGCCTTATCAAAAGGATGAGGTTCCTGGTCAATTAAATTGCCAATCGAAAAACCGACTAGCATAAAAAGGCCCAATGGTGAATGTATATTTCCAGAAGGATCCGTATAAATTAAAGGGTTATTCGCGCAATAACCATATCTGTCAAATCCTTGCGAGCTGGTGGTGCTTTGCACATAGTTATCGGGTGAGAGGAAACGGGCAATAACCGGGTCGTACACACGCCCATTCATATTTATCAGCCCAAAGGCATCCATCATTTCGTGGCCGGTATAACCACGGTCGAAATGATATGTGGCAGGTACATTGTTATAGGTCCAGTCGGTGGGGTTGCGACGTCGGCCCCAGGGGTCGAAGTCCATTTTTTCTACCACTTGTCCATTTTCGTTGGTAATACATTTCCAAGAATCAAGGTGGTCTGTATGGATATAGTACATTTTCTCCTCAAGGGTTGTACCTTGACTACTGCATTTTATCAAATAAATCCCCAGTAATCCATCAGGGCCGGGCACATAGTTTAATTTACGGATAGTACCATCGGGCAATACTTCTTCTTCGTATCCAAAGCCTGTATAATAATTGGTTTTTAGTAAGGCACCATTAAAATACAATTGCGTTTTTTTACGTTCCATATCAGGCCCATATTTGAAATTCAGGCTGTAACCTGTTACTCCATCGGTACTATGAGCAATATGCGATATTTTACCATAATCATTATATTCAATAGATTGTAATTTGTCAGAAGGTATTGTTACTGGTGATGTTAATGTTGACACTGCGTGAGCATGTTTTGGATCTTCGTATAAATATACTCCAGCATCAGTTTTAGAATTAATGCTACCATTGGAATTAAAACTCACATTTAGGTTTTGCTGGCCATCAACCTGATAATTGTTAAGTCTGTTCAAAAGATTGTCGTTATAGGTAAAGTTTTCAATCAGTGTGGCTGCCGGGTTAGTAATATCTTTTCGCCAATTCAAATTGCCTAATACCCCGTCAAATTCCCAACTCAGCTCCATTACGTTTCCATATTTTACACCTGTTGATTTGCCATATTGATCGAAAGATTTGTTAATAATTAACCCATTGTTTAGTGCATATTGGGTCAGATTTCCCCAAGCATCATAATTCCCGGATACGGCTAGGTCAACCAGCGGAGAAGCATCTGCATTTTTATAAACTTTAGTCAAATATCCGTTTAAATAAGTATTTTTTAATACAAAACCTGATGGATAAGTTTGTGTAGCCAAATTTCCTGTGATAGGATCGTAGGTAAAAGAAGAGGTAAAACTTTTTCCATCAATTATTTGAGTTTCAGATGCTATCCTTGAAAAACCATCATATGAATATTCAACAGAAACACCGTTGGATTGTGCAATGGTGGAAACCGAACCTTTGGGCTTACCAACTGCATCATAAACATAATCTACTACAGTGCCTTTACTGGTACTTTTGTATTTTATTCTACCGAGCTTGTCATAATCCATATTATATTCAATTCCGTTTGCATCCTTCTGATATCTCAGATCCCCAAAAGCATCATAATTATAAATTATTTCACCTGCATCAGGATCAATAAGTTTTTTCTGTCTGTAATAATCATCGTATTCAGTTGTAGTAATCTTTTCGTCAACACCGGTTACTGACTTGGGTAACCCAGAACCATAATACGTGTAGGAAACACTGCCTCCTAAATCAGTAACTTGATCCACCTGCCCCAGAAAATTTCTTTTTGTTGATTTGAATATTGAGGTGCTCGAGCCATCGTAAAAGAATCTTTCTGTTTTATTGTTTCTGCCTGAAAGATAATAATATTCTTCATAATACTCAGGTTTAATGATAAATTTTAGCCTTCCATCATCGTAAAACGCATAACGTACCCAATCATTCTCATCAGGCTCGGGATCAGTAGAAAAATAAGGCGGCGAAGTTTTATCTATTTTGCCACTTTGATAGTTATATGCAATAATTTGATTAATTATTTTGCCATTGAAACCTTCAACACAGGTTTTGATGATCTGGTTTAATACATCGTAATATTCAACTTTTGAGGGGAAACCTGGAGTTTCTATTTCTTTTACAAAACATGTATACATCGGATCGGAGGATGTGTGCAATCTTGTTGTTGTGTTAGTTTGAATTCCATCAGGTAAAGTTGTAGTCTTAAGGGAACCAAATCCATCATAATCATAAGTAAAAGTTAATCCATTCATGTCAGTTTCTGTGGTGGTAAGGCCAATAGCATTAACTGTTTTAGAGGCTGTATAACCCAATGGATTGGTGTTGGATAATATAAAACGTCCTCTGATATCAGTGGTAAATGATGTTGAACGGCTTTCTACTAACGGATCAGTTGAGGTAAGGGCCACTGATTTTGTTAAACCAAATAAATCATAATCATATGATTTAGTTACAGATTTTTCTGTACCGAAAAACTCAGTGGTTGAATACAGCCTGCCAGCATGAGGGCAATCCTCTGTACATGACGGATAAT
The DNA here is from genome assembly GCA_038316435.1 of Bacteroidales bacterium. GTDB lineage: Bacteria > Bacteroidota > Bacteroidia > Bacteroidales > JACJXF01. The sequence continues at coordinate 4,448 of JBBQAQ010000069.1, read as the reverse complement.
AAACACTTTTGCTTGTTGTAATATAGGTTTTCACATCATTGTCTCTTTTTTTTGAGGTTGTTACCAGTTCCGGGTTGCAGGGATACCAATTGTGTGCGCTGATATAGGAGGATTCTGTTTTATCCCAATTGTTATCATAGCTTTCATTATCGTCAGCGTAATATCTGGTAACAGTTTTAATATTGCCATAATCATCCACATCAGTTGGCAAAATAGTTGTTTTGGTTTTTAAATCGCTAACATAGTCTTCAGTGATAATTGTATGAGGATATGCAACAAAAGCACGATTCGATTGAGTTGCCCCCAGCTTAATCAACTTTACTTTTTGCGACATACTACTTTTAGTTTTCAATGTATTGCCAAGCTTTTGCATTGATTCATTAGACAGAAAAGTACAGAAATTGTTGTGACTAATATCAAAGTAGAGTGAACCCGAAGATTTAACTGAGTAAGCCGTAAGAGCATTTGTTTCTGTAAATGATTTCAATCCAAGCAGGCCTTTACCGTTTCGGTGCATAAAGAATTGTTCGTATTTATAAGTAGTATGTTTATGAGTTACGCTACGAAAAGTCTCAAATAAATCGCTAACACCTTTCATTGGAATTGTTACTCCAAATACTTGCCCAAATGTATTTGTTATGTATTCTTGGGGATTTGAGATAGTATATATTGAGGGATTTGTCAATGGTTTGTAAAAGAAGTGATTTTTCATGCCAATTCCATTCGAAACCATATGTAAGAATGATCTTTGATTATTCGGGAAAATTGAAAGATAATTAAAGTGTGATGTGGCATTAGTATAATACGAAACTATATCCGGCTGCCCATCACCATTAAAATCGGTAATATTATATTTATCCTGTTGATCTGCCCAATCTTGAATTGGCAGGCTTGCAATTTCCTTTGTTTTGAAAGTGTTGCCGGGTAAGTAATAAAGGCTAAAGCTTTTAGCACTATTGTATTCTTTTATTTGCACTATATCGGTTTTTCCATCTGAATTAAAGTCATTTACATGATAAACTGATTCATTTACGTCATTAATTATTAATTCACCATTAATCGGAATGTCAATAGTAATCATTTGCTTTCCATCAGACAATTCAATTTTCGCGGGATCAAGATGATTGAATTTATAGCTCAAATACCATTCTACCCAATTGGTAATATAAAAAATATCAGAATTGCCATCGCCATTAAAATCTCCAAAGTAGAATTTATATATTGGGTTATTAGTTACAATAGGGTTGAAAAATTCAGTAAATGAATTATCATTATTGTACTTATAAAAGTGTAATGTCCTATTTGAAATATCGTTAATAGCTATGTCTGTTCTGTTGTCGCCATTTAGGTCGCCAAATTGTATTTGATCCTTTGCACTTGCCGTTAAGGATCCAATATTAAGGGAGTTTGAATAAATTACATAGTAAAAGTTATTTGTTGAAGGGGAAGACAGCCTTACTGTAGGTTTTATAGCTGTAGAAGTAGTATAGGGTATGCTATAAAAGAGAATGTCGCCAAGTCCGTCGCCATTCATCTCAATTATTTCAATATTAACAATTATACCTGATAGGTCACCAAGATAAGTCTTTTCAGTATTGTACATTTCAGGTTTACTAAAATACGCATATATTTCACCGTAACCACCTCCTAAAGTGCCCGTCCAATCACATTGCAATATATCGCTACGCCCATCTCCATTAAGATCCCCAAATTTGATCATATAACACTTTTCAAGATCAAAATCCCCATTGTCACTATCCATTTTTAATGTATAAACAGGCACTTCATTATAGGTTGAAAAGCTTGTGGTGTTGATATAGAGCCTAACTCTTTGAATTACATCAACAATATTTTGGGTATATGCAATTTGCAGAATATCAGCCAATCCATCTCCATTATAATCGCTATATTCATATTTGTATTGTACATCTGGTCCAGGATAATCTTCCGCAATATTTGTACTCGGACTTAATAAATTTGCGGTTGAATTAGCTGAACATTCGCCATAACAGAATTGCGTATAATTGTGGTTTGTGCCATCTGAGCCAGTTTCGGTTACTCTCCCTAAATAGGAATAGTCATCTAGATAATAATCAAATGTATATTCTTTAACTGACTGATTTTCGGCAATAACCATTACTTTTTTAAGTAATACTTCGGAACTAAACTTATTTCCCAAAAAATATGACTCAGTTTTATCACTCCGCTCGCTGTAAACAAATTTTATTTTGTTATATGGTAAAGAATTGGAGGATCCGGTATAATTAATTTCTGCAATTCTTTGGTTAGTTGCCCCTTCCAAAGTACAATTAGAAAGGTATTTAAAAACCATATAATTTCCATATTGGTCGTAAATACGATTTAAATTCCAACTAATAACAGCATTTGAGTTTATATCTTTGATTCGTGAATCAGTTGTTCTTCCGTATTCAAGGTAATGATTGTCATTTGTTTCAACTAAAAACCAAGTATAATTATCTTCGAAATTTAGCTTAATTTTCACGCCATTAAAGTTTTCAAGGGAATATTCGGTTCCATTGGCCCCATAAGATTGGTTTGCAAAAACAACCATTCTTTGCCCATCTAATGCAAACCTGTCCTCAGTATTCAATTGGACGGGTTTGGAAACACCATCGAAATAAATATTATTTGACACCCTGGTTATGGTGCTTAAACCTGCGATATTCCAACCATAACCGGCAATACCATTTCCTTCCTGGCTGCTATAAACTAATGAAACCGCAGGCTGAATAGCCGCAGTTCCGGGAGGGGTGAAAATAGGTATTGAATATGATGCACCCCCTGTAAGTGAAACGCTAGCTTGGCCAGGTGTAGTGCCGAAAGGCAGGTTATCATCCAAAAGCCTGGTTTCACAGTCAACAGGAAAATCAACATAATCAAAGGGTAAAATAATACTAGGGTCAATATAAGCCCTAAAATAGTTCGCACCTTGCGGTACATACTGGAATCCTGGTAAAATACGCACATATTCAGGCGCAGCCATATCATAAGTCTGATTTCCGTTGTATGGAGTCGAAATGAGAATCTGGCTTCTCAGCTGCATGCTGAATAAAAGCAATAGCACAACTATATAAATCCGGTTCATAAGAGGGTTTTATGTTATATGATAATACTTAAAAATTGGTAGTCAATCCTTTGAAGGGTCGTAATGTGATTAAAAAACAATTTTATTCCTTAATCACTTTCCAAACACACTCCTTTTCCATTGCGTGTATACGCATTACATATATCCCTTTTGGGAAAGAGGATAAGTCAAAGCGGTTATTTGCCTGAAGGGTTTCCTGCGTGAAAAGCACTTTGCCATTAAGGTCGCTAAGTACTAAATAGCCGACAGGCTCAGTATCGCCGGTGATAGTAACGGTAATTAGACCAAGCGTTGGATTGGGATATAAGTTGATTGTATATGCTCCAAGTTGATCCTTTATTGGTTGGATTGCTGATGATGTATCGGCAACAGTTTCAGTGCTTTTCATACAAATTATGCGGTGAGTGCGGTTACCTGCTGCATCATAACTAAAACAAATACTATTCTGAGAGTAAGCACCGAATGATATCAAAACAGTAAGGAAAAGGAAGATTTTTTTCATAACAGGGTGTTTAAGTTTGATTAATTAAGTTCCTGATGAAATTTATTTGCCGTTAGTTTTATGCAATTGGCCGACTTCCTCACGAAGTACGTCTAACTGTTTTTGCTGTTGGATAGCATACAAGGTAAGTTCCTCAACTTTTTGTAATAAAAGTGCATTCATTTCACCAATGTTAATTCCATCTTTCTTAACAGTTTCAGCATCTGGTATTTCTGGTAAGTGTCCGTTATTTGTAATAAATAATTCTAATTCTTTAATTGAACGCAGTTTATAGTCTGATTTAAAAACAAAGTCTCTCCACTCAGTCTGTAATTGTACTTTTACTTCAGTTGCAAGGATGCCACCTGCAACATAAAGCAAATAACTTCCATCGGCTGGTGGATTTACACCAATACCGACCTTTTTATTGTTAAAACCCATAATAAGTTGCGGAGAATTCATATCAGAATAAATGCCTCCTGAACGGTTATCGGGGTTCAATGCAAAGCCATAACCACCGCTGCTATAGTTGGTAACCCACATTGAAGTAGAGCTGTTGGCGCAACTCACAATCTGGAATTTTGCATTACTAATTCCCGGTTCAAGAATCATATTGTTGTTCCTTTCGAAATGCAAACCGACTTCAGTTAATGTACCATCAGGTCGTGTAAATGTTTTATTACCAATGCTACCATTATATATGCTATGGTCAAACATTTTTAAAGCAAAACCAGCTTCGCAATTACCCATATTGTCGCGGATCAGATTTTGGGAAACATTTATTAGTTTTCCATCTCTATCTGAAGCCAACAACATACCATCCGAATTTGCCAGAGATGTGATGATAGCTTCACCTCTTAT
>JBBQAQ010000068.1:0-10249 GCA_038316435.1 Bacteroidales bacterium | reverse complement strand
GTGTTGAATATCAATATGAAAAATCTTTACCTGATTTTACTCATCCTTTCAGCTTCTTTTTCTTTTGCTCAGCCCTTTCAAGGGGGTGTTGCTGCTGGTCTTGTAGGTAGCCAGGTTGCAGGCGATACTTATTCGGGTTTTAACAAGGCAGGCTTGTATGCCGGAATCTGGGTAAGGTTAGCATCCGGTGAGCGCTCTTCTTTTCAATCGGAAATAAGTTATTTCCAAAAAGGCAGCCGCCATAATCCTGACGAAAAGAAACAGGACTATACCATTTACAAAATGCGGCTGGGCTATATCGAAATGCCTTTTCTTTATCAGTATAAACTCAAAAATAAAATGATACTGGAGGTAGGACCTTCTTTTTCATTTATTCTACATAGCTACGAAGAGCTTGACCTTGCGGAAGTTACGTATGGTGATTTCAGCGTAATAAACCCTTCGTTTATGGCTGGAATAAGTTACCCGGTTAATGACAGGTTGAGCGCCCATTTTCGCATGAACAGCTCCTTGTTAAGCATCCGGAAAGATAAAGTTAATGGGGCGGTTTATCGTTTGTTTGATAAAGGACAGTTTAATGATTGCCTTGTGATTTTTGTGAGCTACAGTTTGTAGGCTTTAGAGCGGGGCGATTAGGAGATATGGAGAGGGGCGACATGGAGACAAGGAGAGGGGCGAAGAAGCGACTAGGAGACAAGAGGACATCTCACATTCCCTTTTGCAAAACATTTAAGGATTTTTAAAACAATGAAAGATTTTAAATTAAAACTTATAGTTGGCGTAACTGGAGCCAGTGGGGCAATTTATGCCAAAGTGCTTTTTGATACCCTTTTGCAACTTAGCGATCAGTTAAAGGAAGTTGCCGTGCTATTTTCGGATACCGCAAAAAGCGTATGGACATACGAACTGGGTAATTCGGATTTTGAGAAATTACCGTTTACTTTTTATAAAAAAGATGATTTTTATTCGCCCATTGCTTCAGGATCAGCAGGCTATGATGCCATGATTATTGTGCCATGCAGCATGGGAACTTTGGGTCGTATTGCCTCAGGCGTATCCAACGACCTGATGACCCGCTCCGCCGATGTTATGCTCAAGGAGCGGCGCAAATTGGTTCTGGTTGCCCGCGAAACCCCGCTCAGCCTTATCCATATCAACAATATGAAAACTGTTACCAAAGCCGGTGGCATTATCTGTCCGGCCACACCTTCGTTTTACAGCCACCCGAAAACGATGGAAGACCTTGCGCAAACGGTTACTAACAGGGCGTTGTCGCTGGTGGGTGTTGAAGTAAAAGGGTATAAGTGGGGTGAGTAATAATACAATTTTTAGTGAGCAGAAAAACAATTTCAATCTGATTTATATAAACATTTAATTTGCACATTTAACAAAATAAGTCTCGCGCCAAAGAGGTTACAGTCGATATTTCATAAACCATTTTCTTTGAGAGTTAAAAAATCAAAAAATACATATTTATTTTATATTAATATTTTTTATAAATTTACATCTAGTTAATTCTCTAAAACAATAGTTGTTTCACCTTTAAATATACCAGTATGAAACGTTTTTTATCTTTATCAGCATTATTTCTCATGCCCTTCTGTCTCTTAGCTCAATGGTACTGGCTTAATCCAACTCCTCAAGGCAACGGTTTACATGATGTTCTTTTTCACGATAGCAAAGGAATTATTGTTGGAACCAGAGGATCAATAGTCCTGTCGGACGATGGTGGTTCTACATGGTTCAGTAACGAGACATTTACGAATAACAATCTGGTCTCAATATGTAAAAGTGATTACAACACATATTTCATTGCCGGCAGTAATAGCACACTCCTTAAATCTTCTGATGGCGGCATTATATGGGAATGGATTGAAGTTCCGGTGAGCACAAATCTTACTCAGGTCTTTTTTGTAAACCCTGACATTGGATTTTGTACAGGTGCAGATGGCACTATAATTAAAACCACCGATGGCGGTGAAAACTGGTCAGTTGTTTTTACTGACAATACCATCAAACTTAAGTCAATATTTTTCACAAGTGAATTCAACGGCGTGGCTGTGGGTAAATACAATGCCATCCTTCGTACAACTGATGGAGGCTTAACCTGGGCTACTGCAGATTGTTTTTTTCCAATTTTTTTCGACCTTAGGAAGGTAACATTTACGAGTGCAACTGTAGGATACATTATTGGTGATGAAGGCTTCCTGTTTAAGACTACGGATGCAGGAGCTTCATGGTTTCAGCTTCATCCGCCTTGTTACGTTAATTTTACTGATATTCATTTTATTGATGAGAATAATGGTTATCTTGTTTCTTCCGGCAGTTTGCTCATCACTAATAATGCCGGTGACACCTGGCAATGTATTCAAAGCACTCTACCGGGGGCCGATTGTATTACGGTGAATAATTCAAATATTCTTTTTGTCGGTGGCAGTCAGGGTGAAATTCTAAAATCAGTTGATAACGGAAATACATTTTCCGATTTGTGCAAAGGCATCAGGACGCCACTTAATAAAGCATCTTTTCCTGACAGTGAAACAGGGTATGTTTCCGGATCCTGGGGAGCCTTGCTCAAAACCACAGATGCCGGAAATACATGGGATTCTATAACTACAAACTTCTATGGCGACTATATTGATTTGCATTTCTTTACTCCGCAAAAAGGAATAGTCCTCACAATTGGGGGCCATTTGTTAAAAACAGAAAACGGAGGTATCGACTGGACAGTTCAATCCCTTGATGCAAATACTCAAATGCGCGGGCTTACATTTACTGACGATATGCATGGGTATGCATGTGGCGGAAAGGGCAGGTTTTACAAAACCAGGGATGGTGGAGAAACATGGGAAGCTAATTTTTTTAACGCAGACTCTTATCTTTTTAATGTTCATTTTATTAGCCCCGATACGGGTTTTGTAGTTGGGGAAGAATATTTTAAAACATATGTGATGAGAACCATTGACGCGGGAAATAGCTGGACAAGGATGGAAACAGTGGACTCAGTGCTATTCTTGTTTGATATAGCCAGGTCTCCTTCCGGAAGATTATTTGCGGTAGGTAATATGGCAACGATAATAGTTTCAGATGATGGAGGTGAGCATTGGGCTAAGTTAACCGGTACTAATATTACACCGACCGATTTGACTTCTATTTGTTTTACCGAGAATGGGTACGGTTTTATTACTTCAAGCAGTGGACACTTCTATGGATCGGCTGATGGGGGTGAAACATGGCAGGATATAGATATTCCTGCCCAGGCCTGGCTTTCACATGTAGTTTTTACGAGCTCGTCGTGTGGATATATAGTTGGCTCAGGTGGCACTATCTTAAAAACCAATCCAAACAAATTGTTTCTGGATGTGAAAAAGCACGTGAATGGGTCCTCCGTCAAATTCAAAATATACCCAAATCCTTGTGCTGATGAATTTGTAATAGAGAAATCCGATCATACACCAATTAATGGAACCATCACAATACGTAACCTGAATGGTATGATATTATATAAATCTAAAAAGCTAGCAGTAGAACAGCTTAAGATTCCAGTTTCCGATTATAGGCAAGGTGCTTATTTTATTACGATTACCGAAAAAAGTACTATTTCGACCCATAAATTGATTAAGATGCGGTAAAAGCCTGATCAATACTTATATCTCCGAAACTATCTTTTTGTTTAATTTCACGCCGAAAACGGAAAAAAGTGAAGGAATTTTTAAATTCCTGATTTACCACTTAAATGTTAATTGTGACCACTTATACCCACAAACCGACCACTTATAAGTTAAGATGACCACTTGCACTATTTCCGGAATTTCAATATTATTTTAGTGCCGGATTTAGATACAAAGTCAGCTCGGTTTTGAGTGAATACTATTATTCAAGAATAAATGAAGCCAAGTATCTAATCCTATAAAGAAAAAAGCCGATTTTGCTTTTTCTTTATACTAAAACAAAAAATCATGAAAACCATTTACAAAAATCCAAAGTCTGCTATTTTAACATTTTTATTCCTGCTGATTTTTACTTCAGTTAGGTCACAACAATGGCAAAATATTACTCCATCTGAATATCCTTATGTTTTTGGCTTTAGTTTTATCAACCCAAATCAAGGATGGATCAGGGCTTATAAAGAGCTTTCATCATATGAACCGGAACGATTATTATATACCCCTGATGGAGGGCAGACATTTAACCAGAGGTATACCTTTGATAATGTAGCCGGATTCATGACATTACAAATGGTTGACAGTCTTGTTGGTTATGGTTTGGTAATACGCGATGATAACTTCTTTTGGCGGACAACAGATGGCGGATACACATGGCAGGATATAACTGATACAACATTTATGAGTAAATACGGCTATGTAAAGGATGTCGCCAGTATTTTCTTTTTGAATCAGGATACAGGTTTCATAGCTTATCTCAGAAATATATATAAAACATCGAATGGAGGACAAGCCTGGGAAATGTGTTATACACCTCCAGTAAATACAGGCAATTCAAATTATGTGATAAACGAAATTCATTTTTATGATGAAAAATATGGTTGGGCCGTGTGTACTATACCATATGGCCATGGTTTTGGTATGAAAACTACTGATGGAGGATTGAATTGGAGTATTTGCACTTCAACTGCTCTGCCTGATATGGCAGATGTAGCATGCTATGATAGCCTTACTTGTGGGATGGTCGGTAATAATACTTTTGATACTCGGGTTGAACTTACAGATGACAACTTTGAGTCTCTCAGTTATGTTTATGGTGATGAACTCAGTATTTTAACAAACACCATTGCATATCAAAACGACAGCACAATCTGGCTAGCAGGAGTAGCAGGTATGATAAAAAAGAGTATAGATAGGGGAATGACATTCTTAGATTATTTACCTGGCAATGTTCCAGGCAATAACACAATTATATACAAGTTAAGGTTTTTTGGGGAAATTGGCTATGCTTATGGAGAGCATAATGGGAATGAAAATCGTTTTCTCTTGAAATTTACTGATACTTTGAATAGTTCCTTATTGGAAATTGGCTTAGCAATTCACACAATAATGGTATCACCAAATCCAGTAACTGATAACTGTAAAGTTAGTGTAAAAATGCAAAAATCCGAATTAGCAAATATAGAAATAGTTTCTATAAATGGAATAGTGTTATTGCGAAAGGGGCAAATGTTGTATTCAGGCAAAAACGAATTTTCACTCGATTTAGAGCAATTAAAACCTGGTATATACTTTATATCAATAAAAAATTCATCAGAAAGGTTAACTGCGAAACTCATTATAAATCCTAATTAATGAAGTACTATTCACTTAAATAAAACGGTATTAAATCATTTTTTCTAACAATTGCAGTAGCTTCTTTTGTAAATCTAATAACCTCTGCTCAAAACCCGCCTGAGGGTTATTTTCGTTGCGATTCAAACGGAATGACAAGGGTGGTAATGAACTTAGATGTGAGTCAATTCATAGGAAGTGATAAGGAAATTGCAGATTCATATATTTCATCTAATAAAAACTGGATATGCGGGGGTGAAAACAGTAATTATGTTTATGTGAAAACAGTGGTGAATCCATCAGGGAAACATGTTTCATACATCCAAAAGATTAATAATGTCTCCGTTGAAGGTTCTGAACTTGTAATTAGTATTAATAAGCGAAACGCCATTTCTCATGTTTTTAATGGGTATAAGAAAGGTATCAACATTCCTACAAATCCTGCAATTACATCTGAACAGGCTATTAATATTGCAAAATCCACTTTTATTAACCCGAATATAGAATTTTCGAAACCGACACAAGCAGATTTAGTTATTTATAACAAAGATGCCATTCATAATTATTTGGTATGGAAATTTGAATTAACTCCTACTGATAATAGTACATGGTTATTTTACATTGATGCATCGAATTCTGATATAATTTGCAAAATAATAAATTGTTACAACTACCAGGATGGTATTGGTAGAGTATGGGCTCCAGAGCCTGGTACTTTAAATAGTGATCGTGCTATTCCTGACAATGGCGATCTTAATAATAGTGATTGGGTTTACCAACAAGAGAACCTGCTTGATTTAAATGAACCTCAATCGGGTTTGTATTACCTACGTGGGAAATATGCATTTTCGGCTGATTATCTTTCGTCTCCAGACTTTACTGTTTCATCAAATCAAAAAGTTTTTGAATTCAACCGTACTAATAAAGGTTTCGAAGAAGTTAATTGTTATTTCCATATAGATAAACTACTGCGGTATATCAATGGCTTAGAGTTTACACCAATGTGGACATACAATGAAAATGCATTTCTTTATTTTGACCCACATTCTGGATATTTAAACAACGGGGGCTATACTCCTGGTTCTTGTATAATAGAACTAGGGAATCCCCCTTCTCAAAAAGACCTAGGCGAGGATGTTTCAGCAATTTGCCATGAAGCAGGGCATGCACTGCACGATGCGTTTTTATTTGGAGGAACTGCTCTAGTCCCTTCTTCACACGAAGATCTCTCACGCATTTCTGAAGGTATTGCTTATTACTTTGGAATCGAATCAAGAAGAAGGTTTTCGTATAATTTACCAAATGGCAACACAAATTGGACAAAATTTGCTGATACTATGGAGGTTGTTAAAACACCAAGTTATATGAATTTTCAAGTTAATTGGTATACTAATGAAGCCCCGCATTATCCGGGACGAGTTTGGTGCTCATCTCTCATGGATTTAGAATATATTTCAGCTACAGAGCCAGGCATAGGGTTTAATCTTGGTAGAGATGTTGTTACAACTTTACAATTATCAGCCTTAACTTATATAACAGGTTCTGCATCAGTAATTGACAATGCATTAGCTTTATATCAAGCAGATATCGATATATATGGAGGCCTTCATTTAAGGCAATTAATTGATGTTTTTCACAATAGGCTATTATTCAGAAATACTACTGTGCAGAATATTTATGGGAATGTAACTTCAAATACAAGTTGGAATGGTTTTAAGAAAATAAATGGAACTGTCCATCTTACTGCTGGTAAAACATTAAGTATTGCCTCAAACAGTATTATTGTAATGGATGGGGAACTTCTTGTTGATCAGGGAGCCACTATAAATATTGGCGCTAATGTAAGATTCATTGGTTACGCTTCAACGCATAAAGTTGTTATTAATGGGAATTCAACTATCGCTAATAATGTTACTTTCAAATTTGTTGGTACACCTGAATCAACTGATTATTTTGCAGGGTTAAGTTTGCAGAACCAGAGTCAGGCAATAACTCTGAATAATGCTACATTCATCAAATCTCGACTTGTTCATAACGGGGGAGGCTTAACGGTTAACAATTCAACATTTACTGATTGCAATAAAAATATTTCTTATAGAGGAAATATTACATACAGCGGATGCACATTTATTAAATCTGGTCTATATTTCGAAAATCAGAATAATGATGTTAATGCGATGATTACTGTGAATAATAATTGCACAATGAATGGTCAGCAGTTTGCAAATGCGATAGAGCTTACAGGATACAAAAAGTTCCTGATCGCAAATAATTCAATTCAGAATTATACCAATGGCATACGGATTTTCAATAGTGGATTAACGGCACCCACAAACCAGATTGTCAGCAATAATTCAATTTTTAATTGTAGTTCAATTGGGCTAACCTGTTATTATTCCTATGCTGACATAACAATGAATAGAATTTTCTCAAATGCAGCAGGGATTGGATTGTATAATGCAAGTACAACAAAAATATACGGTAATGAAAATGCCAACAATACCCTAGGCACTCAGCAAATAATGGATAATAGTAGTTATGAGATACTTATATCGCGTAGCAGTTTCCCTTCACTGTTTAAATGGAATTACATTTCTGATCCGGATAATTTAGGTGGCGCGTCTGATCCATTGATCTACTACCTGCCTCCGACAAGTGGTTTACTAAGCAGTCCTAATGTGAAATACAATTGTTGGGGAAGTAATTTTAACGCATCACAGGATTTGTATTGTACCACAGGTTGTTCGTTTTTATGGGATCCAACATGGTGCCCTTCAGGTAAGAAGTCTGGTTATGCATATGAGGAAGCAGAGTTGATGTTTAATGACGCATTAAACATGTTGAATAACGCAAATTATGGTGATGCAAAAACAGCATTTCAGTCTGTAGTAAACGAATACCATTCAACGCTTTTTGCTGAATCTTCACTAAAAGAATTATTTCGTATTGAATCAATGACTTCAGATAATTATCAAGGGCTTAGGGATTATTATCTAGCAAATGATTCAATTTTAGTTTCTGAAAATCTAACTGCTCTTGCAAGCTACTTGGCTAATAAATGCAATGAACAACTTGGTAATTACCAGGAATGTATAGCGTGGTACGAGAATATGATTTTAAATTCTGAAACTGAGGAAGACAGTATTTTCGCAGTTATTGATCTAGGGTATCTCTATCTTCTAATGCAAAATAGCGGACTTAAGTCAATAGAAAGTGGCAATCTGAACCAATTTGTGCCAGAGAGCCAAAATAAGTTTGAGGGTCAGCGAGACTATTTGCTAACATTGTTACCCGGTCAGAATGTTAGTGATCAAAATAAGATTCAATTTAAGAATCTAGCCCCGGGAAGTTTACTTCAGAACAATCCAAACCCATTCTTTGATAATACCGCAATCTGGTATAATCTTGAAAAAGAAGCAAATGTTTTGATAAACATTTCTGATCAAACTGGCAGAATCCTTAGGCAACTAAAGATAGGCTTAATTCAAGAAGGAACCCATAGGGTTGATTTTGCTTCTGATGGTTTAGCCTCTGGTATGTATTATTACACTTTGGTAATTGATGGTAAAATATCGGACACCAAAAAACTAACAGTTATTAAATAGACACAATCCAAATTTTAGCAAAGGCTTGTTTCGTTTTTGGAACAAGCCTTTGTTTATTTTAGACAATCAATATTCAAGTTGTTCATCCAAGCCTACCTCATTATAAGGGAAGCAAAAATTTTATACCTACATATTTTACGTTTGTATTTTCCTAATTAATCGCCATCCCATCTCTCCTTGTCCCCCCTCTCTTTATCCCCTCTCTCCCTTTCTTCCAACCCCTAAATCCCAACCCCTAAATCCTAACCCCAACTCCTACCAATCCACCGCTTTCCTCCTTACCGGCATCGTCATACACCTGCATCCGCCACCGCCACGCGAGAGCTCTGATCCATCAATGGTTACAACGTATTTATTGTAATTGTTAATATCTACTTTGTTCGTAATTACGTCGTTAGCTTTTATTACGGCATAGCCATGGCGGTTCATTTCTTCGATAGTATTTACATTTCGTCCGTATCCCATAACTTTTCCGGGAGCAATGGCAAAAAAGTTAGCTCCGCTGTGCCATTGTTCGCGTTCCTGAATCATGCTGTCGCGGCGTCCGCCACAGAAAAGCGTTTCCATTTCCATGCCCAGTTCTTTAAGTATCGAAGGAATGTTGTCCACTTCACGGATCGATTTTACCTTTCCGTTATCAATATTAATATGGATAGTAAGGTAACGGTTGGGCTGAAGGATAAGCGGTTCGTAAACCATGCACTGGTTGCGGTCGAGGAAGGTGAATACCATATCCAGATGAATAAAAGACTCAGGTTCATAAGGAAGTTCCTGCACGATAATGTGCCGCTGTACTTTTTTATGTTTGTAATATTCAAGAATAAAATCAATGCCTTGCGAAGTTGTGCGCCCCCCGGTACCGATTAGCAGAATATCTTCTCTGGCTACCAGGAAATCGCCGCCCTCAAAGCTGAAGTCCTTACAGAAATGCTGACTTTGCTCAGGTTGAATGGTTTTAACGCCAAAATCGGGGTGATTCCGGAAAATGGAATCCATGATCAGTGTTTCACGATCGCGTATGCGGCTGGCCATGCGGCTGATGAGCACCCTGTCGAGCATGGCCACTGAAGCATCCCTGGTAAAGAAAAAATTGTGAAGCGGTTCAAGCGCATACCTTTCTTTCGCCAGGAAACGGGTGAGGTTATCCTTTTTTAGCTCCACTCCTTCAATAAGAGCTGTGGCGAGTTTTTCAGGTTTAAAATCTGACAGACTGCTGCCAATACCCGGCTGAAGTCTTTCTTTTTTTATAATGGTTTCAATAAGTTCAGCCTGGTGCAACGGATTTAGCAGCACGGTTTCGAGAAGGTCTTTAACCTGAAATGTTTTGGTAACTTTCGACAGAAAACCTTTAAACTGATTGTATTC
>JBBQAQ010000067.1:0-10272 GCA_038316435.1 Bacteroidales bacterium | reverse complement strand
AAAGAGATGCTTTGAATTGGAAATTGCCACAAGAAAAAGATGGCGACCAGCGAAACCAGGGCTAAGACACAATCCATTATTTTGTAAAAATTCAGGTATTCAGACCATAAAACGTCGTGTATAAAAAAATCTGTTAGCAATCCAAAAATGGAAAAGCCGAAAACAATCATACTCACATAACGCAAAGCTGAAAAATTTGCCTGAATTAGGCGTGCCTGAACCTTTGGGCTGTCAATTTCTGATGTAAACTTATTTATTTTCATTTATTCGCTTCAACGCCACTATGGCTATATACCCTCTTTCTCCTAACATTGGTCGTGGCAAAATATATTTTTTCACTCTCTTATCAGGAAATGTAAATCTCGATAAATATTAACTAATAGTTTCAGGTGTTATTACGTGTTTTTTGAAATTCCATACTTAAACACTAAATTGAAAAAAAATTAGGAAATTGTAATTAAATTGAAAATATCAACTTGCAGAAATATGCATTATGTTATCTTTACTTTTCTGGTATTTTTGTATAACTACCTCACGGGATTTAGCGCAGCAGCTTATTCCTTATGCTGCCAAGGTGGGATTCTGGAAATGCCTGTATCACAAAAGTCAAAATGAATCTGGAAATAATTAAAAGAACATCTAAAAATATGAAATCACAAACTGAAATAATATCACAAAAATAACCAATTATGAAACAATTACTTATTATTTTACTACTTACCACTATGCATTTTGTTACCATAAATGCACAGAAAGCAGGCTTTTATGAGTTGAAAATTTATACTCTCGAAAATACCGATCAATTGCAACGTATGGATAATTTCCTCAAACAAGCCTTTATTCCTGCAATGCACCGTGCCGGAATAGCAAAAGTGGGAGTCTTCAAACCTATCGAAACAACTGAAAATACAAGCCGGAAGATTTACGTACTCACTCCTTTAAAATCTTTGGATCAGCTTGATAAACTAGCTACCTTACTTTCCGCTGATAAGCAATACCAAAACGATGGTAAAGATTATATCGATGCCGGTTTTGACAACCCACCTTACCAGAGATTTGAAAGTATTCTGCTAAAAGCTTTTAAAGAAATGCTGGAAACAGGCGTTCCCAATCATCTCACAAAAGCATCTGAAAGAGTTTATGAATTAAGGAGTTATCAAGGGGCAACTGAAAAATATTTTCAAAAGAAAGTTCACATGTTTAATGAAGGTGGAGAAGTTGCACTCTTCAAAGAACTTGGGTTTCAGCCAGTGTTTTTCGGATCGGTTATTTCTGGTGCCGATATGCCAAATCTAATGTATTTGACAACATTTGAAAGCGAAACCTCACAGTCCGAACATTGGAATGCTTTTGGCAAACATCCTACCTGGCTGGCCATTAAAGATCTGGATCAATATAAAAATACCGTTTCCAAAATGGATAAAATTCTACTTCGACCCACTGAATACTCAGATTTATAGACTATTGACCTGACCAATAAGGACATTGAGATTTGCGCTTGGCATTACGAACGCCCTGATCAAACTGCTGTTTTTTTTGCAGCCAAAACTGAAATCAAATTCTTGCCATTGCCAGGAAAACTGCATGTGAGGTGATAGTCAAAAAAAGGTAAAGTCTTCTGGCTGTTTCAGGCTTTAGATTTAGAAATTTATATTTTATAGAATTGTCGCGGCATGCAGACAGACAATCCCCGCAAAGAGTGCATGAAAAATCAGGCTTTTTGTTGCGTACATCCTTAATGTTCAGGGCGTCGAATTTACAAAAACTGGTGCATTTCATACACATGGTACAGCTGTTATCGATGTATAACCTGAATGGATTTGCTGGTTTGAGGATATTCACTATGGTTCCAACCGGGCAATATAAGGTGCAGTGAACCATTTTTCCCATCTTACGCGAATAGTATAGCATTACCCCAATCCCGGTAACTCCGAATCCAATAGCTACCAAAGTAGCAGTAAGAACAGGTACATTAAACCACCTCAAAATTATAGTGACGGCAATCACCAGAATCAAAATGCTGGTTTTTATGGCTTTCTTGCCTTTCAAGGTGTCTTTCTGAGTTTTGCCTTTTGAAGCAAGATTATCAAATGCACCAAAATAGCACAGCTGACTGCACCAAGCAGGTCCAGTTAAAACAATGGTACTTAGGAATAAAATGGTCATAACAGATAATTGGACTCTGTAAATTGGCCCTGAAATGATCATCATTGGAATTGGAAGGTGCAGTTTTCCTGTCATTAAAAATTTTTCCGCACCAAGCAGACCAATAGCCAGTTGCGTGAAAAATACAATAGCGAAAATAGTCCATGTAAGCCGTCGCCATTTCGGAACATTCATGTGATTCTGCATTTTCAAGGCAACAAAGGCACCGTAAAATGCGATCACTGTGATTTCAAACCATCCTCCACCTTTAATAAATCGTTCGAGTAAGATAATAGGATGAGTTGTAAGTTTTACCTGAACAATTGCGAGAAAAAAGAAACTAAACAAAAACACAAATATTGAAAGATGGTAATCCCTTGATATAATGAGTTTTAAAGAAGATTGTAATCTGTTCAAATTTTTAAAATTACATTAGTGAAAATCAATAATTAATGATGCCAGCAAATATAAATAAAAATATTTAACTATATAAAGACCTTTTTGTCTTCTTGTAAATATTTGCTATATTTGCTCAGAATTTGAAATCCATTTCAATATGAGCACAAATAAAACTTTCGAAGAAAAACAAATTGGTGAAATTGTTACCGACGATTTCAGAGCTGCTGAAATATTTAAAAATGCAGGTATTGATTTTTGTTGCGGGGGAAAAAAGAGTCTGGGCGAGGCTTGCAAAGAATCGGGAGCCAATCCTGACTTTCTGATTAGTGAGTTGGAAGAAATGTCAAACACCCCCGCTGGAAATACTCATAATTTCAAGGATTGGGATCTTGGCTTTATGGCTGATTACATCATAAATACCCATCATAAGTTTGTGTTGAAAAACTTACCGGAACTGGTTTTTTATACTCAGAAAATTGCTAAAGTTCATGGCTCTCACCATAATGAGTTACTTGAAGTCGCCGAACTTTTCACTGAAATTAATAAGGAATTATTACAGCACCTTCAAAAGGAAGAAGATGTTTTGTTTCCAGCTATTAAAAAAGCACAGAAGGAAAACGATGATTCGTCCAGGGAAATAATTAAAAGCGAAATACTTCGCATGAGCAAAGAACACGAATTTGCAGGTGGAGCAATGGATAAAATCAGGATTCTTACTGCCAATTATAAAGTTCCTGAGGATGCTTGTAACACCTACTCCGTTAGCCTAAAACTTCTGGAACAATTCGAAGATGATTTGCACGTCCATGTTCATCTTGAAAATAATATCCTATACCCAAAGGCTTTACTGATTTGAGTTTTAAAGCGCCACCTGCGCAAATACCAGACCTAATGCGAATCTTAATGACGCTGTCAGTGAGAGGAGTCCAACTGGAGTAAAATACACCTCACTCCTACCAGCTAAAGCCTACATGGATCTCATGGAAAGCTACGCATCCAACGAAATAACTATAAACTGGAACGGACCATTGGTTTACATGACCGGGTTTCTCCATGCAGTTTCAGAACAACAGGTAGCGCAGAAATAGTTTTTAGCTTAAAACTGGTAATCTATTCTTTTCCAATCATTTCTAAACGCTCTTCTTTAAATGACAATTTTTTTGTAATTTTGGATCCTGATAAATGAAAATTTTAGCACTCATAATATCTCTGTATATCCTGATGCTCACTACAATTCCATGTATTGATGCACCAGAGGATATCTCTGGAAATTTAAATGAGACTTCACAATCTTCATCAGGGGATCAAAATCACGAAAACCACCATTGCTCGCCCTTTTGCACTTGCCAATGTTGTGCTACCCCTGTATTATTTGGTGAGACGCAGATTCAGTTTACAAGTTTTACGTATTCTCATAAACCTCTTTCCGAATATTCTACCACTTATGTTTCTACTCTTTTTTCATCCATTTGGCAACCGCCTAAATTAGTCTGATTTTACTCAGAAATTTTGCATTTTTTTATTCGTTTGTTTAGGGGATGAATCCTAGGTTTCCTTCCTTTGTTCAACGAAGATTGTGATTTAACTTTCCACATCTCATGTTTTCAAATTGAATCATTCAAGAAACCTGTCAGGTCTAAGCTCTGCCAGGTTTGATTGATTAAAATCATTCCTTAAAGTCCTTATTCTATGATAGATCGCATTATTTATTTCTCAATAAAAAATAAATTCCTCATCGGGCTGTTTGTTCTTGTCTTAATTGGCTGGGGAAGCTATTCCTTAACCCGATTACCCATTGATGCCATTCCCGACATTACAAACAATCAGGTTCAGGTGATTTCCCTCGCTCCTTCCCTTGCAACGCAGGAAGTTGAAAGTTTTATCACGGCTCCGATTGAAGTTGCCGTTGCAAATATCCCCGATATTATAGAGCTGCGTTCAATTTCACGGCTTGGGCTTTCTGTGGTAACCATTGTTTTTAAGGAAGAAGTGGATATCTACTGGGCCAGGCAACAGCTTACCGAAAGATTGAGAGAAGCTGAGGAATCCATACCTGCGGGTCTAGCTAAAATAGAATTGGCGCCAGTTTCCAGTGGTCTTGGCGAAATTTTTCAATACCGGCTTGCGGTTGAAAAGGGATATGAGAAGAAATTCACTCCAATGGAACTCCGAACACTGCAAGACTGGACCGTCAGGCGACAGATGCTCGGAACAGCCGGGGTAGCCGATATAAACAGTTACGGGGGATTTGTAAAACAATACGAAATAGCTGTAAATCCTGAACGTCTCAGGGGAATGAATCTTTCACTCACCGATATTTTCCTGGCTCTTGAGAAAAACAACGAAAACACCGGAAGTGCCTACATTGATAAAAAACCAACTGCCTATTTTATTAGAGGGATTGGATTGGTAAAGACTCTCGAAGATATCGAAAAAATTGTTGTTAAAAATAATCCTTCCGGAATTCCGGTTCTTATACGTGATGTTGCCACTGTACAATTCGGTAATGCCACGCGCTACGGGGCATTGGTTGTAGATACTACAGAAGCAGTAGGCGGTGTGGTTATGATGCTCAAAGGTGCAAATGCTCATGAAGTAATTGATAACGTTGAAACTCGCATCCAGTCTGTCCAACAGTCATTACCCAAAGGTGTAATCATTGATCCTTTCCTCAACCGCTCCGACCTGGTTAGCCGTTCCATAGGTACAGTGGCCGAAAACCTTATAATTGGAGCTTTAATTGTAATATTTATCCTTGTTTTTCTCCTTGGGAATCTTCGGGCAGGGCTTATCGTTTCTTCAGTTATTCCCCTGTCAATGCTATTCGCAATTTCCCTGATGAATCTGTTTGGAGTATCAGGAAATCTGATGAGTCTGGGGGCAATCGATTTCGGACTCATTGTCGATGGCGCTGTAATCATCGTTGAAAGCGTCGTTCACCGCATCAGCATGAGTAAGCATAACCACCCGGGTGTAAAACGCCTTACACGTGAACAGATGGATGAAAATGTTTACGACTCTGCAAAACGAATGATGAGCTCCGCAACATTCGGACAAATCATAATTCTTATCGTTTATCTGCCCATTATGGCATTGGTTGGCATCGAAGGTAAAATGTTTCGTCCAATGGCTCAGGTAGTGACTTTCGCTTTGCTGGGTGCTGCTATCCTCTCTCTGACCTATGTCCCCATGGCTTCGGCATTGTTTCTCAGCAAAAAAACCGAACATAAACGCAACCTCTCCGACCGCTTAATGGATTGGTTTCATAAGGCTTTCAACCCAATTATTAATTTTGCGCTGCGTCACAAATTGCTTGTTTCTGTTTCAGCCATTGCTTTGTTTGCATACAGTGTATTTATGTTTACCCGTTTAGGAGGGGAGTTCATTCCTCAACTTGAAGAAGGTGATCTTGCTGCCGGCGTAATGACTCTTCAGGGTGGATCGCTATCTAATACCATTGAAAAGGTTGAGATGGCTAATAAAATTTTGCTGGATAACTTCCCCGAAATTAAACATGCTGTCTGTAAAATCGGCGCAAGCGAAATCCCGACCGATCCAACTCCCATGGAAACAGGCGATTACATTATTACGCTTAAAGAGAAGAGCGAATGGACTTCAGCCAAAACCCGTGAAGAGTTGGTTGCTAAAATGGAAGAGAAACTGGTCGTTCTGGCCGGTGTGAAATTCGAATTTCAACAACCCATTCAAATGCGGTTTAATGAACTCTTATCAGGCTCAAAACAGGATATTGCCGTTAAAATTTACGGTGATGATCTTGGTATTTTATCAGAAAAAGCACTTGAAGTTGAGAAAATTATTATGTCGATTCAAGGAACTGCCGATATCAACGTTGAAAAGCTTACCGGCTTGGCACAAGTTCAGATAAATTATAACCGTGACCGTTTAGCTCAGTACGGACTCTCAATCGAAGAGGTAAATCGTGTGCTACGCGCCGCTTTTGCTGGAAGTCAGGCGGGAATTGTATTCGATGAGGAGAAACGTTTCGGACTCGTAGTTCGTCTGGATAAGGACTACCGACAGAATATCGATGATGTCAAAAACCTCACTATCGCTTTGCCTGGGGGCGGGCAAATTCCTTTCGAGCAAATTGCTGATATTCAGATCAAATCGGGTCCCGCCCAGGTCTCTAGGGAGAACACCCAACGTCGCATCAGCATTGGTTTTAACGTCAGAAATCGCGATATACAAAGCGTAATTGCCGAAGTCAAATCAAAAATCAATTCCAGAATTCGTCTACCTTCAGGTTACTTTGTAAACTACGGCGGTCAATTCGAAAATCTGGAAGCTGCAAAAAAACGGTTATCTATCGCGGTGCCTGTTGCATTACTTCTGATTTTTGTATTACTGTTTTTTACGTTTCATTCGGTTAAACAAAGTCTTCTGATCTTTACGGCTGTTCCGATGTCTGCTATCGGGGGAGTTTTTGCACTGTGGCTAAGGGATATGAATTTTTCCATATCTGCGGGAGTTGGTTTTATAGCCTTATTTGGAGTTGCTGTTCTTAATGGCATTGTGCTGATTGCAGAATTTAACCGGCTTGAAAAAGAAGGATACACTGACATAAAAGAACGGGTGTTGAAAGGTCTCAACATAAGACTGCGCCCTGTAATTATGACTGCTGCTGTTGCATCAATGGGATTCCTTCCAATGGCACTGTCAACCTCAGCAGGTGCTGAAGTCCAGAAACCACTGGCAACAGTGGTTATCGGAGGACTGATATCTGCGACACTGCTTACATTGATCATAATACCAGTTTTTTATATATTTTTCACTTCCCGAAAATTCAGGTTCTCACAAAAATCAAAATCCATGAAAACATTGACCTTATTGGTTTTACTAATTTTTACCTCATCACTTTTTTCAATTTCAAAAGCTCAGGATTCAAAAACTCTTGATTTGCCACAGGCTATTCAAATGGCACTCGATGCAAATCCGGTTGTTCGATCCGCAGCTTATGAGGTAGACGCTCAAAAAGCTCTTAAACCAGCCGCATTTGACATTCCAAAAACCTCAATTGACGGGCAATATGGACGATTTAACTCATTTACAAATGATAACAGTTTTACCCTGAGTCAGTCGTTTGCTTTTCCCGGAGTTTACACAACTCAGCATAAACTTGCAAAAGCAACTATCAAAAGCAGTGAATGGCAGTTAAAAACATCCCGGCTTGAAATCACCAATCAGGTAAAACAGGCCTATTGGCAACTGGCATACCTGCATTCAAAAAAAAGGCTTTTGATGTATCAGGATTCACTGTATTCAGGACTTTTGAGAGGTGCTGAACTCAGAGCGAAAACCGGAGAAACGAATCGCTTGGAGATGATCACTGTTAAATCGCAGATTTTGGAGGTGAAAAATCAAATCGATGGCGTAATGACTGATATTCGCATTTGTAGCCGTAAGTTGCAAATACTTCTAAATTCTGATACTGAAGTGAGAACGTCAGACACAGTTTTACATCGGATGGATTATTCAAAAATTCCAGATAGTCTGTCTATCAGTGCGAACCCGGCAGTTGAATTTGTAAAACAACAGGTTGAAATATCCTCCTATGAAACTAAACTGGAACGTAATCGTGCATTGCCAGATTTTAATGTAGGATTTTTCAGTCAGACAATTCAAGGAACTCAGGATGTAAACGGAGTTGCTCTGACCTTTGGACCGGAAGCCCGATTCACAGGCATACAGGCAGGAATTTCAGTTCCACTATGGTTTCTACCTTATACATCCAGAACAAAGTCTGCAAAAATAAAAGAACAGATTTCGCAGAACAACGCTGAATACTTTTCGAAATCACTTGCAGGAAGTTATCAGTCTTATCTTGAGGAATTTGCAAAATACAGCAAAAGCTTAGAATATTATGAGAAACAGGCAATACCGGAAGCTAATCTGATCATTGAACAGGCCAGCCTTAGTTACAAAGCGGGAGCACTTGATTATCTGGATTATATCCTAAGTCTGAACCGTGCAATTGAAATCCGCCAAAACTACCTCAATGCACTTAATTCTTACAATCAAACAATTATTTCACTCGATTTACTTACCGGTAATCTCAATTAAATATTCCAAAAATGAAACTCAAAAATCAAATTATAAACTCAGTTATTGTTACACTTTTTCTAATAACTATCTTTTCATGTTCAGGGGGAAAAACTTCACCGCAGGAGGCTGAAGTTGTCGAAAATCTTCCTGAAGATATCGTGGAATTGCGTGAAGATCAGATCCAGCTTGCAAATATTCAGTTAGGCAGTATCGACTCTCTTTCACTTAGCGGGAGATTGAAAATTAACGGAATAGTTACGGTGGCTGCTCAAAATCTGGCTACCGTTTGTATGCCTTCAGGTGGATTTGTTAAAAGCATAAACCTGATGCCTGGTAGTCAGGTAAATAAAGGCCAGACGCTTGCAATTCTTGAAAACCAGGATTTTGTCGACATTCAGCAAAATTATCTTGAAGCCAAAATAAAACTCGAATATGCTGAAATTGAATTTAATAGGCATACCGAGCTATACAAAGAGGAAGTTTATTCGCAAAACAACGTTCAGCAGCTCACTTCGGAGTTTAATAATCTGAAAGCTCAGGTAAGTGCACTAAGCCAGAAGCTTTTGTTAATAGGAATCAATCCGCAAAACCTGAGTGCTGAAAACATAAGCAGTTCAATTGCTTTATGCTCACCAATTAGTGGGTACGTTCAAGCCGTAAATGTGAACATTGGAAAATTTGTTTCTCCTTCAGATGTTCTGTTCGAAATCGTAAACAGCGATAAACTATTACTTGAACTTACTCTGTATGAGAAGGATGCAAGCAGAGTAGCCCTGGGTCAGAAAATTCTGTTTTATATCAATAACGAAACCGAACAGCACGAAGCAGTGATTTACCAGACGGCCAAATCCATATCCCCTGATAAAATTCTTAAAGTGTATGCAAATGTGCCGGGCGTCTGCAAAAACGTAATTCCCGGAATGTATGTAAATGCAATCGTTGAAACATCGTTTACTAAGGTTACAGCTCTGCCCTCTGACGCCATTGTAAGTTTTGACGATAAAGATTACATATTCGTTTTCAATAAAAACAAAGAGGAAAGTGGATTTCCTTTTACCGAATACAGGATTATCGAAGTAACGAAAGGCGTGAGTGACAATGGCTTTACAGAAGTTTTTCTCCCACAACAACTTGATATTTCTTCTCTGAAAGTGGTTATAAAAGGTGCATACAACCTACTTTCAGCAAAGAAAAATGCCGGAGAAATGGCCTGCTAGTTCTTATTTTCCTGGGAAAGGTGTAGCCAGAATTGCATAAGGTTCCAGTGGAAGCTGAAAATAGCTCTGATTAAGGCCTGAATAGCCCCAATCGCGCCAGAAAGCAAATGAATATAAGCATAAAAGAAATATTCCGTAAAAGACCAGCACAATTGAAACGGAATACCCAATTAGAAAAGCTTTTAAACCTACATGAAGCTTTATCAGAATTAAAGGGATGATCTGAGAGAGGAATGAAGTATAACGACCAGCTTCAATATTGAATTTTTCAAAAGTGATAATTTTAAAACTAAAAAAGTAAGTATCTGAATACAATAGTTCGTTAAACTTTCAGGAATTGACATAATGAAATTACGCAAAGTGCTGATTATTAATTCTATGCATATTATAAATCAAATTTTATAAGGCATTGATAATGAGTAATATAAAAAAGTTTAACGAACTATTG
>JBBQAQ010000066.1:0-12560 GCA_038316435.1 Bacteroidales bacterium | reverse complement strand
CTTTACAGTTATAGTAAACTGATAGTTGCCTGAGGCTGCTGCTCCGGGGATCGTCACGAGTATCGGACTTGCGCCTAGTACCCCATTGACAACTGCTGTAAACCCTGCCATAGCAGGTATTCCTGTGGATATACTATAACTTGATGGTACACCTGAAGTTGCTGTATATGGCAAACTGAAACTTACTGATCCTTGACAAATATCGGGTACAAGTCCAAGGGTAATAGTAGGTAAAGTATTTACTGTTACTGTTGCGGTTACTGCGCATCCTGTGATTAAGGTATAGTTGATGATTGAACTGCCTGCTGTTACTCCCGTGACTACTCCGCCTGCTGTGATTGTGGCTACTGACGGGGTACCACTGTTCCATGCGCCGCCTGCTGCAGCATCGCTCAAAGCTGTGGTGGATCCTACGCATACACTAGTGATTCCTGTGATAGCTGCCGGTAAGGGGTTTACTGTAATAGACGTACTGGCACTTGCAGCGCAACCTTTCGAGTCGGTAACGGTAACAGTTGCAGAAAATGCCCCAGATGTATTATGTGAATAATTGGTTGATTGCGTAGTTGCATTATTGAAAGTGCCTCCGGTTGGTGCTGTCCATGCAAATGCATTTCCACCATTACCTCCAACAGGATTTGCAGTTAGGGTTAAAGCAGTATTCTGACAAGTTGATGCAGGATTTGGTGTCACCGAAACAGAAAGCACAACTGCTTGGTTTACTGTGATTGCACCTGATACGACAGGTCCGCATGAGTTTATATCATTTACTATGACCGTATAATCATTGCCAGTGCCCAATCCGGTAAAAGTATAACCTGCTGCCTGGGAACCTGAATTACCAATAACTGCAGCGCCCTTCATAAGAGTATATGAGTAAGTAGCTGTACCACCAGTTGCGCTGGCGGTTATTTTTCCATTATTAGCGCCATTACAAGTAATATCAGTTACAACAGGTGCCGGCAAAGAAAGTGCCAGCGGTTGGGTTAGAGTTAAATTTGAAAAATATATTGCGTCCCCTCCGTTATCAACAATATAAATCCAATATTTCCGGGCACTTAATCCCGAAAATGTATGAAAATCGTCGGATGTAGGTCCATAGGTAGCTTCAAGAGTTCCAGGGCCAGGAACCGGATTTGTGCTAAAGATATAATAAGTATAGTCAGGTCCTGCACCGCCACTTACTCCAGCAATGGCAATGCTTCCTGTTGAAGCTCCGTTACAAAGCGGATTTGTTGGAGTTAAAGTAATGACTCCAAAAACATGATTGCTTAAAAAAACAACTCCGATGAATAATATTACAAATTTAATTTTACTCATAACCTTGTTCTTACTTACTCGTTCTCGCCCATCGTGCAGCTAAATTATTTTCATTTTTATAAAGACAAACATAAACATCAGCCTTTTTTTCTAACTCAATCTCGAATTTCTTACTGTCGATATTGTCGATTTGCTTTATTAATTGGCCACCTGTAAAGGGAGATGACTCATAAATATAACAACTTACCGGAGTAGTACCTTTTATGATTGAGATGCTCAGCACATTTTTTGTGGTTTTAGTCTTCCAGGATGAAGTAAAATCAAGCTTTTCCTCTTGTGAGAAGGCATTATTAGCAGAAATCAAGAGCGCAATAAAAATAATAACTGCTTGAACAGTAAATCTACTGCCTGCTTTACCAGATTTATTATACATAATTTTCATTTCCGAACCTTTTGGGTTACAATTCTCTACTCTTATATACCTATCAAATTCCTATATCATAAAGACTTGAGTAAATGAGAAAACCAGATAATACTCTACTCTTTACACTATATTCACTGCATTTCCTTGAGAACTACAACAATTAAATTTTAACTTTTTTTGTGCATCTAAATAAAAACGAACTGTGTACGAAAACCCTGATTTAATTGTTACATTTTACAAAAGCCTATATTTCCTTGACCAAATGCTTAAATATTAATGTAAAGCTATTATAAATATTTCTACATCACCAACTTATATTTGATTTTATTTGACGTAAAAAGGAATATAAAATTACTGAAAGGTTTAAAAAGAAAAGTAAGTGATCCTACTTGTGTTTTGGATTAAAATACCTGTATTAAGCAAGTAGAATTACGTGGTTTAAATGTTTACGAGATAAAATAACTCTTTTGGAAAAGAATTTATGTCCTACTTTCTTTAGATCAGAGTTTGCGAACCGGGTATAATGCAGCTAGAAAGCCTATCAGCATGACCGTTATCCAAATCAGTAAAATATCGAAGACCTGAATATCCACAGGATAGCTATCTAAAACAAAGGATCCGCTACCGGCAAGACTTATAACTTTAAATTTCTCCTGAATCAATGCAATCCCGGTACCTGCCAATATCCCCAAAAATGAACCGGTAATAGATATTAACCATCCCTCGAAAAGAAAAATTCTTTTAATTGTAGTAGAATCGGCACCCAGATTTCTCAGACTTTCAATATCGTCCTGCTTGTCAATTATAAGCATGCTGAGAGAGCCAATAATATTAAAAGATGCAACCATTAAAATCAGGGTCAGAATAAAAAATATTGCCCATTTTTCAGATTTCATTATTCGGTAAAACATTTCATTCTGCTGATAACGAGTCTTCACTTCAAAATTAGCAGGAAGAATTTTCTTTATCTGGCTTTGAACTTTCTCTTCATCTGCACCCTCTTTCAGTTTAATCTCAAGAGCTGAAACCTCATTTGTATAATTTAAGATTTCCCGCACATTCTTGATAGGAAGGATTATATATTTAGCGTCGTATTCCTGTTCAATTCCAAATACTCCACTGGGATAGACCGCAAATTTGTTAAAAGCGCCGGTTGGATTTGCCATGTTTATCTTACCTATGCGTTCCGGCACATAGATAACCAGCGGATTTAAAAAAGTAAGCCCAACTCTTAATGAATACGCAACTCCTTGTCCAATTACAGTTGTCGGACTTCCATTTTTTTCCAGGATAAACTCACCATCCACAATCATTGAATCAATTCCCGATATATAAATAAACCGGTCGTCTACTCCTTTCATAGTAGCAATATACTGGCGCTCATCATATTTCAGCAATGCATTTTCTTCAAGGACTTCAGAAATATCAAGCACTCCTGGAATTTCAAGGATTTTAGCCTTTCCCGCTTTAATAGGATCGAAAACTTTTCCTTCAGTAATGGTTATTTTCAGATCAGGATCGAAAGAGTTTATCAGAGATTTTATTACAATATCAAAGCCATTGAAAACCGATAGTACAATAACGAGTGCCATTGTACCCACCATAACTCCTCCCACAGAAATACCCGATATTATATTTATGGCGTTACGCTTTTTCTTTGCCAGTAAATATCGTTTTGCAATATAGAAGGGAAAATTCATGTAGGTCGGATAATTGAATTAAACCAGAGAAATTTATCGTTACAATATTTTAATTTTACTTAATTGCCTTAACTATTAAGCCCGTTCCACTTTTATGTTTCAGCCTTACATCCATGAAATTCAGTATAAGACAAACAGGAAATGTTAACAGATAATAAAATGGGATTAGAATAAAAAACGCTTTACTTGCATTTAGCATAGTAATTGGATACTTCATCGATAGCCGCCAAGAAATACCTCCAGGTACACCATAAGAATAATGTGCCTTTACTTCACTGAAACCTGCTGATTTTAGTTTTTCAATTATCTCAGAAATATTATACCCGTCGCGAACATGCTCTTCGATAAATGACTCATCATCACCATCATGCACATCTGAACCACCCTGGTCAGAAGGTGTGGAAATCAGTAAAACACCACCGGTTTTCATCGAGTAAGTGAAATTTTTAAAAACTTCAACATCTTCAAGAATGTGCTCCATTACATCAACAGATAAGACGAGGCTGTATTTGTTTTCCTCTCTGAACTGCGTAAGGTCTGCAATCTTAAAAGTTACTCTTTCAGAAAGATTTAGTTTATCAAAGAAAAGGTTACAATCAGCAATTTGTTCTTCTTTAACATCAACACCAGTTATTTTACATAAGGGGAATTTCTTTGCAAGATAATAGCTGTATTGTCCAAATCCGGATCCGGCATCAAGAATTTCAGCATTTCGGGGGAGAGAAGAGCCGATTGCCCGTAGTTCTTTTTTAATATGCCAGGTTCTGAGAAGCAGTAAATCCAACATTTTATAAAACAGCACTCTTAATATAGGAGTGGCGTTGAAAACCTTTCCAAGGCTTTTTTTTATGGGATCGTATTGCATTTTCTATTTAATTTTTTACCAAAAAATGATCAAAGCACAATGATATTCTTAGAAATTTAGATTCTGTTACAATTCCCGTTTATAAAAAACTTTATAGGGATTTGCTTAAAATGGGATTCTTTAATGCATTTACCAAGCTTTCAAACTACTTTAAAAGATTTTCGATTTTCGCTATATAATCAAGACTATCGTCAATATAAAAAACCAGTTCAGGCACAATTCTGAGTTGGTGTCGAACCAGATTCCCAAGTTCATGTCGAATCTGTGGAATAATTTCTTTAACTGCAGCTAATGTTTTATCGGTTTCCACAGCTGGAAATATACTTAGGTAAATTTTTGCAACGCTAAGATCCGGACTGATTCTGACGGTTGTTACAGTTATGAGTTTCCTGCCAAGTTCTACAGATCGTTGCTGAATGATTTGTCCCAGTTCTTTTTGCAACAGCCGTGAAATTTTTTTTTGCCTCGTGGTTTCCATATATAAGTATAATTAACCCGAATAAGCATCGCGAAAACGGGGATTTAAATTCCTTTAAGGATGTAAAAATAAGGAAAATAACGCTCAGGGGCGCAGTGTAGCAAATAAAAATCCAGATTCTACATGGCCTTCTTCTCTAACCTCCCCCGAATAACCCGAATTAAAAAATATTTCCTAATTTTGAAGCCTTGCAAAAATGCAGGTAAAACACAAACATGGAAACAGTATTAAGTGGCATACGATCGACAGGAAACCTGCATCTGGGTAATTATTTCGGAGCGGTGAAGAATTTTTTGAGAATGCAGCACGAATATAATTGCTATTTTTTTATTGCCGACTTTCATTCTCTTACGACCCATCCAACCCCTGAAAATCTGCATAATAGTGTTAAACAGGTTATGGCCGAATACCTTGCTGCCGGACTTGATCCCGAAGTTTCCACTCTCTATATTCAAAGCGACGTTCCTGAAATCCCCCAGCTTTACTTGCTTCTGAACATGAATGCCTACGTTGGAGAGCTGGAGAGAACCACAACATTTAAAGAGAAAATCCGCAAACAGCCCGATAATGTAAATGCCGGATTGCTTACCTATCCCGTTTTAATGGCTGCTGATATCCTGATCCACAATGCAAGTAAAGTTCCAGTTGGAAAAGATCAGGAGCAGAATCTCGAGATGGCAAGAAAATTCGCACGAAGATTTAACACCATTTACAACGTGGAGTACTTCAAAATGCCGGAACCATTTAACTTTGGAAAGGAACTTGTTAAAGTCCCCGGATTGGATGGTACCGGAAAAATGGGCAAATCAGAAGGTAATGGAATCTACCTGGTTGATGAACCTTCAGTTATTCGAAAGAAAGTGATGAGGGCAGTCACCGACACAGGCCCTACTCAGCCTAATCAGGCAATGGAAGAACCCATAAAAAACCTTTTTTCATTGCTTGAGCTTATGTCGACACCCGATACAGTTGAGCATTTCCGTAACCAATACAATAATTGCCAGATTCGCTACGGCGATCTTAAAAAACAACTTGCTGAAGATATCATTACGTTTACAACCCCAATCAGAGAGCGGGTGCAGGAAATTAGCCGAGATGAAACTTACCTTTCAAAGGCGGTTAAAATCGGAGCCGAAAAAGCCCGCGCTTCTGCATCAAAAACACTAAAAGACGTCAGGGAGATTATTGGATTTAAGCCTTTTTAGCTGTTCCAAAAAGCATAAAATAAAAAACCGGACCCATTAGATCCGGCTTGCCCTGAATTTCTTCAGGTATATTTTAGAAAACTACTTACTGGTTTATTTACAAAACTTATGCCAAACCAATAGTTCTCCCATTAAATCAGGTTAAATAGAAAACTCTTTTTTAATCTGATCTAAGTAATCTAATTTCTCCCAGGTAAAAAGCTCTACTTCCTTCTCAACTCTTCCGCTGTATGGCGATTCAAAAACCTTTTTAATTGTTTTTGGAGTCCGACCAACGTGACCGTAAGAGGCTGTTTCCAGATAAATAGGATTTCTAAGTTTAAGTCTTTGTTCAATGGCGGCAGGACGAAGATCAAAGATTTTCTTAATCTTATCTGCTATTTCACCATCGTGAAGTTTAACTTTTGATTTACCATAGGTATTCACATAAATTCCAAGTGGCTCGGCAACTCCGATTGCATAAGAAATCTGTACAAGAATTTCATCTGAAACACCTGCTGCTACAAGGTTTTTGGCAATGTGTCGAGCAGCATAAGCAGCTGAACGGTCAACTTTTGAGGGATCTTTACCGGAGAAAGCACCACCACCATGTGCGCCTTTTCCTCCGTATGTATCAACGATAATTTTACGACCTGTGAGTCCGGTGTCGCCATGAGGACCTCCGATAACAAATTTGCCGGTTGGGTTTACATGAAGAATAAGCTTTTCATCGAAAAGATCCTGAACTCTCTTGGGAAGTACTTTTTTAACACGAGGGAGCAAAACACTTTGTACGTCTGCTTTAATCTTTGAGAGCATCTTCACATCGTCTTTGTCGAAATCATCATGCTGTGTAGAAACAACGATGGTGTGTATTCGCTTTGGCTTATCGTCGTCGTTGTATTCAATAGTAACTTGCGATTTTGAATCGGGACGAAGGTAAGTCATTTCTTTCCCCTCGCGGCGGATTTCCGCAAGCTCCATAAGAAGTATATGTGCCAACTCGAGTGGCAAAGGCATATAATTATCGGTTTCAAGGCTTGCATAACCAAACATCATTCCCTGATCACCGGCACCTTGTGACATTGGATCGGCACGTTCAACTCCCCTGTTAATATCCTGTGACTGCTCATGAATGGCAGTGAGAACACCGCAGGAGTCACCTTCGAACATATATTCGCTCTTGGTATATCCAATTTTATTGATAACGTCTCTTGCAACTTTCTGTACATCAATATAGGTGGTGGTTTTAACTTCACCGGCAAGTATAACCTGACCAGTGGTTACCAATGTTTCACATGCAACTTTCGACTGTGCGTCGAAGGCAAGGAAATTGTCTAACAAGGCATCAGAAATCTGATCAGCTACTTTGTCGGGATGTCCTTCAGATACGGACTCGGATGTAAATAGATATGACATATTATTAATTTAGAATTTAAAATTACAAATGTAGAATTACAAATGTAGAGAAACTATAAGATTGCAGAAAACAGAAGGGAAGTACCATTTTAGCATTTTTTTCTGTGGTTGCAATCAGACAAATTTTTCCACTTTGTAAGGGTGCAAATGTAAAGGTTTTTATTAAATAAAAAAAAGTGTGTGGAAATTAAGCTTTGGGATACGAGGGAAAGGTTTTTAAACATGATAGAAATCTTTGGCCTGAGTTTTGTAATAAGTATTTCATAAAAATTTATCATTTTGAGTGTTAGAACAAAATTTTTATATCTTTAGCACACAAAATTTTATGCAACCATTAACTTAAAAGCACTATGAAGACGAAGATGCTCGCCACTACGGCTCTAATGATTTCCTTATCGGCAGTTCTCTTAGCACAAACTCCCCTGGATCCTGTGATTGCTAAGTTTAATGATGGAGCCGCAAAAGTAAATGCCAGTGATTTTAAAACTGCAATTGCGGATTTTGAAGAAGTGATTATCCTTGCCGAAAAAGTCGGCCCAACTGCAAATGACTTGAAATCCAAGGCTCAGAATCAATTACCAGTATTGTACTATCAGGTTGCCTCAGTTTCCATGAAAGCAAAAAAGTTTGATGAAGCAATTCCAAATCTTGAAAAAACGATAGAACTTGCTGACTTATATGCTAATAATGCTCCCACTAAAGAAAAAGCCATAAAATATCTGCCACAATTATTAACAAGTGTAGGCAGTCAGAATTTTAAAGATAAAAAATACCCTGAAGCTTTGGCAAATTTTGATGCAGCTCTAAAATACGATGCAAATTATGCAAAAGCATTCCTTGGCAAAGGATTGGTTTATGCAGACCAATTCAAGGAAAAGGAAATGCTTGAAACCTTAGGTAAAGCCATCGAACTCTCTAAAGTTGCTGCTGATCAAAAAACTATTGATCAGGCTCAGGTTCGCCTTGGTTCTTACTATATTACACAAGGAAATATTAATCTTTCAGAGATAGATCCTGAAGATGTTGATTATGCACCATCAATTGCAAGTTTTGAAAAAGCAATTTCTTTTAATCCTGCTGCCGGAGAAGCGTATTTAATGCTTGCGGTTATCTGGAATAAATCGGGTGAATTTGATAAAGCTATCGAAAACGGCAAAAACGCACTTCTCAATGAGACAGAACCTACAAAAATTGCAGCAATAAATTACGAACTGGGCAATGCCTATTTCGACACAGCTGATTATACTCTTGCATGCGAAGCTTATAATAAAGCTATGGTTGGCGAGCTTTCTGAAAAAGCACAATCCAAGAAAGAAAAGGTGCCCGGCTGTAATTAGTACATTCCCCTGAAATAAAAAATAACATTGTGAAATCCTTTGTGAACCTTATGCTCATGCATTTTATCCACAAAGGATTTTACATTTTTAATAGGGTTTAGATGGAAAGAATAAATCCAGAAATCCATTCTAGTTGGAGAAATGCATTGAGTCTTCAATTCGAAGCTCCTTACTTTGCGGAATTAAAGAGTTTTCTTGTTGCGGAAAAACAAAAACACGATGTTTATCCTCCGGGGAAATATATTTTCAATGCTTTTAACACAACTCCTTTTGATGAAGTTTCGGTTGTAATTCTGGGTCAGGATCCTTACCACGGTTTGGGACAGGCTCATGGCTTGTGCTTTTCCGTTCCCCCGGGAATAAAACCTCCTCCATCCCTTGTAAATATTTTTAAGGAAATAAAAAGCGACCTCGGCATTCCTTTACCTGATCACGGCAATCTTGAAGCATGGGCAAAGCAAGGCGTGCTTCTGCTTAATGCTACACTTACCGTAAAAGCCAATGAAGCCGGCTCACACCAGGGAAAAGGTTGGGAAATTTTTACGGATTCCGTTATAAAAGAAGTTTCTGAAAATAAAGAACGTCTTGTTTTTTTATTATGGGGAAAGTATGCTCAGGCTAAGGAAAGTCTAATCGATTTGGACAAACATCTGGTTCTCAAAGCAGCCCATCCATCACCTTTTTCGGCCTATAATGGTTTCATGGGATGCCGGCACTTCTCAAAGACAAATGAGTATCTTCAGGAGCATGGGAAAAAGCCTATTAATTGGAGAATTTAAAGGATGTAAGAATTATTTAATGCGTTTTGGAAGTGATCTTCCTCTTCACTTTGCCCAACCTTTCATATAATTTATGCTTTAGCAATTTGCTTTCCTTTCGTTAGAGTCCAAGGCGTAAAGTAACACGCCAAACATATTTTGCGCTTCCCTTTGCGCGCGCCTTAGCGTTTAATTTCCCCATGTATTGATGGGTTAAACCCACTCCTCACTCAGGATTTCACCTGAAATTCCCAGAACCACCTCTTTAACTGGAACTTTCCTTCCGGAATTCACAACCGCATTCTGCACAAGCTGCACCAATCCCCCGCAACAAGGAACTTCCATTCTTAATACTGTTATGGTGTTAACTTTTGCATCGTTAATAAGTCTTACAAGTTTCTGAAGATAAGTATCCATCCCATGATCAAGTTTAGGACATGCAATAACCAGCTTTTTGTTTTTCAGAAAATCCTCATGAAAATTCGCTGAAGTGAATGCCGTGCAATCTGCCGCAACCAAAAGGTCGGTGTTTCGGAAATATTCTGCGGCAGGGTTAATAAGATGCAATTGTACCGGCCAGTGAGTTAGCGCCGAGCTAAGTTTTACTCCCCCGGAAGAAGAACTCACAGGAGCTAATTTCAACTCCCTAGAAGCAGAGCCCGGACAGGCATGGCCAGCGGCATGAATATGAGATACAGCTTGCACCGGCTTGAAAGTTTCAGAAACAGGTTTGAGGTTATGAACGATCTCAACAACATCAGAAGGATTAAAATCAAGTGACTCTTTATTCTCCCAAAGAAATCTCACACCTTCTTTAAGATATTCCTTTTCGTTATGCTCTTTAAGATGACTCAAATGCGCGATAACCACGTTTTTCCCTTTGCTCACCATCTGTGCCATAACCAAAGTTTCATTGTAAGGCTGAGCTTCAACTTTTTCAATCGTCAGAGCACCTTCAGGACAATGACCCAGACAGGCACCTAGTCCGTCGCACATCAGGTCGCTCACAAGAACAGCCTTTCCATCCACAATCTGTAATGCCCCTTCATGGCAGTTTGGAATGCAATTCCCGCATCCGTTACATTTTTCTTCGTCTATTTGAACTACTTCGCGTATCATTTTTTATTGTTTTAAGAATTGAAAAGTTTAATCGCAGCTTAATTTTTGTTAGGTAAAATCTATTTCGGTAATTGATTACTCAAATGTCGGAATAATATTTTTATTCTCAACATTTATAGTGCAATAAAAAGTTAGGGTCTATAAATTTGAAATGATTTTAGGCAAAGTAGGTCTGCTCTTAACACTTTCTCCCTCTAAGCTTTTAAGTAATCCGAAACCACCTGTTTCTCCAAATATCCCTTAAATTCCATCGTCATCCGATTCGAAATATTATCCATGATACATTTATCAAAAGGACAGACTTTTTTATCCATCGGGCAGTGGCTGACTTCAATTTTGCCTTCAATAGCTTCATAGATTCTAAGGAAGGTAAGCTCCTCCGGTGAAACATTGAGTAAAAACCCACCACTTGGGCCACGCTGAGAGCTGATGAAGTTTTCTTTCACGAGCCTCTGCATGATTTTAGCTACATGATGCCGTGAGGTGCCGGTAGCTTCCGCAATCTGAATAACATTTAAAGAAACCGAAGACCGGGCAATCAAAATAATGCCATGAATGGCTA
This sequence comes from Bacteroidales bacterium, assembly GCA_038316435.1. Lineage (GTDB taxonomy): Bacteria > Bacteroidota > Bacteroidia > Bacteroidales > JACJXF01. The sequence goes on along the minus strand of JBBQAQ010000066.1, from coordinate 1,454 downwards.
TAGATGAGGCTTCCGAGAGGGCAACAATTTTAGACATAATTAAAGCATTTCGTTACTCAAATGTAAGAAAAAAATATTCATTGAATGAATAAAAGCCTCCTCTGATGTTTCCGGAATTGACAATTGTATTTTGAATATCGGTTTTTTAATTGCCGATAAATGAACAAATAGAAACGGCCTTTAACACTTGCAGCTCCATCTCATTTAAAATTAGTTTCCACCTAAAAAACTCGCTATTTCGTTATCAGAATAGCCTTCCTGCGCTTAATTTTTATATTTTTACACCATGGAAAAACACTGGTACGCCGTCTACACCAAATCACGCAATGAAAAGCGTATATCTGAACTACTCTCACAGCAAGGAATTGAACATTACCTGCCACTGATGAAAAAAATCCGAATATGGTCTGACCGTAAAAAAGTGGTAGAAATGCCCCTGTTTCCCTCATACATATTTGTTAATATCGACGAGAAGGAATACTATGAATGTATGAAAACTCCTGGCATTGTAAAGTTTGTAAGTTTCGAACGCAAACGTGTTACAGTCCCTGCCTATCAGATAGAAACAATCCGAAAATATGTTGAAACCGGTGAAGAGTTTATTCCCAACGAAGGTGATTTCAAGGTTGGTAAACGCGTCAAAGTAATACGCGGTGGGATGAAAGGGCTGGAAGGCCGACTCACAGAGGTTCTTGGAAAACAAAGGGTAAAGGTTGAGATCGAGAGTATTCAGCAAAGTCTATTTCTGCAGATACCCCTTGGGAGCCTTGAGATTATTGGTGAAGATAAATCGGAAGAGGTTAAATACTGGTAGGAAATTCCGTAATTTTATCCAAAAAATTTGTTTTATCCAACGAAACGAGTACTTTTATTACTCAATAATAAAAAGGTTTGCTAGAGACGCTTATCACATCGAAGACCCGGGTAAAGTTGCTGCTTAAATTTTTTCTTAACGACAGCCACTCTTCCTATCTGCGCCAACTCGAATCAGAGTTTGGCGAATCGTCGAATGCCATTCGTGTTGAACTTAACCGTTTCGAGGAAGCCGGCCTCCTTCGCTCCTTTACACAAGGAAACCGCAAATACTATCAGGCTCAGACAGGGCATCCTCTGTTTGATGATATTCACAACATCATTCTTAAATATATTGGAATCGACCAGGTAATTGATCAGGTTGTTCATAAACTTGGCGACCTGGATCGTGTATTTTTACATGGCGATTTTACAGAAGGCAGAAATAATGGCACTATAAACTTTATCTTTGTCGGCGAAAACCTTGATGCAGGTTATTTGTTTAGACTAGTGACAAAAGCCGAAAAGCTCATAAAAAGAAAGGTTGAATACCTCGTGATGAGTGAAAAAGAGTTTAGCAACAATGCAACTAATAGCGTCGATGAGCGTGTCTTGTTGCTGTGGGGGAAGGATGGCAGAATTTAGAATATAGAATTTAGAAT
>JBBQAQ010000065.1:0-12712 GCA_038316435.1 Bacteroidales bacterium | reverse complement strand
TAGGAAGAAACAGCAAAAGCCAGAGTTCCAAACAAGCTTTTTTTGTCGTGAAAAATCCGGAACCATTTATTGCCCTTCTTTATGCGACCTGAAAAGTTTGCCAGAGTATCAGATACTGAAAGTATCAGTAAAGAGGATTGGAAATAGTACAGCGGCAGATTATAAAGAGTCAGATAGGATGAAAGGATTCCCAGTGGATAAAACAATGTACCAAGACTTGTATCATTCGATTTATGAATAAATTGAAATTTTTCCTGCCTGAAGGTTAAAAAGGAAAATATTGTCCCTGAAATAATCAAGTATAAGAGAATATCCTTTTCAACAAAACAGGTAAGCATAAATAGTAAAAGACCGATAGTCAGATGAATCAGTTTTCTGAGAATAAGAGCTCTCTGATTGGTTATAAGATGATTATAAAATTGGGACAATTGAAAAGTATTGATTTATGACAAATGTGGTTTTGGGAATATATAAAAAAATATTTAAATATTAATGCTTTTCGGAGCTGAATAAACTTAGAGCGGGGTGGTATGTAAAATTCACACGTCTTTGATCAAGGCTAATCGTTTTTTCAAGTGTAATTCGTTTTCAGACAAAAATTATTCAGGATTATGCACTCAGATCCTATTACCTTCAACTTGGACCTTCGGTGTCGGACTCAGAAGTCTTTATTCCGCTTCGACCCGTCAGATCGACTGGGCATAATAAAATTGATGTGTCGTCTCTTTATGTCATATCAATAAATGCACTTCCTGGTGTAGTTCCATAGCAACTAATTTCAATTTTTCATTAAGTTAATAACATTTTGTGGGATTTCTCAGATACCATAATGTATAATGAATGGACAATTAAGAATATTTTAAGGAGCTCAATGCGCAGGGTTAGTATGGATTTGTAGAAAACAGCATGAATGGTTCGTTTATACGTACAATCGGCATTAGAATGGCTAAAGCAAAGATTGGAATAATGAACATTCAATATTTGTCGCTGTGTTCAGTTTAAAATTGTAGTTGTTATGGGATAGGTATGCCCAAGTGTAAAAACCGCCATGTTATAATGTATTAATTATTAGAGATATATAAAATGGGGGGAGGGCAGAAATTAGGTTTTTAGAAAACTAAAATATATATTTGGGTTAAACAATGGCACCGAAAAGAGTAGTTTATAACTATGTTGCCCGTGTAGGGAAGATGTTCCATTATGGAAACCCTGGTGATATAGGGACTAACGGATTGGATGACAGGGCATCCTGGATGGAACGCATCAATCCGGCCGGTCTTGATAAAACGTCCCTTGAACTTGACCTCATAAATTATACGCCTGATAAAGGATTTTAAAAAGAAAAGCCTCAACTCTCGAAATATGTCTTTAACTCAAATTTAAAATAAGTTATGAAATCATTAAATAGATTAATCGGATTATGGCTTTTGCAAGCTTGTTTTTCAAGCACCTCTGCACAGGTTAAACCATTGGACGAGTGGTGGCTAAAAGAGCCTTATCGTTTGGTTCAGACTAATTTACGCGAGATTGATGCCCGTGATTTTGATTTGGATGTGTATGTAAATTCAATAAAAGATATTGGCGCCAACGTAGTTTTAATTAATGTTGGCGGTATTGTTGCCAATTACTATACCGAACTTGAATTTCATTACAGGAATCCTTATTTGAAATCGGATATGATAAAAGAAGTGACCGATCGACTTCACAAGGAAGGAATACGTGTTATCGGACGCTTCGATTTCAGTAAGCTCAACGAAACTCTGGCACCAAGGAAACCCGAATGGTTATACAAAAGCTTGAAACACGAGACCGTTAATTACAACGGACAAGTTCATTGCTGCTTAAATGGCGGTTATCAGTGGGATTATTCTCTGGAAATTCTGAAGGAAGCACTATCCAAATTTCCGTTGGATGGCGTGTTTTTTAACATGACCGGATATCAAACCAAAGATTACAGTAATGTTGATCACGGAATTTGTCAATGCAATGCTTGTCGTGATAAATTTAAAAATTGGTCGCATGGTCTGGTTTTGCCAAAGATGTCTGATAAAAACGATTCAGTTTACAGAAAATATGAGCAATTTAAAATTGAAACTGCCGATGAGCTTTATCATCGTATTCACGATGTAATTAAATCGTTTGGAAATCACATCGCCATAAACACTTATACTGCGGCAGGAACCGACTTTTACCGTAAAGAATCGAACTCTCACGCAGCGCTTTATGATAATTTTGTTCCCTGGGAATATGAGGCCGCCCATAATGTAAAAAGCGCTTTAGGCTCCTGGAAAGATAAGCAAGTCAGCAATGCGGCTGTACATTTTTACGGATATCCGGCACGACATGCCGCCGATGCCCGATGGCTAACTCAGATTCGTTTGGTTCAGGATATAATGTATGGTGCTGGTCTTGATTTTTATTGCATGGGACGACTCGATAATCTCGAAGATCGGACGGTATTACAAAATGTAAAAGAAGTTTTTCAGTTTCAGAAAGTAAACGAGAGATATCTTCACCACACTATTTCGGGTAATAGAGTACTTTTGTTGCACGACTCACAATCGGAAAATGAGTACCAAGGTTTTTTCGAAATGCTTACAGAAAACCACGTGCTATTTGATGTAATGGAGTATAACTGTACCAATAATGCTGATATTCCTCGAGATCTGAATAGTTATGAGTTGATTATTCTTCCTGAAATCAGCCGTTTAAGCCAGAAGCAATGTGCAAAACTCGACCAATATGTTGAAAATGGTGGCAAATTGTTAGCCACAGGTTTTACTTCCACTAAAGATGCCATCGGAAACCCACTCAATAAAATACAATTAAATACTTTAGGTGTTGAACCTGAATATAAAACCTTTACTAAAGAGCAAGGAACTTTTTATCGAATCTTTGAGAAAGATAAAAAACGATTTAATAGTGAGGTTTTCAATGGATTGGATATAATCTATGCATGGGAAGAAGGTCTTTTTTGTAAATTAAAACCTGAATCAGAAGGCTTGCTTGGGTTTATTCCTCCTGAAATGATTGGTCCTCCGGAGAAAAATTATTATACCGAAGTGACCGATATTCCCGGATTGATTCTTTCTAATTCAGGCCAAGGCAAAACAGCATTTTTCCCCTTTAGGATTGGTACCCTTTATCATCACACCCGGCACTATGGACATGCCGCATTAGTGATGAATACATTAGCAAATTTATTAGATGTAAAGGCCGAAATTGAAACAAGTGCTTCACCACTAATTGAGATTTCACGTCAGAAAAGTAAAGACGGAAGTTTTGAATGGTACGGTATGTTGAATCATTCCGGACAATTAGGAAATGCATTTCATTCACCGCTTCCGGTTTTTAAAACAGTTTTTTGTATTACACCTGATAAAAAAGTAAAATCAGTAACCAGTATGAGAGATCATAAGATTATTCCCTATAAAAAGCTCGGTAATGGTAAAATTGAAATTACAGTTCCTGAGTTGGATACATACGATGTGGTGCTTATTCAATATTGATTTGTGATAAAGAGGATTGAAATACTAACTATTTAATAACTAATAACTACTATGAGAACTAACCGCCGAAACTTTATAAATATTGCCGCTCTTGCCGGGGCAACAGCCTCTCTCTTTCCTTTATCAGCTTTTTCCTCAAAAAAGGATACAACTAAATACCCCGATTATACGGCATTGGATGAAGCTATGCGAAAACCTGTATTGAAAAAAGAATTGTTTTCGCAACCTGTTATTATTGAAAAGCTTGAATTGCTTCAGGATAGGAATAATTTTATTTGTCGTGTTCGATCAAAAGACGGGGCAGAGGGAATTTCAATTGGTCATCCGTTTATTTCGAATTTAAGCTACCCTATGTTTTCGCAATTGTTGAAACCGATTTTTATGGGGCAGGATGCTCGAAATCTTGATGCACTTATTTTTAAAGCAGTCGAGAATAATATAAAAAAGCAAGGTATACCTTTGTGCGTTCAAATTGCAACAGTTGAATTTGCTATTTTGGATATGCTCGGGAATATTGCTAATAAACAGATTGGGCAACTTCTTGGCGATATTTATCATCCTGAAGTTTCTATATATTTAGGTACAAGAATTAACGAGTTACGGAAACAAATTCCTGAAGAATCGCTGCAATTGGTGATGCAAGATTATCAGGAAACAAAAGCTCAAGCCATTAAAATACGTGCCGGAGTTGGCGATAATTCGGGTTCCGACATGGATAACCGTCCCGGACAAACTGAAAAACTGATTCGTATGGCTCGCGAAATGTTTGGCGACAAAATGGTATTGATGATTGATGGAAACGGCACATATTCAGTAAAAGAAGCCATCAGGCTGGGAAAAATGCTGGAAGAATACAATTATTATTTCTGGGAAGAACCGGTGCCATGGGATTGGTACGAAGAACAAAAACAGGTAAAAGAAGGTTTGAAAATAAAAATGGCCGGAGGCGAGGAGGAATTTGGATTACATGCTTTCCGTTGGCTAATTGCAAACAATGCTTTTGATATTTTCCAGCCCGATTTGTTTTATTTTGGAGGGATGATTCGCAGTATGCAGGTAGCACGTATGGCTGCTGCCGTCGGAAAAACGATTACACCACACATGTCGGAAGGCGGATTGGGCTATTTGTATATGTTGCAAATGGTTTCAGCAACTCCAAATGCTGACAAATTCCATGAATTTAAAATGTTCGAAACACGCGATGCCAATGGGACAATTATCCCGATCGAAAGTGAAACAGAAGCATTTTCTTCAGTTAACGGGATTATTAAAGTGCCAACAGGTTCTGGTTTGGGAGTGATAATTGATCCGGAATATATTAAAACGCATAAGGTAATAAGCTAGTTGTTATAATAGGAGGGATGAGATCAAAAAAACCTCCTAGTGTGAGTGAGTATTGAGGAAAAAGAGACGAGAGTGCTCGCGATTGCTCTCGCACTCGCTCTCACTCTCGCTCTTTTTTAAGTACCCGGAGCGGGACTTGAACCCGCACAACCGTAATGGTCACAGGATTTTAAGTCCTGCGTGTCTACCATTCCACCATCCGGGCATTAAATTTTTAGTAGACTAAATTCTTAATATATTCAATAAAGAACTTTAAGCTTGCCCTTATAATCTGGGCGAATTGTGAGGCAAATTTAAAACAAATAATCCTCAATTAAAAACCGGTAACGACCTGTAGTAAATAAAAATCCCTGTGACTCTCTGTGTTTTTTCACTATCCCCGGTGTAACTATATTATTTTACACTGTGTTAAGCAGAAAAAAGACAGAGGCCACAGAGATTATTTTATGATATTTTATTTTATAAGAACAGGTTTTCCTAATCCAAGTTTCTCAAGCTCTTTCAACTGTGTCTTAGCATCACCGACAACAACATAATACATTCTTGAGGGATCAATGTAAATCTTTGCAACTTCCAGCTGTTTCTCCGGGGTAAGTGCTTTTACATATTCCTCCTCCAGTTTGATATAATCTGCAGGCAGATTGTATGCAGTCATTGTATTCAACATTCCCAACAGACTTCCAAGGGTCTCAAACCTTAAGGCATTACCTTTTATAAGTGCATCTTTGGTAAAGCTGATATACTCCTCAGGCATGTTGGCCCGGTATTTTTCCATCTCAGTTTTAAAAATTGTTACTGATTCAAGAGTTGAATTTGTACGTACTCTCGAGGAAGCTGAAAAATCCCCATAATTCTTATAACCGGTCATGCTTGATCTTGCTCCGTAAGTAAACCCTTTCTCTTCTCTGAGTATAAGATTGAAAATTCCATTAAACGATCCTCCCAGTTTGAAATTGGCAACATAAGCAGGATAATAATCAGGATCAGTACGTGGAATGGAAGGAGCTCCGATAGCAATAACCGACTGTTTGGCTCCGGGTACATCTACAAAGTAAACTGCAGATTTTTCAGGGGCTTCAGCTATTTTCAATTCAGGAAGTGTAACATCTTTTGAAAGCCATTTCTGATTCAATCCTTCAAAAGCTGTTTCAACTCTCTGCTGATCAAGATCTCCTGCAACAAGAAGCCTTGAAACAGAAGGAGAGAAGGTGGCATTATAGAAGCTTTTCAAATCATCAATTGTGATTGATGAAACTGTAGCTTCGGTTCCCGATGTTTCAATAGCAAGAATATTGTTTTCACCAAAAATAAGCTTATTGAGTGTTGTTGACGCCAGATAATCAGGACTTGCCTGGTTACGCTTCAATGAGTTGATCACTCTGCTTTTGGCAAGTGCAAATTGTTCCTCATCCCATCTTGGCTCAAGGAGCATCTCCTCAACAAGGGCAATTGTGGGTTCAAAATTTTTGGCCATGGTGCTGACATCTATTGAGATTTCTTCATCCCCGGCTGTTATTCTTATTGAAGCTCCCAGCAGACCAATCGCATCTTCCAGTTCTTCAGGAGTTTTGTTTCTTGTTCCCTCATTCATAAGCGAAGCAACGAGGTTTGCAAGTCCTGCTTTTGAAATATCTTCGGCAGAATGCCCGCCATCTATAATAATAGAATACTGAACAAGCGGAAGCTCAGATTGATTTATTCCATAAACTTTAATTCCGTTACCAAGTGTTGCTGTCCATACCTGTGGTACAGTAACTGACGGATCAGGACCAAAGGCCGGCATCACCGATCTGTCGAATTTTGAAGGGGTCTTGGCTATATTTTCTTCAACTCCGGAAACTGCAACAGCTTTAACCTCGGCAGCTTTGGAAACGTCTTCTTCGACAATGCCTGCATTAACAGAGCCTTCTGCAATAAGGGCGACTTCACCCTTCGGAACAAAACTCGTCTGGATAAAATTCTTTCCCTTTATGTATTTCTCATAAACATTCTTAATATCTTCCATTGTAACAGACTGAATAGCAGCAAGATCTTTTTTGTAATATTCAGGATCCCCGGTATTCATGGTATAGTCGGCAAATTGAAATGCTTTGCCCTGTACACTTGCAAAAGAGTTATAGAACCGGGTCTCATAAGAAGCCTTTATTCTGGTAAGGTCATCTTCTGTTATTCCATCCTGTTCGAATTTTGCAAAACCTTCAAAGATTGCTTTTTCAACCTCGGTAAGATTAACCCCGGGATTTGCAGCAACAGAAATCATAAAGCTTCCTGCCAGCTCCTGCGAGCCGTTTCTTGTTGAAACGCGCGATGTAAGTTTTTTATCTTTTACCAGCACTACATAAAGAGGTGCTTTTTTAGTATTTGAAAGCAGTTCGCCAAGAAAATTCAACGCATATGAATCTTTTGAGAACCTTTCCACAGCAGGAAATACCATTGTAAGCTGTGGCGCTTTGGCAAAATTATCCTCATGGTAAAGTTTAATCGTTGATGCCAGTGAAACAGGCATGGCAGTCCTTTTTTCCACCGGCTCACCTGCCGGGATCTCGCCAAAATATTTTTCAACCCATGCTTTAACTTCATCCTTATTAATATCACCGGATATTGTCAAAGTAGCATTATTAGGAGAGTAAAACTTTTTATGAAATGCTCGTACATCTTCCACAGTTGCATTAGCCAGATCTTCCATTTCACCTATCACAGTCCAGCTGTATGGGTGACCAACAGGATAAAGGTTTTTATAGATCAGCCCTGAATTAAACCCATATGCTGCATTATCAACACTCTCGCGTTTCTCATTCTGAACGACATTCTGCTGGTTAGTGAGAGCTGCTCTTGTCACCGTGTTTGTAAGGTAGCCCATTCTGTCAGCTTCCATCCACATTGCCATTTCAAGGGCGTTTTTCGGAACCACTTCATAATAATTGGTTCTGTCCTGGCTTGTGCTGCCATTTAAGGTACCACCTGCACCCTGGATGTTTCTAAATAACTGGTCTTCACCAACGTTCTCCGATTTCTGAAACATCATGTGTTCAAAGAGATGGGCAAATCCGGTTTTGCCGGGAACCTCACGACTTGATCCGACATGGTAATATACTGCCAGGGCAGCTATAGGGTCAGACTTGTCTTCATTGAGGACAACTGTCAGACCGTTTGAAAGAGTGTACTTCTCAAATGGAATTGAGAGGGCGGCTTCTTTCTGCTTTGTTTTACAGGAAAAGAGAAGAACGGGAATCAGGAAGATGAATAATTGGAGAACTCGTTTCATAGTTTTGATTTTTCGTAATTAGATTAGGACAACGAATATAACAAAAATATTAAAAGAGCTGTGGAAAGGCAAAAGTAAATAGTAGGCAATAGGCAATAGGCAGTAGGCAGAAGGCAGTCTTCAAGTTCCCTTCAGGGTCACTTCAGGGATTTAGGGGCAACAAAATACATAGTCTCACAGAGTTAAAATAAAAAAAGGCTGCTAATGCAACCTCTTGTTTCTTTTGAGCGGGAGACGGGACTCGAACCCGCGACCCCGACCTTGGCAAGGTCGTGCTCTACCAACTGAGCTACTCCCGCAAAATCACGCGGCAAAAATAAGAAATTTTTTTTATCTGCAAACAGTGTAAGTGAAAATAGACGAAATGATTTTGTACTAACGTCTCCTTGCTCCCCACTCAACAAGCATATCATTTTCAATATAGAGCCATGAGTTATTATATATCCACTCTTCTTTTATACGGTTATTGCTTATTACCCTGTTGATTTTAATAGGATTACCCCAGCTGTCCCTGACCATCTCACTGCTCATTCCCTTCCAGATTTTGCCCGTCATCAATCGTGCTGCAATGCTGGAGCCATATTTGTTTTCAAGAAGTGAAAACCTGCTGCCTTCCTGTCGTTGCTGAGGCTGCTCATTCTGCTGAACGGGCTGTGTTCTTTGTTCTGGTCTGACCGTCTGGTTTCTTGAGGGTTGTTGCGGTGCCTGCTTAATAACAGCATGTCGTTTAAATATATAGCCTTCGCTTTCTTCAAAAAGAACATGAAGGTAAGTACTGTCAGAATCAATAACTTCAACAGTAGAGCCTGATGGTATTATAAGTATTACCGTGGTGAGATCATCCTTTGCTCCGAATAATCTGCTTGATGATTTTAAGGTGGCTGTTACCGCATTTTCCTGAACAGACTGATTTTGTTCAAGATTCTGAAGAACATTACTACGGCCTGCTTGGCCATTTATTGAAATTGTTCCAAGAAGGAAAAGGGAAGACAAAATTAGGTTTTTCATATCTGTGATTTTTCTTTTATATTCAAAAACTGTACCATATTAAAGATACAACTCCTGATGGTAAGCTAAGATAATTTTCTGATCAGCATCAGTCCATCCCTGACAGGAATTATTACTTCTTCAATATTCTTTTCATTCCTTATCATTTCATTGAAGTCAATTATTCCTCTCGCCTGGAGATCAGTTGTTTCCTTATCAAGTACCTGACCGCCCCATAGTACATTATCAGCAAGGATAAAACCACCAGGAGTCACTTTGTCGATTATAAGTCTGTAATAATCAATATACTCCCGCTTGTCGCCATCAAGAAATACAAGATCAAACTTGTTATCAAGTCCGGGAATTATTTCAAGGGCATTTCCGGTTATCTGTGTAATTTTTGAATCAATACCGGCACGCTTAAAGTATGAATCTGAAAATGCTTTCAGTTCATCATTTGACTCAAGTGTGATGAGCCTGCCTCCTTTCTTTAATCCTTTTGCAAGGCATATTGCCGAATAACCGGTGAAAGTCCCAATCTCAAGAATGTTTTTGGGCCGAATCATTTTCGAGATAAGCTCAAGCAGTTTTCCCTGTAAATGTCCCGAAACCATATTGGGATTAATAAACTTTATATGAGTCTGCCGGTAGAGATCTTCAAGAACAGGATCTTCTGCAGTGATATGATCCTCAATGTATTGCTCCAGTTTCTTATTCATGCTTTTACCTGCTTAAAATAATAATCAAACCTAATTTTCCGACCCTCTCAGGGGAGGTGCTGCGAAGCAGAAGAGGGGTCTCATATTCCGACCGCATCTTTCCCGGGGGTCTCATATTTCCTACTACACTTTTCATTTGGTGCTTCATCTGCCCCAACTATCCTCTTCCTACTTATATATAAGCGTTGAAAGTTGTGTTGGTTCAAATATCTCATTCGAAATATTAAGTAATTGTACAGCAGTTACACTATCGATTTTATTGTAAATTTCTTCAATAGTGTCAATGCGGTTAAATACAAGCATACTCTTGCCCAGGCTCAGCATAAGACTCTCATGGTTTTCATAACCTCTTGCAAGATAGCCTTTTATCTGTTTTTTTGCCTTGCTCAGCTGTACAGAACCTACAGGAGAAGTTCGTAATTTGTTGAGTTCAGTCATGGTCACAGAAATACTCTTTTCAAGATTCTGACTATCGGTACCGAAATATATTGAGAAGGCGCCGGTATTGCAATACGGATTATAATTCGATTCAACGTTGTAAGCAAGCCCGTTTTTTTCCCTGAGTGAAAGGTTCAGCCTTGAGTTCATCCCCATTCCTCCCAGGATATTGTTCAACAGGAACATACCCATACGCCGCTCATCCTTAAAATCGTAAGCAACATTTCCCAGAATGCAATGATTCTGAAAGGTATCCATCTTTTTTGTAATGAAAGTTGGTTTATAAACCCAAAGTTGATCTGAAATCTTCTTTCCTGTGTTTTCCGGGATTTCCGAAAAGTATTTTTTGAAAAGTTCAAGAATTTTATCGTCCGGGATATTGCCGACTGAACAGAACACCATTTGATGTGTGTCAAAGTTCCCGGAAATAAAATCAAGCATCTTCTTTGATGAAATGGACTTTACCGACTCTCTTGAGCCAAGGATATTCCGGCCGATGGGAAGGTTGGCAAAGATCATCTCTTCAAAATCATCAAATATCAGTTCTGCCGGATTATCGAGGTATGAGTTGATCTCTTCGATAATGACGTCCTTTTCTTTTTCAATCTCCTTTTCTGAAAAAACGGATCCGAATGCAATATCACTGATAAGGTCAACAGCTCTTTCATAATCCTCCCTGAGGAAAGAAGCATGTATAGCAGTCTCTTCCTTAGTGGTATATGCATTAAGTTCACCACCTACATCCTCAAGCCGGCTAAGTATATGATAAGCTTTTCTCTTTTTTGTGCCTTTGAAAAACATATGTTCTATGAAATGAACAATCCCATGTTCTGATTCTTTTTCGTGACGTGATCCGGTGTTTATAATCAGTCCGCAATGGGCTACTATTCCGGGGATCCGGTTGTGAACCAGTCTGATGCCGTTGTCGAGAGTGTGAAGAAGAAGATCCATTTTTTATTTTTAATTCAGGATGCAAATGTACCACATCGGTAAAATCATTCCAAAAAGATTTTTTTTCGGTCAAAGTTTGGCTTAATCAGAATTGAGATATATATTTGCACCACCGAAAAGAGGTGCCATAGCTCAGTCGGTAGAGCAATGGACTGAAAATCCATGTGTCCCCGGTTCGATTCCTGGTGGCACCACTTCAAAAAAGCGCAGAACCCGTAAGATCAACGTCTTACGGGATTTTGTTTTAAATGGGTGACGGATTTGGTGACGGACCTCTGGTATTATCTTAACTTCAGTGTGTTTGCGGCATGGCGTACAAAAAAACTAAATACAGGTCATTATCTGTCAGCGAAATTGGCTCTGTTATATAGAATGTCCTTTTCTATAATCTGTTTTACCCGTTCAGGTTCTTCAAAAATCGGACTATGTGCCGAATTCTCAAACGTATAAAACCCTTTTACCGGTGAATGAAGCGCCTCAAAATACTTCTTTGCCAGGGTGTAAGATACCGTATAGTCGTATTTGCCGTGAAAGAAATAGACCGGGATATTTACTTCATTCACCTGTTGGATCAGATCCGTGGCAATAATTGTATCCCAGAGTGGGTGGACTCCCGCTTGGGCTTTGCCTCGACATAAATTGAATTTTTCCTTTAAGCTGTATTCCCTGCAGGTCAATGACGGTATAAACACACCGGTTATAATTGAATTCATGTCACGTGTTGTGCCAATTCCAAGACTGTGCATTGCCTCATCACGCAGTTTGAGGTAGCCATAAGGAATAACATCTGTAACCGGTGAGGCCTCCAGTTTTCGTACCATTTTCCTGTTCCCTGCATCCCTGTATTTTTTCAGCATATATTCATAAGCCATTTTTTCTGATTTTAAGTGGTCCGACATCTGGCCAACCCCGATGTAAGCATGGAACAGTTCCGGTGCTCTTGCTGCCGCTTGGATGCCAATGTAGCTTCCTCCCGAACGTCCCATGAGATAAATCTTTTCCTGCCCAAAACGCGTACATAGGTAATTTGTTAGCTCTTTTGTGTCGGATATCATTTGATCCAAATTCATGGTCTCAGCGGGTATGCTGGCGTTGTAAGATAGTCCTGAACCACGCTGTTCCCACCACACTACGGTGAAATAGTCTTCAAGCCCAGTAGGATACTTTTTGGTTAGGAAGTAATCGGGGATACCTCCGTGAAGGTAAAGCAGAACCGGATTTTTCTGGTTTTTACTCTTAACAAACATCCCTTGTCGTATACCACCTATTGTAATAAAAGTTTTTTCGGAAATGCTTCCTTTTAATGGTTTCCCGTCTTTATCCTTAAACGGTTCCATTTTCCCCGGACTAAGAAAGATTAAAATACTTGTTATAATTAGTATTAGTCCCATTAATATTGCTAAAAATCCTGCTAACATTTGTATGGTGTTTTTAAAAAATCTGTTCATAATTGATGTGTTTTTTGATATTTTACTTATTTAATCGCACTTACATGAACC
>JBBQAQ010000064.1:0-13168 GCA_038316435.1 Bacteroidales bacterium | reverse complement strand
TATATCATTAACAGATAAAACTCATCTTCGAGACCTATTCGATAGAACTAAATTTCAAAATGACAAAGAACGTTTTAGGCTTAATGAGCCAAATTTGTTTAATTTTTAATAACGTCCCGATTTTAATGGGACACTAGTGATTTCAAATAATCATTAAGTGGAAAACCTATATTTTATTTAGAATAATTAAAAGTATTTTCTGACTTCATAACCTAATGAACCGACTGATTTTAAGCGACTTGCAATTTAAAAAAATTATCCTGACCCTTTCCCTTTGCCTTTTTACTATTAAAGAAAGTCTGGTTTATTATGAAAAAATACTATGAGTCATTTTAGCTCATTATTCTTTAATTAGTTTAACCAGATTAAAGTCCTTGTTTTCATATATCCCAAGAATATACATCCCCGCTGTAAAATTCTTAATATCAATTGGTTCTGCACTTGAAATTTTATCTTTTTCAAGTAAAAGTTTTCCTTGTAGATTGAATAATTTAAAATGAGAAACAGAGGTAGAGGTAAACGCAAATGAATCCTTTACCGGGTTTGGATAAATCAGACCAATACCAGAATCGTTTGTTTCATTTTCAAAAACAGAGGTATGAGGATCAAGCGCTGAAACAATGGTTTTTGTATTCGTATAACCAGATTTTCCAAACCTGTTGAATGCTCTTACTCTGTAGGTATATTCAGTATTGTAATCAGGAACCGTATCGGTAAATGCTTTAATATTGGCAAGTACAAAATCGTGCTCTTCCCATGCACTTGTTTTAGTTTTTCTTTCGATAATAAACCCTTCTTCGTTATTACTCAAATCAAGCCAATTCAGCTTCATGATCATTTTGTTTTTCCCGAGAGTTAAAGTCATCGGTGTAGTTGGTGACAGATTTCGTAAATAGCTGGCGAGTTCAATCTTTGTATCGAATAACCGCACTTCATCCAGAATCCCTTCAAATGAGGCTGTTCCGTCATTCTTCGCTCCGATAACAAGTTTCTCAAAACTTTGAACACTGCCGTCCCCTATTTGATCCGGTGTAATAGTATCAATATACAATTGGTATGATGTACTGTCTCTGCGTAACGCTACAAAATGCCACCGACCGTCATTTACCGGAGATTTACTAACTAAATCAGCACCCAATCCCGCTTCAAGGGCATTCAGATATACTTTACCTTCTGTATTAATTGAAAGCTTCAATCCACTTTCACTTTCATGAGCAATATCAGCTATTACAGATTGTTTTGCAGAGTTTGTTTTAACCATAAAGGAAAGCGTGAAATCTCCCTTGATGCTATCAGATAAGGATTCTGTAGCGATATAATCATCAATCCCATCAAATTGTAATGCTTTGGATTTGAATCCGTTAGTAAATACCGGAGATCCGAAATTATTTAACTTTCCGATGTTATTATATGTCATTACATCAGGCATTGTATCATTTTTACTGGTTTCCATTTCCCAATATAAAATATGGCTCATATCAACAAGGGCTTCCTGTATTCCGAAATAGGCAGGTTTAGGTTCAAAGCTGTATGTATATTGGAATGCGCTTTCACCAGGTCTCCAACCTGAATTATTTCCATCATTAAATCCCCATGTCTGGAAATCACTTGCCCCGCCTTTAATTGCAGCAGTTACAAGCTGATAAAAAGCTATTTTCTGCAACTCTGCCTTTTCTTCGGTCCAAAGTTTTTTAGTGTCGCCAAAATCAACTTCAGGGATTATTACTTCAAGGCCCAAAGCTCGGTAGCGTTTAATGTTAGCAGTATAACCATCCCAGTCATATACTTTTTCAAGATCAAGGTGAGTCTGAAACCCGATAACATCAAGTGGTGTTCCCATTTTTTGCAGGTGCACAACAAGCTGATAAAACGATTTATATTTCTGATCCGTAGGGAATTCCATTGTTGCATCCCTCAATTCAAGTTTTTTGTTGGTAACGGCACGTGCATATTCAAAAGCTCTTCTTATATAAACCGGATGAGCCGCATTAACAATCATCCCGGCTGGTAATCCTGATGAATCTGGCTCGAATCCTATTCTCTGCAATTCACAGGCATCATTGTTATTTGATGCGTAAATTGGCCAATATCCACCCTTTCCATCCCAGTTTTGTGTCTCATTAACAACATTCCAAACGTCAACTAATGTATCATCGCCCTCATATGTAATTATAGATTCTATCCAGGATTTCAACATTCCATCAACGGCAACTGAGTCGAAATCTGCAGTTTTATACCAGGTAGGGAAATACTGATCCCAGCCGGCAAGCATGTGTGCCGTTACCTTCAAGTTTTGAGTCTTCAGGTCTTTCACTCTTTTATTAAACGCATCGAGATGATAAACATTTGGCAAGGTTTCATCCCATCTTCCCCATGCAGGATAACACTGAACAGTTACGCTGTTGCAATCACGAAGGACAATTGCTTTTAATTTTGTACTGGTAAAGTAATTTAAACCTCCTTCTGTTACACAACCACCTATGGTCATTGCACTCTTAATATTTCTTAGTCCAATTAGTGAATTTGTGCCAGTTCCGGGATCAGGTGTGGTGGATACAAGCGACACGTCATCAATTGTGTAATCTGAATATTTGCCTTCAAAAGCATCGGTTTCAAAATAGAGGTTAGCTTGCGTAAGTGTGCCAACTTCAGTAATTGTGAAAGCTTCAGTATACTTTGCGTATGAACCTATCACTGGTGTGCTTGTCCAACAGTAACTTTTGTATATTTTTGTCCCATCAATGGTAAGTCCTAGAGTTGCTCTAAAATTACTTGTCTGAGTAGGAATTTTGGCCCAGAAACTCAGTGTATATTCTTCTCCAAGTTTAACTACCGGAGTAACATCTTTTGCCAATGCATCCCAGGGATTATTTCTACCGCTGATATATGCTGCGGAAAGTCCGGTATGAGCATCTGAAGTGGCTGCTAGGGTAGATGACCAGGATGTCCAGCCTGTAGTCCCATCCTCAAAACCACCATTTACAATCAGATTGGTTTGGGAAAAGACAGGAAAATAAGTAATCATGAAAAACAAAATCAGGCATAAAGACTTTGGAAAGCCAGTACTTCTAATTGTTTCAAAATGTCGAGGAGTTTCAATATTTTTCATATTAGATCTTTGTTTAAGCGGATTTTTTTAAGCCCAATAATTTTTTGTCTGACGGAACAATCTTTAGTTAATGCAAGCAATTTATAAAAAAAAATCGAGTTTAGGATTGTTTACTTATCAACGGGATTTTTTTTCAAACAATTCATTTCTCTAACTCTTATTAACCTTTATCGTTTTGATTGAAGGATTAAATTCCTCACTTTTGCATTTCTTTTTAAAAGAATCATGAAGGATCTTACAGTAGGCAGGGAAGGGAAAATTATTTTTTTATTTGCAATGCCTATGTTGCTTGGGCAGCTTTTTCAACAGTTTTACAGTATTGTTGACAGCGCTATTGTTGGTAAATTTCTTGGTAAAGAGGCACTAGCTGCCGTTGGAGCATCCTTTCCCATGATTTTTACGATGATCGCTCTGATGATTGGTATTGCCTCAGGAGGAATGGTCGTAATTTCCCAATATTTCGGGGCAAAAGATATGGTAAAAGTCAAAAAAGCCACCGAAACTATTTATATTTTCATGTTTGCTTCTTCAATAGTTTTGACGGTTCTGGGACTGCTTTTTGTAGATCCTATTTTTCGCCTTACAAAACTACCTGTTGAACTTTTACCAATGGCAAAAACTTATATTCGGATATACATTTCCGGAATTGTTTTATTCTTTGGGTATAACGGAACGGCGGCAATTCTTCGGGGGATGGGTGATTCCAAAACACCACTTTACTTTCTAATTGTTTCAACTGTAGTTAACATTATTCTTGTCTTTCTTTTTGTACTTGTTTTTAAATGGGGAGTTGCGGGTGCTGCCTATGCAACAATAATAGCACAAGGAGGTGCCTGTATTACCTCAATGATTTATCTCCACCGAACCCATGAGATTATAAATTTTAATTTCAGACAATGGTCTTTCGACTGGGAAATTTTCCGTGCATGTTTTAGAATTGGACTACCAACCGGTCTGCAACAAACATTTGTAGCGCTTGGAATGATGGCCCTTTTCAGCATTGTAAATACTTTTGGAACTGATGTTGTTGCTGCTTTTTCAGCAGCCGGGAGAATTGATTCGATTGCAGTTGTTCCTGCAATGGTTTTTGCACAGGCACTTTCCAGCTTTGTAGGACAAAATATGGGCGCCGGGAAAATTGATAGGGTAAAGAAAGGATTAATAGCTACCATGCTAATGTCGTGGGCTGCTTCCTTAGTAATTTCAGCAGTTCTGATTATTTTCCGCTCCCATATCATGACCATATTTACCAACCAAAATGAGACAGAAGTAATTCGGATTGGTGGGGAATATCTAACCATTGTGACTTCCTTTTATCTTGTTTTTGCTACTATGTTTACTTTCAGCGGTATGATGCGCGGTGCAGGTGACACCGTAATTCCAATGTTCATCACACTTTTTGCTCTCTGGCTGATTAGAATTCCTCTTGCCTATTTCCTTTCAGCGCGGATTGGAGAAAAAGGAATTTGGTGGGCAGTGCCCATCGGCTGGACGGCTGGAATGATACTTTCTTATTTATATTACCGCACAGGTCGCTGGAAACGAAAGGTTATCATTCAGCCAATTCCTGAGGAATAACAGCTTTTTCGTGTAACATCGAATATTTATTAAATTATTTTCATGGCTATTTGCAATCATAAGCACAGTGCAATTAAGCTTTTATGTTTCTTCATTATCATACGGAAGTATTACCTTTGTAAACAAATCAATTAATTCAAAATTGCAACATGATTAAATCCATGACCGGGTATGGAAAAACCGAAATTGTTCTTCCAGATAAAAAAGTTAGTGTGGAGATTAGAAGTCTTAACTCGAAGAATAACGACACCTATGTAAAACTTCCAAACGCATATCGCAGTAAAGAACTTGAACTTCGTCAGCTAATAAATGAGAAACTGCAAAGAGGTAAAATTGAGGTAACTATATATTATGAATTGAATACAGGCCTTACACCTACTACTATTAACAAAGATCTGGTAAAATCATATTATAATCAGTTAAAGGAAATTAACACTGAACTCGGCTTGAAATCTGAAGAAGGTCTTTTGTCAATTGTAATGAGAATGCCCGACACCATTAAGCAAGAGAAAAATGAAATCGATGAAAGCGAGTGGGATAAAATCAGAAATGTAATTCAGCTTGCAATTGATCAGGTTGAAAATTTTAGAATTCAGGAAGGGAAAGCTCTTGAAAAGGATATTTTGTTGAACGTTGACAGAATTACTGAAGGGCTTGGGAAAGTTGGTGCTTTTGAAGATGCGAGAATTGATAAAATAAGGGATAAGCTTATTTCGCAACTTCAGGAACTGAACATTAAGGTCGATTATGATAAGAACCGCTTTGAACAGGAACTCATATATTACCTGGAGAAAATGGATGTATCTGAAGAAAAAGTAAGACTCGCCAACCATTGTCAATATTTCCATGAAACCATTAAAAATGAAGAAAACGCAGGCAAGAAATTAGGTTTTATTCTTCAGGAAATGGGAAGAGAAATTAACACTCTTGGCTCCAAATCAAGCAATTCGGAAATGCAGAAAATTGTGGTTGGTATGAAAGATGATCTGGAAAAAATTAAAGAACAGATCCTGAATATTCTCTAAGCTTCAGGAAAATTAAAAAAAATTCAGAGAATTATTTAAGAATACACATGAAAGGGAAACTGGTCGTATTTTCGGCTCCCTCTGGTGCAGGGAAAACAACAATTGTAAAGTATATACTCGGGCTTGATCTTGGGCTGGAGTTTTCTATTTCCGCAACCAGTCGGAAAATTCGAAATAACGAAATTAATGGACAAGATTATTACTTCCTTAGTCCGGAAGAGTTTGTTCATAAAGTTGAAAATCAAGAATTTATTGAATGGGAAGAAGTTTATTCTGGACAATATTACGGAACCTTGAAACAAGAGATCGAAAGAATCCGAAATAAAGGTTCTCATGTTGTATTTGATGTTGATGTTGTAGGTGGACTAAATATCAAAAAGCTATATGGTGCAGATGCACTATCAATATTTGTAATGTCGCCTTCATTTAGTATTCTTGAGGAACGCCTTAGAAACAGGTCGACAGAAGATGAAACTTCATTGCAAAAACGACTCAATAAAGCTATGGAAGAAACCGGATATGCCGACAAATTTGATGTAGTTCTGATAAATAATAAATTGGAAGATACTTTTTTGCAGGCAAAGGAAATCGTTACTAATTTTCTCAAATAAAATTATGAATATAGGATTGTTTTTCGGGTCATTTAATCCCATTCATATCGGACACCTTGCTCTGGCTGAATATATGGTTGAATTTACAGCAATGGATAAAATCTGGTTTGTTGTTAGTCCGCACAATCCCCTGAAATCCAAAGAAACTTTACTCGCCGATCATCACCGACTTGAAATGGTGCACCTTGCCGTTCATGA
Source organism: Bacteroidales bacterium (assembly GCA_038316435.1). Taxonomy (GTDB): domain Bacteria; phylum Bacteroidota; class Bacteroidia; order Bacteroidales; genus JACJXF01. Next base: position 6,647 of record JBBQAQ010000064.1, on the reverse strand, counting down.
CGATAACCGTTTCAAGGTAACTGACATCGAATTCAGAATGCCTCAGCCATCTTATACCATCGATACTTTAAGCTATCTGAACGAAAAATATCCTGAACATAAGTTTTCTCTTATCATGGGAGCTGATAATCTGTCAAGTTTTCATAAATGGAAAAACGCAGATTTAATTATTCAGAAATACCATCGTTTCGTTTATCCAAGGTATTTGGATTCAGTTGAAAAACTTCCGATTTCTGAAAACCTTAGCTTGATTAGTGCTCCCAGAATAGAAATTTCTTCAAGTTTCATCAGGCAAGCGATAAAGGACGGGAAAAGTATAAAATATTTCCTTCCGGAAAAGGTTTTTGATTACGTTGACAGGATGAATTTTTATAAAGAAAAGAAGTAGAAATATTTGCTAAAGTTTTACTTCATAAACTATTTCCATTCCCCTCTTTATCCCATCCTCATTGATTTTAATAAGATGGTGATGGCGCTCAGGAAGTGATTTTTTTATCCCCTTAATGACATTCTCCAATTTCACAACTGGCTTTATCTTAAGAAAACCACCGAGAACAATCATGTTGAATGTTTTGGTTGACGACATCTTGGCTGCTTCTTCAGCTGCGTCTACTCTGTATATTTTTATGTCTTTACGCTCAGGATGCCGGGTAATGCCGTTTCCATCATAAAGCAAAATACCTCCTGGTTTCACTTTCGATTCGAACTTATCCATCGATTGCTGATTCAGAATGATGGCTGAATCAAACTGATTAAGAATTGGTGAACTAACCCTCTGATCGCTTATAATTACGGTTACGTTTGCAGTCCCTCCTCGCATTTCCGGCCCATAAGAAGGCATCCAACTAACTTCCATATCCTGCATTATGCCACTGTATGCCAGTATCTTACCCATCGAAAGTACACCTTGTCCACCAAAACCGGCAATGATAATTTCTTCTGTCATTTCTGTTAAATTTTCAGGTTATTTCTTAACCAGTTCACCATCGACTTTTAAATCTCCAAGCGGGTAGAAAGGTATCATGTTTTCTTCCATCCAAATATTTGCTTCAACCGGAGTCATTTTCCATCCAGAGTTACAACTGGAAACGATTTCAACGAAAGAAACTCCTTTGTTTAATTTCTGGTTTTCAAGTGCCATACGAATGGCTTTTTTCGTACGCCTTACATTTACAGGTTTGTGAACCGATTGGCGGGTAACAAAATAAGTGCCCGGAAGCTGTGCTACCAGATCTGTCATTTTAATTGGATTTCCCATTGATGCAACATCCCTGCCAAATGGAGAAGTAGATGATTTCATTCCAAGGAGAGTGGTTGGAGCCATTTGTCCACCTGTCATACCATAAATCCCGTTATTGATAAAAACAATCATAATGTTTTCACCACGGTTGCAGGCATGAATAGTTTCAGCAGTTCCAATTGCGGCAAGGTCTCCATCTCCCTGATAAGTAAAAACATACTTTTCGGGCCAGCAACGTTTAATGCCTGTTGCAACTGCCGGAGCTCTACCATGAGCAGCCTGAGCCATATCAATATCCATAAACTCGTATGCCAAAACTGAACAGCCAACCGGAGCCACACCAATGGTTTCAGACTGAATTCCCATTTCTTCGATGACCTCCATAATAATCCTGTGAGCTGTTCCATGACTGCATCCGGGGCAGTACGACATCACATTATCGGTAAGCAAGGGAGTTTTGCTATAAACCAGATTTTCCGGTTTAATTATATCATTTAAATTCATTTCCAACCTCCTGATATGTGTTTTTCGAGAGTTTCAAGTACTTCATCCGGAGCAGTTACAACTCCACCATAACGACCAAAATGCTTTACGTTCACCTTTCCGGCAACGGCAAGTTGAATATCTTCAATCATTTGCCCGGCGCTCATTTCAACAGAAAGAATCCCTTTCACCTGCGAACCAAATTTATTGATTTCATTTTTTGGAAACGGGAACAAAGTTATGGGTCTGAAAAGACCAGCTTTTATTCCCTTTGCGCGGGCAAGCTGAACTGCCTTCTGACTAATCCTTGCACTTGAACCGTATGCAACAATCAGATATTCTGCATCATCGCAATTAAATTCTTCATACCGCACTTCATTTTCTTCCATGGCAGTATATTTTGCCTGAAGCTTGATATTATGTTTTTCCTGACGATATGGGTCGAGTTCAAGTGATGTTGCGATATTCCGTTCTCTTTCCTTAGGCTTGCCAGTGAGCGTCCAGGTAGGATCGTAAGTACTGACTCTCTCCTGCTGTTCGAAAAGCTCTACTTTTTCCATCATTTGCCCTATTACGCCGTCACTCAGAATCAGCACAGGGTTTCTGTATTTGAAAGCAAGTTCAAATCCCAGTTTAACGAAATCCGACATTTCCTGAACTGATGCAGGTGCTAGAACCAATAACCGGTAATCGCCATGACCTCCACCTTTGGTTGACTGGAAATAATCGGCTTGTGAAGGTTGAATAGTGCCAAGTCCGGGACCGCCGCGAACCACGTTAACAATCAAGCATGGAAGCTCAGCTCCCGCTATATAAGAAATTCCCTCTTGTTTGAGCGACATTCCAGGGCTTGAAGAGGATGTAAGTACCCGCTTGCCTGTTGCTGCTGCTCCATAAACCATATTGATCGCGGCAACCTCACTTTCAGCTTGCAACACTATCATACCTGTAGTCGTTTCAGGACGTTGAGCCATGAGGTATTCAAGAACTTCTGACTGTGGGGTAATAGGATATCCGAAATATGCATCTGCACCAGCTCTGATGGCCGCTTCCGCAATTGCCTCGTTACCCTTCATTAATCGTAATTCTTTCATTTCTTTTTCTGAATTATGCTTTTACCTGATAAACAGTAATAACCCCATCCGGACAAACAACTGCGCAGTTGGAACATCCTATGCAAGCTTCCGGAATTTCCATATATGCATAGTGATATCCTTTACCATTAACTTCCCGTGTAAGACGTATAACATTTGTAGGACAGTTTACAACGCAGACCTCACAACCTTTGCATTTTTCAATATCAACAACAATTGCACCTTTCGCTTTAGCCATTACAAACTGTATTTGAGGGTATGACAATTATTTTAATGCTTTTCATTTCAGTTTTTTGAAACGTAGCCAAATTATTTTAATATCTGATAAAATCTATATAGAACATCTTCAAGTAATTAAAGAAACACGTATCCTTTAATCATAGTGCGTTTAAAACCTAAAAATGCTATATATATTTAACTCATTTTCCGTTCAAAAATACAAATTCTGCTTTTAAACCTGCGTTTTGAAGGAATGATAAATAACAGACTTTCCAAAACTTCAATTTATATAAATTTTACGCATTGATTATATGATTGTTACACGCTATTTAGAAACCGTCTATTTTACAGGATGACAACTTTTGAAGGCTTTCAATCTTGTTTCAAGATCAGTGAATTGATCCCTTGAAACCTGAGAAACACAAGCCCTTAAACCTTCTGATCGGTCACTTCCGGTAATATCAAGGGAAATTGCACTTATTCCAAAATAAAGCAATTCTTCTACAAGATCTGCACCTGAAAAACCAGGATAGGAAATAGTAAAATAAAACCCATCAGCAATGGGTACATCCATATCCCTTTCATACACGATCTTAAAACCGTAATCGGTAAAAAGTTTTTTCATAATCTTCGCCTTCTCACCATATTCACGAACCTGGCTGACAAAATTAAACTCGCCGTCATTGGCGGCTTTTAGCATGGCAGCTAGGGCATACTGCGCCGAGTGGGAGGTTCCGGCAGACAATGCATATAATGCTCCATAAACCACTGAATAGCCAAATTTATCCGTTGAATAAAACCGCTTCAGATCAGGAAAGCGTCTTTTGTACAAGGTATCAGAAATAACCATCATTCCGACCCTCTGACCTGCATAACTGAAAGCTTTACTACTCGAGACCAACAATATGTAATTATCTGTATAATGCGCTACAGTAGGCTGATACGGAGGTTTTCCAGGTATCGACTTATCGGTTCTGAAATCCATTGCGAAATATGCAAGATCTTCTATAATTGTAATATCATACTTTTTCGACAATTCTCCGATAATCTGTAATTCATCCTCAGTAAAGCATATCCATGAAGGGTTGTTTGGGTTTGAATAAAGTATAGTTGAAATTTTCCCTTCTTTGATATAGGATTCAAGCTTTTCTCTAAGTCTTTCACCTCTGAAATTATATACGTCAAATGACTTATATGGATGACCCAGCACCTTACACTGTTGCTTTTGCACAGGGAATCCGGGATCTATAAAAAGAGTTCCTTCTTTACTACGATCGGTGCGGTTGGCAACTAAAAATGAGGCCATCGCCCCCATCATTGAACCTACAGTAGGAATACACGATTCAGCATTAACAGTAATATTCAGGAATAACTTGCAAAACCGCGACATTTCATCCTTCAGGGGCTTTATTCCTTCAATCATTGGATACTTGGATGCCACACCGCTATTCAAAGCTGCAATTTCAGCATTGGTGCCTATTTCTGAAGGTTTGAGGCCAGGAACACCCATTTCCATGCGGATAAATTTGCTTCCTGATTTCTCCTCAATTATATTAACAATCCGAACAAGTTCACGGATGGTAGCATGGCCAATCCTTTCAATTCCACTTTCGGAAATAACAGTTTTAACAAGATTGTAATCTATTATAGTTTCATGCATAACAAATTATTTTTGAAGCAACAATGTTACTAGTTAATTGGATATTTAAACATGATATAAAGTGCCTTATTCAATGAATCGATATGTTTAATGACAGTAGTTTAAAACCTAGTTTCCCATATCAATTTCAATATCGTATTTAGTTAAAAGCCCTGTTATTCCTGATAAGGAAAACTTAGTTTTTTTTATTTTATTAATCTCCGGGTCTAAAGAATAATTATATGAAGTGCGAAAATCTGTTTTATCAAGCACCGTGTTTTCAAATTTTGCATTACTTAAATCACAGTTATCAAAAACAGCTGACGTAAGGTCACAAGCTGAAAACTCAACCTCATGTAATTGAGTATTTTTAAAAACTGTCTTTTTTATTTTGGTTTTAAAAAAGGAGGAGTGATTCAGATTACAATTCTCGAAACTGAATGAAAGTCCAAATTCATGGCAGTTTTCAAATAGCAAACCGAGCATTTTGCAATCCTTAAATTTTACGTCTCTGAAGGCAGTTTTTATCAACTTGGCCATACTCAGATTGCATCCAATAAATTCGCACTCCAAAAAGTTAATACTGTTTAGGGATGAATTTGAAAAATCGCAATTGATAAATCTGCAGCTTTCATAGTCTCCTTTTGTTAGCGGGATTTTGGTATAGTCCAGCTTTTCAAATATTTTTTCTTCGAAGAATGATTGTGTCATTTTTATATTGTCTAATGAATAACCCCGAGGCAGAGCCATGGAGGTATCAAATGGAATGCTTATTTTCCGACCCAGAGGGTTATCAAACCTGTCAGGCCTAAGATCGGACAGGTTTGATTGATTAAATATCAGGTTTCTACCTGGCTTTTCTGACTTGCAATTGCAAGCAATACACCGAGTGCGATGCCCAAAAGAGCTGCCACCAGAATCTGAAATTGCGAAGGCAATAGAAAATTAATGGTTTGCATTGGAATCCAGAAAAGAGGAATGGTTTTCTTAAATATAAAATCCCATTGTATTCTCCAGTTAATTGCAGGGAAAATCTCTGAAAATTTAATTGGACGAAAAAGGCCTCTTACAGTTCCCCCGTTATTAGTAATATGAATATCAGTGATTTTATGAAAGGTCATTAAAACCGGCGCATAGAAAAGATTGAGACTGGTACTTATGGAGAATGCAATCAGAACTTTTTCCGGACTCAAACCAGATTTAATTATTTCCGTTGCATTACTCATTCCTAAGACTTCAAGAAGTGCAGGTGCTCCGGTACCAAAAATTACGAATGCAGCTTTAACTGTCATCCCTAGGAATCCCCAAACTATAGCACGGGGCAATATTCCAAATCCGGGTTGGTTATAACTACCCGTTTTTATGCGAAGGCCAATGACCTCGCCCATTGTAGCCAGAATAGCAAACTTCACAAAACTCATAATCATGGCATGCTCTGAGTTGAACTGAAGGTAAAATTTTAGTACTTCAGGGAGGAAGAAAAAGGGAAGAAAAAGACAGATCGATCCTAGTAGAAATAAGTAATCTTTAGTTTTCATTGAAGCTAGATAGTAGATGAATTGCTAAAGATAAATGAAGATTTTTGAATTTTGGGGTGCTGGAGAGTTTTAATTGTTTTTGGGTAACGGGTAACGGTAAATTCTTATTTTGATGTGCTATCAAACTAATTATTTATTTTTCATGCTGGATTTCATCCGTATATAATTTATTTCAGTGGTCGGATGAACCCCGAAGGGCTCACCGAAGGTAAACCCACATGTTGCTGAATTATATTGCCTTCGGCGAGCTCGTAAACTCGGTTCATTGGTGCTTGTGTTTTTCGAAACACTTGGGTTTCATTGGTATTTAATGCCACAAAGTGGCTAAATTTCAATAACCGTGGGCGTTAGCCCACGGCTACTGAACGCTGAATTTTAACAGCCCTGAACCGAGTTTACGAGCTCGCCGAAGGCAACGGGTTGAACCAGAATAT
>JBBQAQ010000063.1:0-13520 GCA_038316435.1 Bacteroidales bacterium | reverse complement strand
AGGCACACACCAAAGCTATTTGAATAAAAACAAACTTGAATACTATCTTAACGAGTATGTCTTCAGGTATAATAGACGAACATCAAAAAGTAGAGGGCTATTGTTCCTGAGACTTATTGAGCAAGGGGTAACGGCTGAGCCAATTTCTTATGAAAATATCATCAAAAATAATCACGGGAGATGATCGGATACCCCATCAAATTTATTTAAGGCTGATGTATTTCCAAATCCAATAAATGGCCTAGGAAATTTGAGTTTTTTCCTCCCTGAAAAAAGTATCGTCCGCATCGATATTATTAGCATTAACGGATCATTTATAAGAACCATTTGCAATGCGAAATTTGATTCAGGGAATCATTCCAAAAGCATTGATCTGACAGGCTTATCCAACGGATTATACCAATTAAAATTAACAAGTAACCAATCATCAAGAGTAATTAAACTTATCAAAAACTAACAAATAACTATTATGAATCGAAAATCAAAATCTATTATTGCCTGCCTGTATTTCATTCTGGCTTTTTCCGTGATCCTTCAGGCACAACCAGTAAAAAAGCATGGAAACTTATCAGTAAAAGGCACACAACTAACTGATGAAAATGGCAAAGCAACTATTTTAAATGGGGTGAGCTTTGGATGGCACAATTGGTGGCCTCGTTTTTACAACAAAGAGTGTGTAAAATGGTTCGCTACCGACTGGAAATGCTTGGTAGTAAGAGCAGCCATGGGTGTTGAACCCAAAGAAGCTTACATTGATCAACCTGATTGGTCGAAAGAAAAGATAGAAGCAGTAATCAATTCCGCAATCGAAAATGATATTTATGTTTTAATTGATTGGCATAGTCATTCGATAAAATTAGACGATGCCAAAATGTTTTTTGCTGAAATGGCTAGTAAATATGGGGAAAAACCCAATGTAATTTACGAAATCTTTAACGAACCTGTTAACGATTCGTGGACCGATGTAAAAGCGTATTCGATTGAAATTATTAAAGTTATACGGTCAATCGATCCTGACAACCTGATTTTGGTTGGAAGTCCGCATTGGGATCAAGATATTCATTTGGTAGCCGACGATCCAATAAAAGGATACAACAACATCATGTATACCTGTCATTTTTATGCCGGAACGCATGGCAAATTCCTTCGCGATCGTTGTGATTATGCAATAAAAAAAGGAATCCCAATTTTCATTTCTGAATCTGCCGGTATGGAGGCTTCGGGCAATGGACCAATCAATTACAAAGAATGGCAAAATTGGATTGATTGGTGCTCGACAAATAAAGTTAGCTTGATAAGCTGGTCAATAGCCGACAAAAACGAAACTTGCTCAATGTTAAATGTTAGTGCTGCCCCAACCGGAAACTGGAAAGATGTTGACTTGAAAGAATCAGGAATTAAAACACGTGAATTATTGAGAAAGTATAACGCAGAGTAAGATTAAATGAAGTAACTGAATAATGTTAATCAAGTTAATGTAATCAAAATAAATCTGATCACTTATTTCTTTCAAATTCATTAAAATTATAATGAATTTGAAAGAAATTTAATGCTGGTATTTACTATCTTTTTGGTTCACTTTCCTAAACTGAGAAGGTGTTATCTTGAAGATTTGCTTAAATTGACGGTGAAAATTACTTTGGTTTTCAAAGCCCGATTCAAATGCAATATCTACAACTTTTTTATTGGTAAAGCGAATTTGGTTTGCTGCATAGTTCAGTTTTAGTTCATTTACAAATTGTGTAGGTGTGGTGTTTAGGTATTTTTTAAAGCTTCGGCAAACATGCTCTTCGCTTTTAAAAGCCAGTCTTTTTATTGCTTCTGTTCCTTCCTTAAAATTTATTGGTTTTTGCATTTCATCGACCAAATCATTTAACCAATCGGGCAATTCCGAATCGGCCAATTGTCTGTTCACAAAGAATCTTGAGAACAAATTGGTGAGAATACACCTCAATTCCAGATTGAGTCTAAGTTTATCGTTAACCGGAATAGTATTTAGTATTTCGAACTGCGAAAGAACACCCGCCAATTCGTGTTTTGAGAGTAGAAAAGTTGGAGGCATTTGCGGTTTTAGATATTGCATCGGGTTAAAACCACTGCCCAGATAGGTGAATAAATCGAAAATAGTTTTGCTCAAAATGGCTAAATTAATGAGTTGACAATCGCCTGCCACGTAGTAAAATTTGTGATAATCTTCGGGTCTGACAAACACTAAATGACCCTTTTTTAATTGGATTGTATCGCCATTTATAAAATGGTTTACTTCACCTTCAACAATCAAGAATACCTCATAATAATCGTGATCGTGAATTAAAGGAAAAGTTTCCCTATAATTCATGATCTGCTTGTATTCAAATTCAGAAATGGTATCAATATATCCCTCTGCTGTAAGTCTAAATACTTCCATAATATCAATTCAGTACAATATAAATGTCAAAGTAGAATATCTTTAAAGCCAATACTACCTCTATATTTGCTTCGTTAATAATCATCTTATAAAATTACAGATCAATACTATAAAAGTAATATAATTGGTGTAATGCTTTAATTGATCGCTAATATATATAAAATTTCGAAATCAAATATAAAGAATTCTATGACAACATCAAATCTACATAAAATTGATGGAATACAACAGGCTATTTTGGAACTTCGAAATAAGCCAAAGGAAGAGAGAATAATTACACTTTCTGCAGGAGATTATTATATTGATAATCCTATAAATCTGTCTTATGAGGATGAAGGGTTAACCATTGAAGGTGTTTCTGGCACAAGACTACTTGGAGGCAAAAAAATCGCAAATTGGAAACCTATAAACGATAAACTATGGTGCGTTGCAGTTCCTGAAACAAAGAATAGAGAGTTGGACTTCAGGATGTTGATGGTTAACAACCGATTTGCAGAACGGGCACGCTACCCCGAAACCGGCTATCTGATTCACGAATCGGTTTTCGATGTGGAATGGCTGAGTACTTATGAAGGTGGCTTTAAACGGGCACCTTCGGAGGAAGAACTGACCACTTTAAATTTCAAAAAAGCTGATATACCCGAAACATTTGTACCCGAAAATGCTGAGATTACAGTATTTCACATGTGGGACGAATCGTTGGTGGGCGTAAAATCTATAAACCGAGAAAATTCTACGATCCAATTTTCAAATCAAGCGGGATGGCCTACCGGAGCCTTTGCCAGTGCATACAATTTTGAACGCCGCTATGTGATTTGGAACACCATTGAAGGGATGCTGAAACCCGGACAGTGGTTTCTGGACCGTGAAAACGGACAAATTGTTTATTGGCCTTTGCCTGGAGAGTTGATGGATGAATCAGAGGTTTTTGCACCGCTTTGTGAAAATGTGTTTGTTTTGCGAGGAACAGAATCAAAACCCATTAAAAATATCACCCTGAAAGGGTTTTCCTTGATGGTTACCAAGGCACCTTTAATGAGCGGGGCGTTTGGCGCAAAACTTTTCGACGGAGCCATTTCCATACAACATGGAGAAAACTGCACCCTGACTAACCTCGAAATTGCCAATGTAGGCGCACATTGTATTAAAGCTTCAGGAGAAAATTTACGCATTGAAAATTGCAGCTTGCACCATTCGGGCGCAGGTGCCATTCGTTTAATAGGGTCTGAGGCTTCAATCCGTAACAACCACATTCACCATGTTGGGCTAACGTTTCCGAGCGCCATTGCGCTGTATGTGGGTGCCACCGACCCCAATTTGCCCGAAGAATGGGAGGCCGGACAGTTTTATTCTGATTGCACCATCGAGCACAACGAGATTCATGATGTGCCGTATGCAGCAATTTGTGCCGGTGGCAAAAACCTTAAAATTCTCAAAAACCTGATTTATCGAGCCATGCAAAACCTTTACGATGGCGCCGGTATTTACATTACCTTTTGTAACAATGCCTTAGTGAAGGGGAACTTTATTAAAGACATTAAAGATGCGCCAGGCGCAGGAACTTCAGCCTATTACCTCGACGAAAAAACCGTTGACGCCATTGTGGAGGAAAACATCGAAATAAATGTTCCGCGCCCAAGCCACAACCATATTTCTAAAAATAATATTTTCAGGAATAATTTTTTCATAATGAATGGAAAAGGAAGGTTTACAATGGAGCGTTCCGATAATTATACATTCGAAAACAATGTGGTTATTGCTCTGGATGGTTTCGAAATGTACGACTTGGCTTTTTGTCCAAACTTCAGAAATAATATTTTTTACACAAAAGGGAACATAATTACCAAAGACCTCGACAGATACACCGTATTAAGCGAATATGAACTAGATCTAAAAAATGGGAACATAAACGAAGACCCGCAGCTCATCAGTTATGTGGATGGCAAAATTGAGTTTTCGCCTAGTTCGCCAGCACATAAAATGGGCATCAAATCAATAGATTGTTCCGATGCTGGCTTAGTTAAAAATTGAAAATCAATAATATGTCTATATTATACAATCACAAAACAGTAAAATGAAAGTATTCAGATCACCTAAAAACCCAATCATTACACCAAAAGATGTAAAACCATCGCAACCCGATTTTGAAGTGGTATGCGTTTTTAATTGCGGCGTTATTCGATTCGAAGGCGAAGTGCTGTTGATGTTACGCGTTGCAGAACGGCCACTTGTGCGAAACGAAAATGAAGTCAGAACCGTTTATTTCGACCACGAAGTTGGTGAGATTGTGGTAAAATCGTTCGATAAAAACATGCCGGGAATTGGCTTGCATGATAGTCGCTTCATCTATACTCCGGAACGGATTTTTCTCTCATCGATGTCGCATTTCCGCATTGCACGCAGCAAAAACGGCATCGATTTCGAAATTGACGAAACGCCCTGCATGTTACCCTCAAATGTGTATGAAATGTATGGCATCGAAGACCCGCGAATAACCGAAATCGAAGGTGCTTATTACATTAATTACAGTGCATGCTCAACCATTGGCGGGGTAACCACCTGCCTGGCCGTAACCAAAGATTTTAAAAACTTTGAAAAGAAAGGCGTAATTTTTACACCCGACAACAAGGATGTGGCCATTTTCCCTGAAAAAATCAACGGAAAATACTATGCTTTAAATCGTCCAATATCGGCAGAATATAAACTTAAAGATATGTGGATCGCCGAATCTCCAGATTTGGTTTGCTGGGGAAACCACAAATTTTTAATGAGTACTCGCAAAGGTTTTTGGGACAATGGACGCATTGGCTGTAGCGCGGTGCCTTTCAGAACTGAAAAAGGATGGTTGGAAATTTACCATGGCGCGTCGAAAGAAAACCGCTATTGTTTGGGAGCTGTTTTGCTCGATTTTGACGACCCTTCGAAAGTAATTGCAAGAAGCAAAAATCCAATCATTTTTCCTGAAGCCGATTACGAAGTAAATGGTTTCTTTGGAAATGTAATCTTCAACTGTGGCGTGCTAAACGAAGAAGGCATCGTTAAAATTTATTATGGCGCTGCCGACACCTTTATTGGTTATGCCGAAATTCAGCTTCAGGATATTATAGCTGACTTAATCTGAAAAGAAATTGAAATATGAATAACATAATCAGGGCTTATTATTTTCTATTCCATGTTGGCGTAGGTTGTGTGATGTCGTTCTTACCAACCTATCTCAAAACCGAAGGGTTCAGCGGAACTGAAATCAGTTCCATTATTTCGCTGGGGTCGTTGTGCGGGCTGCTTGGGTTCCCCATAATTTGGGGCAGTATTTCCGACAGGCTTCAGAAACCGCAGCTCATCCTAAAAATTCTTGCCTTTGGAATTTTTGTCGGGTCAATACCATTGTTGGTACTAAAATCCTATTGGCCAATTTTCGGAACATATCTAATCTATTCTATTTGCTCAATTGGAGTGATGGGAATTCTCGATTCGGTGGCTAGTTTAAGAGCAAAAGAAAAAGGTATCGATTTTGGAAAGCTACGTTTATTTGCTCCTGCCGGTTGGTTATTTGGCGCTGTTGGTTTAGGTTATTTTATTGATTTAACCGGAAGGACATGGAACGACCCTTCAGTAATTGTAGCCATTGTGATCAGTTTTGGAGCCATGTTCCTGATTTCGCTAGGCATGGGGAAATCGAAAACTGAACATACCGAAAAACCTACCTTTGATGAAATTAAAGCCTTGTTTAAAAACAAATTCTTGGTCTTGTTCTACATAATGGCGACTATTAACATTGTTGGCATCTGTGCGTATTGGGTATATTATGGGCCACTCATCGAATCAAAAGGACTTACGCCAAAAATCGTGGGGCTAAGTATTGGTGTAGGCACATTATCAGAAGTAATTCTGATCTTCTTTTTTGAAAAACTTAGAAAATGGCTCGGACTCGAACTGCTGATTATCCTTTCGATTCTGGTAAGTATGGGCCGCTGGCAGATAATTGCGCATACATCAAATCCTTATATCCTTGTGGGGATTCAGGTTTTTCATTCCGAAATAGGTTTATTTACAATGGCTTGTATCACATTTGTTACCGACCATGTTTCGCGAAAGTTGGTAACCACAGCACAAACCATTTTCTACACCTTAACTTATGGAATCGGGCAATACTTTGGAATCATGCTCATGGGTTATTTGTTTGATTACTATAAAGATTCATCGAAACTTTTTGCCATTTCGAGCTATATTCATATTCTTCCGTTGATGATGATTAGTTATATTTGGCTAATAAAAAGGAAAACACAACCAGAAATACAATCTTTAGGACAACATAACAAAATATAAACACATGAAAAAAAGCATTTTTTTTACTAATCATCAATCTTATAACTGTTGTATTAAATCAAAACATTAATTATACGAACAAAAGTGCAATAGCGGTAAGCGATGGAAATGTGGTAAAAATTTTTAAACCTGGTGAATGGTCACAGTTTGATAATATTACACTTACTGCCGGACAAAACCTGATTAAAGGCCGTTTAGCCTCATCTGTAAATGGCGGAACTATTGAGATACACACAGGAAGCTCATCTGGTAATTTAATTGGAACGATTACTGTACCAAATACCGGAAATATAGATAGTTATACAAACGATGTTTGCGCCACTATTCAACCACAATCCGGTACATTTTCACTTTATTTTGTTTACAAGGGTGGTGTAGATGGTGGTTGTAATTTGGATTGGGTTCAATTCACTGCGGCAACAGTAGCCACAATAAAAATACATGAAGAAGACTTTACAGGAAAAAGTTCAGATCCTTACATTACAGCAGGATCACTAAATAATAATATTTCAAATAATTGGTTGGAATATTCTGGAATACAATTCAATGGCGAAACGAAATTTAAAGCATTCGTTTCTTCTTCTTCGGGTGGCGGAAAAATTGAAATTCGAACAGGAAGTCCGACCGATAAATTTCTGGTGACCGCCGTTACTTGGTCGCCCAGCTACCTGAACGGCGTTTACCTGAACGTTGGTAAAATATAAAAAATAAATAGCTGATGAAACGAAACTACTTTTCCCTTTTTTACTTGTTGTTTTTCGCTACTTTGCCATGATGGCTTCTTGGGATTAGCATTACATTTTCTTTTGAAGATTTTATAATGCAAACCAATAACCAATAACCAATAATATATTTATATCTGCCGAGCTTTTCTAATAAAATAAACCTGCTTAATTATATCTTAAAAAATACTCGAATGAAACTTTATTTTCTTCTTATTACTATAATTATCTATACTCAAGGGTGTATTAATTCGTCAACCAACAAGAACAATGCTGCCAATAATAAGTGTGAAACAAACGAAGTGGCAGCAATAATTAACAGCGATACCATTTTTCTTAAAGATGTGGATCATATTATTAGCAATGAGCTATTTGAAATGCGTAAAAAGGCGCTTTTTGATGAAATAACACACCGTATTTTATTGTTGGAAGCTAACCAACAAAATCTTTCGGTTGAAGAATTAATTCAAAAAGAAATTGCCGGAAAAATGGAAGAAGTTACCAACAACGATGTGCTCAACTATATGCGAAATGGCTATAATTACAAAGGTTCACTTGACCTCAACTCAGAATTGTACAAACGTTCAAGAACAGCACTTGAAGACGAAAACTTCAAGATTCGTCAGAACGAATATTTGAAAACATTGGCTAACAATGGTACTTCAATTCGCATATTATTAAAAAACAACGAATTGAACAAAACCTTAAATCTGGATAGCATTGAATGCTTTTCGAAAGGTAATAAAACATCAGGCATTAGAGTAGTTGTAGTTTCTGATTATATGTGCGAAGCATGTAAAGATGCTAGTGACCAAATGGAAAAATTATTTTTAAAATACGGCAATCGCATAGAGTTTTATTCCATACTTTTTACCGACAATATATCGAATGCAGAGTTGGCTGCAATGGCTGCTGGCGAACAAGGTAAATTTTGGGAAATGCATGAACTGATTTTTAGCAATCAACAAAATTTAAGCGATAAAATCTTTTTTGAATTTGCTAAAAACTTAAATCTTAATATTGATAAATTTAAGTCAGATATAGGTAGCAAAGAGATTCGCTATATAGTAGAAAGGAATTTAAGAATACTGAAAGCGAACGAAATCGTATCGGTTCCGGCTATTATAATTAATGGTAAGCTAATGCCAAAAGATTACCGTATTGAGCATATTGAAGAAATACTAAAAAGGATGCTTAAATAGTGCCTATCTTTAAAGTCCGAAAATTGGAAAGTTTAACCCTGCCAAGTTTTTGCATTAATCAATAATCGTTTGTAATTCATAGAGTAGGGTTTCTTTTGTTTTTTATTTCTCGGATTACTATGTCTCTGTCTTACTATTTCTCTGGAATCCTCCACTATCTTGTCAAATCGATATTTTCTGTTAATCCTTCCCGATAATCTGCTCTTGTGTTTATACTTGGGTTACCCCCAATATACACTTTCAAAATAACCATCTTTAGGCGAATTACAAACTTTTCACAGAACGATTTTATCTCGAAACATCAATACAATAAAGTGTTATGAATGGTTTCCTTAACTAAACGACATTACATTTTATCAAAAATCAATTTAGTACAATAAAAACATCAAATTTGGATCATGATTATAACTTCGCACGTATTATATTTACTTCTAACTAATATATTCCCAAAAAAGGGAATAAAATTTAATTAATTAAATACTAAATAATGTGAAAAAAAGTGAAGTATTTAAGAGCATAATTTGCTCAATTATTATCTCGGCTGCATTTCTTGCCAATTCTTTTGGACAAGGATGGTGTGGGCAAGGACCTGGTAAGGTCAAAGTCGGAGACTGGGTAGTCCAAAATAACGGATATTCAGGAGGCTTGTCATCCAATGATTGTGTTGAATATACTAGTAATGTTGATT
Organism: Bacteroidales bacterium; assembly: GCA_038316435.1. GTDB lineage: Bacteria > Bacteroidota > Bacteroidia > Bacteroidales > JACJXF01. Next base: position 4,175 of record JBBQAQ010000063.1, on the reverse strand, counting down.
GGGCAAAATGGACATGGTCGAATGTTGGTACCTGGTGTCAGTTTATGGTATCAAAAGACGTATTCTGCGGCCGAGGTTATTCAATAGATAATACCGCATCAATGAATATTTCGTATAACGCCAAGTTAACAAATACATATGGTGGGCATCGGGTTTGCATTGTATCGTGGGCAAAAAATTACGACAATTGTAATTGGGACATAGCAAATACATGGGAGCTATATATTCACGAGCAATCTTTTAATGAACCAGATAATTATGCCAGTTGGTGTACTTATAAAGGAGAATCGGGAATTTGTTCGGGTTCAACATACAAGATGTACGATTGTGGCGATGGTGTCATCGATGGTCAATGGTCATTACGTAGTTGGAGAAATACGCCACGAGTAAGTGGAACAACCGACATTCAATGCTTATGGAATTGGTGGAAAAGCCGCTACAGCTGGGGTACTTTGTACTATTATTTTACCGAAGTTGGTGTTGAAGGAGCTCCTGGTTCAGGAGGCGTATTTGAACTTACCGGGCACAATATGGTACGGAATACAACTACTAATGTTGCAGTAACCGGAGTATCACTAAGTCCTATATCTGCATCATTAGCAGTAAGTGCTACTCAACAATTAACAGCTACTGTGTTGCCCACAAACGCAACCAATAAGACGGTTAGCTGGACATCAAGCAACTCTTCTGTTGCATCTGTAAATGCAAGTGGTCTTGTAACAGGAGTTGCAGCAGGATCTGCTACTATTACCGTTACAACACAAGATGGCAACAAAACAGCTACTTGTGCTGTAACAGTGACAACTACTACAGTTGCCGTAACTGGTGTTACAGTTAGTCCAACAACCGCTAGTGTTGCTACAGGTGCAACCACTACCTTAATAGCTACAGTTGCTCCCACAAACGCAACCAATAAAACAGTAAGCTGGACATCAAGCAACTCTTCTGTTGCATCTGTAAATGCAAGTGGTCTTGTAACAGGAGTTGCTGCTGGTACTGCATCAATAACGGTAACCACACAGGATGGTGGAAAAACTGCTACATGCGCTATTACAGTAACTTCGGGCGGTGGCGGAGCAGACTTGAAAATTGAAGCAGAAAGCTATTGTGCATCGGCAGGGGTTACTTTGTATGGCACACTTGTAGGCGAATGGAATACAGGCGACTACACAAAGTATTGCTCGATAAACTTAGGTAGCGGGTATACAACACTTAAAATGAACCTGGCTACAATACAAACAGGATCATTTGTAATCAGGAAAGGAAGCACCACGGGAACAATTATAGGCACGGTTAATTTCACATCTACAGGTAGTTGGGAAACGTACCAGGAATTTGCATGTTCATTAACCGGTGCAAGCGGTGTTCAGGATATCTTTGTAGTTGGTGGAGGATCAGCAAACTTTGATTATATGACATTCTCAGGAGGCGGCACAAGTATTCCAGTTACGAGCGTATCAGTAAGCCCAACATCTGCTACGATAATTGTTGGGGGCACACAACAATTGACAGCAACCGTATTGCCATCCAATGCAACCAATAAAACAGTAAGCTGGACATCAAGCAATACAGCAGTTGCCACAGTTAACTCTAGTGGTGTTGTTACAGGAGTTGCAGCAGGATCTGCTACTATTACCGTTACAACGCAAGATGGAAACAAAACAGCTACTTGTGCTGTAACAGTGACTGCTGGTGGTGGAAGCCCTACGGTTTATGAAGCTGAAAACGGAACTTATGGTGGTGGTGCCCAGATTCAATCTGCTTCCAATGCATCTAATGGTCAGGTTATTGGAAGCATGAATGCAGTAGGTTCTTATACACAGGTTTCAAGTGTTAATGGAGGAACTGGTGGACCTGCCAGTCTTGTTATTCGCTATTCTAATGGTACTACCTCTACCCATACGATAGGTCTTTATGTGAATGGTACTTTTATCCAAAATGTATCATTTCCTGTAACAGGAGGATGGAATACTTTTTCAGATGCTAACGTAAGTATAAGTTTATCTTCAGGAACAGGCAATACTATTAAATTACAAATTGGTTCAGGTAATGCTGCTGCTGATATTGATAAATATACCGTAACACCAAATAGTGGAGGTTCAGTTGCAGTAACCGGTGTTTCACTAAGTCCTATATCTGCATCAATAGCAGTAAGTGCTACTCAACAATTAACAGCTACTGTGTTGCCCACAAACGCAACCAATAAGACGGTTAGCTGGTCATCAAGCAACTCTTCTGTTGCATCTGTAAATGCAAGTGGTCTTGTAACAGGAGTTGCTGCAGGTACTGCATCAATAACGGTAACCACACAGGATGGAAATAAAACAGCAACTTGTGCTGTAACAGTGACAACTACTACAGTTGCCGTAACTGGTGTTACAGTTAGTCCAACAACCGCTAGTGTTGCTACAGGTGCAACCACTACCTTAACAGCTACAGTTGCTCCCACAAACGCAACCAATAAAACAGTAAGCTGGACATCAAGCAATACAGCAGTTGCCACAGTTAACTCTAGTGGTGTTGTTACAGGAGTTGCAGCAGGATCTGCTACTATTACCGTTACAACGCAAGATGGAAACAAAACTGCAACCAGTTCGATAACTGCAGCTGGGGCTGCTGATTTAACTGTGCAGGTCGAAAGTTTCTGCCAAAGTTTTGGAATTTCAAGTTGGCCTACAATTATTGGAAATTTATATAGCCCTAACTATGCTAAATATTGCAATATAAATCTTTCTACAGGTTATAGTAAATTGGTATTCAATTTGGCTACAACGCAATCGGGTATCATTTATGTCAGAAAAGGAAGTACTACTGGTACAACAATCGGCACTTTAAATTTTACCAGCACTGGTGGTTGGGATACATACCAACAAATAACTATACCATTAACAGGAGCTAATGGAACTCAAGATGTATTTTTGGTTGGTGGGGCAAGCGGTACAATTAACCTTGATTGGATTATGTTTACCAACTCTACTCTTAAGTCGGCTACAGAAATTACAACTGTAAGCGATAATGAAAATGCTTTCACTATGTATCCAAACCCGGTTGGTAAGAATGAAATATTAAACATTCGCACAAGCGGCGCATCAAATATAAAAAATATTGTCATAGTTGATCTTGCTGGTAGAATTAAGTATGAAAAGAGTATCCATGGCTCAGTTTCATTGAATATTGGTGGTTTAAATTTAAAAACAGGTATTTATATAGTAAATGTAAACAATAGCAATGGCACTCAAAAGATTAAACTTATGGTGAAATAGCTATATTTTTATCAGCCCCTCAGTAATAAGACTAAAGCAGAGTAGCCCATTCATAAATAAACGCAGCTACTCTGCTTTATCTTAATTACACGACTTAAAAAAAATCTAATAAAAAGAATTTGGTAAATTAAGAACTCCTGATTCGGCAACCTATTAAATTGTCGCAATATTGAAGATTAGTGCCAAATTGGTGCCTGATAAAATTGTTTCTGTCTCATTTAAATTTTAAGTCCACTCTAAAAAGTCAAATTGCCATTTTGGGATTCTAAAAATGAGTTTAATTAAAATATAAATTGCACAAATATAGTTGAATTGTTGAATTAATAATTGTATATTTAACTCATTATTAAATAGATACACCATATACGCAGTGCTTTAAGCTTGTTTAACCTGAACAACATCGTACCCAGCCCCGCCACATATTATAATTTTTGCGGTCGGATAGTTGAATACGGTGATACTTCCGATGTTGAGGTTCAAGCATAAACATGGCAGAATAGCCAGGCAGTTTGCGTAACTCACTTTCAGGAAGATTTAAAAGTTCCGGATCATATAAAACATTAATGAGTTCAAGGTTATGCAAATCATGAAAATAGTGATTTTGACGTGCTTGAAGTAAAAAAACGTCTCCAACAGATACCGGAAATGACTGCCCTTCCAGGCAATGCATTCCATGACCACCATTAATAAAAACAATTTCCCAAAAATTGTGGGAATGCTCAATTTCAGTATAGTCTGGTTGGATTCGATGCGAATTTGAAATGCCTTCATTGAAAACCGCAATTGGGAATCCACCCGGTCCGAAATAGTGCTGATTGTCTAAAACAGTAGCCATAAAGAAAAAATTTACCGCATTGAAATATAATGCTAAAGTATTAGAAAATAGTCAAGAATTAAAAACAATAAAATCGC
>JBBQAQ010000062.1:0-13639 GCA_038316435.1 Bacteroidales bacterium | reverse complement strand
AATATATATGTAGCTAATAGCGGATTTCTTTCCAGCAATGGAACAACAGGATCTGTTAGACTCTTTTATACCGATCAATTTAGGCATACTTATATTGATTACAGTGGGAATGCCTACTTTAGAGTAACAAATGTTGGCACACTTGCATTGGTATTAGAAAGTACCGGGAATGTAGGTGTTGGTTATACAACAAGCTATACACCCGGTGCAACGCATGTTCCTACAGGATATAAACTTGGTGTAAATGGAAATGTAATTTGCGAATCATTAACAGCTAATCAAAAAGTTGGAATTGGTATGGCTCCTCCTGCTGTTGGAAACTACAATTTATATGTAAAAGGGGGAATACTTACCGAAGAAGTAAAAGTACAATTGCAAGCAAATTGGCCTGATTATGTTTTTGCAAAGGATTATAAACTTAGTTCCTTAAAGGAAGTAGAAACATTTATTTCCAAAAACCAGCATTTACCCGATCTGCCATCTGCTGAAAATGTAAAACAAGATGGTATTAATTTAGGTGAGATGAATTCAATACTGCTTAAAAAAATAGAAGAACTCACTTTATATGTGATTGAACTTGAGAAGAAATATGTAAATCTTGAGAGTAGAGTTACAGCTAAACCAAATAAATAATTGTTCCTGTAAAATTTTTCTTCTTTTATATCTGTTTCAAATCAAGAAATATGAAAAAATATTTTCAAAAGTTCTTTATAACAAACTGGCATGTTAAATTGGTTGCCAGTCTAATAACGTGTATAGGAATCCTGATTTTACCACTTACATGCTTATCGCAGCATTTTATAAAAGAATGGACTATACAATCTGAAAGCGAGCTATGGGAACTGGCAAGTGATTTTACCATTGCTGACAGTAACGCAATTTTTCTTTCCGGTAATTATAATGGAAACTCAAAGATAATTAGTATCGATTCAAAAGCTACGAATTCAAAAAGTTCTGGTGTCAAAATAGCTACTACTAAAAGTACCGATTTAAAGAAAGATCAGAATATTTTTATCGCCAGATTAAACTCAAAAGGTTCTTTAGAATGGGTTAAATACTTTGTTGCTACCGGATATACACATATTTCTACAATTAAAGCATCACACGATGCCGTTTATATCACTGGATATTTTCAGAAGGATCTGGATTTGGGAGAGAAGAAGTTGAAAGCTGAAAACCATATTTCAGCTTTTGTGGCTAAACTTGATTTATCAGGTACTGTGATGTGGGCAAAGCAAATTACCGGGGATTTTAACGGGCAAAAGTTGTTTGTTATTCCGTTCGAAAAAAATAGCACGTTTATTGCCGGATCTTTTACCCATACAATTTGCCTGCTAGATACGGTTAACAAACATAATGGTTTTGGGACAAACATTTTTGCAGCATTGCTTGACAGTACCGGTACTGTCACAAAGAATATAATTTCGAAAAACCCCGGTAAAAGCCTTCTTAACGATGCAGTAACTGATAAAAACGGCAATCTCTATTTAGGTGGCTCATTCGAAAATTACTTCGCAATGAGCAATAAATCAATGCAATCTGTAGGAAAAAGTGATGGCTTTATTGTTTGCTTTAATAAAGAATTAGAGCCTGTTTACACAAAACAAATAGGCAGTATATATGACGATAATGTTGAAAGCATTGTTCTTGATACCAAAAACAACCTGATTGCAACAGGGGGATATACCGAAGAAATAACAACATTAGGAATTAAATTCCCGGCGGTTATCGGGAATATCGATGTTTTTGTAGTAAAATTTGATGCGTTTGGAAATCCTGTGTGGTCAGATGGTTTTGGCAGTAAAGCCAATGATTATGCAACCTCCGTTACAATTAACAAGTATGGAAAAGTTTTCATAAGTGGTAGTACCAGGGGAGCAATTAAAAAAGGAAATTTTGGCACTGCACCTAACACCCCCGGCAGTAATCTTTTTATCGCAAAATACACATCCGATGGAACTCTTCGACTAATAGACTCTATTGGAACAGATCGCACCAATTTTAACCGGAAAATTGAGATTGATTCCGAAGGATATTTGATCATGTCTGGTAATTTTCACAAAACCGTTGTGGACAATAAAGGTAAAATCCCCAAAGATAATCCTGATAATTTCCATCTTACCAAGCTTTTTGATTGCGATTCACAAAAAACAATTCAGTTGCCTGCTGATACCACCATTTGCGGAACAAGTATCAGTATTACTGCCGACAGCTCTTTTTTAATTTATAATTGGAATGTTGGCAGTAAGACCAATCAAATAACAATTGACACAACCGGAACATATATATTAACTACTACAGATAAGTTTGGCTGTACTTCAAGTGATACCATACATGTAATTATTAATCAAATGCCGGCGTTTTCGCTGGGCGATACTATTTATTTAGCAGCTCATGAATCATACACTTTCTGGGGGCCACCTAATATGCATCAGTATCAATGGAGCGACAAAAGCACACTCCCCAATTTAACCTTGCAGGAAAATGCAAACTATCCTTTAATTGTCTCATTAAAAGTGAAAGATGAAAAGGGATGTGAAACCATAAAAAAAGCAACTGTTTTCAGAAAAGGGGTGCTGGCTGAAGATAATTCAAAAAGAAATACAAATGATACAGAATACACTGTTGAAATGTATCCAAATCCTGTTTTAGAAAATCTAACTATTGATGTCTTAAGTATTGATAACAGTGAAAAGGTTATACTTAAGGTAATCACGCTTGATGGTAAATTACTTACCTCTAAAGATTTACTGACTAATTCTAATGCCGTTCACCAGGTTATCAGCCTTAGCTTTTTACCCAGAGGCACTTATAATATTGAAATTGTAAATGGCAACAATGATGTAAACAGGACTATAATCAAACAATAAAATATTAGACGTATATACAATGAAAAAGATAATAATTCTTATAGGCTTGTTCCCGTTTTTCCTGAATGCATATTCACAATCACCATATATGATGGATATTGCAACACCCAATATGGCTGAGTTAGGGAAGTATGGGCAAATACCTGTTTCTTATTTTAATGGTTTACCTAATATAAATATCCCCCTTTATACCATAAAATGTAAGGATATTGAATTGCCTATCAGTTTATCTTATCATGCCGGAGGCAATAAAACAGAAACCCATCCAACCTGGGTTGGACTAGGCTGGAACCTTAACGCAGGCGGTTCAATTACCAGAGTAATAAATGGAGGAAGAGATGAATTGAGGCAGGCAGACTTTGCTAATGAGACGCGACAGGCAAATGCTTCTTGTGAAACCGGTTATTATTGGGCTTCCAGCGCAATTACTGATACCTGGTCAACTGGATCATTCTTGTATTCATTGATTCTAGGCACTGATCCCTGCAAACTTGCTATGGATACTCATCCGGATGAGTTTTGTTTTAATTACGGAGGCAATTCAGGCAGTTTTTACTTCGCTTATGAAAATGGTAGCCTTGTTACAAAAATAAAATCCAAAGAAAATCAATTTACTAAAATTGAACCTATATTCTCAAGTGATGCTATTAATTTTGAAGTTTATAAAAGTACTTCACCTAAGAGTCGAGTAACCGCAACAGCTTATAAAACATTTTTGAAATTTATACTTACCGATAAAGATGGCTTTAAATATGAATTTGGTGGCGATACTACCAATATAGATTTTGCCACTTCTTCAGGAGTTACTGTTGCAACATCATGGCATTTAAGTAAGATAATATCACCTACGGGTAATAGTTACATCAACTTGTTATACAAGGGAGCTGGAGTTATTCTCAATAAAATAAAATCCAATCATTTTTATGCAAATGGTATTGAAGGTTCCTCTTTATATCACAGAATTGATAGAAATGATGGAGTAGATGGCTTATCAATGAGTGCCCTACAGCCGAAATATTTGAATGCAATCACTACATCTGAAAACCAAGCAATAAATTTTACCACTTCTGTGTCATCAGAATTAGATTATGATGACTGGATTTCAGATGAATATAATGTAAGTAATGCATTTATGTCTATTTTCGCTGGACCGGCAAATATATTTGATGCCATTTGGTCACAGAGTAAATTAAGTCACCATTATTATATGAAACTGGATGAAATTCAAATTATTTCGTTAATGAAAATCGCGTTTCAATATTCAAATTCCCCGACACAACGTCTACGATTGAATGAATTATCAATTTTGCCTTTTTCTGGAGCTGTTACCAAATCTATGACTAATCAAACAGCTATGAAATATAGCTTCGAGTACAACTCAAATTATTTGCCTAAGTACAATTCGCGTAAAAGTGATAACTGGGGGTATTATAATGGCATAGACTACTCAAGTGTAAATTTTGGAGATTATGGAAGTTTAATGTATGCTACCCGAGTTCCGAACTCTACTTTAATGAAAGCAGAAATTTTAGAGAAAATCCACTACCCAACAGGAGGCTTTTCCGTGTTTGCATATGAACCTCATGATTATTCAAAAGTTGTAGCTGGTTATAAAGTAAATGATATAACATTCAAATTGGTAGACCAGGCAGGAAGTGCAGGTGGTTTAAGAATAAAAACCATAACCTCATATCCTGACGAAATGGATATATTGAAATTTACAAGAAAAACATTTTCCTATGTATTTGAAGATGGCAAATCTAGTGGTATTCTATCAGGCATACCACAATATTCATCTTCTGGCCGTATTCATGTAAGCTATAACTATGGCGGTCGTTCAGGACTAGTGTTTTATCATTTTCAGGGTGATTATATTTGTACATATTCCCAGGAGTCCCAAAATCTTCTTCTCCCCCTTTCCAGCACCGATGGGAATAATGTTACATATTCGAGGATTATAGAAAAAAATGAAGATAACAGTAAAACAATATATAATTATACTAATCATGAAGAGTATTTGGATGAAGTACCCATTAATGATATTACTAATATTGATGGAGATGAAATATACGGTGAATTCACTTTGCGCGAGTTAGAAAGAGGGCTGCTAAAGTGTGTGGAGAACTATGATAATACAAATAGGATATTGGCTAAAACAATTAATACTTATAATCAGGAACCAACCAGATATAATGATTTTATCAAACATATATATAAATACATGTTCGGTGGATCCTATAGATTCTCAGCGCTTAAGATTTACACCTTCACGCCTTATTTATCGCGACAAACAGAAACACTTTACGACTACAGTTCAGGGTCCCAGGTTGCATTAAACAAGGAAACTAATTTTATATACGACAGTTATAAAAACCTTACTTCAAAAACAGTTACAACCAGCGATGGAGGGATAGTAAGAGAAAAATACAAATATCCTTATGATAAAACGGATGCTCCTTATCCTAGTATGGTAACAGATCATATTTTATCTCCGGTAATTGAACAAAGAATGGAAAAACAAAATGGAGCTGTTACAATTCCCAATATCGAATATACGGCCTATACCTACTATGCTCCATTCCCAAAAGTTTATGTGCCACATAGTAAAGAAGTTATGAAAGATGGCTCAAATTCCTACACTTCTAATTTATATACTCAACATGATAAATATGGTAATATACTTGCCATGCAGAATAGCGACAATGTTACAGAAGTCTATTTATGGAGTTATAAATCCAAATACCCTGTTGCACGAATAATAGGCTCTGATTATGCTACAGTTATTCAGTTATTGCCCCAGATCACAATAGATAATGCTATGACTAACGAAGTAGAAATGCGTAATTTGTTTAACACATTAAGAGTTAATTTACCTAATGCCCTGATAACTTCTTATACCTACATTCCATATGTAGGTATGTCGAGCGCTACTGATCCAAATGGTGTTACAACCTACTACGAATATGATACTTTCAATCGCCTGGCTACCATCTTTGATCAGGATCATAATATTTTAAAACAATACGAATATCACTTTAAAGGTCAGTAGTTATGATTAAACGATATATAATACCGGTTCTTGTTTGTTGCTTTTCGCATTTTACTCTCATAGCCCAAACCGGCGATGACGGATTAAATTCCAATGTTATTCATTCTTTTGCGAATGCATCGGAAACAGCCAGGGTTTCTGTTTCTCTTATGCCAGGGTTTTCTACTTCAGGCAATACATTTCATGCTTTTATCTCTCCCGATATACAATACCACAATGCAATAGTTCAGACCAATGGTGATTTCGACCAGAACTTTATCCGTGTTTATCAGCCAAAGGCAGATAATGCCACCACTGCAGCACCCGCTCATTTGTCGCTCGACTATGCCAAATGGTTCGAGTCTGTAAGTTATTTTGATGGTCTGGGCCGCCTTAGCCAATCCATCAATGTTAAATCAATGCCCAATGGAAGCGACCTGGTAGTGCCTGTTAAATACGATAATATGGGCAGGCAAAGCTACCAGTATTTGCCTTATTGTATTATTCAGGATGGCGCTAATGGAGCTGGTGGTTACCGTGTATATGATGTAGCCGAACAGCAGGATTTTAACAATTATTTCTTTAAAGATGAAGGCACCTATGCAAAAAGCATCCAAACCTACGAGCCTTCACCACTGGACAGGATTGCTCAAACGATAGGACCCGGTAAAGACTGGCAAACAACAGGAAGCGAAAAACCTGTGAAAATATTATATGAAACCAATATTGCGTCCGACATTCATTTGTTTTCGGTTAACAACAGCAACGAACTTTCCCGTAGCGGTTATTATCCTGCCGCAACACTCTATAAGACCCGGCAACTTGATGAAAACAACAATGAAACAAGTGAATACAAAAATCTGCAAGGGCTCGTAATTGCCAAAACAGCAACAGTTGACGGAGGTAAAGCTACCACATACTATGTGTATAATGATTTTGGATATTTACGCTACGTTGTTCCACCCTTAGCGTCTGATTTGGTTCCAGCCACGGTAGCCACATATAATCTGCTGACAGACTGGGTAAAAAACTACTGTTATTATTACGAATATGCGGATACACGCAAACGTATGACTACGAAAAAATTACCCGGTTGCGATCCTGTATATATGGTGTACAACAAGCGGGATCTGCTGGTACTATCACAGGATGGCAACCAGCGGTTAACAAACCAATGGTCGTTTATAAAATATGACAAGTTTAATCGGCCAATTCTAACCGGCATCTATACGCATAGCACCGCAATCAATCAGTCGGCTATGCAAGCATTGGTTGATCCAAATTCAAATTACTACGAACAATTCAGTACTTCCAATGCCGATCCGGGCTACACCTCTGTTGCATACCCTACAACAGGCTACGAAATACAAACCGTTACCTACTACGATAATTACGGGTTTTTAAGCGTTGCAGGCAATACTGGTGATTATGCTTTCAAAGCCACCGAAATGGATTTTGTTAATGGCGAATCTGCCTCTACAAAAGGCATGGTAACGGGTACGCGATCAAAAGTAACGGAAACTACTGAATTATCACCGGTTATTGACAATAAACTTCTATCGGTAAATCGCTATGATAAATATGGTCGTTTGATACAAACCACCGCGGATAATCACCTGGGGGGCAAAAATATAACATCCATAAAATACAATTTCACCGGGCAGATACTTAAAACAAAGGATAACCATATCAATACATCGGCAACTGTAGATGTAAATCAACGCAACGAATACGACAACGGAGGCCGCTTAACCAATGCATATTATAAAATAGGCAGCAGCCCCGAAATTTTAATGACCCAAAATGTATACAACGAACTGGGGCAGGCCAAACAGAAAAAACTGCATGGCAGCGGTTCGGCATTTGTGCAAACCGAGGATTTTCAATACAATATCCGCGGCTGGCTCGAAAAAATTAATGATGTAAATAAGCCGGGTTCAGATTTCTTTGCATTCGGGTTGAACTATACCGCAAGATCGCAGTATAACGGTAATATTTCGTCCATGGAATGGGTTTCAAAACAATTTCCGGCATTAAAATCGTACGCCTTTACCTATGATGAATTAAACCGGGTAAAAACAGCTGCCTATTCGCCATCTGCTTATTACAACGAAAATGTGACCTACGATAAAAACGGAAACATTAAAACTTTAAACAGGATCGGGCAAACCGCAACAGACGTATATGGTCCCATTGACGATTTGGCATATAATTATAGTGGTAACCAGTTAAACAATGTGAACGACAATGCCGGAACAGCTTATCAAAATAACGGTTTTTCCGATAACGGTTCCAATACCACAAATGAGTATCTTTACGATCCAAACGGAAACCTGGTGAAAGACCTGAATAAACATATAGAAAGTATTCAATACACGCCTCAAAATCTACCTTGTCGTATTGCATTTCCTTTTGCCAAGTCATCGCTGATACTTTTTGCCTATGATGCTACCGGGCGTAAATTATGTAAACAGATCCGCCAGAATCAGGCCATTATGAAAACCACCGATTACGATGGCAGTTTTGTTTACGAAGATGGCAGCCTTTCATATATCATCACACCTGAAGGCCGGGCTTTACCCGATGGAACTTCTTACAAATACGAGTATTACCTTAAGGACCATCTTGGTAACACTCGTGTTGCTTTCGACCAGAACGGAACGGTTTTGCAGGATAACAGCTACTACCCTTTTGGTATGTCAATTGATGGACTTAATTATACCAATACCGCGCAAAGCACTCCAAATAAGTATCTTTACAATGGCAAGATGATGCAGGATGAAATGGGGCTGGGGTGGTTAGATTATGGGGCCAGGTTTTATGATCCGGTGCTGGGAAGATTCAATACTCAAGACAGATTCTCTGAAAAGTATATGGGATTGACTCCATATCATTACGGAGCAAATAATCCAATTAAGTTTATAGATATAAATGGCGACAGTTCAGTCGTATTATTAAAATTTGGACATATGGCACAATTAATTCAAGATGAAAATGGTAAATATAAACTATGGTCTAAGAACGGAACTCGAGGTAGTAGTAGGCTCAGTGGAGAAAATATGAGAGAAGATAGAGGAGATAATAAAGATTCCAAAGGGTATGATACGCCTCAAGAGTTTTTAGATAGTAAAGAGAATAAAGATGAAAAAACAGGAGAACCTGAATACAAAGAAGGGTATCTAATTCCCGCAACTTCTCCACAAGATCGTCAAAATGAAGAAGGGACTAAAGAAGAGTTAAAAAAAGATTACAATATAGTTAAATCCAATTGTGTACAAACTGTTCAAAATGGTTTAAGGAAAGAAGGTAAACAAGATGGGAGCCCTTCAACATGGTCACAAATAAGTGCGACATTGCTTAGCGGCACTGTTGGTCAGCTATATAATGAGAAAACTCCTGCAAAGGTTTATAATAGGATTAAAACTCAAAATCCAGGTGGTATTGTATTTAAACCAAAATAAGATCAATGAGAACAAAATTATTTACCATAGCAATAATGCTTTCCCAAACTATATTTTTACCAAGTTGTAGCATTTTCTATAATCGCAATTTAGGAAGCTGCTCAAGTTCAAGTATTGAACATGCAAGGGCAATTGGGACTTTTTTGTTCGAATATATTCCAAATCATATCAAAATTAATGATAGCATTCAATTTACTATAAAACAGGTTTTTGCTGAAAACCAATATGGGTATTATAGCCATTTGGATCCTTCTTATACTATTAAAATAAATAAATCGCAAATAGTAGTTATAACAGAAAAGAAAATTGATGAGGTAAAAGGATATTCAAATACATGGATATTTTCTAATCTACATTATGATAATCCGGGTATTTTATCAATTGAATACAATGATTCTATTCCGCCGGATACAATACGTATTGATATATTGAGAAGAGATATCAATAGTGTTACAGGTTTAGCCGATAGTCAAAATGATGAAATAATTGGTCATTTTACACTTATAAAGAAAATCAATAAAAATGTGCATTAATTCCCCAGCTGTCTATTGTGTTCTATAAAAACAATTTAAACAATAGTTATCCTGAGTTTCCAAACTTAAGATACCAATAAAAAGAATGAAGAAGAATGCAAAAGACAGGCAAAGCATACAGATATTTTCTGGACAACGGAGCGATATATTCCAGTTCGCAAACTCCCGAATATGCATACGATGCCAATGGCAATCTTACACGTGACGATAATAAAAAAAATGTAAACATAACCTATAATTACCTCAATCTACCCGCATCCATTGATAACATTGGTGGCGACCGAATTGAATATATTTATGATGCTGCCGGCAATAAACGGCAACAAGTGTACCTTACAAATGGTATCCCATCCAAAACTACCGATTTTGTCGGTAACTTTGTATATGAAAATTTTGTACCGGCCTATGTGCTGAATACCGAAGGGCGTGTAATACTAAACAGTATAGGAACTGCATATTGTAAAGAAGTTTACCTTGAAGACCACCTGGGCAATGTGCGTGTAACCCTACGCCGTGAGAGCGGTGTATTGAAAGTACGGCAAGTTGATAGTTATTACCCGTTTGGAATGAATATTAAAGGATTATCAGTAACAACTTCGGTTGGCATACGCCCAAATGAGTACCTTTACAACGGCAAGATGATGCAGGATGAGATGGGGCTGGGGTGGTTAGATTATGGGGCCAGGTTTTATGATCCGGTGCTGGGGAGGTGGCACGTTGTGGATCCGTTGGCGGAAAAAGCCTTTGATTTGACTTTATATCGTTATGCTATGAATAATCCAATTAAGATATTTGATAAAGATGGGTTAGATGATTTTTTTGATATAAATGGCAATTTAATTAAAAGTACGCCTCAAGGTAATCAAATACATCTAATTAATAGTTCCATAGAAGTATTTAATAGCATGTTAAATATTGCTTCTCAAAGAGTAAACAATAATGAGTCTAATTGGAATCAAGCCAATCAATATCTATCAGTCTATACAACAAGTTTTAATGATATTTCTGTAAATAAAAACAATCAGGCATTAAGAGGAATAATTTGGAACTATTATGTAAATCAAGGTTATGACCCCAGTCGAATTAGTAATTTCGGCCTAGTTGAACAGAGTGATTGTGATTGTACGGCACAGTCATATGGCCCTCCTGAAACATATGAATTTGCTTATAAAAGTGATAAGATTTTGCCATATGTCCAGAATTCAAATGATATTCAAAGCCTTTGGAATCATGAGACATACCATAGACAAAATCAAGTAGGTTCAGCTAATGATAATGCAGCTCAAGGCAGAGCAAATCATCTGAATGCATATTGGAATGAAATATCAAATACTGCGTTTAAAGGTGTTTCTTCAGCTTTCAGAAAGAGTACAATTTCAAATATTGGTCAATATCTTAAATCAATAGACAAAAAAGATTTGGATTATTGGAAACCACGATTTGAAGAGGAATTGGGCGGAAAATTTGAACTCAATAAAGATAAGCAATATGAATTTATAAATAATGAAAACTAGATTCCAAACAGGGTTGTCATTAATAATATTAATGATATTATTAATAGTTGGTTGTGATTATCCTAAACCAAAATCAATAAGTAAAGTTAATAAAAATAGTTTTTCCATTAAATGGATAAAAACAAGATTAAATATAGATATCAAACAAGTATTTAATGGAGAAGGATATAAAAAAATTCACATATATCTTTTATTTAAAAATGATAGTAAAGACACTCTCTATATTCCTTTGATTAGACCAAAGTCTGAATATGAAAGTTTTTTTACTTTGTTAACTAAAAATATAAATACTGAAAGCATTGATACGAATAAGGTTTTTTTCTATTCTAATCATGATACTTATCGAGTTTTGCCACAGATTACTGATACATTAGTCTTTGATTGTTCATTAAAAACATTTGATTTCAATGAATCAATTATAAAATCTGTTCTGTGGGCCGGGCGAGGTGAGCTTTTATTTATACCTAAAAAAGACAGCTTTAAGAGTAGGGATTTTCAAAATAGTTTCGTGTCTATTAATAGAGATTCTAACTATTTATTGGAGATTAATTATCTATTTCCAAAATGAAGTCATACACTAGTTTCCATCAGAAAAGCAGATATATTATTTACAATATTCCCCTTAGGATTAAATTCAGGATAGAGTATATTTTGTTTTCTTGATTCAACTATATTATTCAGTGACAGCCTACGTATAATTCTCTCCTGAAATCTCAAATAGGAGTAAGAAATCTACTACATCATTGAGGAAAGCGTCTAAAAGTTGCACTATTTTAAATTAAGCAACCCCAGCTGTCCGTAGTGGCCAATAAAAACAATAAACAATTGCTATCCGTAGTCTGCTAATACGGATACCGATCCCAAACCCTGCCTTAACCAAAACGAAAACCGCAGCCAACCCAATGGCCGCGGTTTAATTTAACAGATAAAGTATATTGAAACGCTAAAACCTAAACCAAGGCTATCTTAGCGCATCCCCCGAAATAACTGATAGAGATACTTGCGCTTTGGCTGTACTTTCCAAAACTTTGCAATGAGTGTTGTTGTCACTCTCAATTGAGTGATTTCCCATCTCAGTTCATTTCCCTACCTTTGTCTCGCTACATGAGAATCTGAGTTAAAAAAATGGAACAAAATGAACAACATGATTAAAAACTTTCTCAAAGATCACTTTCTTATTTTTAAAATCAGAAATAGATTTGCACCATCGGTTCAAATCGTGCAGAGGCAATTATATCTTCACTATCAGGAACTTTCGAAGAAGAATGAACTCCCGTCACTTTCCGAAACAGGATACAGAGTATTTTCTCAATTCGAAGAGGACGGCAAGCTTTTGTTTGTTTTTTCGATTATTGGAATGGATAACAAAGTTTTCGTTGAAATTGGTTCTGATGATGGGGTAAACAGTAACTCAGCTAACCTTTATTTTAATTTTGGATGGAGAGGGTTGTTTATTGATGGCAATCCGAAAAGTATAAATCGCGGGAAGAAATTTTTTAATAAATACCCACATCCCTGGTTCTATAAACCTAAGTTTACCTGTGCAAAAGTAACCCGCGAAAACATCAATACATTAATTGAAGAGTCCGGATATGCCGGCGAAATCGGACTTCTGTCTATTGATATTGATGGGAATGATTACTGGATCTGGGATGCGATAAAAGTAATTGATCCAAAAGTAGTAATCATCGAAACTCATAACGAATTCGGATTAAACAACATTGTGGTTCCATATGATTCTGATTATGCATATCCTGGAAAACATCCGGTCTATCACGGGGCATCACCTGTAGCAATGAATAAACTGGCCAATAAAAAAGGGTATCGGTTAGTAGGTGCAAATGAATTAGGATTCAATTTTATTTTTGTAAAAAATGGTTCAGGCGATACTCAATTACCCGAAGTAACTGTTGAATCAGTGCTAAAACATCCGTCAATCGAAGAAGATTATAAGAAATTTGAACCAATAAAAGATTGGGATTATATCGAAGGTTAACTTCATAAAATTATAGTATATAATCTGGTTGGTGAATTTTAATTTTATGATACCTGTCGATAATACCCCTAAAGCCAGTATTTAAATACTTGAATTTTTGACAGATATCATTTTCCCTGATTCTTTATAAACTCATCATAAGTTGGTGTTTCCCCAATCGCTCCTATTTCCTATCTTTGCAAAAAATTTCAAAATGCAACTTGAATTCAGCGAACAGGAACAAATACGACGTAATTC
>JBBQAQ010000061.1:0-14104 GCA_038316435.1 Bacteroidales bacterium | reverse complement strand
TTATGCGTATGCCGTTGCCCGGCGTTCGATGGCTACAAAAGTTATTTTCGATAATGATGAGTGCGCCGTAATAGTGAATAACTGCCTGCTTGCTATACATGCAAGAGCCGGTGTTTTCGTCGCCGCTCCTGTTGGCATTCCTGAAAAGGAGAAACATAAAAGGGTACTAGGATGGGTAGCAACAATTATTCGTAACGGTGTAACTCAATACGCGATAAACCAGGACAAACTTAAAAAAAGAAGTATTTTTGTCGAAAACATCGACGATTACCTTAATACAGTAACTGCAGTATCGCCCGCGACAGTTGAAGAGTCGCCACCAACAGCCAATATGCTGAAGCTGGCGGATGCCATTTCAAAAATTCGTAAAGACCATTACGAAATAACTGCCACTTATATTTTCTGGGAAGACGAAAATGGCGATATCCCTCCCGAAATACTGGCACGCCTTAATAGCAAATACCACTTATTACCCAAGTATGCCGGTAAAATTGTAAACCGAACACTGGAAAAATTATTCAAAATCAATCAATTTACTGACTCAGACACACAACATGAAGTCGAAACAGCCAAAGGCCGACGAGAAAAAATCCGCGGAATTATTAAAGAAATTCCTCAGGACGACTGGGAGGATTTTCCCGGAAACACCGGAACAAGTTGACGCTTTCGAAAGCAGGAATCCCAAAAAAGAAAAACTTCCCGACCTGCTTTCCGATCCCACAGCCATGCTGCAAAGAGGTTTTATCCTACAGCAAGCCGACACAACCCAAACCATTATTGAACCTGAAAATTGCACGTTCGAAAGCATGGCCGCCCGAAAGGGACTTAAAATTTCGGCCGAAACCTTACAGAAGATGAAGGCTGACAGGCTCAAAGCCGAACAAGAAGCCCAAAACCGTTAAATTCCCTTTTTTCCATGAGATTGTTTCGGCGAAGCCGCCTTCGCCTTTTTTCAGGATGGTTGCGTCTCGCAATGACGTTGCCACCGGCACGTTTATTGGTGCGAGCTGTTTCGAAGGCAACAATACCAAACCACAAAAGCCAATCGTAGCGGGTCATTGCGAGGCGTTACCTGTACAAAGCTTCAATAAAAACAATAATCCCGATAGGCAACGCCGAAGCAATCTACCGCCGCTGGCACCATCATGCTAAGCACAATTCCCCTGCTTCATGAGATTGCTTCGGCGAAGCCCGATCTGTCTATTTTACCACGTTGTTGGCCTCGCAATGACGTACCCACCAGCACGCTTTTACATGCAAGCTGCTTCGAAGGCAGCCTTTATTCAGCAAGCGTATCAAAATAATAATTAGCCTTTTAGCTATAATCTTTTTATATTTGCCAATCCTGTAAACAAATCATTATCCGGTTATCGCATTTCACTATTTACAGTTTTTAATATGGACCCGCAAAAGCGTACATCCCCTTTAACTGCAAAACGCAAACAGTTATTAGAAGAAGATGCCGAATGGATTGTTGATGAATATTTTGAACCTGACGAAGTAATCAGGCCCGAAGTAATAGCTGAGGCAGAAGAAATTACTATTTCGCTTGGTAATTACAAAAACGAGTTCCAGGGGCTTATCCATTACCTTAACGGACGCTTTCATGTGTACCTCGACACCACTTTTGGAAACAATCTTAATGATACTGTTATACGTTATTCTTTCGCTCACGAGCTGGGGCATTATTTTATTAACGAACACCGCTCCGAACTACTCGCCATGGGAATGCTGGGTTCAACAAGCGGGGCAGCCATGCTTTCTGAAGGCTTGTTCGAAAAGGAAGCTGAGTACTTTGCTTCCTGCCTGCTGATGCCCCGCAGCCGATTTTTGGCCGATATTGCGCAACATCCTTTCAGTACCTGGCTGATACACCAGCTTTGTAAAAAATATAAAGTGAGCCAAACCGCTGCTTTTATGCGGTATATGGCGCTGGGTGATGAACAGATTGCCGTAATTTTTATTCACGAAGATGGCAGATTTGAGCGTAAAATCCAGAGTCCCCATTTCAATCATTACAACCTGAAACTTGACGAAAACGGCTTTATCCCTGCGGGCTCCGTTGCAGGCGCATATTGCTACAATGGCGTTGACGTAAGTGGCGAACATCTGCTTGCCGCCGATGTGTGGTTTAATCCTAAAAGCGAAGAAGATGCCCTACGAGTGTACCGCGAAGAATGCCTGGTACAACCTAATTTAAAGAGGATTGTAAGTGTGGTGTATGAGAAGGTGGTATAATAAGTTTTTCACTGTAATTTGCCAAACTATATGTGCAACAAAAAGATGTTTAGGAATAAAAGCTACATGATAATTTGGATATTCAAAAAAGGTCTATATTTGAGCATTGTTTAATGAATTGTAAATAAGCTTATAGTATTGCAAGATATGAATAATACTTATGGGAGGGATATTGTAAAACTTCAGCATATTTGTAGAAAGCCAAATCATTTCAATGAAAAATTCAAGAATAGATTTTAAGGAAATTCAAAATCCTACTTGTCAAAAAAAATGCAATAGAGAAAAACGCAAAGAAAAGACCGAAGATGATTTATGTAATGAAACTATTTCAGTTGTAGACAGTCTACCTATTAGATGTGTTGGAGATTGGGCAGTTCAGAAAATTTTCCATTTGATTCAATATTTTGGAATTTTCGCTATTGGCATGAAGACAAAATGGGAAGGAAATATTAACTATATTGAAATATGTTCAGGGCCAGGAATATGCATAAATCGTTTAACAGGCGAAGAGTTTAATGGAACCGCAATCTGCATAATGGAACATGAAGCTTGCCAATATCTGAATCAAGCGATTTTTATAGATTTCAACGAAAAAGTAATAAACACTTTAAATAAAAGGATATCAGATAGGAATATCAAAAATTCAATTGCAATTTTTGGTGATTATAATAATCCTTCAGCTATATGTGAAGATATTGTTAAAAAAACTAACGGTCAAGGCCTTAACTTGATCTTTATTGACCCAACTGATTGTAGTGTACCTTTTTTACTATTGAAACATTTGAAAAAAGCACTGAAAAACGTTGATTTCATTGTTAATTTTGCAATTCGCACTGATGTAAACAGAAATATACGAAATGCAATTTTGAATCCAGATACTCACAAAAATGTTGTAAATAAGTATAAATCCTTTTTAGGGTCTGAAGCATTTTTCACTAATCCAACAGTTATTGAAATTGCAAAAACCGGTAATCAAATGGAATTGAGACGGTTATTCAGAGAGGAGTATATGAAAAGTTTAAAGGGAATTGGATATGTTCATTTCGATTTTAAACCCATTGAAAACTATTATGATTTAGTCTTTGCTACATCAAATCCAAAAGGTATAGAATTTTGGAAAAAAGCAAGTGCGATAGCGTTTAATGGTCAACGTTCTCTTTTTTGAGTATTTTCGCAGAATGGGAATTGACAAGCAAGTTTTTGGTACGTATGAGTGGGCTGTTGAAAACGCAAACTTCATAAGTGGTTGTGAGCACAACTGTAAATATTGTTATAGCAAAGAGATGGCAATACGGTTCAAAAGAAAAACTTCAATAAACTGGGAAAATGAAGAAATAAATTCAAATCAATTAATCAAAAAAGTTAAAAAAGTAAATGGGTTGATAATGTACCCTTCCAGTCATGATATAACTCCTACTAATCTCAAGTACTCAATTGCTTTTTTACGAAAATTATTAGAATCAGGAAATCGAGTATTAATTGTTTCTAAGCCTCATATGATTGTAATTGAGAAAATTTGTGAGACATTTTCAAATTTTAAGGAACATATTTTATTCAGATTTACTATAGGTTCAGATAATTCTGCTATCCTAAAATTCTGGGAACCAAATGCCCCAAGCTATGAGGAACGATTGAAATGTTTAAAATATGCTTATGAGTTAGGTTTTTCGACAAGTATTTCGTGCGAACCAATGTTAGACAGTAATATTGAACAATTAGTTTTAGAATTAGATCCATTTGTTACAGACTCAATTTGGATAGGCAAAGCGAATTTCTTACTTCGCAGACTAAAAATGAATGGTATTACTGATATGGAAAATATAACTAAAGCAAATGAGTTAATTAATTCACAATCAGACAATAAAATAAAAACATTGTATAATAATTTGAGCACTAATACTAAGATTAAGTGGAAAGAAAGTATTAAGAAAATAGTACAGATTGAAATTTCCACAATTAAGGGACTTGATAAATAACTGTTCCCGCAAAGGATATAAAAAACTGTGCTTGAAGTATGAAATTGAAAGCTCGTAACCCGCACCGGCATTTCTTGATAAATCGGGACAAAAAAGCTGTTTTCTTTCCGACGCACCGATGAATATTGATATATTTGCGTCTATTGACAAATAGAATAAAAGACTTTTAAATTAAATGAGTTTAGACACACAGAATCTTCAACCAATTATAAACTTCATCTGGACTGTTGCCGATGATGTATTGATTAATAAGTTCCTCGAAAATCAGTACCAGGATGTGATACTTCCGATGACCGTTTTAAGGCGTCTGGACCTGGCACTTGAACCTACCAAGGAAAAAGTATTTGCAACCTACGAGGAATATAAAAGCAAAATTGATAATCTCACGGGATTATTAACCAGCGAACAGCATGGAACAGGGTTGGCTTTCTACAACACTTCCCGGTTTACCATGAAAAAATTGCTAACCGATCCTAAGAATATCGACACCAACTTCCTCGATTATCTGAATGGCTATTCCGAGAATGTACAGGATATTATCAGCAAGTTTAAATTCAGGAATCAGCTCGAAACATTCGAAAATACCGGAATCACCTTTTCGTTGATCGAAAAGTTCTGCAACCCTAAAGTAGAGTTAAGCCCCGATAAAATTTCGCCCATGGCAATGGGTTATATGTTCGAGGATTTGATTCGCCGTTTCAATGAAAAAACCAATGCAGCAGCCGGACGCCACTTTACGCCACGCGAAATAATTGAGTTGATGACCCATTTGGTTTATCTGCCTGTTAAAGACAAAATACTAAAAGGAACATTCCTGGTATATGACCCATGTGCTGGTTCAGGTGCCATGCTTACACAGTCAAAAGCATTTGCAACTAATCCGGAAGGAGAGATAAAATCAAAAGCTACATTCCACCTTTACGGACAGGAGAATACAGGCGAAATGTACGCCGTATGCAAATCGGATATGTTGCTCAAAGGCGAAGACCCCGACAAAATTAAATTTGGCTCTACGTTGAGTGAATATGGTTTTGATCCCGATCTAAAATTCAATTTCATGCTTACCAATCCTCCGTATGGCACAAGCTGGAAGCAGGATATTGATAATTTGAATGTAGGTTCAGGTAAAAAAGTTTCTATCGTTGATAAGCGGTTTAACCTGCCTATCAAAAATTTCGAAGGGAAATTGGAAGAAACTTGTTTGACTTCCCGAAGCAACGACGGACAGCTGATGTTTATGCTTCATATGCTCAGTAAAATGAAAAGCCCAAAAGACGGAGGGAGCCGGATTGCTTCCATTCAAAATGGCTCTGCTTTGTTTACAGGCGATGCTGGTAGTGGCGAAAGTGGCATCCGGCAGTACATACTTGAAAATGATTTATTAGAGTGCATCATTCAATTGCCGAATGATATTTTTTACAATACAGGCATAACAACCTATCTGTGGATTATAAGCAATGTAAAAGAAGAAAAGCGGAGAGGTAAAGTTCAATTAATTAATGCTTCGTCAAAAGATTTTTTTGAAAGAAGAAACAAAAATTTAGGCGAAAAAAAGGTTGAATTGAAGCCAAACCATATTATCAATATCCAAAATCTATATTTTGATTTTGAGGAAAACGAGTACAGTAAAATATATGACATTTCCGATTTTGGCGCTTTTCAAATCCCTGTTTTCCAGCCTCAAAAAGATGAAAAGGGAAAGATTGTAAAAGATAATAAAGGGAAACCAAAATCGGATACAAGCTTGAAGGATGTTGAGAATGTCCCGATGAAGGAAAATATACAAAACTATTTCAAAAGAGAGGTTCTGCCTTTTATCCCCGATGTCTGGTATGAAACAAAAGGCGTAAAAATCAGCTACGAGATTCCATTCAATAAATATTTCTATGATTTTAAAGCTCTCCGAGATTTGGATACTATAAGTCGTGATATTTTAAAACTGGAAGAAGAAACAGATGGTTTACTGAAAGAAATTATCGAATAATGAGCAAAGTAAAACCATACTCAAACTATTCTGATTTCGACCAGAAATGGCTCGGTGAATTACCAGCTCACTGGAAGGTGATGCGGACCAAATTGTTATTCAGTTTAGTTACAGAACCTGCACCTATTGGTAATTCGGAAGAACTGCTTTCTGTTTATACCGCATTGGGTGTTAAACCCCGAAAGGAACTGGAAGCAAGAGGGAATAAAGCTTCAAGCACTGATAATTATTGGAGAGTAAAACAAGGCGATATCATTGTCAATAAGCTTTTGGCCTGGATGGGTGCCATTGGCATTTCGGAATACAACGGAGTTACCAGTCCTGCTTACGATGTTCTGAGGCCCAAAGAAAACGTAAATCCATATTTTTACAATTATCTTTTCCGAAACCCGATTACAAGCAGGGAATTTAAACGGCATTCAAGAGGTATTATGGATATGCGTTTGAGATTGTATTTCACCCGCTTTGGTGATATAAAACTACCGCTCCCATCACTTGAAGAACAAAATAAAATAGTTGATTATCTGCAATTCAAGTTAAAAAAGATTGACCGTTTTATCCGCAAGAAAAAGCAATTAATAAAACTTCTTAATGAGCAGAAAGCAGGCATTATCAATCAGGCAGTCACCAAAGGTCTAAATCCCAGCGTTACAATGAAACCTTCGGGTATTGAATGGCTGGGGGATATTCCTGAACATTGGGAAGTGAGGAAATTGAAGTATGTGGTTTCTTTAAATGACGAAACGCTAAATGAAAAAACAAATCCTGATTACGAACTAAGATATATTGATATTGGTAATGTAAATGGAAACGGTAAAATTGGAGAGATTGTAAATTATAAATTCAAAGATGCACCTTCAAGAGCAAAACGAATTGTAAAAAATGGTGATGTAATAATTTCAACCGTTAGAACATATTTAAAAGCAATTACTCAAATTTCAGAAGATTGTGAAAATTTAATAGTTTCAACAGGTTTTGCAGTTTTAAGACCAAACAAATTTATTGAAAGTAACTTTCTAAATTATTCAACAAGAGCAAATTACTTTATTAATAGGGTTTGTGCTGAATCTTTTGGTGTTAGTTATCCTGCAATAAATGCAAGTGAATTAATTGAACTTTCAATTTCAATCCCACCACTATTAGAACAAAAACAAATCGTTTCTCACATCGAAACCGAAACTGCCAAACTGAATCAAACCATTTCCACCATCGAAAAAGAAATTACCTTGGTGCAAGAATACAAAACAGCACTTATAGCCGAAGCGGTAACCGGTAAAATTGATGTTAGAAACTATGAAATTCCCGAAATAGAAGAAACAGAAAGTTGTGAGGAATTGGAAGAAGAATTGAGTATGGCGGCTGAGGATGGTGAAGAATATGAAATATTGGAAGAAAATTAAGATATTTGTAGTATGGAAGAACATGAATTGTTACAGAATCCCGAAATGTACGGGGATGAAGATATTGAAATTGAAGAATTGGATGACTCAGTTCATTTAATGGACAAACCATTTGATCCAACTAAAATTAATATCGAGACCAAAACTCCATCTCTTGATACATTAATCAAAAGAATTGAAAGGGAATCGGTAGCAATGAATACTGAATCCTATTTTCAACGCAATGATGATTTATGGGACACCACAAAACAAAGCAGATTGATAGAATCTATTCTGATCCGTTTTCCTTTACCTGCTTTTTTCTTCGATGCATCAGACGATAATAATTGGCTGATAGTTGATGGATTACAGCGATTAAGTAGTATCAGAAATTTTTGCGTGCTTAAAAAACTCAAGTTAAGGAATTTAGAATTTCTTACGCAATTCGAAAATAAAGGATGGGATGATTTACCTGAAGATCTACATCGGTTAATAGAAGAAGCACAAGTAGTTATATATAAAATATTGCCTGGTACTCCAACCGATGTGAAATTTAATATTTTCAAGAGAATAAATACAGGCGGACTTATACTGGAGCCACAGGAAATAAGACATGCATTGTTTCAGGGAAAACCATCAAAATTCATTGCCGAGTTGGCTCTCATAAAAGAATTTAAAAAAGCAACAGCAAATAAAATACCCGACCATCGAATGTTGGATAGGGACTTTGCAAATCGGTTTCTATGTTTCTATCTATTTGGATTTGAATCTTATCTCCCGGATTTGGATACTTATATGAGCAAAGCTATGGCTGCCATTGATAAAAAGACACCTGATGAGATAAATAAAATCAAAAGTGATTTTACTGCATCAATGGAAATAGCCTTTAAAATATTTGGGAAGGAAGCATTCAGAAAGATCCATCGTAAAACAAAAAGATTACCTCCGATAAATAAAGCATTATTTGATGCACTGGCGACACAATTGGCATTAATAACCGAGGATCAAAGAAAAGAGCTTTTTAAGAACAAAACTTTATTTAAAAATTCATTAAAAGATTTAATTGGCCGTGATTCAGATTTTTTCACATCGATTACCAGTTCAACCGGAGATAGGAAAAGAGTACAAATCAGGCATAGCAGAATAAAAGATTTGATTTACAAACACATTTAACAAGATGATAAACTCAGTTGAAATACAAAACTTTAAATCCATTAAGAGCAAATATTTTCCATTGAGGAATTTAAATATTCTGCTAGGTCTTAATGGTATGGGGAAATCATCCTTTATTCAAAATCTTTTGGCTTTCAGGCAATCAAAAGACATTAATAAAGGAAGATTAGACCTAAATGGAAATTATGTGAATATTGGCACAACCAAAGATGCATTGTATCAGTATTCAAAGAAATCACCATTTGCTACTCATATTAAGTTTTCTGCCGATCGTGAACTCAACTATTCTTTTAATTACAAAATTGATGCAGATTTCTTTTCAGCTAAAAATCTAGAAAAAGATCTATATGGAGAATTTAGCGGAAATCGTGCTTTATTTTCATTAGAATCATTATTCAATGAAAATTTTCAATATTTAAATGCCAATAGAATAGAACCTAAATTAGTTACTTTAAAAAACTATACTCAGGTTGTTGAACTTAGAAACATTGGAAACAACGGTGAGTATACCACACACTATATTGATACATTTGGGAATGAAGATATTCAAATTAATGATTTGATACATCCAAATTCAAAAGTAAGAGATGAAGTAATGAATGAAGATATGGTTATTAAGACTTTAATCAACCAGATTAATTTATGGATGGGTGAAATTTCTCCAAATGTGAATATCCGGACAACTTCCATTTCATCCGATAATGTACAATTAGAGTATGTTTTCAAACAACCAAACTTGGGTAATACCAACCGGTTTAAACCTGAAAATGTTGGCTTTGGAATAACTTACAGCTTACCTGTTGTTGTTGCCTTATTAAAATCAAAACCAGGCGACTTATTGATTATTGAAAATCCCGAATCTCATATTCATCCAAAAGGCCAGGCCCAATTGGGAAAACTAATGGCATTGGCAGCCAAGAATGGGGTTCAGATTATTGTTGAAACCCATAGTGATCATATAATCAATGGTATTAGGGTAGCTGTTAAAGAGGGCGATATTGATAAGGACAAAGCATTGATCTATTATTTTGAAAAAATTATTCATTCAGACGAGCAATACTCAAAAATCACTAATGTTGAGATAGATAAGAATGGTGAGTTAAGCGAATATCCTAAAGATATGATAGATGAATGGAATGATCAACTGATGAAACTTCTTTAATATGAATTTAGCTTTTAACGAAATTTCCATACGTCCTTTTGCTGGATCATCTCATGTATTAAAGACACATTTTATTAATTTGGGGAAAACGCTTAAAAAGTTAAAGAATGACTATCATGTTGCTCATTTAATTTTTCCAAGCAATCTTGCAGAAATTAAAGTGCTACCAAGAGTTACTATCCATCAGTGGTTAAATGAACTTAGTGGTTTGGAGAAACAGCAAATCATGGCTTTAATAAGCAGAAAGCCTTTTAGTCATGATGTGTTAGATGGAAATGAAGAGGAAATGGACTCTTATGTTTTTGGCAATGAGGAATTAGGCATTGATGAAGATATTTGTATTGGCTTAGGCGTAGCAGATATTTGCCAAACAGCTTCGATTAGTTTAAACACGAATGATTTTTGGAGAAACGATAAAATTTCATTCAGTATTATTGATTATGCTACAGAAGAAAAAACTCCGGTAACTGCACCAAATTGTTGTTTGGAAGCACTCACGGATGAATTCAAAACTTGGATTGAAGATAATGTAGAAGTAGTATTAATTACTACAGATGTAGAACCTTCAGTTAAGCCTATTTCGTTAAGAGATGACCACGGTAAAGATATTTTAGAAGCTTTTGCTAAAAGGTTAAGAAATTCGGAATATGTGATTTCAGTTATTAATTCTTTACCATTTAACCCAACCACTTCTCGTTTTATTCGAAATTGCTTTTTAAATGGAACAATAGAAATCGTTTTACATTGGGAAGATAAAGGTATTGGTATGCTTGTACAAACAACTGGAAGAACCTATAATGAAACTGTAGCAATTGCAAAGATGTTGAAAGAGAAATATGACCGATAATGAAACAAACCGATACTACAGAAAAAGGCTTAGAGTCTCACATTTCTCAATTTTTGATTGTGGAAAACGGCTATTTTCTTCGCGAAAACAAGGCTTACGATAATGCAAACTGTTTGGATATGGGGCTGCTATTTCAATTTCTCGAAACAACACAACCCAAAGCAGTAGACAAACTTAAAATCTATCACAAAGACCTTTACGAGCAGAAAATAATCAAACGCCTTAACGACCAGATTCAGGCAAAAGGAATCATTGAAGTATTGCGCAAAGGAATTACCGACGGTTATACGGATACCAAACTGCATTTGTTTTTCGACAAGCCGGTATCGGCATACAATACTGATGCAAACGCATTGTACGCAGCCAATTTGTTTTCGGTTATGCGCCAGGTTTATTTTTCGCCCAACGATAAAAAATCGTTGGATATGATGGTTTTTATCAATGGCATTCCGGTTATATCGTTTGAATTGAAAAATGAACTAACAAAGCAAAACGTTCAACATGCCATAAAGCAATACAAAGAAGCCAGAGACCCGAATGAAGAACTGTTTCGTTTGGGCAGACTAATGGTAAACTTTGCCGTTGACACCGAAGAAATATGGATGTGTACACAACTCAAAAAAGAAAAATCATATTTCCTGCCTTTCAACAAAGGTTACAATAACGGTGCCGGTAATCCTCCTAAGGATGGTATTAAAACAGATTATTTGTGGAAAGAAATTTTGACCAAAACCAATCTTACTGACATCATTCAGAACTTTTGCCAACTTATTACAGAAGAAAAAGAGTATCTAGAACCATCTACACGCCCGGGTCAGGCTGACAAAGTAAAAACAAGAAAGGAAAAGAAACTTATTTTTCCCCGGTATCATCAGTTGCTGGCCGTCCGCAATCTTTTAGCAGATGCTAAAGAAAAAGGTTCGGGACAAAAGTATCTGATTCAACATTCAGCTGGTTCAGGAAAATCAAATTCGATTTCCTGGTTGGCACATCAATTGGTTGGTTTGCATGACAAAACGGGTAAGAACAATGTTTTTGATAGCGTAATTGTAGTAACTGACCGCCGGATTTTAGATGCGCAAATCCGAAACAACATTAAGCAGTTTCAGCAAGTAAACGGAGTGGTTGAAGCTATTACCGAAGGAAGCAAACAACTACTAGAAGCACTGGAAGAAGGCAAAAAAATAATTATTACTACGATTCAAAAATTCCCTCACATAGTAGAAGAAATTGTCGAATTGCCGGGAACAAACTTTGCAATTATTATTGATGAAGCCCATAGTAGCCTGAGCGGCCAGATGGCACGAAAGTTAAACCAAGCTATCGCAAAAACTGAGGATGAAGAAGTAAACCCCGAAACAGAAGAAGGAGATACCATTACAGGAGAAGATTTAATTACAGAATTAATTAAGTCGCGAAAGTTGTTGCCAAACGCCAGTTATTTTGCTTTTACCGCAACGCCAAAAAACAAAACCCTGGAATTATTTGGAGTTCCTTTTCAGGATGGCGACAAAACCAAATTCAGAGCGTTTCATTTGTATTCAATGAAGCAAGCCATTGACGAAGGCTTTATTATGGATGTATTGCAGAATTATACTACATACCAAAGCTACTATGCATTGCTCAAGAAAATTGAGGACGACCCGGAGTACGACAAAATAAAAGCACAAAAGAAGTTAAAGCATTACGTTGAAAGCCACGAACACGCCATAAAAAAGAAAGCGGTTTTAATTGTGGAGCATTTTATGGAAAACGTAATTCGTAAAAAACGAATGGGCGGTTTTGCAAAGGCAATGCTGGTAACCAGTTCAAGAGCCAATGCTGTAAAATTCAAAAAAGCATTTGACGAGTATCTGCATAAAATAAATTGTCCATTCAAAGCTATTGTAGCTTTCTCAGGTGAAATAGAGGGACAAACAGAGGCAAACCTGAATGGATTTTCGAGTAATTCAATTCCAAAGGAATTTGAGAAAAGCGAATATCGTTTTTTATTGGTTGCCAATAAATTTCAAACTGGTTTCGATCAACCGCTTTTGCATACCATGTATGTTGATAAAAAATTGGGCGGTGTAAATGCAGTTCAAACCTTATCGAGGTTAAACAGAAGTCATCCGCTAAAGAAAGAGACATTTATATTAGACTTTGCCAATACAGCCGAAGAAATCGAGAAAGCATTCAAGCCCTATTTTGAAAGCACTATATTAGGCGAAGCAACCGACCCCAATAAATTGTTCGATTTACAGGATGCCCTGGACAAGTACGAGGTTTACACAAAGGAACAGGTAGCTGAGTTTTCGGACAAAATATTAGCGAATGTAGCTATCGACCAACTTCATGCGATGCTTGATATTTCATCTTCGATATTCCGGAATGATTTAGATGAACTAAAACAATCAGATTTCAGAGCAAAAGTTAAGACCTATGTCCGGTTGTATGTTTTTCTTTCTCAGATAGTGCCTTTTGAAAATCCATATTTGGAAAGACTTTACATTTTCCTAAATCACTTGCAAAACAAATTAGGTGGCGATACACAAATTGATTTGGCACAAGGGATATTGGACAATATTGACATGGATAGTTAT
Organism: Bacteroidales bacterium; assembly: GCA_038316435.1. Lineage (GTDB taxonomy): Bacteria > Bacteroidota > Bacteroidia > Bacteroidales > JACJXF01. Next base: position 763 of record JBBQAQ010000061.1, on the reverse strand, counting down.
CGTTTGCAATTGGAAGCAACTATAAACGTTGTATTGGAACAAGGCGAAGATTTAAAGCCAATTCCCACCGACATGAGAGGCGGAACTAACCAACCCGAAATTGACAGGCTTTCAAATATCCTGCAAACATTTAATGACCGCTACGGAACTCAATTTGAAGATGCCGACAAAGTCAGACAAATGGCTGAAAATATTGCCAACGATGTTGCCAGGAATCAGGAACTAATTACCTCAATAAGATATTCAGACGATCAAAACGCAAGAATAACAAGTGATAAAGTTGTTGGCGAAGAATTGCTCAAACACATTACAACAAATTTTGACCTTTATAAACTCTATTCGGACAATAAGGAATTTAAAGAAGACTTTTCGGCGATGATGTTCGGGATGGTGAAAGAAATATTTAATCGGGGAATCAATGCAAGGTAGACCCAGCTGTCCAGAGTAAACAACTCATCATTCTTTTCTCTGCCCTAAAGCTTTAAACCTATTATAAATCACCCTATGGATCTCCAAACCCTCTACCAGCAAACCACGCAGCCGCAAAACATCAGGAAGTTAAACAGCCACACCGATAAATAATATCATCGAATAAATGGAAATATTATTTATTTGAAAACAAGTAAACCAGCTTTTTATTCCGGAATAACTTATTAATTTTGAGCAATTAGAAAATAACACTTATAATAACTTGTAAAGCACTTTACTACAACATCTTATGTCTAAATTTATCACTGGAAAAGAACTCGAAGACGCAGTTTAT
>JBBQAQ010000060.1:0-14316 GCA_038316435.1 Bacteroidales bacterium | reverse complement strand
AGCCCATGTATTTGGAAACTCACCAGCCATACCGCTGTAAATGGCCATGAGCCTGTTTTTAATCAAAGCCTGTCCTTTTTCGAAGGAGGTTCCAGCCAAAAAGACAGGGCCGATATCGGGAATTGTGATTGCCCCGTTTTTGTCGATGACGAGCTGGTAGCGGGTTTGCGATGCGCCCCACACGCTGATGGAGAGCTGATCGCCGATGCCGAGCGTATAGTTTTGAGGAATAGGGATATTGACAGCCGGCTCGAAAGAGAGGTTCTCGGAGTTAAAGAGCTGGTATCCGAATATTTTTCTGTTTTTAGCTGAGACAACCACCCTGGCTTTAGGTGAGGTGTATGTTTTTTGGGGAGTGTTAGACTGGAAATTATTGGTTTTCGAACCCGACAGTGTATCCGAAGGGTTCATCTGCTGCCCCTGAATCCTGGCCATGAGCTGGTCGATCTGTGTCTGAGTAGCACCTTGCGCCTTGGCCATTGCGACAGCCTGATCCTGCGTCAATCCCCTGTTCTGAATCTCCTGCATGATCTTCTGGATCTGTGCATCGCTCAGGTTATTGACATCAACTGAGGCAGGGTTGGTCGGAACCTGGGCAGCCACCCTTTGTTCCGAACTAAGGAAAAACAGGATGAACAGCGGGAGTAAATAGTAAAGTCTCATATATCCGTTATAGTTTTGATATCTGTATTAATATTTTGAAGGACTTCAATTCTGAAAATCCCCCTTGATCCTCCTTTTTTCTACGGGGGAGAGTGTTCTGGTTAGAAGCGATAAGTTACCCCAATATGTGCCTGGAAATTGGTTACATCCTGTCCTTGTCCCGGTGCCCAATATTTGGTAATATCGTCTGCAATAGGTTGAAAATTATATTCGTAATTGAGGGAGTGAATAAACTCAAGTCTTACTGAAAAAAGGAGGTTCTGGTAATTCCACTCGCCGAAAGCAGAGGCGCCAAGGTCAACCCAGTTTGAACGGGGATCCAGAAAAACACTGTTATGTAAATCATTATTCTGGACGAAACGCTCAAACTCGACTCCAACCGTTTTTAGTCCCTTTACCCAACTTACAGACAACGATTGCAAATTACTCCCGGGGCCAATCCCTGCGCCAAGCAACTGTCCTTTGTTTGTATATCCCTGGGATATTCCAGCGTAATGAACATATAAATATTTTGATGGTGCTTCAGGATTCGTTGTTGTTTGTTCTATCTTCGTTAATTCAAGATTTATTTGTAAATATTGGCTTTTATTAGATTTTAATGGGATCAATTTTCGAAGGCCGAAAACATATGCATGTGTATGTTCGATAAATGTAATCATTTGACGTAAGTCGAGTGCATGATCCTCCCGCATAAATTCAGTATAGATTTCAGCATTAGCCCCTAACCAAAGCCAGCGGAGAAAAGCAGATGCTCGTTGATCGTTTGGAAATGGGCTTTCGTTTTCTCCATAGTTTGCCTCTTTCGTCAATGGTGTAACAATGGGTAAAAAGTCTTTAAAAGAATGTCCCATGTCTTTGTAGTACGTTATAAACGTTCGCGTTGCACCAAGAAACAATCCCGGAACCCATTTGGGCTGATAGCTTACCACCATTGCATTGAAGTAACGCCAATCGTCTCTCTTGGGAACATATAACTTAATCCCGTTGTATGTTCTACTTGAATCGGATGGAGCAAACCCTGAGTTTTCAAGTCTTCCGCATATGATCTGACCTTCGAATGACCCGATCCAGGTGCGGATGGGTTTTACTGTATTCAAGGTGATGTGGTGAAATCCCGGAGCGCTATTACTCATAATCAAGGAATTTCGCATGCCTGGTCCCCACCAGAGATTTTCGTTTGATAGTCCCAATGAAACCGGACCGAAGGTGAGTCGGAGACTACTTTGACCCCAGAAGAGTTTTTTGTAGGCATTGTCCCCGAATCGCTCGGGCATATCAATATGATTATGCAAAAAATAATATTCAGCCCATGCAGCATCCGGTTGGTCTTTACTAAATCCCTGAAAATTTTTGTTTTCGGCATACACATACTCTGGACGTAGCTGTAGGCTTAAAGGACCATATTGCGCATAAAAACCACCACTTATCATTGTCTGGTAACCCCGGGCGGGGATCATTGCACCGTCGTTAAGACTGTAAGGATGATGCGTATTGAATTGTTGCTGCCATGTAAAAGGTAATAGCTGTATCCTTCCTTTTTCCTTTGCGAACGTGAAAATGCCATCCGTTTTGTTCCACCGTTCTGTCTCCAGCGAACCATCGAAGTCAAAAGCATCGTTTAACTTTATGGAAGAGCGAGGGAAAAGGGGTCGCGATGTAAATGAGATTGAAGAGTCGATCTGCCCCAATAACTGGGCCCTGCGTAAAGCATCCTCCAATACCGGAGTACCAACAGGCATTGATTGCGCAACGGATCGTATCGGGGATGCCACGATACTGATCAGTAGAATGATATAATAAAATTTCAGAAGTCTCATATTTTATCAAGGATGTAATCTACCCTGTTCCTGTAAGTGTGATGTTTATTAACCGCGTCATAAAGACCAACATCGTCCGGCAATTCGTTTTTGCTGAAATATTGACGGATCAGTTCAAATAACTCCACTTCCGTTTTATAAGTTTTGATGAAATAATCTGAGAAATAATCATCGATAAATGGTTTGTAGTCAACAAACTGAAGTGCGTTTGCACCGGTTATTTCAAAGAAACGCGGATTTATTCCGTAAACCGACTGTTCATGGTGCATATTCAGGCAAATCCTAGACCTGTTGTACAGGATATTTGCTTCGGCTGGCGAAACAAACCGGTTGATAAAAACTTTATCTTTCAGACTTTTAATGAATTTAACCGGAGATTTATAAAACCGGTAACGTTCGCAAAACACCTTCATCACCAGTAGAGGAAACGTTTCGTGCAATTTTTCGAGCAATTTAACTCTGGAATCGTGCAACGTTCCGATAAACAGGAGGTCAATATCTTTTGGTAATTCGAGCTTTTTAAAAATCCGATCGTCAAATGCTGACGGTAAATAAAAAGTATTCTGATTTATTTTCTTAACGCTTTCTTCGTCAGTTTTTTCAAAAAGAAATACTGCATCTACTTTATCCACCAATTTAATTGACTGTGGATTGTAATAAATACCATCAAGCATCCAGAGGATATTTTTTGATCGTTTCATTTTTAAAACGATCTCTTCAAAGATGGTATCTCCTTTAATGATCAATACGATATCCGGACAGTATTGATTGTAAATTGAAATTATATACTGGTTCAGTTTTGAAAGCAGCTTCGCTGTTGTTTGGATTCTGTGAGCGGAAAAGAAATAGGAAAATTTGTTTATTAACTTGATTTGCCCGAATTGTTCATGGTAATCGATGATTTTTACTTTGTATCTTTCATCATCAAATGCCGATGCGATTGACTGGTTATAATTAAAACATTGCGGACCGATTAGTAATACTTTTCTCTTCATTTAAACCATTTAATTCAATTGATGTCAACTTTTCCATGTATGTTTCGTTGCAACGCCTAAGTCATTTAAAGGGAAATCTTTGTCTTAATACGGAACAGGATATTTCGTCTCTCCTACAACATCCATTAAATCTATCGTTTTCCAATCAAAGTTTTCAACATTTGCAATCTTTCTCCCGAGGTATTCACTATGACAATAAAGTCCTGAAATTGATCTGTTTCTTAAATAATTATCAGCTAAAGAAGAAAATCTTCCTATTATTGGATTAGACATACCAGCTTCGATACATTCGAAACCCAGTGCTTTTGAGAATAAAGTTCGTAATGCCATATCGCTAAACTGAAAAAAATGCCAAGGTCTTTCGTGGGAGGAGAATGAAAAATGGGTTTCAATAAATACAATTCCCCCAATTTTAAGCAATTTGGATATTTCAATAGCTACAATCCAAGGCATAGCGAAATGTTCAAAACAGGCACTTGAATAAATAATATCAAATTTTTCATCTTCTTTAAAATATGAAGAAAGTCTATGTGCATCACCGACAACATCAACATTATCGCCAGAATAGAAGTCGAACCCAACATATTGTGCATTTTCAAACTCCTTTCTGGCATTTGAAGGACCTGTAACTTCGCGGCTTCCTATTTCCAATATCCTCATTCCATGCTTATTCCCACTTTCGTATAAGTACTTTTGCCATTTTAGATGACTAACGATCTTTGATATAGGAACATCAGTTGCTAAATAGGTTTTATCAAATCGATTCGCTACGATTAGGAACAATTTTAAACATCCCTTCATAATATATTTGATCAATGTATTCATCTATAGAATTTTATGATTTAAAATTCTTCGGTTATTGTTGTTTTTCAATTTCTCTTTATAGGGTCCAAAAGAGTTGTTGAAATAGTCTTTGAAACCATTAAACATATATTCGAAGTTTTGCATTCGTTCTGAGGAAAACAACAGAATTTTTATAAAAACTTTCAACAGCATTATCTCCCTTGATCTGATATATTTGGGAAATTGATTTTTGTACCTGCTGAACATGTATAAGTTATTTCTGAAAATATAGTAAGCGCGAACTGGCGGATGAGTGATTATCGTATATTTTCTAAATAGAAAAGAAATCTCTTTGTTTTTGCCTAACTCATGAATCAGCGGGATGTTATTGAATCTTAATATTTTAAAGCCATTTGAAACGGCCTTTAAACAATAGTCATTGTCAACTTCATCGATAAAAAGCTTTTCTTCAAAACCACCTATATTCTTCCAGATTCCAAGATTCAGCAAATTCCCCGAGGTGATTGCACAAAGGACCTCCTCTGTTGCAATGGTATTTTCGACTTTAGTAGTTCCGGATTTTTCCGGGTTTGGACTAAATATTGCAATGTTTTTATCATTGCTTTTTCCAAATGCCTTAAAAAATTGGTCAGATTTAAAACTGGAATCCTGGTCCATAGTTAGTAACCAATCGTAACCAAGGTCAGATGCCATTTGGGCGGTTTGGTTTAGCGCTGCCGCAATGCCAATATTTTCATTGTTGATTACGATTTGTATATTTGAATGTCTGGAATTTAAAAAATTTACGTTTTCGTCGCTGACAGGACTATTGAAGACAATAAAAAGTTGTTCTATCTCATCAACGAAAGTTCCGATATTAAATAATAACTTCTGAAAGTCAGGGTAATAAACGATTACAACGCCTGCAATTTTTGACATCAAAACCATTTTTACTATTTATTCCAGATTCCGGATGCTTTACCGGAAATTATTTTTTTATACTGAACCGGATTTATTATTGCTCCTGACAAATTAGTGATGCTGAGTGCGATAACTATTCCTGTAATTCCCAATGATTTACTTAGCCACAATGCCAATGGAATAAACAGGATAGATGCTATTACTGTGTTGATGAGTTGAATTCTTAATTTCCCGATACCGAAAAGGAAAGTGGAGAAACAAGTGCTCCAGAGCACAATGATTGTGTATAACCCCATCCAAATACTTAATTTGAAGGGAATGATAACAGCTGTTCCAATCCATAAATGGTAAGCTATATTTGAAATGGGGATTAATACCACTACACCAATTGTACTGATAATATATACTTTTAGCATCCCTTGCATGTGTTTTTTTATCCAAAGCAGATCGCCTTTTGCAAAGGCATCTGTCGAGGCAGACCACATTGGTGCAATAATGATGTTGAAAACCATCGTTGCAATGCTAAAGTATTTGAAAGCAATATTATATGGGGCAACCTGCTCAGGTCCAAGAATGCGGGAGATAATTATATTCGACGTTCCGAAAATAAGTAACCCTGATATCTGCAAAACGAAAAACTGAACCCCCAGATTCATAAGATCCTTTGCGTAATAAGGCTTTATGGCTCTTATTTTAGGTCTGAAATCTTTAAAATAGCCAAAGAAAGTAATCGGGTAGGCAACCAAAAGAATTACTGTAGGAGCGGCAGAAAATACGAGCGCAACATTCATCAGGGTTCCTTCAGTCGTTTTTGTCAGGATGAAAATAATTATCAGCGAAAGCAGACTGCCGAGGAATGTGATTAAGTCGTTGAAGGCAGGCTTTTGCGCTGCTGCATAAATGATACCAATTATTTTAAACAAAAAATTGAGGCAGAAGAAAGCGAATGATAAAACAATTACCTTGTTAAGATTGGCAACTTTTTCAGGATCGGCATTCAAAATTTCTGCCCAGTTTAGATACGGTTGAAAGGCTAAGAAGATCAGGAAGACAACTGTAACAATCAGCGAAAGAATGAAGAAAGTAGTACTAACGTATATCTGACCTAATTTTTTATCATGCTTAGCCATCGATTCAGCCAGTCGATTCCGGAGTCCGTTTCCTAGCCCGATATCAAAATAATTGATCCAGGTAAAAATTGAACTTAATGTCAGCCACACTCCAAATTCATATACCGAAAGATAATTAAGGGTTAAAGGAACAAGCAGTAACGAAATGGAGATACTGAATCCCTTTATCAGAAAAGAGAAATAAATATTTTTTTTTACAAGAACACTGCGTTCATCGCCCGAGAAGAGATTAAACTTATGGCTAAAGTAGATGAGGAATCCGGGAGTTCCCATTTATTTGTAATCTTGCATCAAATGGTAAATTCTGCTTAAAACCGATAGGTCACCCCGATTTGCGACTGGAAATTGTATATATTTATGCCTGGCTCCATGAATTTTCCTGAATCTGGATTTTTCGGATGATAATAATGTTCATAATTGTATGATATTATATTCTCCAATCTAGCCGATAAAAGAAAATTATGCCAATTCCATTCCGCCATAGCTGTTGCACTTAAATCGACCCAGTTAGCACGGAAGTCCTTAATACCTATATTGTGGAAATCATTATTATGGACGAACCTCTCAAATTGAATACCAATAATTTTCAGATTATGAACCCAACTGACCGAAAGTGACTGGAGGTTGCTGCCAGGACCAATGGCAGCCCCTAAAAGCTGTCCATTATTTGTATAACCATAGTGATTCACCGGGTGTGTGTAAAGGTATCTGTATAAAACTTTGGGGTTCGCATTGGTTTGCTCAAGCTGAGTCAATTCCAAATTGACCTGGATGTATTGTCCTTTGTGTCGGTTCAATGCGATCATCTTCCGCATGCCGAAGATATAAGCCCTGCTGTATTCCATCTGAAGGATGAAATCACGCATATTGTATGGTTTATCTTCACGCATAATCTCAAGATAAACTTCCGCATTTTCAGGTACATATAGCCACCGAATAAATACCGATGCCCGCTGATCGCCGGCAATAGGCCGTGCAGGATTATCGTAATTATTTTTCCTTTGGAGCGGGTAAAAGATGGGAAATAACGTTCTGAAGCTGCTGTCTTTTTCACTGTCATACTTGGTAAAACTGCGGGTCATGCCAATAAAAAGACCGGGAACCCATTTTGGGTGGTAGGTTAATACCATCGCATTAATATAACGCCTTTCATCTCTTTTAGGCAGATAAATTGACCATCCCAGGAAAGTGCGGTTGATATCCGGCACATCGTAACCTGAGTTCACTAATCTCCCGGCAATAATCTGACCTTCAAAGGAGCCAATCGGGGTTCGAATTGGCTTAATCGTATTAAATGTGTAATGCTTAAATCCATCTGCAGAATTACTCATCACGAGAGAATTACGCATACCTGGTCCCCACCAGAGGTTTTCGTTCGAGAATCCTAGAGAGACTGGTCCGTAATTCAGCCGGATGCTGCTCTGGCCCCATGAAAGTTTTTTGTATGGTTTCGTTCCGAATTTCTCAGGCAGGTCAATAAAGGTGACGACCTGGTAATACTCATACCATTTCTGATCGCTCAGTTCTTTGTAAAATCCCTGGTAATCTTTGTTTTCAGCTTGAACGTATTCTGGTCGTAGCTGAATACTTAAAGGACCCAATTTTGCAAAAAAGCCGCCGCTGACCATTGTCTGATTTCCTCTTGCAGGAATCATCATCCCATCGTTGAGACTATATGGATGATCGGAATTATACTGATGTTGCAAAGTGAATGGCAGCAATTGTACTGTTCCCCACCTTCTTAAGAACCTAAAAACGCCATCTGTCTTCGTCAAACGCTCTTTTCCCAAAGTGCCAAACGGATCAAATGCATTGGTTACCTTCATCGAGGCCGCTGGAAATAACGGACGTGAGGTGAACGAAATCGATGAATCAATCTCACCCAAAAGCTGTGCCCTTCGATAGGCATCCTCAAGCACTTCTGTGCCCACAGGGATCGACTGCGCGAATGAGCGAACAGGATGGCATATGACGCAAACCAGCAGAAAGATAGTAAGATATAAAAATACCCTCATGTATAAAAAATGAATAAAATATTTTTAAGATTTGATTTAATGGCTTTTAAGAAGGTCGCCAAATTCGTTTTTCAATGTACGGTCTAATCCTTCAGCCAATGTTAGTGGAGCAATGAAACCTGAATTGTGCGCCAGGGTGGCATCAAACTGAGTCGTAGCACAGAATTTTTTAATCCGGATACTGCTGATGGGAATTTTTTTCCCTGTAATCTTTGTTAGCAAGTCGAAACAAAGGCCACCTAACATTCCCATCCAATAAGGGAGACGCAGTGATGGGAGTTTTCTGTTCAAACTTTCCTCAGCCTGAAGAACCAACTCGTTCATGGTGAGGTCTGGCTGATCGGTGTAGTTCAATACCCTAAATCCTGGTTTTTTTGTTTCGATGCAAAATTTGATAAATGCGGCTACATTTCCAACATAGGCCATTGACTTTCTGTTTTCACCTCTTCCTACCATCAGAAATCTTCCTGAAGCGATCTGGCGCAACAGGTTATGAACGTTTCCCTGATTTTTCTCTCCAAAGGCGACAGTTGATCGTATGATTGTGAGTGATTTGTTGGGAGGATCTTTTTGTTGCCATTCGCGAAGCATTTTTTCTGCCTGCCACTTGCTTTTGCCGTAATGGCTAAACGGATCGGGCGGAAACTGCTCATCAGGATTTTTCTTGTTTAATCCGTATACTGCAACTGAACTAATGAAAATAATATTGGTAATGCCTTTTTTATCCATCGCATCCAGCACGTGACGAGTTCCATTCACATTCACATCATAATACAATGAGACTGGGGAAACATCATCGCGGTGTTCGGCTGCTAATAGTACTACAGTATCAGTTTGTTCCTGGAATATATGTTCAAGATTTTTTTCTCTTATGTCCTGAATCGTGGTAATATCATTGTAATCCTCACTTGGGTTTTTATCAATGTTGTAACAGTTTTCTTTTCCTAAAAGGTCTAGTAGTCTTGTTCCAATAAATCCGCTAGCACCTACTAAGGCTATATGTCTCATTTATGAAGAAATTTATAAACTAATTTTAATCCCCAAACCGGAAATAGCCTGGGAAAGGCACGTAAAAATATATTTCTGAAATATTCCCATTGGTTAAGAAAGTCTATGCTCAGCAACTCTTTCTGAAGCCGTAACTCTTGTTTGAAAAAACACATGCCATGTCTTCGTGCAAACATATTATTCCCAACTCTTGCAAAGACAAGGTCTTCGGGAATATTCCCAAATTTAGATCCTTTACTGAGCATTCGGACCCAAAGATAATAATCTTCGTAACCAAAAAACGGTTGATAATTCCCGGCGTTGATCACAGCAGATTTTCTAAACAAAACCGTCATGTGATTTAATGGATTTCTCCTTCTGGCAAAGTTTTTAATATCAGAGAATTGAGATGGAAGTCGCCGGTGAGAACAGACCTTGTCAACGCAATTATGGAATTCAGCAATATTTGTACCCGATATATCTAACTCAGGATGATCTGACATGAGCTTAATCTGTTTCTCGAATCGGTCAGCACCAGAGATGTCATCGCTATCCATTCTGGCTATCAATTCGTTGGTGCAGACATTAAGTCCGAATGCGAGCGCATATCCTAATCCGTGGTTTTCGTCTAACTTGCAAATTTTCAGAGGTGCCACTAAATTAAAATGTTCAATCACCTCATCAAGCTCGGGCGTGAGATTCCCGTCTTTTACGAGAACGATCTCAGTCGGTCGTACCGTCTGTTTGCTCCATATACTCTCCAATGCGATTCTTAGGTGCTCAGGCTCCTCCTTATCGTACACTGAAATAAGAACAGTAAAGTTCGTGAGAGAATTAATATGCGAATTTATTTGCAACGTGCGAGTGTGCTGATTAATTTGATGTTATTGCTGGTTCAGACCGGTGATTTTCCTGTGGATCAGAGTGACCTGAGTATGAAAAGATTTACCACCTAATCTGAAAATAAGCTGGTGAAATTTCCGTTTCGCCCAATATTTTCTGTTCTTTTTCACCCAACTACTGTCGAAATGGTGTATTGCCACGGTTTTTGTGGTCTTTTTTATTTTTTTGAAATAGTAATTTTTGGGTGAAAAATACTCACATGGATAAATTGCAATATTTTCATTTTCAATAATTTGGAATTTGCCATTTGCTTTATAACTGTATCGCAAAGATGCAATTTCATTAAAAATCGTTGGTAATGGTCTGATATCCTGTGATCCGTCTTTTCTTATGAAGGGCCTGTTATAGTAATAATTTAAAAGATCGTTTAACAAAGGATGCTCTTGAACTGCCCCAAAAATGGCTGGTTCCAGATCGTTATTGAATTCAAAACCAATGAAAAAATTGTGATTCAGAAATTGGTCCAATGATGCGACAACTTCAACATCGGCATCCAGATAAATTCCGCCATAGTTGAAGAGCGCATAAATCCGGATAAAATCGGCAGCAAAGGCATATTTTTTTGACTCAATCGCTTGCTTCAACCATTCACTGTTGATTGAATCTGCTTTTCCCTGATCCCAGAGTATAAACTGATAATCTGACAGATGCACATTCCAGGATTGAATGCATTTCCTGATCAGTTCGGGGTATGGGTTACCACTTAGCCAGCAGTAATGAATTATTTTAGGTATCAACTTGTTATTCTAATTCACTAAAAACTTTTTGCCATTTTAAGCAGACGTTTTCTGCTGAAAATTTATCAGAGTTTAATCGGGCATTCAGACTAAAAAACGTTCTGAGATTTTCATCATCCGTTAAAAGTCGGACTTTTTTTATCATTGTATCAACATCATAGAGATCTACTAAAAACCCGTCTGATCCGTCATTCACTACGTCGCTGGGTCCAGTATCGCAATCAAAACTTACTATAGGGAGTCCAAATGCCTGTGCCTCTAATAATACCAATGGTAATCCTTCAAACCTGGAAGTCATTAAATAAATGGAGGAATTTAAATACTCATCTGCAATATTCTCTGATAAAGGAATATAGCTTATCCGATTTTGAAGACGTCTTTTTTGTATTTCATTTATTAACCAATCATGAAGCGGACCATCGCCTACAATACGCAAATTCCAATCAGGTATATGTTTCGAGAGCTTCTCGAATATATCAAGCAGGTAATTATATCCTTTTTGGTAGGATAGTCTTCCGATCGCTAATATTTGTTTATTATTTTTCCGGTTAATATTAACTGAAAATGATCTTGTATTGGGAATTACAAAACATTTGCTTGAAATCTGATTTAATAAGCTAAAGTCTTTTTCAGTTAAAGATATTGTAGCGTCTAAATGTTTATATGAAATTCTGCGAAAGAAGGACCATAAGAAATTGACTGATTTAAAGGAGTTTTGCTCATATCCAATCCTTCTAATATTTGTTCGCTTGATATATGCTAAGAATATATTTGCATAAGGGCCTATGCTTATGATAATAGATTTTCTGTAATTATTATTTAGGTAAGCTTTGAGCCTTTTGTAAGTCTTTAATTTTGAATAAACATTTGAAATACTGTTTGTTGGTTCCTGATCAACATTCAGATATTTGATTTCTATATTCTTGTCAAGATAATAAACCGGACTCGTTTTCTGTCTGTGAAATGAAATTATTTCAACATGATAGTTCAATGTCGTAGTAAAATAGTTTGCTAAATTAGCAACCGCCCTTTCTCCTCCTCCTCCAAAATGGAAATCAGTTATCAGAAATGTGACATTCAGTTGTTCCAAAACGTAGATATTATGAATTTTAGTGAGGTAATATGTTGATTATGAATAGCAAATTACTTTTGCATTTCATGTTACTGGCATTTTTCGATGTTTCTTTGATAGACGATATTGAGCAAAAATAGGATGAACAGCATTTCAAAACTGGGGATTAGTAAGTAGCGAAGCCAAAGGACAAGGGTATTAAACAGGATTGGAATCAGGTATTCAATGTTGGCATAAGAGGTTACTTTATTAAAAATCGGCAACGAGACAAAAGCAAAGAAAAAAACTGTAAGAAGCCCGAATTGAACGATTGAATCAAAGAGTTCATTGTGGGGCATGACCTGTGAGTCTTTGGTATTGATAAAATTCTCTACAGGCCCGAATCCGAACAACACTTTAGGATCTAGTGGAGACGAATAAATAGTGCCTATTACCAAGGTATTGACAAAAAAGCGCAATTCGTTCGAGCCGTCATTAACGTTGACTAAGCGGCTGATCCCGGTTTCATAAGCGATTTGAGATTTTATGTTGGCAATGTACCACAATGAAAAAGCTGAGAAGACCACATAAGTGATAATGATTATGCGGATTACATTTATCTTCTCCAACCAGGAGCGAAAATATTTTTTTGTGTACTTTACTATATAAAAGAGTACAATACTGAATACAAGTAGTCGTGTTAGTGTGAATAAAGAGAGCACAACCACCAAAAGCTTGCCGTACTTGTAATTTAAAATGTCGGAAGCAATAAAGAAAAGGAATAGATACGCTCCAGACAAACCGATTTCGTAAGCCAATCTTGGCCGTCCGTCCTGAGAGGAAAATACCATAAACTGAATAAGAATCGAGAGGACGGCCAGTACATGAATGTATTTCAAATTGGTCAGGCGCATGGTTGACAACTTGAAAAACAGCGTTGGCATACAGAGCAGCCCGAAAAGGCAGAGGTAAGCATTAATAAAAGAGGTCTGTATTGTCCCTCTTAAAACCGTCAAAACGACCAATCCACTTCCTATTAATACTGGCCAGATTGTAATGCTGCTGATCTCTTTTTTAATTAACAGTGCAAAATAAATGATGACAAATGACAACCCCATAAGAACTCTGAACGGTTTTTGCAAACCTTCCGGATCGGGAAGAATGAAAAAAACGATCATCATGCTTACAAATATCAGAAATCCTACGTAGCCGGATTTGATCATTTTTCTTTGTTTAAATGGTGCTTATCGTTTGATTATTTATAGTTTAGTTCCTCTCCATTTGATTCGGGTTTGTATCATAAAGTCTTTTCCTAAAACGAGGACAGTGCCTGCGATCAGTCCAATAAACGCAGAAATAGCAAGGATGAGTGGTCTGTTCGGACGTGATTTCTCAACAGGGACTGAAACTGGTTTGATAATAGTAAATACAGGTGTTTCTTCTTTGACCTGAATTTTAGCTTGTTCCAATTTTTTGGCTAATTCAGAGTAAACTCCTGTAACTAAAGTATATTCTCCGTTTAATCGCTCTTCTTCTGTCTTCGCGACGGCTTGGGATACGTTTCTGTTGCGGTCACGAAATGCTGCTAGCTGTTGTTGTGCTGCCCGATAATTTATTTTTGCCTCGTCAAATCTTTGTTGAACGAATTCCTCATCTAGCCTCGCCTTTTCGATTTTAAACTCTGTGATGTAGCGCTGTAACAGCTTCTGTGCATTTTGAGCTAATTGAGCGGATGCATAAGCCTCCGGCAGTGAGCAACTAAGCGAAACAAATCCGTCTTTATCGTTTACAAATATTCCAACCTGTTCTTCAATGATTTTTTGTACCTCTATTTGTTTTTCGGTAAGAACATATAAAGGATTAGCCTTTAATGTATTGAATTTGTTTTTCTTTTCTCCTTTGATTGTTTTGACAATTAATGAAGGAAGTCCAATTGTATACTTTAAAAATGGATTGTCAAATCTAATTTTCGTGTAGTAATCATATAGCGTTACCTGCGAATCAAGTTTTTCGAAATTCAGGGAAGTTTTCATCAACTCCAATTGAAACGGAACGCTTGTAATAATACTTGAGTAGGTTCTGGGGGATAATTCTGAACCTGTTGCTGTATTTAAACTTATTCCGGCCATAGCAGCTAGTCCGGTAAGGCCTGACATACCCCCCGATAGGCTTGCCAATTTTGATTTAGGATCCGAAACTTGTGGAACCATTGTCGACGAAGCGGTGAACTCATTTGGAATCAGGATTGCCACAAAGAATCCGATGAAAACGCAAAGCACAATGAATTTGCCAATTACTTTCCTGCCATTCCAAA
>JBBQAQ010000059.1:0-14887 GCA_038316435.1 Bacteroidales bacterium | reverse complement strand
ATTTTATCGGAAATATCGGCTTGAATAAAACGCTCAAATATGGCAGTCTGTCTATCTTTGGGTATCCCAATGCCCGTATCTTTCACGTAAAACTGCAGTTCGGCTGGTTCGACAGGCTCACCAACCGTACCCTGAGCTTGTCGAAGGGTATACCCTAATTCTATTTCACCTTTTTTAGTATATTTTATAGCATTCTTAACGAGGTTGGTTAGAATAGAAAAGATCTTTTCATTGTCTGATTTAATAAATGCTTCTTTAGCAGGTAAGGTATTTTTGAATGAAAGGTGAATTCCTTTTTCTTCAGTCTGTGGTTTAAAAAAAGTGTAGATAAAATTAATTTTCTCGTTTACATCAGTTTCCGTATAATTTACCTTCATCAATCCAGCTTCTATTTTTGAAATATCGATTATTTCATTAATAGTACTGAGCATGCGAGCGCCACTATTCTCTATGATTTTGATATATTTTTGCTGCTTTTCTCCACTTAGTTCAGGTTGTTTCAATAAATCGGCAAAACCAAGAATACCATTCATAGGAGTGCGTATTTCGTGGCTCATATTTGCAAGGAATGCCGATTTCAGACGATCGCTTTCTTCGGCTTGATCTTTGGCTTTTAATAATTCTTCTTCAGCAAGTTTACTTTTGGTAATATCTTTGTTTACGCCTATCATCCGAACTGCCTTATTTTCAGTATCTCTAAGAACTAGTCCGTTGCCATGAATATATATAATTGTACCATCAGGATGAACTACTCGAAATGTAGTATTAAAATCTCTTTCGCCATTTAATGCGGAATTGCATTCATCAATTGCTCTTTGTTTGTCTTCAGGATGAAGTCCATTTGTCCATGCGTCAAGATTATTTGGGAAAGTATCCTTTGTAATTCCATAAAGTTCGAACATTCTTTCGTCCCAAATCATTACATTGTCTTTTACGTTCCAATCCCATATTCCAAATTGACCGGAAAATAAAGCAAGTTTTAATCTATTTTCGCTTTCTTCGGCTTTTTCTTTAGCTGCAAGTAATTCGGCATTGGCCGATTTGCGTTCGGAGATATCCAACCCAACACCAATAAGACACGGCGCACCATCCACTCTGATTTTATCCCCGCTGAAATGGTAGGGAGTTCTCTTGCCGTTTTTAGCTACAAAACGTCCTTCCACTTGAACTTGACCATGAGTGAACACCCTTTGAATAGCCGTAGCAATCGACTGTTTGTCTTCAGCTTCAAACAAGTCCATTGGGCTTATGTGCGCCATCTCTTTTGCTGAGCGACCAGTTACCGTTTCAAATTTTGTGTTCCATCGTAAAAATTTTCGTTCTTCACTAATAAGGTAAAACACACCTGGCAAACTATTTATCAGCGACTCGGAAAATAGTTTTTCTGCCAATAAAACCTTCTCAGTGTGTTTGCGTTCGGTGATATCTTCATGCATCAATACAAACCGTTCTTGATTTCCAGTTTTATCAAATAATGAAAAAATGACTAAGCGTAACCAAATTGGTTTATCTGGTAATTCGGGGTTAACCTCATGAATATTAAAATAGAAATCATTAAATTTTACATCTTCACCGGCTTTGACGCGTTCAAATAACTCCACAAAGCCTTGATCTATAATCTGTTTGTCTTTTAAAATTGAATAGTCAGGAGGTGGCTCAATTCCGAATAATCTGGTATGAGCAGCATTTGTTTTAATTGTATATCCTTCACTATCTACTATTTGCATAGGCATTGGATTTTTATCAATTATAGCCTGTGAAAAAACCTCTGCTTGTTTAAGTTCGCTAATATCAGCAACTGTTAAAAGATATTTTTGTTCAGTTTCCAGAAATAAGCCTTCGATAAGAACAAAAATGCTAAGATTTTCATCTATCATAAATCTTACTTCACAGTTTTGTTTGGTTTTGGTTTTTGATACTTTCTCTAAAAAATTAGTAAAAACTTCACGGGTATCGAGTGTAACAAACAATTCGAATTTACTGTTTATCAACTTTGAACGTTCCTTGCCAAGCATACGAGTGCCGTTGAAATTTACTTCACAAATTCTACCGTCGCTGTCAAGCGTAAAATATCCGGAAGGTGCAAAATCGTAAAGGTTTGTATATTTTTCGGCATTTTGTTTTGCAAGTTGCAGTTCTTCGTTCTGCAATTCTAGTTCTATCTGATGCACTTCAAGTTCATACAAAAGTTTTGCAATATCGGTTTCACTTCGACTTGGGTCAGTGCCATTTGTAAGGCCTGCCTTTTTTGAAGAATACTTAGCTTTTACTAGCTGTTCGGCTTTTTGGCGAAGATTGTTTTGCTCTTGTGATTTCACGTTTTATTTTTTAAACATGTGGGTTTCTTCGTTTTGTATTCTATTTTAAATTCAAATTTTAAACCTTTATTATAATGTGTTAATAAGGTAATAAGGTTTGGTTTGTGGGGTGTTCTTTATTTGAGTTTTGCATAGCTTGTTATATTTATGCCAACGGCAATAATCCCTGTTAAAATCGCCCATTTGGCTGCTTATAGAATTACAAAACAACAAAGTATAACCGTGAGTAAAAATATAAATTAAAGTATAAATCCAATACTTTATCAACTAAAAATGTTTTAGATGATAGAAAGCTTTGGAATTTAGTAAATCATATACATTTATTCCATTTATCATCGCAAGTAGACTATTGAGAAAAATAGTTGTTAATTAATTGGGGGATGTAATAGAAGTTTAAAATAGCTCTTTTTATTCAAATAAGTGAGTATTATTTGAATTGAGTTAATTTAATAGGGTATATAAATCAATTAAATATTAAATACATGAAATTAATATTAAATAAATGGGGGTAGTATAAAATAAGATTGATTTATTCAAAAAATGTTTATCTTTGTACTGTTGTTTTAGTTAGTATGTTGGAAAAAGGGAATAAACTTGTCGGCAATCAGCTTTGCGGAATGTTGGAACAAAGGACATACAAGGGTTAGCTTATATTGTCCTCCCGCAAAGCCATAAAGAAGCAGGGAAAGGTGGAACCATTCTGAACCGGTCTTTATGAACGCCGGCAGTTTATGTTTTTAGAGGTTTACAAAAGTTGAGGCAAGTAGAATTTGTTAAAAATCCCCCGATATAAACTTAAACGAGTTACTGATACTCAAAAAAGGTTCAAGTTTTTCTAATCCTAATCAAAAAAGCTTTACATCTTATATTTCATGGCTTGTTCAGCCTAAGTTCAAAATCAAAAATTCCTTTACTTTCTCCCGTTTTGGAACCATCTATTTTATTATCTTTGTACCTCTAAAATCCGGGAAGATACTATTATGGATCATATACGAAATTTTTGCATTATTGCGCATATTGACCATGGCAAAAGCACCTTGGCAGATCGTCTGCTTGTGAAAACCGGCACGGTAAACGAAAGAGATTTTCAAAACCAGGTTCTCGATGATATGGATCTGGAGCGCGAAAGAGGAATCACCATCAAGAGTCATGCGATTCAGATGGTACATTTTCATGAGGGCAAAAAATATGCGCTCAATCTTATTGACACCCCCGGTCACGTTGATTTTTCTTATGAAGTATCACGTTCCATCGCTGCATGTGAAGGAGCACTGCTGGTTGTAGATGCAACTCAGGGGATTCAGGCTCAGACAATTTCTGTTTTGTACCAGGCTATCGAGCACAACCTGGAAATCATTCCGGTTTTGAATAAGATGGATTCAGAAAGCGCTATGCCCGAGGATGTTAAAGATCAGATTGTGGATCTTATTGGTTGCAAAAGGGAATCAATTCTTGAGGCAAGCGGAAAGACTGGTCAGGGAATCGACGAGATTCTGGAAGCCATTATTAATCGTGTCCCGGCTCCCACAGGTGACCCAAACGCGCCTCTTCAGGCATTGATTTTTGATTCTGTATTTAACAATTTCAGAGGGATATATGCATATTTCAGGATATTTAACGGAACAGTCAGAAAAGGTGAACTCGTTAAATTCTTCAATACTAAGAAAGAATACAACGCAGACGAAATAGGTGTTCTGGCGCTGAAAAATGAACCCCGTGATGTTTTAAGTGCTGGTGATGTTGGGTATATTATTTCCGGAATAAAGGCATCAAAAGAGGTTAAGGTTGGAGATACAGTTACAACAGTTGCAAATCCCTGTGAAAAACCAATTTCAGGTTTCGAAGATGTAAAACCTATGGTTTTTGCCGGTATTTATCCTGTTGATGCTGATGATTACGAGGATCTGCGGGCTTCAATTGAAAAACTTCAGCTAAATGATGCATCATTGACTTTCATTCCAGAGTCATCTGCTGCTTTGGGTTTTGGCTTCCGTTGCGGTTTCCTTGGCTTATTGCACATGGAAATCATTCAGGAGCGCCTCGACAGGGAGTTTGATATGGATGTGATTACTACGGTACCCAACGTTTCATATAAGGTAGTTTCTAACAAAGGTGAACTGATTGATGTCCACAACCCATCAGGCTTGCCGGAAGCCACTTATATTGACCGTATCGAAGAGCCATACATAACTGCGCAGGTTATTTCTCAGGCCGATTATGTTGGTTCGATAATGAAACTCTGTCTGGATAAGCGCGGTATTCTGAAAAACCAGCTATACCTAACAAGCAATAGGGTAGAGTTAACTTTTGAAATGCCACTTGCCGAAATCGTTTTTGACTTTTATGATAAACTCAAGAGTATTTCCAAGGGATATGCTTCATTCGATTACCATCCCCTCGATTATAAAAAAGCTGATCTTGTAAGACTCGATATATTGCTTAATGGCGAGATGGTAGATGCCTTGTCGACACTGATTCACAGGGATAATGCTTATGATTTTGGCCGGAGGATGGTTGAAAAACTCAGAGAGCTTATTCCGCGTCAGCAGTTTGATATTGCGATTCAGGCTGCGATTGGTGCTAAAGTTATTGCGCGTGAAACGGTAAAAGCCGTGCGAAAAGATGTAACTGCAAAATGTTATGGCGGTGATATCACCAGAAAGCGCAAATTACTTGAGAAGCAGAAAAAGGGGAAGAAACGTATGCGTCAGGTGGGAAATGTTGAAATTCCACAGACAGCATTTTTAGCTGTTCTTAAGCTGGATTAAAATATTTATACCTCATAATTATTCTATCCAAATAATTCATCCATAATACTTTTCAGGACAAACCATCTCTTTACGCTTGTGGCTATGAGCAGAGGAGGATTTTGGAGCTACGTCTGTATCCTATATGTCGGATTTGCTGCAAGACGAGACGCTGAATACGCTACAAGCCCGGCCATTTCTTAATAACCGTTGTTGCCTGCTGGCATTTTTTATTCGTCAAGTTTTTCGGTTTTCAGTGTCCACTTTAATAGAAAAAATCCTATCAAGCCTGCAAAAGCTGATGCAAAAAGTACTGCGATTTTTGAGTTGTTAATTATATTTTCGTTGTCATAGGCAAGTAAGGTTATAAAAATTGACATTGTAAAACCTATACCACCTAAAAATCCAACACTAATTATGTTTTTCCATTTTAAATCTGCTGGCAACGTACAAAGTCTTAATGCAACACCAATAAGTGCAAAAACAAAAATACCAATAGGTTTACCTAATATAAGACCGGCTATAATTCCCAAACTGTTGGATTCAGTCAGTCCACTTTGCCAATTATCGCCAATAACAATACAAGTATTGGCAATTGCAAAGAGAGGTAAAATAAAAAATGCAACGGGCTTATGTAAAAAGTGCTGCAAATTATTGGAAGGTGAATTTTTGTTTCCGTTAGCAAAAGGAATTACAAAAGCCAATAGAATGCCTGTAATTGTGGCATGAACGCCTGAATTTAGCATAAAATACCACATTGCAAATCCACCAATTAAATATGGTATTAGGTTTCTGATTTTTAGTCGATTAAAAACAAGTAGTAACGTGAAAATTCCTAAAACAATAAATAAATTTGTCCAAATAAGTGCCTTGGTGTAAAAAATAGCAATAATTAAAATTGCTCCCAGATCATCTATTATAGCTAGAGCAATCAAAAATACTTTTAAAGAGGTCGGCACTTTGTTTCCTAATAAGGATAAAATACCGATTGCAAATGCAATGTCAGTTGCCATAGGGATTCCTACACCTGCTTGTGTATCTGTACCAAAATTGAGCAACAAAAAAAGTCCTGCCGGAATTAACATGCCTCCCAATGCTCCAAAAATTGGTAAAGCAGCATTTTTAATGTTTTTAAGTTCGCCTTGATAAATTTCACGTTCCAATTCCAAGCCAATGAGCAAAAAGAAAATTGTCATTAACCCATCATTTATCCAATGTGTTAAGCTGTGCCCGCCAATGTCAAAATGCCAAAAGTTTATATAAGGTATTTGCAAAGATGAGTTTGCAAGTAAAAGAGAAATTATTGTTACGAAAACTAAAATCAGTCCACCTGCTTTTTCACTCTCAAAAAATTCGCTAAAAAGTCTTGTCATTTTCATTTAATGGCTGTTTTTTTCTGTGTCTCTTATGCTTGCAGGTAACCCCCCAATAAAAACAATAACCAGCAGGTTTGAAATCTATTATAAATCTTTCTTTGTGTAAGTCCCAATTTTCCATTGATCCTTTACATTTCTGATAATCATGAGTATAAACATGGTAATAGCGAACACCAGAAAAGCTATTGCGATAGTTTTAAAGTTTTCCCATTTAAAAAAATAGGCAATACCGGAAAAGAAAAACAACAGGGATGCGATGATTCCTGAAATAAGAATGGCAAGTTGCATAAGGCTTCTCAACGGGTTTTAATGACGGTTTTTAGTATTTCAGTATTATCAAAAATCTGCGAAAAGTTTGATTCAACATCTACAGTTTTACCTTCTTTTGTAAACGTTGCAAGAGTGGTAACTTTCTTTACTGTCTTTTCGAAAGTAACTGAAATCTTGTATTTCATACTTTCGAGCATCATTTTGGTAGTTTCCTTGTCGAGTTCCTGTGAGCCAAGAAGTTCTTCTTTATTAAACTCTTTGGAAGTATTGCTAAACCTGGTAAATTTTTTCCCTTTGATTGCAACATATTGTATTTCTTTGCCAGCTGTTTCTTCGCCTTCCAGAACAATTGCCAAGGCTTTATTTAGAGCAGTCGCGTTTTTAAAATCGAATTTTATTCCGGCAATGAAATGGGCTGCATCGCCTGTAAGTACTGCATTGCTGACTCCATCAATACTATTTAAGAGCGGGAGTGACTCACGCATAGATTTGTCGATTTCATCGGTTTCCATTGATTCGGTACTGTCGGAAAACGATGCCATCATTTCGTACATTTCGCTCATGTCGATCAGATATTCCATGGTTCCTGAACCGTCAGCCTTAATGGTATATTTTTCAAATATTGTAATGCAACCGGTCAGAAGTAAAAAGGTTACGGAAACGCCTATCAGGCCTAATTTTTTCATAATCCAGGTATTTATTATCAATGCAATTTACAATTATTTGCGGGAAGAAAAAGATTTGAGAAGACCTATAAATTTTTTACGGGGAGAGTGATGCAAATGATTAAAATTGTTTACCCGACAAATCACAAGCCTAAGTAGAGTTATCTCAGTGTTCTACAATAAGCTTATAGCCTTTCCCATGAACATTAATGATCTGAACCGTAGGGTCGTCTTTAAGATATTTGCGAAGTTTAGTAATATAAACATCCATACTTCTGGCATTGAAATAGTTATCATCAATCCAAATGGCTTTAAGCGCGAAGTTTCTTTCAAGAATCCTGTTTTTATTATTACACAGGAGTTTTAGTAATTCAGTTTCTTTGGTTGTAAGGTTAATGGTCAGCTCATTCAGTTTCAGAATTTGTTTTTGGGGATCAAAATCGTATTTACCGATATTTTTGCAGGGATTGACACCTTCCCCTGTACCCTTTGTTCTTCTAAGGATTGCTTCAATACGGAAAATAAGTTCTTCCATGCTGAATGGTTTTGTGATATAATCGTCGGCTCCGCGTGTAAAGCCTTCCAGAATATCTTCTTTCATTGACTTTGCTGTAAGAAAGATAATGGGCATTCCTGAATCGACCATGCGTATTTCGGAAGCAAGGGTGAATCCATCTTTCAAAGGCATCATTACGTCCAGAACACAAAGGTCATAATGATTCTTTTCAAATACTCTGAAAGCTTTTTCTCCATCTTTAACCCAGTCGGTTGCATAATTTTTTGCAATCAGGTATTCCTGGAGCAGAGAGCCCAGGTTTTCATCGTCTTCGGCAAGTAATAATTGCACTTTAACTTTTTGTTCTGTATTGCTCATGGTGCTTCATCAGTTAAGGGTAAATATACCTCAAACCGGCTACCGTTGCCCGGTTCACTTTTTATTGAAATACTACCGTGGTGAATTTCGGCGATCATTTTGACATAACTCAGACCGAGTCCAAATCCCTTTACATTATGAATATTTCCCGTAGGAACACGATAGAACTTTTCAAATATGCGCTTCTGGTCTTCTTTAGAGATGCCAATTCCTTTATCTTCCACGCTAAGTACGATACCTGATTTTTCATTCCGGGTTGTTACAATAATTTCAGGTATCTCTTTACAGTATTTCATGGCATTGTCTAAAAGATTGGAAATCAGGTTTGTAAAGTGAATTTCATCAATCCTAACTCTGGAACGTTCAGCACCGGGAGTATAGGTGAGAATTCCGTTTTTCTTTTTCACCAGAAGGCTGAAATTGTTAACTACAGCGCCAACCAGCTCATTCAGATCCTTTTTCTTTTCTTTAAGGACGATTTTTCCTCTATCAAAAACAGCCATTTGCAAAACTTTTTCGACCTGATACCCCAGTCTCTTACTTTCTGCTTCAATAATTTTCGAAATGTGAGCAATATTTTTATTTTCTGTTGGAATTTCCGGATCGCTAAGCATTTGGGATGCAAGAGATATGGTAGAAATCGGAGTTTTTAGCTCATGGGTCATATTATTTACGAAATCGTTTTTGATTTCTGAGAGCTTTTTTTGTTTGAAGATCACCCAAAGGGTAACACTGAAGATGGAAACGATTATTAAAGTGAGGATTATTGAAGAAACTCCCATGAAACCTATGGAGCGGATCATGAAGTTTTTCTGATTCGGGAAATAGAGGTGGATAAAATTTGGTCGTGTAAACACATCATCAGGAAATAATCTGGACGCGTAAATTGTTGCATCTCTTGAAGGTACAAATCCCTCAGATTTAAAAGCAAATTTTCGATCGGATCTTATTACGGCATATTCGAAATGAAGGTTAATTCCTTTTCTCTCGAGTTGCTTTTTAAGCATTTGCTCCATTTTTTTCTGATCAATGCGATCTTCAATATGAATACGAGGTCTGAGCATTTCAGAAACAACTTTTTCAACAAGAACTTGTTTGGTCTGAGCATTTTTTTTAAGGTCTTGTGCCGCATGGTCCACTATCTCAGATGAATAATCCTCTTCCCAGAATGGATCTAGAAATGACTGTGATTCAGGGAGTACAATGCTAATGCTGTCGTTTCTGACTTTATAAGGTGCGGAATTTCTTTCAGGAGGAGCAGGCTGTATGTAGAAATTCTGGCTGATACTCATTTGGGTTGTAGTACTGTTTCCATTAGCATCAACTCGAATATTGATAGAGCTACCATAGCCGGTAGAATCTAGGATCCACTGTGGATTAATCTGATCGATGATATGAAAAACGGTTTCCCTTTTTTCTAATTCGGTGCTTATTTCATCGAGAGTGCGGTTAACGATCTGGGAGAATTGTTTTTCTTTAATTTGAATGGCATTATTTATCCAATAGGTTTGAACCAGTATAAGAACTGTCATTCCAACAGCCATGAATCCCGCTAAGAGCCACAAAAGTTTTTTACTCATAACACTGCAAAGATACATTCATAATGTTACACACTTTAAATGTTTAACAATCTTTAACATTCCTTAAGCTCTGTTAACCAATCCCTGCCTTATATTTGTTGCATAATTATTTAAGAAAAAAAATACAGTTTTCTAAAAACTTTTGTAAATGAGGGTTTGCAAGTAAGTTTTTTATAGATCAGCGTTTAGGGTAGCGAGAGGCCATAATGTTTAGTGATAAGCATTGTGGCTTTTCCATTTTATTTGGGGGAGAATCTCAAAAAAGATTATATTTGAAAGCCTAAGTAAAAGGTATTTAACTAATGCTGGAAAAATACTATCGGATTCTGGGGATACCCGCAGATGCTGACGAAAATGCACTCAAGAAGTCTTTCCGGCAACTTGCACTTAAGCTTCATCCTGATGTAAACCATGCACCTGATGCCACTGAGCGTTTTCAGGAATTGTGCGAAGCTTATGAAGTACTCCTGCGCCATATCAGCCACCAGACAAGAATTCATACAAATTCACAAGACGGGCCGGAAGAAAACGGATACTCTTATGAAGATGTGATTCGTGAGGCAAGAGCCGCAGCGTCTGCGAGGGCAAGGGTTAAGTATGAGAAAATGAAAGCTGAAAAAGAGCTTTTCGAGCAAAGTGGATGGAGAGATGTTTTTTTGTTTTTTAATTATCTGGGGAGAATTCTGGCCATTCCTATCGCACTATTTTTAATTGCCTTGCCAGTTTATGTTGCAATTATTGACGAAGTGGGAATGTTCTTTGCACTTGGCTTCTTCTGGATTATCGGAGGTTTTATCCTGCTTTATGTTTACGGTTACAGAAAAACTTGGTTTAAGCTGGGGAAATTTAATTGGAAAATTAAAGACATTTTTAAAATATTTGACTTTGCTTCAATTACAGAAAACCCTGTCAATGATTGTTATTATTGCAACGGTGAAAAAGCAAACGCCCGCCCACATACCATTTCGTTTCATAAAATCAGAGACATTCTATTTCAGAATGAAGGGGTATATCAGCATAAAGTGGCTTATAAGAGAAAGATAAAAGAGCTTGTAATACCCAGAAGTGTAAAAGCACGGAAGATGCATTTTGTTGAATCGCTTATAAAAATATTCAGTCTGATTTTAAGTCTGATTTTTGTTCCTTTTCCTGATTTTATCTGGAAATTCATTTTTGGCTTGTTTTTGGGCGTTATTTTATCGTTTATTTTTCTAAGATTTAGCAAAACGCATTCAAAAGTGTCTTATTTGCTCAATTATTTTCTTCTTATAAAAATCCTGCTTTGGATGTTGGTGATCATTTCTCAATCAACATTATATCCTGGTTTTATCCTTGAATCTCAGTTATATACTCCGTTTTATCTTGTGGTATTGTTGATTTTTGGAGATATGGTTTTGGATTTTATATTAAGGATTTTTCCATTCTACAAAAAAATGTATCAGCCTCTGATTCCGCAAGGTGTGGTGATTGAGAAGCTTTATAAAGAAGGATACCAGACTTATATGGATGTTCCCATCTGGTCGACGGTTTATCCGTTGGTGGTGTGGTTTTTTTAATATTTTGAAGGGGAGAGAATTATCAAAATACAAGGTTTTCCCTGTTTTTGAGACTAGAAGGATCGATTTTAAATACTCCCTGCACGCATTCAAGCTTTTTAAGTCTATTCTGAAATCCATTGGAGAATGCTTCGGTAAAATCCCCCTGAATCATAATCAGATAATCTATATTCTTCAGTTCTTCCAATAGCACTCCATCTTCGCATTTATTTGATAGGAGTTGATACAGATAATATGTATCTTCATCATCATAGGTGTATAAAGGGAATTCAAGCTCTTTACCCGCTTTCTTTGAGAACAGTTTATGGCTGTTTCCCCTTTCAAAATTAAAGCTGAATGTCTGGTTTATATTCCACACCAGTCTGTAATCGTTCTCATGAGATGCGAGTCCAAAGAGAAGGAAATCAAAATTCTGCTTATATAAAAGTTTGTGTCGTTGCAGTGCCAATTTGGGAAAGGTTATGCATACGAAGGTATAAGAAAATCGGAAAAATAAAAAAAGTCAGACTTTAAGTAAATTTTCGAGTCCCATTTTTGCGGCTTTCTGTTCAGAATCTTTTTTGGAATTGCCAAGACCACGGCCTACGATTTCACCAGCAATTTTTACAAGGGTAATAAAAAGGGGTAAATGGCTGTTTGTTTTTATTTCTTCCCTGCTTTCAAATATAATTTCCTGTTTATATTTCTGAGCCCATTCGATAAGTTGACTTTTGTAATCGGTGTCAGTTCTTAGTAAACGTTCCAGATTCACATATCTTTTGATAATCTGCTCAATAAATTTGCTGGTCTTTGAGTATCCCTTATCGAGGTAGATTGCTCCAACTAGAGCTTCAAAAGCGTTGCCATAGAGGTGTTTCGAAACATTTACGGGATTTGTCTGGGCCACCATCATTTTATCGATTCCCAGTCGCATAGCCAGTAAATTGAGATGTTTTCGTTTTACCATTTTGGATCTCATCTTCGTCAGAAATCCTTCATCTTCGCTGGGATAATTTCGAAAGAGGTAATCGGCAACAATTGCATCCAGAATTGCATCGCCTAGGTATTCGAGCCGTTCGTTATTTATTGTGGTTCCGTCAGGTAAGATGAGGGATGCAGATTTATGGATAAAGGCCATCTCATAGAGTTTCATGTGAGTAGGCATAAAACCAAGTATTCTCACCAGAGATGAAGCAAGCTTTTTATTGCGATAAAATGGAGAAACCAGATAAGATCTGAGTGAGTATAACACCAGATTTAGCTTAACTTTTTAAAGATTGTCGAGGTATTGTGCCCACCGAAACCAAAAGTATTATTCTGTGCGTAATTTACAATTCTCTTTTGAGCAACACCAGCAGTGAGGTTAAGGTTTGGATCGATTTGAGGATCGAGGTTAACCAGATTTATTGTTGGTGGAACAATATCGTATTTTGTTGCAAGAACAGCAGCGATAGCTTCAACAGCACCGGCAGCGCCAAGAAGGTGGCCTGTCATTGATTTTGTTGCACTGATGTTGAGTTTATAGGCATGATCTCCAAAAATTGTCTTGATTGCCATTGTTTCTGAGATATCTCCAAGAGGAGTAGAGGTTCCATGAACATTAATATAATCAACATCTTCAGGTTTAATACCTGCATCGTTGATTGCCCTTTCCATAACAAGGCGAGCACCAAGTCCTTCAGGATGTGGAGCAGTTAAATGGTAGGCATCGGCTGATAAACCACCACCAACTAATTCGGCATAGATTTTAGCACCTCTAGCTTTTGCATGTTCGTATTCTTCCAGAATAAGAGCACCGGCGCCTTCTCCCATAACAAAACCATCGCGGCTTACGTCGAAAGGACGGCTTGCTGACTTATAGTTTTCATTATTGGCGGAGATTGCCTGCATGCTATTAAAACCGCCCATTCCGGCTTCGTTGATGGCTGCTTCTGATCCACCGGCAACAAATATTATAGCTTTGCCAAGTCTGATCAGATTAAGGGCATCAATAATTGCATTATTTGATGAAGCACAGGCTGCAACAGTTCCGTAGTTAGGACCGCGGAAACCATATTTAATAGAAATGTGTCCTGCAGCAATATCGGAGATCATTTTAGGAATAAAGAAGGGGCTAAACCTGGGAGAACCGTCTCCGTTGGCATAACTCCTCATTTCTTCCATAAATGTTTCGATACCGCCAATTCCGGATGCCCAGATAACACCAACATTATCAGTGTCGGTCTTAGTCAGGTCAAGACCTGAATCAACAATGGCCTGATCTGCAGCAACAATTGCAAACTGTGCATACGGATCAAGTTTACGCATTTCTTTCCTGTCGAAATACAGCGAGGGATCAAAATTCTTGACCTCGCAGGCAAACTTTGTTTTAAATCTTTCGGTATTAAAACGGGTAATAGGAGCAGCGCCACTGACGCCTGCGACCAGATTATCCCAAAACTCATCAACAGTATTACCTATTGGAGTTAATGCACCTAGTCCTGTTACTACTACCCGTTTTAATTCCATACTAGAAAAAATTTAAATGCAAAAATTATTTTGCGTTAGCCTCAATGTATTTAATAGCGTCACCAACAGTACCAATATTCTCAGCTTGATCATCGGGAATTCCAATATTGAATTCTTTTTCAAACTCCATGATCAATTCAACAGTGTCAAGAGAATCTGCGCCCAAATCATTCGTGAAGCTTGCTTCCGGGGTAACTTCGTTCTCATCAACACCTAATTTGTCAACGATGATAGCTTTAACTCTTGATGCAATATCAGACATAGCTGTAAAATTTAATTAATAATTAAGATTATTTTTGAAGTTGCAAAGAAATGCAATAATCATTGAAAAACAAATAAAACTTTCATTAAATTGACGGAAATATTTTCTTAATTAGGTAAAAAAAAGGATTTTTGGATTAAAAAACCAAAGAGCCGTTCGAAAAATATACATAATTTATTAAGTTATAACTAAATGAAAAAGAAGAGTATAGCTATATTTGCATCCGGTTCCGGATCGAATGCAGAGAACATTAGTCGATTTTTTAACAGACATCCTTCCGTGGAGGTTTCATTCTTTCTGACGAATAAACCGGATGCCATGGTAATTGACAGGGCAAAAAACCTTGGAATCCCCTGCCATATCTTTAACAGAGAGGAATTTTATGATACAAACAGGATACCTGAACTCTTAATCGAAAAAGGGATAGATTTTGTCGTCCTTGCAGGTTTTTTATGGTTAATTCCGTCGAATCTTTTAAAAAGTTTCCCAAAACGCATCATAAATATTCATCCGGCACTTCTTCCAAAATATGGCGGAAAAGGAATGTATGGATCAAAAGTTCATCAATCGGTAATTGATAACAAGGAAAAAGAATCAGGGATTACCATTCATTTTGTTAATGAAGAGTATGATGCAGGAGATATTATCTTTCAGGCTAAATGCGCGATTGACGAGAATGATAGCCCCGAAAGTCTGGCTGAAAAGGTCCATGAACTGGAATACCTGCATTTCCCGAAGGTTATTGAATCGGT
>JBBQAQ010000058.1:0-15681 GCA_038316435.1 Bacteroidales bacterium | reverse complement strand
CAGACAAGTCAGAAATCTGAGACCCGTAATGGAAGCAGAATCAGTGAAACACTTCACTCAGCTTCACGTGATATGAGCCCCAACAAGAAAATTGCTCATGCAAGTACAAATGGAGTACACCTGAGTATGGGTAAAGATCATCTTGACAATAATTACGAAAAGTTCTGATGAAATAAAGCCCCGGCCTGTGTGTCGGGGCATTTATTTTTAACTAATTCAAACTTTGATATTTCAATTAAAAATCATCAGCCATGGAGATAGTTAAAACTGCTGAATCAAAAAAACCGGAAGGCAACAATCCTTCCAACCTAATTTCAAAGATTTACTTAAACAATACACTGAAGGAGTATATTTCTGAATGGAATGTAGAGTATTTACCTGCAGAAAAGAAAATCAGTAAACCGGTTATGTTTGAAACTTAAACCTGACAGGTTTTAAGAATAAATTCGATTTTTTACTCCCATTTTCCGATTATTTTTTTAATCTTTGGATTCAAAGCGCTAATACAAGTCGGCTTGTTTGCAAAAGTTTTAGAAACTTCTGCTTAAGCTTTTGTATTCTGCGTTTTAATCATTTGAAATTCAATTTTTAAAACCAATAATTGTGAAACCAACATTACTTATTTTAGCCGCAGGTATGGGCAGTCGCTATGGAAGCATGAAGCAGACAGAACAATTTGGTCCATCAGGAGAAACCATTACGGATTATTCGATTTTTGATTCCCAGAGAGCAGGGTTTGGGAAAGTAGTTTTTGTTATTTCCCCTGCAATGGAAGATGAATTTAAAACCAGCTATATTCAAAAATTCCCTTCAAATATTGAAATAGATTACGTAATTCAAAGTATTGACAAAGTTCCTGCCGGTATTCAAATATCCCCCGAAAGAAAAAAACCATGGGGAACAGCTCACGCAGTGCTCATGGCGGCTGATAAAATTGATACTCCCTTCGCAGTTATCAATGCTGACGATTTTTATGGTAGGGAAAGTTATCAGATTGTAGCCGAATATCTCAAGTCTACAATCGAGGAAAATATGCTCGAACTTTGCATTGCAGGGTATCCGATTCGCAACACTCTTTCTAAGTTCGGAACTGTCTCCAGAGGCGTTTGCGAAACCGATAGCCACGGCTATTTAATGGCGATTACTGAAAGAACCAAAATTAAAGAAACTGCCAAAGGCATTGTAAATATTGAAGAAAACGATGAAGAACTTCTACTTTCTTCAAATTGTCTGGTTTCCATGAACCTTTTTGGTTTTACACCTGGAATTTTCGGATTCATTCAGGATCAATTCAAAGAATTTATTTCGGCAAAATCTATGGATCCAAAGGCTGAACTTTACATCCCTTTAATTGTTGATCAACTCATTCGAAAAAATCAGGCTCGTACCCGCGTGCTCAAGACCGACGCAACCTGGTTTGGCGTGACATACAAAGAAGACCGTCCACATGTGCTGGAAATGATCAATACTTTGGTTAAAAATGGCGAGTACCCATCAAATCTGTGGAGGTAAGTTTTTATTACCTTTAACTTTTTGCTAAATTGCATGGCTATACGCATGAAATTTAATACATTAATTAAAGATCATCCCTTTCAAAAGGAGCTTTCCAGACTGATTTTTATAGCTTAATCCCAATTAAAATGAAAAATTGTATTTCTTTAGTTTTCCTGTTTGTATTATGCATTTCCGTTTTAAATGCACAAAAGCCCGAATGGCAAGATCCATCAATAGTTCAGGTAAATAAGGAGTATCCGCATGCTGCTTTATTCCCCTTCGAAAATGCTGCTTTAGCATTAAATGCTGATAGGTCAAAAAGCGAAAATTTCCTTTTACTAAACGGGGATTGGTTTTTCAAATATTCGGAAAGACCCGCTGACAGGCCAATTGATTTTTATAAAAACGAATATAATGTTGCAGCATGGGATAAAATTGAAGTCCCTTCAAACTGGGAATATAAAGGTTACGGCATTCCGATTTATGTGAATATTCCGTACGAATTTACCAGAAACCCATCTCCACCTACTATTCCTGATGATCCGAATCCTGTAGCTTCATATAAACGCACTTTTAATTTGCCTGCTGGTTTTCAGGGGAAAGAAATTTTCGTGCATTTGGGAGCTGTAAAATCAGCATTCTATATCTGGATCAACGGGCAGAAAGTTGGATACAGCGAAGACAGTAAAACTCCTGCTGAGTTTAATATTACAAAATATGTTCAGACCGGAGAAAACACCATTTCCCTTGAAGTGTACCGCTGGTCTGACGGAACATGGCTCGAATGTCAGGACATGTGGAGAATAAGCGGCATTGAAAGGGATGTTTACCTCTTTGCTACTCCAAAAGTGCATATTTATGATTTCTTCATTAAATCTGGACTTGAAAACTACTATACAGATGGAACATTTGATCTGGAAATGTCTGTTAAGAATTATAACGGAATAAAGGGAAGCTATGCTGTAACTGTCAGTTTGCTTAATAAGCCTGAAGATAAAACAATTGTTTTTACTCAATCTGCAGAGTTAAAGTTTAAAAACCAAGCATCATTGCCGCTTAGTTTTAGTACTAAAATTAAAAATCCTCGCAAATGGACTGCAGAAACTCCTGAATTGTACACCTTGTTAATTGAGCTAAAAGACCAGAAAAATAACGTTCTTGAGGTGCTTTCTTCAAAAACCGGATTCCGGACATCTGAAATAAAAAATGGACTGTATCTTTTAAATGGAAAGCCGATAAAAATCAAAGGAGTAAATCGTCACGAACATGATGAGTTCACAGGTCATGTGATTTCTGAAGAAATGATGATCAGGGATATTCAACTTATGAAGCAAAACAACATCAATACCGTTCGGACTTCCCATTATCCTAACGATCCACGATGGTATGAACTCTGCGATCAGTATGGTTTGTATGTTATTGACGAAGCAAACATAGAATCTCATGGGATGGGATACGATCCAGATAAGACATTAGGAAACAATCCATTATACATGCTTTCTCACCTCGATCGCACTCAGAGAATGCTGGAGCGTGATAAAAATCACGTATCAGTAATTATGTGGTCGCTTGGCAACGAAGCAGGAAATGGTGTAAACTTCGATGCAACTTATGATTTTATAAAATCGCGTGATCTAAGCCGTCCTGTTCATTACGAAAGAGCAGAAGGAGGAAGGAATTCGGATCTTGAATGCCCGATGTATCCACCCGTTTCATATCTTGAGGAATATGCTGAAGTTTTAAGGCCCAAACCTTTGATTATGTGCGAGTACGCTCATGCCATGGGAAATAGCACCGGGAACTTTCAGGAGTATTGGGATGTGATTGAAAAGAATGATCAGCTTCAAGGTGGATCAATTTGGGATTGGGTGGATCAGGGTCATGCAAAATATACGCCCGAAGGAGTTAAGTATTGGGCTTACGGCGGAGATTATGGACCTGCAGACGTACCAAGTGACGGCACTTTCTGTCTTAACGGACTTGTGTGGCCCGATCGCACATTGAAACCCGGACTTTCTGAGGTTAAGAAAGTTTATCAAAATATTGGTTTTAAGGCAGTTCCCTTTGCTGCCAACAGAATTGAAATCCAAAATAAATACGATTTTATCAATCTTAACGATTTTACTATTTATTGGGAAATCGAAGCAGAAGGAAAAGTTGTTCAGGATGGAATGATCCTGAAGCCTGATATTGAACCGGGTACGAGCAAAATTGTAAACTTTGATGTCAAACTTTTTACTCCAAAACCGGGTGTTGAATACTTTATTAATTTCACAGCTTTTATCGATCATAATCAGCCTCTTATCCCTGCCGGACATATATTTGCAATGGAGCAATTTCCTTTCCCGGGAGCTGCAGTAAAAGCTATAACAAAAATCGAAGACCGCGGAGATAAGGTTGTTACTGAAACAAAGACCAGCCTCAGTATTCAGGCCGGAAAGTCATTGTTTGAATTTAACAAAGCAGATGGTTTCCTGACCTCAATACTTATCGATGGAAAGAAAGTAAATGCTGGAAAACTCACCCCGAACTTCTGGCGAGGTCCCACCGAAAATGATTTTGGAAATAACATGCCCGTCAGACTTGGTGTTTGGAAAGATGCTGCGAAAAATGCAATCCTGAAGGATTTCAAATACCAGTTGAATGATAAGAATTATTATGTGGTTGATGTTGACTATTGGTTGCCAGATGTTGAAGCAAACCTATTCATCAATTATGAAATTAATGGCAATGGTGAGATGCTTGTTGGAATGTATATGGAGCCTGCAGGTAAAGCATTTCCCGAATTGCCCCGATTTGGGATGAGCATCGCTTTGGTTTCAGAATTCGAAAATCTTGAATGGTATGGCTGCGGACCACAGGAAAACTACAGCGATCGTAAAACAGCTGCGTTTGTCGGGAATTATTCAAGCACGGTAACTGATCAATATGTTCCATATATTTCCCCACAGGAAAATGGAAATAAGACTGATACTCGCTGGCTAAGCTTGAAAAATTCAGGAAATAGCGGAATCCTTTTTCAAGCAAGCGATCTCATCGGTTTTTCAGCTCTTCATTACAGTGTTCAGGATCTTACCCGACCCAAACGTGATGGATTTCATACCACCGATTTGGTTAAAAGGAATGAAGTTTTCCTGAATATCGATATGGAGCAGATGGGCGTTGGTGGTGATAACTCATGGGGAGCGCTCACACATGCAAATTATTCCATTCCATTCAGACCATGTTATTACAGCTTTATCATTAAAACTATTTCTGCAAGCCAGAATCCGTGGGAGGTTTCGGGTAACGATTTTTAAAGGGGGATTTTTACAAGAATCGGAATGCTAAAATGAGAGAAAACAATCGCTGTGAAGTTACTTAAATCTAACACCAGCCTGCTGGCAATTTTCGCTTGTTTGCTTTGGGCATCGGCTTTCGTGGGTATTAAAATCGGTTTGAAATACACCACTCCGCTTAATTTTGCAGGCTTGCGTTTCATGATTGCAGGGCTTATTGTTTTACCTTTTGCAGGCAGTCTAAAGTTTTATTTTTCATCAATTAAGAAGAATTTGAAAATAGTTTTGCTTATTGCGTTTCTGCAAACCTTCTTTCAATATTCTCTTTTTTATCAAGGGATTGCAAGAACTCCAGCCTCTCTGGCATCAATTATCGTTGGGGCTCAGCCTTTGTTTATAGCATTTGTAGCACATTTCCTTATGAAAGGAGATTCGATGAACTGGAAAAAGCTACTCATCTATCTCTTCGGGCTATCTGGAATTATATTGGTCAGTTTTGGCCGGCAGAAATTCACCATATCCGACGATGTTAAAATTACCGGTATACTTCTTTTGGTGATGGTAAATGTTGTTGCTGGATTTTCAAATGTTTTTGTTGCGAGGGATGGCACTAAAATACCGGCTCTCGTATTGAGTTCTTCCAGTTTATTAATAGGCGGCATTATGCTTTTTGTTGTGTCAATTCCTCTTGAAGGCCTTACCTCGCTTGCGCAACCTGTGCCGTATTATTTTTCACTTGCATGGCTAAGCGTGTTGTCCGCAACAGCAATTTCAATCTGGTTTGTGTTACTCAAACGTCCCGGAGTTAAGGTATCAGACTTAAATTTTTGGAAATTTCTGATTCCAGTTGCAGGTGCAATTCTCGCTTGGCTAATCCTTCCGGGTGAAAAAATTAATGAATTTGCTTTTGCAGGAATTTTTATCATTTCAGCTGCACTTGTATTGTTAAATATCAATAAATATAGGAGCAATGATAAGTTTCCCCCTATATCCTGAATATCGGTTTGTAATTAATGCATAAATGGTACATTTGTAATAGAGAATCATATATATCGAGCCAAAGTATGAAGAAGTCATTTTTCACGATAAATAAGCTGCCATTTCTGGTTTCAGTTCTTATAATTGCTTTCATTTTGAATAGCATGAATAATGTGAAGCAATGGCATAAAGAAGAAGGAGTAATAAACTGGGATGTAATCTCTTATTATGGCTACTTACCGGCAGTTTTTATTTATCATGATTACACCCTTAAATTTACTGAAAACTATACCGGCCCTCACAAATTTACCATCTGGCCAAGTACCGCACCAAACGGAGGAAAGGTTATGCTTACATCCATGGGAATGTCTGTTTTATATTCGCCTTTCTTCTTTATTGCACATGCCGCAGCATATATTTTCGATTATGATACCGGGGGATATTCCGAACCCTACAGAATAGGTTTATTGCTCTCATCAGTTTTTTTTCTCGCTTTGGGAATGTTTTTCCTCTCTAAAATCTTGTTAAAATTCTTTAATCCTTATATAAGTACCTGGGTCATTATCCTCATCGTATTGGGGACTAACTTATTCTATTACGTTACGTATTCCTCTGCAATGACCCACCCATACAGCTTTGCGCTAATTACAATGTTTATTTGGTTTACAATAAGGTGGTACGAAACTGAAAAATTCAAATATGTTATCGGACTTGGATTGCTTCTGGGCATTATAAGCCTGGTAAGACCTACCAATATTGTTGTTGGACTCATTTTATTATTATGGAATGTTAAAAGCATGAGCGACTTCACCGACAGGATTAAATTTCTGCTCTCCAAATATAAATTTCTGATTTTAATGGCCTTATTCAGCTTTCTTGTTTGGGTTCCGCAACTCTTGTATTGGAAGTCAATTACTGGTACATATTTCTATTACTCATATGGAGAAGAGAATAAATTTTTCTTTAATCATCCGATGATTATCAAGGGATTAATCGGTTACAGGCATGGCTGGCTAATTTATTCCCCTGTTTGTATATTTTGCGTTCTGGGAATGTTTGTCCTCTTAAAGCGATTCAAAGAAATGTTCCTGCCCGTTGTAATAACTTTTCTTGTATTTGTTTACGTGATTTTCTCCTGGTGGTGCTGGTGGTACGGTGGCGCATTCGGCATGAGAGCAATGATCGATCTTCTTGGACTTATGGCACTCCCGATGGCAGCCTTTTTCACACTTACACTTGAATGGAAAAAAATTTGGAGAGCCATTGCAATTTTTATCTCAGCAGTCTTGCTTGCAGCCGGCTTACACCATGCTGATAAAGCAAGACATTTTTCATCTCACTGGGATTCAATGACTAAAGAAGCATTCTGGGATGGATACTTAAAAAGAGGCACTAGTCCCACATTCGAATCAAAATTAAAAGCCCCTGATTACGAGAAAGCAAGAAAAGGAATTGATGCTTATGCAGGAGAGGAAACCAAATAGGAGAAAGACATTCAACCTTTACTTTAATTATATTTGAGATTCTTAGATTTTTTAGAATTGCTTAAATTCGTTTCCCAGGGATACCTGAGCTAAAACACAAATTTTTTTCAAATGAACGACTGTGCGATTTGTAATCATAATTCTACTCACCTAAAATTCAAACTGACATTTGATGTGTACCAATGCAAAAAATGTGGATTTCAATTTTGTCCGGATGCCAGTTTCGACAAAAGTTTTAAATCCGATTTAAATGAGGAAAACCGGGAGAAAGCATTAAAGGGTGTCAGAAAGGATAATTTCAACCGAATAATTTCTTCAGTAAAAAAATATGCGGTGATTTCACCAAAAGGTCTTGAAGTAGGTTGTGGATATGGCTGGTTCTTAGAAACATGCAGTGAAAATAATATAGAATGCAAAGGAATTGAACCCGAAACACGTTTTAATAATGATTATAAGAAGAGTGGATTTGAAGTCGTAAATGGTTTTTATCCTGAAGTTATATCTGAAAATTCCCGATTCGATTTTATAGTATTTAATGATGTAATTGAACACATCCCTGATATTCAATCAATTATAAATGCAAATTATTCTTTTCTAAACCCGGGTGGCTTATTGATTCTCAATTTACCGATGCGGAGCGGATTAGTGTATTTCATGTCAAAATTTGCCTATCTGTTGGGTGTCAAATCATTGTTAAACCGTATGTGGCAATTCAATTTTCATAGCCCGCATATATCCTATTTTAATGCGAAGAATCTTGTCGATTTTGTTTCCCAGGGGAGTTTTGAGCTGATCGAATCATATAAATTAAAAACTATTAAGCTTTCTGAAATTTCCAGCAGGATTAAACAGGATAATTCGCAAGGTTTGATGCGATTTATTGTAACTTACACAGGTGTTTTAGTTTTATATCCATTTTTGAGTTTATTTCCTGATACACGTTGCTTTGTTTTCACCAAAAAATAATCACCTAAACTAAATTGCCATGAGTTTCGAACTTCCTTCCTTGCCGTTTTCAATGAATGCGCTTGAGCCCGTAATCTCTTCAAAAACCCTGGAGTTTCATTATCTGAAGCATCATCAGGCTTATGTGAACAACCTGAACAAACTTGCCGAAGGTTCTGACTGGGCTAAAAAAAGTCTTGAAGAAATCGTTTGTAAGAGCGAAGGTGGCATTTTCAACAATGCTGCACAGATTTGGAATCATACTTTTTACTGGGAATCACTTCACGCACCTTCAAAAGCTGAACCTACCGGAAAATTGCTTGCTGCAATTGTAAAAAACTTTGGATCTCTGGAAACATTTAAGGAACAGTTTACTCAGGCATCAGTAACTCTTTTTGGCTCCGGCTGGGCATGGCTTGTAAAAGACGCCGATGGAAGTCTGAAAATTAAACAAGGCCCAAATGCCTGGAATCCTCTTCGAGAAAATCTTGTTCCACTTTTAACCTGCGATGTATGGGAACATGCTTATTACATTGATTATCAGAATCGAAGACCCGATTATGTTAAATCATTCTGGGATATTGTTAACTGGGGAAAAGTAGAAAGCAGACTTTGATGGGTAAAGTTTTCGATTTTCTGTTCTTCTGATTTAATTTCCGATTCCGCAAGTTGGCTTAGTCGGTAATATGGTCAAAAATAGTTAGCGATTTTAAAAAAGAAAACAATATACTAAGCTGATTTTTAGTTTTTCGCGACATTAAACATGAGGGGTTTAAACCCCGGTAGTTTATTAAATTTCGAACAACGCTGAAAGGTTGAATATTATAACAATTCCACAAAATGGCTTAGTTAGTGATCAAAAAAGTTGGCGATTTTAAAGAAAAGCAATAAAAAAAGCTGATTTTTAGTTTTTCGCGACATTAAACATGAGGGGTTTAAACCCCGGTAGTTTATTAAATTTCGAACAACACAGAAATGGTCGATAATTTAAAAATGCCGCAAGTTGGCTTCATCTGCCTTGCGGTTTTGTTTCTAACAAACAAATGCCAGAAATCCCATCAATCAATCAGTTCCTAATAATCCGGCTTAGCTTTTTTCATCAGCTCTTTCGTTGAAAGCAACCCACAGGCAGCATAAATATCCTCACCTCTCGACCTTCTCAATGTTGCGGTTATTCCTTTGTCATTAAGTTTATCTCTGAAAAAAATAATATCCTTCACATCGGTGCTTTCCAGAGGAGTATCAGGAATGGGATGAAAACGTATCAGATTAATTCTGCATTTTATACCATTTAGTAGCCGTGCCAATTGGTTCACGTGACGCAGACTGTCATTCAGGCCTTTAAACATAATATATTCAATAGAAATTCTTCGCTGTTTAGCCCAGTCAAATTGTTTGACAAATGCAACGACATCTTCAATAGGGTATACATTCTGAATGGGCATTAGCATCCTGCGTTCCTCATCAAATGGAGTATGCAAACTAATTGCCAGATGACAATCGGATTGCTCAATAAATTGCTCCAGAGATGGAATTATGCCTATTGTTGAAACGGTAATTCGTTTCGGGCTCATCCCAAATCCCCATTCGGCTGTAAAAATCTCCAGACTTTTTAATACTTCATCAGTATTATCAAGGGGTTCACCCATCCCCATATAAACAATATTCGTAAGCTTTTCACGCTCAGGAAGTGCTTTTACCTGATTGAGTATTTCTCCCGCTGTGAGGTTTCCCTGAAATCCCTGTTTGCCGGTCATACAGAACAAACAGCCCATTTTGCAGCCTATCTGGGAAGAAACGCAGAGCGTAGCCCTGTCGTCTTCTGGAATATATGCAGCTTCTATAAATTTTTCTGACTTTGTAGGGAAGAGATATTTTTTAGTTCCATCTGCAGAAATCTGGACCTTAGAATGCGAAGTAATCCCCAGATTAAACTTTTCCTTTAAAATCTGACGATTCTTCAGCGAGATATTACTCATATCAGATATATCCCGAATGTCCTTCTGATACAGCCATTCAGCAATCTGTTTTGCCGAAAACCCGGGAAGACCCAGCCCGGTGCATACTTCCTTAAGTTCTGCCAAGGTTTTACCAAATAAACTGTCTTTTTCCATTTAGAAATATATCTCAGCAATTATGTTTTCGTAGGGAATACCTTTGCTGATCAGAATATCCCGCGTATCAACCACCATTTCTGCACTTCCACAAAGATAGTATTTCCTTTCGGGGGATAATAAATGCAGCTCTTTTAAGTAGGAGGTAAGTCGACCATGATAAACTCCATTTCCTAATTCTCCAGAACAGCAAGGAATGTAAGCTTCACCCAAAATAGTTTGAATTTCTTCCCTGAAATAAAAATGTGTAAGCAAACGACTTCCATGAACCAGCGTTTTTCCCTCTTGAATCCCGCTTAAAATCATTGACATAAAAGGTGCAATACCAGTGCCTGATGCAATCCAGAAAGCATGTTTTTCGTCACAGGTAAAATTTCCAAATGGCTCGGAAATTTGAATCGTATCTCCCGGTTTTACTTTTGCCAACAGGGGAGTAAGGTATCCGTCATCTTTACGAGTAAACAATATTTTTATGTCGATATCTTTATTTCCACTTGCAATGCTGTACAAACGGGCAGGTTGTATATTCCTAATATTTATTCCAATTACCTGACCGGGAATAAAATCAAAATCCCGCTGAAAGCTTAAAAGAAAACTTTCATTGGCGATTTCAATGACTCCCTTAATCTTTACTTCCCTCATTATTATTTACTTACATGGAATCACGAATAAATTGCAAACCACCTTATGAGATTTTTAAACTAATAATCTGACTTGAAATTTCAAAAGTTTAATAGCATGTTTTAAACGAAGTAAAAATACGTATTTTCGTTCAATGAAAATCCATAAATGAAAATAGCAATTTTAAGGGAGACAAAGAATCCCCCCGACCACAGGGCGCCCTTTACACCTTTACAATGCCAGCAGCTGATGAAGCAATTTCAAGGACTTGAAATTTGTATACAACCAGATACCGCCCGTTGTTACACCAATGAAGAATATGAACAACTTGGTGTTTGTTTGCAGGAAGATGTTAGTAATTGCAGTCTGCTTCTTGGTGTAAAAGAAGTGAAAATTGAATACCTGATCGCTGGCAAAGCTTATATGTTCTTCTCTCACACTGCAAAAAAACAAAAACATAATCTCGCACTCTTACGCGCAGTAATTGAAAAAAATGTTCAACTGATAGATTATGAGTATCTTACCGATTCCCGAAAACAGAGAATTGTTGCATTTGGCCGCTGGGCAGGAGTTGTAGGGGCTTACAATGCAATGAGGGCGTATGGACTTAGATATAAGAAATTCACTCTTAAGCCCGCCTGGCAGTGCAAAGATAAGGAGGAAATTATAAGTCACCTCTCTGAGATAACCATTGAAAATCAGAGAATTGTTATTACCGGGGGAGGAAGGGTTGCCAGCGGAGCAATGGAAATCCTGGGTGATGTAGGATTCAGGAAAGTAAGTCCTGAAGAATTTCTTTCGAAGAACGATAGTAATGTTTACACCCAATTAGATCCTGCATATTATGTGAGACGTAAAGAAAACAAGGAATTTGATCTGAAGCATTTCTTCGATTTTCCTCAGGAATATGACAATAGTTTTCTCCCTTTTACAAAAGTAGCGGATATGTTTATCGCATGTCATTTCTGGCATCCACGCTCACCTGTTCTAATGACTCAGGAGAATATGCAGGCTGCTGATTTCAAAATTAAAATCATTGCAGATATTTCCTGCGACACTCCCGGACCAATTCCCTCTACATTAAAAGCATCCACCATAGCTGATCCATTTTTTGGCTATCAGGCTAAAACGGGCAAGGAATCCGATCCTTTCGATTTAAATAATATTACCATTATGTCGGTTGATAATCTCCCCGGAGAATTGCCTCGTGATGCTTCCGAAGATTTTGGCAGTAAGCTCGCCTCCGATGTTATTCCCTCATTACTTGGAATTGCCGATCCTACTGTCATTCAGCGAGCCACCATTACCAAAGACGGTAAACTCACGGAAGCATTTATTTACCTGCGAGATTTTTTGAATGGGAAGGAATAAACTTGAAAATATATAAGTAATTCAAATCAAATCCATGATTTAATCCAGGTTTTCCATCTCCTTCAGATCGGAAATCATTGCCAGAGGATCGGATGATGAGAAAATTGTATTCCCCACCACAAATGCATCTACTCCGGCTTCAAACAAGGGTTTAATATTCGATTTACTGACTCCGCCATCCACCTGAATTAGAGTATATGAGCCACTTTTAAGAATCATATCTTTTAAGGCATGAACCTTGTCAT
Organism: Bacteroidales bacterium; assembly: GCA_038316435.1. GTDB lineage: Bacteria > Bacteroidota > Bacteroidia > Bacteroidales > JACJXF01. The sequence continues at coordinate 3,151 of JBBQAQ010000058.1, read as the reverse complement.
AGGAATAGTCAATAAACTTCTGCCCACCAAACCCGGGATTAACAGTCATAATCAGTACCATGGACAGTTTAGGGAGAATGTACTTTAGCCCTTCAAGGGATGTATGTGGGTTTACAGCTACTCCGGGTTTCATACCAAGGTTTATGATTTCCGAAATGGTCCGATCAAGATGCTGACAAGCTTCAAGATGCACCGTCAGTCGGTCAACCCCCGCATCCCTGAATTCTTTAAGATACTTATCTGCATTGGCAATCATCAGATGGGCATCGAGAGGTTTTTTTGCGTGGGATTTGATTTGACGTATCACAGGAAACCCAAAACTTATATTAGGAACGAACACTCCATCCATGATATCCAGATGAATCCAATCAGCTTTACTCTGATTAAGCATGTCAATTTCATCCTCAAGTTTGAGAAAATTGGCTGTAAGAATGGAAGGTGCAATAATGGGCATTTTCTTTTTTTTCTAAAGATAAAACTTTTAATACTGCTTTTATTCAAGCAAAATGGCGCAATGACAAAAATTTTCATTTGCCATAGCGCCATTGATCTCACTCAGTTTAACCCAAATAGGTTTTTAAAATTTTACTTCTAGTTGTATGTTTGAGCCTCTTAATTGCTTTTTCCTTAATCTGACGAACCCTTTCACGCGTTAAATTAAATTCTTCCCCAATTTCCTCAAGTGTATGAGGGTGCTTCCCGTTAAGCCCAAAATAAAGTCTGATAATACTGGCCTCGCGATAGGTAAGAGTAGACAAAGCGCGTTCAATTTCTTTTCTGAGGGATTCGGTCATTAGTCCTTTATCGGGACTAGGAGTATCTGAATTGAGAAGAACATCATAAAGATTCCCATCTTCACCTTCCTGAAGCGGGGCATCCATAGAAATATGGCGACCTGAAGAGCGCATTGCATCTTTAACATCCTCAGGAATGAGTTCCATAACCTGAGCAATTTCAAGGATGGTTGGCTCTCTTTCAAAAAGCTGTTCAAGCTTGTTAAAAGTTTTATTAATCTTATTTATTGAGCCTATTTTGTTAAGCGGAAGTCTTACAATCCTAGCCTGCTCAGCTAAAGCCTGCAAAATAGACTGTCTGATCCACCATACGGCGTAGGAAATAAATTTAAATCCTCTGGTTTCATCAAAACGTTGTGCGGCTTTGATGAGGCCTAAATTTCCTTCATTAATCAGGTCGGGTAGACTTAACCCCTGGTTCTGGTATTGTTTTGCAACAGAGACAACAAAGCGAAGGTTGGCTTTGATCAGTTTATCAAGAGCATCAGCATCACCTTGTTTTATTCGCCTCGCGAGTTCAACTTCTTCTTCGGCTGAAATAAGTTCTACTTTTCCAATTTCATGCAAGTATTTATCAAGAGAGGGAGTTTCGCGGTTGGTAACCTGCTTGATGATCTTGAGTTGTCTCATACCTTAGGGGATATTTTTGAATGGTCTTTATACGGATGAAGGGGACTAAGGTTTCATAAAAAAAAGAGAAATCAGCACATTTTTTTTATTAGGCTGAATTTCAAATAGTAAGGATGAAATTCGGATAGGTATTCTGAATTAAAGCTTAAACTAAAACAGAGTAAAACTCTTGACTATCCCAGGCTAATACCAATGTTTCTTAAGAGGAATACTCTAAAATCGTGGGCAATTTCAATCTACTCGATTAGCAAACGTAAATTATTTTTCTCCTATTTGAGATAGAATTTCACTAATCAATTTGTCACTTATCCACACGTCTTTAAAAGTCAATTCGATAAGTAGCGGTTTTAGTTCCTTTATTATCCCTTCTCTTTTTGCTTTTATCAAAACTCCAATTGTTCCCGTAACATTTCATTTTCATACCGTGTTAAATCCAAAAATACGGGGCTGGATAAATTATTATGGAAAAATCAACCGCAGATGTCTGCAACCTGTCTTTTACTACCTACACCATCGAATGATAAAATGGATACTGAACAAATACAAACGTTTCAAGCGGAGCAAGGTAAAAGCTGTTCAATGGTTGAGATGGGTGTGTAACCGGTATCCAAATTTATTTTATCACTGGGTTTTAGGCTATCACTTAACCTGATAAATTGACTGTATAATAAGAGCCGTATGAATCGAGAGGTTCACGTACGGTTCTGAGAGAGGTTTAGGGGCGAAATTCCCCTTTACCTACTCGACTGTGGCCAGTGTTTAATCTTTTAAGTCAGTTGCCTTTACTCGAATAATCTTTCCATCACGAGAAATTGCAACTTCAGCATTCTCTCTTTGTTTTGAAAGCATCAGCCGCTGATATGCTAAACTAACTCCTTTCAAAATCTTATCACGTAATTCGTTTGCGCTATCATTTGCCATATGAACTAATTTTATTGTAAATTTTATCTAAATGAACTGTTATATCATTATTTCCATACCCCTCAGCTACAAATCTCTCAGGCCGCTCTGAATTGTCAAATATCATCCAATAATCAACAATAGGCTGATAAAGATTTTTGAGATTCGCTAATCCTGCTTGATAACGCCGATGAATCACATCCGTAGGAATATCATGACCACCTGAAAGAACTCGCAATTTCACTCTCTCTACTGCTAAATCAGGTGAATTAAGCCAAAAATATATTAGCGTAACATAGTATCCGTTTGCTTTGGCACGTTTAATCAATTGAACATATGATTTTGTCGATAAGGTTGTTTCAAATGCAAAATCAACTTGCCGATTCATTAGGTCAGAAATTCTATCCAACATTAATCGACCAGCTTGAATTGCAACTTTATCGGGTTGAAATGGCGATAATCCCTTTGCAATCTCGTCCGCATTCACAAACTCCTTACACTGTAATATCTCAGGAAGTACAGTATAAGAAGCTGTTGTCTTACCCGCCCCATTACATCCCGATATTACATATAGATTGACCATTTAGTTTTTTTGCCCAAATATAAGAAAATTCAATAAGTTATGAGAAGTTCAATCAATCACAAATTACAGTTAAGTCAGAAACCCATAAAATATCAAACAAATATTAATTCGATTTTCAATTTGTCATTATAGCCAAAATTATCACGGATGCAATAATCGCAATAATAATTAATATTGCTGCACAGTGAGTTTGCAATTAGTGAGTCGTTCCAGCAGTGCCGGCATTTATACTATTTCTTTTGAT
>JBBQAQ010000057.1:0-15952 GCA_038316435.1 Bacteroidales bacterium | reverse complement strand
TTATTTCGATAATGGCGGTGGTGCATTCATTTTAATTAGCTTTGCATCCCCGGATATAATTAGCCTGGAGTAGAACAAATTATGTTAAATAAGCTCGTTTTTATTACCCTTGTATGTTTCGGTACAACTCTGATTTGGTGCCAGCCTGTTTATTCGCAAAATAACAATACGATTATCAGTGGGAAAGTAACTGCAGCAGATACAAAAGGATTTCTTCCTTACGTAACTATTATTTTGGAAAATACATCTGTAGGAACGGTTTCAAGCATAAATGGAGATTACAAAATCGTTACCACATCAACTTCATATCTGATAACATTTTCTTTTGTGGGATATGAAACCGAATCCAGAACCATTTTCCCGGGTAAAACTCAGATCATTGATATGGAATTGCACCCTACTAGTATTGAAATAGGTGAAGTGCAAATAAAACCAGAAAAACGATCATACCGTAACAAGGACAATCCTGCAGTTGAACTTATTGCTAAGGTCATTGATAATAAAGATCTGAATAATATTGACGAACAAAAGTTTTACAGATCTGAGAAATATGAGAAAATAGTTTTTTCATTGAGTAATTTACCAGAGGGATTCAAAAAGAGCAGATTGCCCGATTCGTTTGAAATCCTGTTCAACAATGTCGACAGTTCGAGAGCCGATGGGAAAAAAAATATTCCCATGTTTATTAAAGAATCTCAATCTGAAGTCTTTTTCAGAAAATCCCCTAAATCAAAAAAGGAAATTATCAAAGCTGAAAAGAACCTCAATTTTGATGAATACATTGATAATAAAGGCCTAACAGCGAATATTAAATACTTGTATCAGGATATAAACATATACGATAACGATGTTTTTTTCTTGTCAAATAAGTTTTTAAGTCCGGTTGCATTTACCGCTCCCATTTTTTATAAGTATTTCATTGTCGACACCTCAATGGTTGACGATGAAAAGTGCATTCAACTTTTTTTTGAACCCCGGAATAAAGCAGATTTCCTATTTCATGGTTTTCTGTTTATAACCGACGATAGTCTTTTTGCCATAAAAAAGGTGGATATGAGTTTCAATAAAGGAATTAATATCGACTGGGTAAAGGATGTCAGAATAATTCAGGATTTTAAAAAAGTGAACGGAAGGGTATGGGCTCTGAGTCATGACGACGTATCGGTAGATTTCGGAATTGCAAAGAATATGGTTGGTTTTTACGGGCAGAGAGAGTTGGATTATTCGAATTATTCTGTGAATGATCCAATGTCAGATACTTTATTCGATGGCCGGCTTACCGCAACTAAAGTTGTTGAAAATACTCAGTTGTCAGAATACTGGGATTCTGCCCGAATATCTCCCCTTACAAAAGCGCAAAGCGACTTGTATGGCATTGTTGACAGTATGAAAGAGAGTGCAGGATTTAAGAGGAGAATGAACATTATTATGTTGGTTACAACCGATTTCCTGAATCTTGGAAAATTCGAAATTGGTCCGGTTGGAAGTTTCTACAGCTTTAATGAGATTGAAGGCTCACGGTTCAAATTCGGAGGTCGAACTACTGAGGCTTTGAGCAAAAGATTGTACGCAGATTCCTACATTGCTTATGGGTTTAAAGATCAACAGCTAAAATATAATCTCGGACTTACCTATTCACTCAATGGCAAATCGATTTATAAATTCCCTGTTAAATCGGTCAGAGTGAGCTACATGTACGATACTGAGACACCCGGTCAGCTTTTACAATATTCTACAAAAGACAACCTGTTTTTGTCGTTTCGCCGAGGTGTTGACGATAAAATGTTTTATAACCAGAGTTTAAAAGTCGAATATCTGAACGAATTTGAGAACCATTTTTCTTATGCAATTGGATATAACCTCACAGAACAGGCACCCGGAGGAAACATGACATTTGGCAACGACGAAAACCTGCCTCTCCCTAATACCATACCTTACATAAACATTTCAGAAGTTTTCCTGAAACTCCGGTATGCGCCTAAGGAAGAGTTTTATCAGGGGAAATTATACCGAAGTCCTATAACTTCTAAATATCCGACAATACTGTTTCAAAGTATTTTGGGATCCGAAAATCTGCAGAATGATTACGATTACCAGAAGTTCAGGCTAGGCATCAGTAAGCGTTTTTATTTTTCTATTTTGGGATATACTGATGTTGCTGCTGAGGCAGGGAAGATATTCGGGAGTGTGCCATTCCCATTGCTTTTTATTCCAAATGCCAACCAAACCTACTCGTATCAGAAGAGTTCGTATAACATGATGAATTTTCTTGAATTCGCGAGTGATCATTATGCTTCACTAAACATAGATCATTCTTTTAATGGCTTCTTTTTCAATAAAATACCTTTAATTAAGAAGCTTAAATTGCGTGAAGTGGCTACTTATAAAATGCTTTATGGGGGCATAAGCAGCAAGAATGATCCAAGTTTAAATCCCTCTTTATTCAGGTTTCCAACTGATAAATTAGGCTCAGTAACTACCTTTTCACTCGATGAGAAACCATATATTGAAGCAAGTGTTGGGGTCTCGAATTTATTCAAAATTTTCAGAATTGATCTGATAAAACGTTTCACGTATCTTAACAATCCTAATGTTTCTTCACTTGGAGTGAGGGTGCAGTTTAGGCTGGATATTTAAGGTAAAAGGCTTGTAGTGAGTTTGGTGCGGTAAAATTGAAGTATTTGTTGAAATACAGACACTTCAATAACTATGAACATTTTGATTATGATGCCAACTGCCTAAACCCATGATTAGCTGCAAAGCATTTAGTAACACAAACTTCACATTGCATTTCATCCCAATTCCTCCGATATAAGCTAACTTGCAAAAAATCACTACCGCCATGAAAGCCATAATCGTTCTGATGTTGCTGTTCATTTCCTGCTTATCATTCGGTCAGGTTTACAAAGACCCGAATGCCAATGTTGAAGACAGGGTAAATGATATTCTTTCCAAAATGACATTAATTGAAAAGCTCGATTATGTGGGAGGATTTAACGATTTTTATATTCGCTCCATACCCCGACTGGGATTGCCATTGATAAAAATGTCAGACGGACCGGTAGGTGTGCGAAATTATGGAAATACCACTGCCTACCCGGCAGGAATCTGTCTTGCCGCAACCTGGGATACAAGCCTGTTTCGCCAGGAAGGAATCGCATTGGGAAAAGATGCAAGGGCCCGCGGAGTGCATATATTATTGGCTCCTGGAATGAATATTTACAGGGCGCCGATGTGCGGCAGGAATTTTGAATATTTTGGTGAAGACCCCTACCTGTCGGGACAGACAGCAGCAGCTTATATACAGGGAGTCCAGAGTCAAAGAGTTGTGTGTACTGCAAAACATTATGCGGGCAACAACCAGGAGTGGGACAGGAATGGAGTAAGCTCCAATATAGATGAGAGAACATTGCAGGAAATTTATATGCCGGCTTTCAAAACTGCTGTTAAAGAGGGAAAAGTTGGAGCTGTAATGAATTCCTATAATCTTGTAAACGGCATTCATGCTACACAAAACAAACATTTGAATAATGAGATTTTAAAGACACAATGGGGCTTTGATGGTTTTGTAATGTCGGATTGGGTTTCAACATACAGCGGATTAGGCGCAGCACAGGGAGGTCTTGATCTCGAGATGCCTTCAGCGGCTTTTATGACCCGTGCAAACCTCCAATCGTACCTCACTGCCGGAACATTAACTGAAGATGTAATCAACGACAAAGTTCGCCGTTTACTACGCATCATTTTCCGTTTTGGCTTCTACGACAAAGCTCAAACCGACAACTCAATCCCTTTAGATAATTCCGAAAATTCAGCCGTTGCGCTCAAGGTTGCTCGAGCAGGGATTGTCCTCTTACAAAATAATGACAGTATTTTACCGGTTTCCAAAACAGGGGTCAAAACCATTGCTGTGATTGGTCCGAATGCGGATCAATATGTCGCCGGCGGAGGAAGTTCATATACAACACCTTTCCGCACAGTAAGTATTTTAAAAGGAATGCAGAATCTTAAAGGTTCTGACATTACTTTAAATTATGTACCGGGCTCCTCCAATGCCACTTTCCTCGCTTCTTCATCTGTCTTTTATAATGGGGCCGGCTCAGTGACCAAAGGCTTATCGGGAGAATATTTCAATAATAAAACCCTGACTAACCCGACTACAACCACGAGAACGGATACAGTTATTGATTTCCACTGGTCGGGATTGCCAAATATTTCCGGAATTGCAGCTGATAATTTCTCCATTCGCTGGACAGGGGTAGTTCGTCCGGATTCAACCGGGGATTATGAGTTTATTGTTGCAGGTGACGATGGCTTCAGGCTCTGGGTAAACGGTGTTCAGATAATAAATAACTGGGTTGATGAAGCTGTTACAACCAAAAAAGCCTATGTAAAACTAACAGCTGGAAACGAGTATCCTATTAAGCTGGAATATTATGAAAGCGGTGGGTTAGCAGAAATAACCTTTGGTTACCGGTTGAAGGGAAGTTCATATGTTGAGGCTGTTAATGCAGCTTCAGCCGCTGATATAGCCGTTGTTTGTGTAGGATTCAGCAGTAACACTGAAGGTGAAGGTTTTGACCGGCCCTTTGCCATGCCTGATGATCAGGACAGCCTTATCACTGCCGTAGCCAAAGCAAATCCGAATACAATTGTAATTGTAAATGCAGGAGGAAATGTGTCTATGTCAGCATGGGTCGGCAAGGTAAAAGCTATCCTCCAGGCATGGTATCCAGGTCAGGATGGAGGAACTGCGATTGCTGAAATATTTTTCGGGGATGTTAATCCCAGCGGTAAACTGCCCGCTTCCTTTGAGAAGGAATGGAAAGATAATCCCACATTTAATAATTACTATTCCACTAATAAAAATGTCAGTTATGCTGAAGGAGTTTTTCTGGGATATAGATATTATGATAAGCAGGGAATTGCCCCTATGTTCCCTTTCGGCTTCGGACTTTCTTATACCAGCTTTGAGTATACCAACCTTTCTATTGTTCCGGATTTGAGCAGCGACACTTTAAAATACGTGGTGTCACTGGATATTAAAAATACCGGAGGTGTAAAGGGTGCAGAAGCAGCACAAATTTATATTAAAGATGTTGTCTGTTCAGTGCCTCGTCCGGGCAAGGAACTTAAAGCGTTTTCCAAAATTGAACTATTACCCGAGGAAAAGAAAACGATTACAATGGTGCTCAGTTTAGATGCTTTTGCATATTTCAGCACTCTCAAGGGACAATTTGTTGTTGACGCCGGCGATTTTGATGTTATGGCTGGGGCATCTTCAGCTGATATAAGACTTACAAGTACCATCAACATTCCGAATTCTTATATTATCAGCAGGATTGATCACAAACCATCAGGGATTGACAAGTATTCTATCTATCCTGTGCCGGCAAATAAGTCTGTAATTTTTACCTTCCCTGATAATGGCCCGCTTCCGTTGATTGAGATATTTGATATTAATGGCAGGAAAATGGACAGGTTTCAGGCAGAAAGCAGCAATGAAGTTTATAACTGCGGAGGTTTATCCAATGGGATTTATTTCTGCCGGTTTATTACGGGGAGTGCAGTGAATTCGAAGAGGTTTATTGTTGATAGGTAGGGGAGATAGGGGTTTTAAGTTGTTTAAATAGGGATGATTATAAGTTCTGAAAACGCCTGTTGCATGTCAATTGCATCATTCTTAATCAAGCTTTATCAGAGTTTTCTGGATAGCTTCCGTAAGATCGCCGCTGACGCCTGTTTCTTTTGCAAAATGTTTCCAATTCTGAACCTCACTGTTTATCTGCCTGACAATAACTTCTGCTTTTTTAATATTCATTTGGCGGGCAACCATTAAGAAATCATCAGAATTAATGTTTTCTCTTTTGCCGTTTACGCTAAGTGACTGACCGCTTACCCATGGACTTCCGGGTCTGTAGGAATGGCAAACATCATAAGCAGGGGAGAGACTCCATTTCCCGGTTTTATCCATTAAAAATGCGAAATTCTTACTGTGGTCATCGCAATTGCGGGCAATAACATTAAACACCATACGCCTAAACAACTGTTCAGCCTGGGGGTAAGGCAGTGAAAGTAACCTCATGGTTTCAAAAAGCTGTTCGTAGCTAAAAGAATTAACATCGTTGAAGTCGAAGTGTTGCATTGCGCAGAAACTCTGAACATGAATTCTGTCATTACCCGATTCGCGGTCGAATCTGCGCGTCATAAAATGCGACCTGCCGTTCTCTTCAAGCAGGCGACATTCAGTCATCTCAATCCCGGCAGCTTTTGCCATAAGATGATAAGCCATTTCAACATTACCATAGCCACTGATCTCTTTTCTGGGTTCCAAGCAACTGCTCCAACACGGGTGTTCCAGATATTTATGTAGGCGGTATTCATTTTACCAGTCAGAATGAGTAGCGGTTTTATTACTATTCTTTGTTTTCCGTGTTGCCCTGATCCTTCCTGATTTCTCAATTTTTGCCAGTTGCAAGGGATTTAACTCCTTCTTTACCTGAAACTCCGCAAGCATTTGTAATGCCCGGAGAATTTGAATAAAAATAAGGAAGCTCGTATTTCTTTTCCCATAAACTGCAACAATAAAAACTGTTCATGTCATAATATGGCGCAACTACTTTAAATCCTGATTTTTCGGCCATCTCTTGAATTTTTTCAGGGGTATATTTCCTTGAAATTTCAGTATGAATAGGTTCCCATTGGTTAAAATGGATGGTATCTCCTGATGCACCAATTAAAACATTCTGCTCCTTTTTACTTACAAGATAGCTCTCAGCCTGTTGCTGAACAGGGTTATAAAGAGGGAAGTGCAAGAAATCATCAATATTTATATCGGCATCAAGTTCGGTATTGATTCGTTGGAGTAAGTTGTAATTAAATTGTGCTGTATATCCGTTTTTATCGTTGTATGCTGCAAGGATGATTTCGGGTTCTTTAACCATGTCAACTCCAAGAAGAAAAAAATCTCCTTTATTCAATACTCCTCCAAAAGTTTTCAAAATACTAATGGCATCGGAATGTTCATAGTTACCGAGATTGGATCCAAGGAAAAGCATTAAGCGTGGCAACCCATCATCGGGGATTTTGCCTCCAATATTTGCATAATCACAAACAATAGGTTCGCATAAAAGCTGAGGGTAAATCTTCCTGAATGAATTGCACAGGATATCCAATACATTTGCTGAAATGTCTATGGGATTATAAATGCAGTCGTATCCCCTGAGCAATAGAGACTGGATTAATATTTTTGTTTTTATTCCATCGCCTGCTCCAGGTTCAATAATCCGGATGCCGTTTTCCGTGTTTATGTTTGAAAAGATGGATTCACTGTGAGTTTGTAAAATTTCATGCTCTGCACATGTGAGATAATATTCAGGCTGATTCATAATTTTATGGAAAAGTTTATCTCCCATATCATCATAAAAATACTTCGAGGAAAGTCTTTTAGGCGAGGAAGTTAGTCCCTCTAAAACATCATGTAAAAAAATTTCTTTTTGATTCATTTGTTTAATCTTTAGCTAAACGAATCCCTGTAAATTGCCAACGCAGCCAGGGATGAAAAAAATTGCGATAGGAAAGGCGGATATGATTTGCCGGAGTTACGCAGGAGCCACCTCGTAAAACCATTTGACTAATCATGAACTTCCCGTTGTATTCTGCAATGTCACCATCCCACGGCTTAAATCCCGGGTAAGGCAGGTAGGCGCTATTAGTCCATTCCCAAACCTGACCCAGAAAAGCTTTATCATTTTCGCTAACAACTGTCGGGTGAAATAATTTTTTATCAAGAAAATTGGAATTTTGATCTTTCAGACCATAAATTTCTGCTGCAACTTCCCATTCCTGCTCAGTTGGAAGTCTTAATCCCCTCCATCTTGCAAAAGCATCAGCCTCATAAAAACTGATATGGGTAAGTGTATCGTTTAAATTAAGTTTTTTTAGCCCGTTCAATGTATAAATATGCCATTCATTGTCAATTAATTTCCAGTATTCCGGTGCCGTAATATCATTTTTATTAATCCACTGCCAGCCTTCGTGTAACCAGAATTTCCATTGCTGGTATGCACCCGAATCAATAAAATCGAGATACTCTCCAACTGTAACCGGACGGGAAGCAATTTCAAATTTATTCAAATAGGTTTTATATCTGGGGGATTCGTTATCAAAGTAAAACCCCTTACCGGAATATCCTGTTTCATAAATCCCCTCTTCAATTGGTAGCCAAGCCATTTTGCTTGTATTTTCAATGATAATTTCATCATGTTGCTGATACACAGGATGAAGCGGGCTAAATCCCCAGGTGAATTTCAAATCAGTAATCAATAATTCCTGGTGCTGTTGTTCGTGTTGAATCCCAAGTTCGACAAGTTCATTCAAATCTTTGTCTTCTCTTTTTGTCATTAATAAGTTCAGCATCTGGCTATCAATGTCCTCTCTATATTCCAATACCTCAGAAAGAAGTGGACGCGTATGAAACCCTCGCATATCACGTTTAGCCCTTGATCCCTGACCTTCATAATAGCTATTAAACAGGAAGTCGAATTCTTTATTAAACGGTTTTAATGCCGGAATAAATTTTTTAAGAATAAAATTCTCAAAAAACCATGTCGTGTGGGCAAGATGCCACTTAGGAGGACTTGCGTCCATAACCGGCTGAACCACTGTGTCTTCAGGATGCAATGGTTCGATTAACTCCACAGTCTGTTTACGGACCAGAGAAAATCTTTCGGAAATGGAATTGTTCATGGATTAAAAGTATTAAAAATATCAGTCCTTTACAACCTGAACGCCCTTCCAAAACGCAACACGACCTTTGATACTACTTGCCAGGTCGCTGGGTGACGGATAATACCATACGGCATCCTGATTCTGTTGGCCATCCACATTCAGGCTATAATACGATGCCACGCCTTTCCAGTGGCAGGTTGTGTGGGTTTCGCTTTTTGTGAGGTACTTCTTATTAACTGAACTTTCAGGAAAATATGCATTGCCCTCAACATTAACGATATCGTCGCTTTCAGCGATTACTTGTTTATTCCAAATTGCTTTCATGATTTTTAGAATTTGTTGTTATTTTTATTTTTTAGATTTTTACAGCTTGAAATACTGTGGAAATTAATAAAAACGCACCAATTATCTGGTTCATATAGCTGGAAATCAGTTTCGATTTTGAAACTATCCTATTGCTAAGGAATATATAAAATCCCAATTCTGCAATCTTACCAAGCCAAATTCCTAATAGAAACCATAAAACAGTAAAAAAGTTTTCAGGTAATAGATTTTTTGCAACACACAAATTAAAAATACCTATGATTATGTTAATGCCCTACAATAATTGATATTGTGCCGTTCTCTACAACTTTAAGACACTTCAAATCACTTCCATCTTAGTGAAATAAAATTCAAAAAACACTTATATATAAGTGAAAAAAGTTCGGAAAATCACTTATAATTAAGTTATTTCGATTATCTTTGTAAAAACGAATCACAATGGATAGGCTTAAGCAAATTTCTGAAAGTCGCGTACTGCGAGTCCAGACAACGTTTACACGGTTTTTAATGGATGAAATTTCATCTGGAGAAAGGATGACTGGTATTTCAGGAGCCAGAGGAGCAGGCAAAACTACCCTTTTGCTACAATACATGAAACTCAGGTTACCTTCAGATTCTTTTGCGCTTTACGTTAGTCTTGATGACATATATTTTGCTGAGCATCCATTGATTTATTTTGCTGAAGAGTTTTATAAAAAAGGCGGCGAATTTCTTTTTCTGGATGAGGTGCATAAATATCCGGATTGGTCGAGAGAACTCAAAAATATTTATGATAATTTACCTGAGTTGAAGGTGGTTTTCACAAGTTCGTCGGCACTTGATATTTATAAAGGTGCTTTCGATCTGAGTCGCAGGGCATTGGTATACAAACTTCCCGGTCTCTCTTTGCGCGAATTCATTGAACTAAAATATCAGATAATCTTTCCGGTTTATACGCTTGAACAAATTTTGAATGAATCAAAGAATATTATTCCGGAAATTCTCAAAAAAATAAGACCATTAAAATATTTTGAAGAATACCTGAAATATGGATATTATCCTTTTTCTATTGAGTCTGAAAAAAAATATTATGAACGGCTGACTAGTATTTTAAACCTTGTGCTGGAAAATGATCTGAGAACAATCTTCAATATTGATTATAGCGCAATTATGAAAATAAAAAAAATGCTTGCAGTCTTGTCGAGGATAGTACCCTACAAACCAAATATAGAGAAGTTGGCAGAGCAGGCTGATACAACTCGTGATTCATTGCTTAAATATCTTTTTTATCTTGAAAAGGCAGAGGTAGTAAAGTGGCTATCAAAAGATACATTTGGAATAAATTACCTTAACAAGCCGGATAAACTTTACCTGAATAATACAAATCTAATGCTTGCCCTGAGTAATGAGAAACCTGACAAGGGAAATATACGCGAAACATTCCTGCTTAATCAATTATCTGTAAAACATACCGTGTCATATCCTGAGAAAGGGGATTTCTTAATTAACGGTAAGTACATTATCGAAGTTGGTGGGTCATCTAAAAAGACTAAGCAAATTGCAGGTTTGGAAATGGCATATATTGCTGTTGACGACGTTGAATTTCCTGACGGAAAGAAAATCCCTCTTTGGCTATTTGGTTTTTTATATTAGCGATTTATTGAAAAAGATAGTATTGAAAATATTTAAATTAGTCCTTAAAGAGCTGATTTAAAACTGTTACCCCATTACAACTTCAACTTGGTTTTTTTCCAGCATCATATCAAAAGGTATCATATTTCCGCTAATTAGTTTGCCGTTTAAAACAAGGCTTTTCACGCCTTTTTCAACTCCATCGGGATTATGAACTTCAATGTTCAGGAGTTTATTCCTGAAACGACGGGTAGCTTCAAAGCCTTTCCAGCCGGATGGGATGCAAGGTTCAATAAGCAATCCTTCCACAACAGGCTTTATGCCCAGAATATATTGAGTTGCTGCTACGAATGACCATGTTGCAGAGCCACTCAGCCAGGGGATACGGGAATTCCCATATCTCGGACTCGTTTTGCTGTGGGTTGACTGGCAATAAACATAAGGCTCAATCTGCCGGATTTCGGCCTTTGTATTATAAGCAGAAGGCATATATCGCATGAAATAGTCCATGGCATTATTCCCATTTCCACAAATAGCTTCAGCAATAACTCCCCATGCTTGTGTGTGAGTGAAAATGCTTCCATTTTCTTTCATTCCCTTATTAAATAATGCCGAACGGACGATGTTAAAATCTGTTTCAGTGTAAGGAGGATCACAGAGCATAATTCCATATTCAGTGGCAAGGCGCTCCCTCATTTTCTCAAGGGATAAAGTCTTTTGCTCACTGTTAGCAGCATCGCTGATTATTGCCCAAACCTGCGGATTCATATATATTTGTCCTTCCTGACTTTCTCGGGAACCGAATTTAAACCCGTCAGCCCGGAAACCGCGCAAAAACCATTCTCCGTCCCATGCGTATTTTTGTATGTTTTCATCCAGCTTAGTCAAAAGGGGTTTTGCCCAGGCGTCTTCACTCCTATTATTCAACAACTGGCAAATCTCAATATAGGTCTTCAGGGCAAAACGGAGTTGCATGGCCACAAATGTTGTTTCACCATCATGACCAAATTTGAGGCAGTCGTTCCAGTCGGCATGAAGTCCGCAAGGAAGGCCATGTTTCCCTGATCGGTCAAGGTTGAATTGAATTGCCCTGCGCATATGGCCTAGAATTGTATCTTCACCTTTATCAGCATAGGGCAAAACCTTGTGATAAAAATCTGTATCGCCCATTTCATTTACAAAAGCGGGAATTGCGTTAAACAGCCATAAGCAATCATCAGAACGATATTGAGTTTCAGCGGGAGCTTTTTCATGGCCGGGACTATGACTGACTTTATTCACTACAGGCATCGCCCCGCCTGTTGAAACTTGGCCGGTAATCATCAGCTCAAGTCGTTTTCCTGCTTCTTCAGGGATGTTATGAAAAACCCCAAGCAAGTCCTGCACGCTGTCGCGATAGCCTAGCCCGTCGCGCTCACTTGCCGTGTAAACCAAACTGGCAGCTCGGCTCCAGGAATAAGTAATCAGACAATTGTATGGACTCCACATGTTCAGCATACTGTTGAATTCCGGGTCAGGAGTTTTTACAGTTATTCCATCAATGCGGGAGTGCCAGTATTTTATGAGTTTATTAAACTCAGACTCAATTGCAGACTTGTTTCCATATTTTGATACGACAGCTTTTCCTTCAATCCCGGCCTTTCCAACTCCCATAAGCACAATAAAATCTTTGCTTTCACCAGGTTCAAGTGTAGTATCAATTTGTATTACGCCACACATATTATCGCCTGCTGCCTTAAAACCAGAGCATTGTCCTTTCTCAACTGTTATGGGATTAGCATATGTTCTATAATTCCCTAAAAACCTTTCGAGGTCAGTTTCAAACCCAACCACATCTCCCCCGGTAAAAGCAAGAAATGAATAACGACCCTGATCTTTTTCACCAAAATTATCCGGCATTTGTGGGATATGAACATTGGTGCCATGACTTATAATGCCATCTACAATATCCATTTTGCCGGTGTATTGAGTGTACTGCAGGTTCATAAGGTCGTCCATGGCATTCCAGTTACCGGCATATTCGACAAAAGTAAAAAGACTTAATTCACGGGATTCCTTGCCCTGGTTTGTAAGATTGAGATGCCAAACTTCAAAACTTTGATCAAGAGGAACAAAATAGCGTGTTTCGCTCTTTATCTCAGCATATTCTGATTCAATTACCGTGTAGGCTGAGCCATGGCGACAAGTACTTTTATATTTATCAAGGGATTTACCAACCGGTTGCCAGGAAGCCGACCAATAGTCCCCTGAAACCTTATCCCTGAGATACAAATACCTCCCCGGCTGATCCATAGGTACAGAATTAAAGCGGATTCTTGTAAATCTTCCCTGACCTGCAGATTTATAAAAGCTGTAGCCACCGGCATTATTTGTAATAATGGCACCATATTCGGTTGAGCCCAGATAATTACTCCAGGAACGGGGTGTGTCGGGCGAAGTAATTACATATTCCTTCTTCAAATCATCAAAATAACCGTATTGCATATTATTTTTGGATTAATTCAGATTTTTCTTTCCAGCTTTTATCTCTGCAAGTTGAAGGTTAATCTCACTAACTTTTTTCTCGTCGAGTTGGTAAAAGAACAAAGCAATAACCGCTATGAAACTCCAGATTGCAGGCATCAGACTGAACAGTATCCTTATTCCTTTCTCTGTTTCGGGGGAAGCGGTAACATTGGCAACAAAGCCAAAATAAGCAAGGAGGTAACCACCAATTGCACCACCAACAGACCAGCCAAATTTCTGTGCGAAATTTGCTGAAGAATAGATTAGGCCAGTTGCCCGTCTGCCGTTTTTCAGTTCGGAGTAGTCGGCAGTATCTGCATACATACTCCACATCATAGCCATTGCTGGTCCAACAGCAAAATTGCTGAGAGCCTGGAAGAGAAACATAAGCGATATCTGATCTTTGCCAAGGAAATAATAAGATATACTTAATACAGTTCCTAAGGCCATGGAGGTTATGTAAACTTTCTTTTTGCCAATCAAGGCTGCCATGGGCTTAAGCATGACCGTGCCAAGTATACTGCATGCTGTTCCCACGACCATAAAGGTAGAGACAAGTGCTTCGGGACTGATTTTAAATCCAAATAGGTCTGCAGTACCCGTATTACTTACATAATACTTGAAATAGTAAATAATTGAACCATTTCTTACAGCAACATAGAGGCAAGTCATAACTCCCACGAGGGTTAGAAGCAGCCAGGGAACATTTGTAAATAAATCCCTGAGATCTTTCTTTATAGAATTATTCTCATCATTAATGGGTTTAACTCGTTCCTTACAAAGGAAAAAAGTAGTAAGGAACATCAGTACAGCCAAAAAAGAATAGATACCCATTGCAACCGAGAAGCCAAACTGTTCGTTAGGTACTCCGTCCGAACTGGCCTTAAGCAATCCAAAATAATGAACAAGTTTCAGAGTAAAAGCCTGAACAATTAATCCCCCGGAGAAAGCGAAAATAGAGCGAAACGCAGACAGGCTGGTTCTCTCCATGGAGTTTGGAGTAATAACAGCCATTAAAGCACCGTACGGAACATTAATGGTTGAGTATATAAACATCATAGCTGTATAGGTAATATAGGCGTAAACCAATTTTGCGCTTACAGCAATATCGGGAGTATAAAACGTCAGAAATCCAACTACCCCAAAAGGAACAACCGTATAGATAATCCAAGGCCTGAATTTGCCGTATTTGGAGTTTGTACGATCTGCTAGAACTCCCACTAAGGGATCATAGAAAGTATCGAGCAAACGAACAATAAGAAACATTGTTCCGGCTGCGGCTGCGGATATTCCAAAAACATCCGTATAAAAATACAGCAGGAACATTGTAAAGGTCTGGTAAAACAGGTTAGAAGCCAGATCACCAAAGCCATAGGCTGATTTTTCAATAAAAGAGATTTTCCCGGTTTGAGGTTCCATAAAAATAGTTTAAGAGGTAGAGTAATAATTGAAAAAAATTGATAAAGTTAGTTAGTATGCTCTTGTTATAAGCTTTTCGCAATGCGTCTAAAGCTTTTTATTTAGCTATTAGTTATAATATATTTCTGGTAATTCTTTAACAGTTTTCAAGCTGAAAAATAGGTATAAAAACTTCAATAATATAATAATTAAATCCTGATAAATTTTCACCTCTAAAAGTATGCATGCTTAATTCAACTTAAGCATGCTATTTTGAAAATTTGGTTTGTTATTTTCCAAATGATGTAATCAATTTCCATAATTGTGTAATACTCTTTCCCTTGGTTCTACCCATTTTTGTAGTGTATAGTTAGTTTACTGTAAAGATAAATTAGATGGAAGTAAGCAGTTTATTAAATATGATTTTAGAGAGTTGCTCTGATATAGGGGTGTATCTGAACCGGATACTTTTTAAACATTAGTTGCTATGAAACTGCATATTAATCGGATTATTTTATTTATTGGGCTTTTATTCCTTTCCGGCCAAGTTCTATTTTCACAGGCAAAAATCAGCAAGAATAATTATACCGGTGCATGGGTAACACCCACAAGCTGGACTCCGACATGGGCTGTGCCCCAAACAAATATTAACAGTTATGGTATTACCATAAATGGGTATATTACTTTAAATGGCTCTCTTAATTTCACTGGCAATGATGATTTAATTATTAACGATACCCTTGTAATTAATGGAGATCTGACACTTGGGGATAAGTCTAATTTAACAATAAATAATGGGATTCTTATTGTCAGGGGAAATTTAATTGCTGATAAGCACGCTGAAATATTAACAAATGGTTACATCATAGTTACAGGTGACTATAATAAAGCAGGTTCTAATGCTGATGGAACTTTTAAAAGCAATAACAATCCTACTAAAGTATTTATTGGAGGTTCAGTAATTCCTTCCAGTTTAACAGATGATAAGACTAAATTTTCCGCACTCAATTGCACTTCTCCGGCAAATCCTTATGCGCATTCTCATTGTAGTAGTGGTGATATGATTGATCTGGCGAATGATCCTATATATCCATTCTTTCAATCTACTTGCATAGCCAAGCCAATCATTACGGCTGGAGGCTCAACAACTTTTTGTAATGGAGGCAGTGTTACTTTGAGCTCAAGTGTAGGGGTAAGTTACTTATGGTCGAATGGGTCAACAACCCAAAGTATAAATGTTTCTTCATCAGGAAGTTATACGGTGCGAATAACAAGTGCTACAGGTTGTCAGAGCACAGCATCATTACCAGCGGTAGTTACAGTTAATGCGTTACCGGCAACACCGACAATAACAGCAGGAGGCCCAACAACCTTTTGTGCAGGC
>JBBQAQ010000056.1:0-16082 GCA_038316435.1 Bacteroidales bacterium | reverse complement strand
AGGGATTTCAATTTGCGATAAACCTGCATCTGATTCATTTTTAAAGCATCGCAAAAAACATCAACATCAAGATCTGGATCCGATATATAATTTTCAATTATCTCAAACGCTTTTTTTAGAAAACTTTCATCACTTTTATTGAGTTTAAATTCAGGAGGTGCCTGGTCAATTTTTCCGGTGGAGAAAAATTCGCGCATGCGCCGTCTGGATTCAATTAGATTTTTAATTCTCGTTTTCAACAGGGACAAACTGAATGGTTTTCCAACATAATCATCTGCGCCTAATTCAAGACCTTCAATTGCATTCTCAATCTTTGTTTTCGCAGTTAACATTATGATCGAAATGTGGCTAGTTTTCACTTCTGCTTTTAACTTTTTGCATAATTCAAGTCCATCCATCTTGGGCATCATCACATCAGTAATAATGAGGTCTGGCATAATTTTTAATGCTATTTCGAATGCTTCCACACCGTTTGAAGCTTCCGCAACATTAAATTCCCGAGATAATCCCTCTTTAATAAAGTTTCTGGCATCTGAATTATCCTCAACAATCAAAATCAGGTGCTTATGTTTATGATTCCCATCCTTTGGGGCAAAATTTATTTCAGGGATAATCACTTTGCTGTCCTCTTCGAATACTGGCAAATTACTATATTCATCTGCGGGAGGCAGAATATCAACATTGGTAAGGATTTGATTTTTTTCCAAATGCGAGTTACCCAATGGCAAGAGAACTGTAAACTTTGTACCCTTATCCTTTTCACTAACAACTGAAATGGATCCCTTATGCAATTCAATAAGAGATTTTGCATAGGCAAGTCCTATTCCAGTGCTAGTTTCCTTGAGTATGAAAGGCGTATGATGATCAGATCCCTGATAATTCTCATTAAATATTTTTACAAGCTCTTCGTTTTCAATTCCAATTCCATTATCTTCAATTGAGATGCTCACAAATTCCTTTTTCACTTCTTTAATTTTGGAAGGGTTTCGAATTGTGCTTAAAAAAGTCCCCTGTGCATCTAATGATTGCTTAATCTTGTTAATTATTACTGTCACTTTACCATTTTCAGGAGTATACTTAAAGGCATTTGACAATAAATTGTAGAGAATTTTCTCGAATTTATCCTTATCAACCCAAACCATACATGACTTAGCGCTTGATATAATCTCAAATGTTATGCTATATTTTTTCGCAAAATCTTCAAAAGCATTTCTAATTTCATATATATCCTTTACAATATCGGTCTGTCTTGTCAGAAGTTCTCTCTTATCCGACTCTATATTGCGAAATTCAAGAAGTTGATTAATAAGCCTGTAAAGCCTGTTAGCATTACGTTGTATTATTGCAAGGTGTTTTTTACTTTCTGTGGAAATTGATTCATCTTTTAAAAGTTCATCTGTGGGAGATAAAATAAGAGTTAAAGGAGTTTTAAATTCGTGGGAGATATTGGTAAAAAACCTCAATTTTAAATCGTTCAGCTCTATAGCCTTTTCTTTTTCAACTTTTTCAAGCAGAAGTGAATGTTTCAATTTTGCTTGTGATAATGAATATTTTCTTAACAGTAATAATATTCCATTAATTAAGAACACATAAAATATCAAGGCCCATATTGTTTTCCACCAAGGGGGAAGGATTGTTATTTTTAATATCCTGGGATTATCATTCCATACGCCATGATTATTAGCTGCTTTCACTTTCAGAAAATAATCTCCCTGATTTAAATTTGTATAGGTTACCGAATGCTTATTTCCAATATTATTCCATCCTTTATCAAATCCTTCAAGCATATATGAAAACTGATTATTAGACGAATTGATATAATTTAATGCGGAAAATTCAATTGTGAAGACAGAAGCCTGAGCATAGGTTAGAATGAGTTCCTTTGACTGGTTCAATTCAACTTTAAGAGGAGATCCTGGATCTCCAATTTTAGGTATTGAATTTGAAAGCAAAAGTCTGTTGAAGAAAATCTCCGGCTTATAAGGATTATCAGTAACCTCATCTGGTGAAAACATGGTTAGGCCATTTGTTCCACCGAAAAACATTTCTCCTCCCGCTTCATATTCAAAAAATGATCCTTCAGTAAACTGATTTCCCTGAATACCATCATCTTTAAAATAATTTCGAAAGGAAACTGTCTCGCTATTAACAGAAAGTGTTAAACAAGATAACCCGTTTGTTGTACTTATCCAAAGCCTGCCCTGTTTATCTTCCAGAATGCCATATATAATATTACTTGGCAATCCACTTTTTTCACTGTATACCTGAAAAACTCCATTTTCTCTGTCAATCATCCGGTTTAAACCGGTAGTGGTTCCGACCCACAAAATCCCTCTCGAATCTTCAAAAATCACCTGAACATAATTTCCACTTAAACTCTTCTTATTTGCAACAATATGTCTGTAATTTTTAAGAGAGTTATCTATTCGATTAAATATTTTTAGCCCATCATTATTCCCGATCCAAAAGGTTCCGTCCTTAGTTTCAAGAATTGTTTTTACAAAAGCATCTGCTTCACTAAATTGTTTTCCGGTAAGATACCTTTCAAAACTGTTTTTTTCTTTATTATAAAGATTAAGCCCCCCTCCCCAGGTACAAAACCAAATCTGTTTTTTACTATCCTTGTATATATTCCAAACAAAGTCTCCCCCTAATGAATGCTCATCCTGAGAATTATTCTTAAAATTTATAAATGACTTATTCAATGGATTATACAAACTAGCGCCACCTAATGTACCAATCCATATCCTGTCTTCGCTTTCCCGAAGAATAGAATTGACATTATTATTGATCAGGCTATTTTTATTATTTGGATCATGCTTAAAATGGTTTACAATCTTCCCATCCTTGTAAACATCAAGTCCCATAAGGATATACCCAATCCATAATTCATTGGGGTTTTCTTTAAATATACATCGAACCTCATTTGACATTGATGCCTGCGACTTGTTTGTAGTATTGCGAATTAATTTAAACTGATTCTGATAGGTACTATAAAAACTCACTCCTCGCTTAGTAGGAATCCAAAGGCTATGCTGCTTGTCTTCAAAAACAGAAAACACATATCTTCCACTTAAACTGTATTCATTTTGATCGTCATGTACGAACCTTAAGAAACTATTATTCTTATCCTCGAATAAATTGAGTCCTTCATAGGTTCCGATCCAAATATTTCCTTGATTGTCTTCAAAAATTCGCAAAACATCATTATCCAATAAGGTTCTTGAATTATCAGGCTCGTTTATAAAATGTTTGCATTGAAGTTTATTAATGTCATCAATTCTGAAAAGTCCTCCCCTTGAAACCCCAACCCATAACCGGCCCTTTTTATCAACTAAAACATCATCAATCCAAAAGGCAGATAGATTATTAATCTTGCTATTGTTAAGTTGAATTCTCTCAGATATTTGGGTTTTTGGATCAAATAACCCCAAACCCTTATTTGTTCCAACCCAGAGTTTCCCATTTCCTGCATCACAAACTTGTTCAACATTTTCACCGGGCAAGATATTGTCCGATTCGGAACTTTTAATAAACTGTGTGAATTTATCCGAAGATTTATCCATCAAATTCAAACCAGATTCGGTACATATCCAAAAATTCCCTACTGAATCCAGGTAAAAGGAGTTAATATTATCGCTTGACAAAGAATATTTATCCGAAGGAATGTTTTTAAAAACTTTAAATGAGTTTAAATCAGGGTCATATAAATTTAATCCCTGCTCTGTCCCAATCCAGAGTTGCCCCTTTAAATCCTCCAGAATTGCTTTAACGGTATTATTGCTAATGCTTGAAGGGTCGTCCACATCATTCTTGTAGGGTGCAAAACTAGTTCCATCATAGCGAACTAGCCCATTTACAGTTCCAATCCAGATCAACCCTCTCTTATCCTGATATATTACCCTATTCTCATTTTCTATCAGTCCATTTCTCGCATCATAATTCATAAACCTTATCGAGACATCCTGATTGAAGCTCGGAAATATATTAACTATTAAAATGAAAAATATGATAGTAATGAGTCGCATAAAATGATCAAATAATAGTCAAAAAAAATAACAATTTGTTGACAAGCCATTTAAGAAAAGAAATGTTACATGGTAGTTTTTTGGCCCAGTTGATTATTTCTATTGAAAAGATAAACAGTATAAAAATATCCGTTAAAATAAACATTTATTTCCTAATACCAAATCTTTATAAGATGGACATCCTATAAAAAATCTTATATATTTTTCATTCAAAAAAGTATGGATTTATATTAGTACAAACATGCCTGAATCCGTAAATAAAAACATGTATGCTAAAAACTTAATCATGGATATTTTCAACATACTTAAATGGGATGTTGATGCAAATAACAGAATTCCCCAAATTCTTGTTGACAATACAACCTGTTTTCAAAAGATAGATGGGTTTGGAGCCTCATTTAATGAAGCTGGAATGATTTGTTTGAATTTAAAATAGAAACCTGTATGGATTTTGCCACCGACTGGATGTATTTTAGCCTAAAGAAAGGTGAAAGAGACATTAAGCCGGAATTTATGTCCGCTTTAAGCCGTTATTATATTTAATTTTTAGGGTAAACAAAAAGCAACATAGCTATTGCCTGGTCCCGCACCTAGTTTTACTCCACCGCAGGCAATAACGAAAAACTGTTTCCCGTTTACTTCATAAGTACTTGGTGTTGCAAAACCAGCAGCCGGTAAAAAAGTTTCCCAAATCAATCGCCCTGTCCGCTTATTATAAACTTTAAATTTTTTGTCTTTTGTTCCTGCGATAACCAGAATTCCTCCGGCAGTAACAACTGGCCCCCCATAACTTTCAGATCCTGTTCCGAGTATTCCCTGCTCCGTTAATTCCGGATATTCTCCAAAAGGAATTTTCCAAACATATTCACCCGTATTTAGATTAATAGCATTAAGGGTTCCCCATGGCGGACTTATGGCCGGAAGTCCTTTACTATCTAGAAATTTAGAAAACTGACTTATTTTATATGGAACATTTGTCCGATTTGATAAATTGTTTAAGCCTGGTTCTTTAGTAGGTTTGGATTCTGCTATTTCCTTCTCCTTCCCGAATAAAAATGCTACAACTGCCTTTTTTTTCTCAGGAGAAAGCATTGTGAAAGCAGGCATCATTGCTTTTCCTCCGGATATTATGTCAAGTGCATAACTTTCCGTCCTTCTTTTTTGAATGTCAACAAGAGAAGCTATGTTCATCCGAGGGTTACCATTCCTCTCAGGGCCATGACATGCTATGCAATAATTAGAGTAAACGCTCTTTCCTGAAATGAGGCTTCCTGTTTCACTTTCTGTTTCTCCCAAAGCAAGTAACCATGCCATTTCATTACTGTTTACATATAGAATTCCATCGGGATCTGCTGCCGCACCGCCCCATTCTGCACCGCCATCCAATCCCGGAAACACAATTGTTCCCTGAAAGCCAAGCGGCGTAAAAGGACCTGCATACCTGCTTTTTCTAAAAATATCTATTAACTCATCTCTATTTTCGGCATATGGACTTATATCTGATTCTGTGAGTCCTTGCCTGGTAAAGGATACAGGTTTAACAGGAAAGGGTTGAGTTGGCCATGATTGTTCCCCTGGCACAATAGAGGCAGGCATTTCTCTTTCTTCAATCGGGAAAAGTGGTTCACCGGTAACACGATCGAAAATGAAAACTTGACCATGCTTTGTAACCTGAGCGACAGCATCAATCTTCCTTCCATTTTTAGAAATTGTAATCAAATTTGGAGGTGCAGGCGGATCCCTGTCGAGAATATCATGATGCACAAGCTGATAATGCCACAACCATCGACCTGAGCCTGCATCAAGAGCCAGCAGGCAATTTGCAAAAAGATTACTACCTATCCTGTTGCCTCCATAATAGTCAAATGCCGCCGAACCTACCGGTACATAAACAATTCCAAGTTTACGATCAATAGCCATTCCTGCCCAGTTATTTGCTCCACCTACATCCGTATTTTTATATGCTTCTTTTGGCCAGGTATCATATCCAAATTGAAAAGACATGGGGATAGTATAAAAAACCCATACTAATTCACCTGTTCTTGTATCAAATGCCTGTATATTTCCAATTGCTGCATCTGCACCTTCTGAGACACGCAGAGGCATTATTATTAAATTTTTATAAATAGTCCCCGGAGTTGTTGAAACAACAAATTTGTTTGCTGCTGATTCTCCTAATCCCTTTTTCAAACTAGTCCTGCCATGTTCTCCGAACGAATCAATAGCTATGCCGGTTAATGCATCCAAAGCATAAAGCCATGGACCTTTGGTATAAAAAATGCGTTTATCCTTACCTGCTTGCCAGTATGTGAGTCCGCGGCTCATGTTATATCTTACAAATTTTGCAGTATCACTTGCTATCCAAATTTCTTTGCCGGTTGCAGCATCCAGTGCAAATGGAAATGTTTTGGGGGTCATTCCATAAAGTATTCCATTTATTATAAGGGGATTACATTGCATTTCCCCGGAATCCAAAGTATTATACTCCCATGCAACTTTTAACTGGCTAACATTAGAAGTATCAATTTGATTAAGTGATGAATAATGATTCCTGTTTGGACCGCCAAGGTATTCATTCCAATCCTTTCCAGCAGATTGATCCCTATTGTAAAATGTTTTGCATGAACTTAATAAAACACACAATAGAATTAATGATGAAATCTGGTTTCTATGAATCATTTACTTGCAGTTTACTAATGGTTTAATATTAATAAAAATCCATCTATTCTTATAATCCCAAATTCAATTAAAATCTTTTAATCCATACAATAGTATTTGCTTCTGTCTGGCTTGCATCCGAGTAAGGTACAAGAATAATTTCATTCACTTTCCCATCCTTATCCTGACCTTTAAAAGAATATGCTTGTTTGCCGATCCATTTTTTAGGCAAACTTTTTACTTCATTTGTTAAAGTAATTTCAACTGAATTTACTGAAGAAATTTCGATGGAATCTATACTAGATGAATTCAAGGATTGGTCCAATGCGAGTACCTGAGGACCTCTTTTAAATGCAATTCTATCAGGATAACTTTTCCCTCCTGGCATAACTATAGTTGGAATATCGAAGTGAACCACTATTATATCACCTGGCGCCCATTTTCTTTTTATAGTGAGGTAATTACCTGGCATGCCCTGAAAAAATTCACCATTAATTGATGCAGTATAATGATTTGCCCATAAGGGTATTCGTAAGTTGATTGAAAAAAAAGCTGTATGTTCCGGTGTAATTGCATAGGAAATTATTCCACTATCAGGGACGTAACTCTCTCCAACTATTTTTATTGGTATACTTTCGCCATCAGTTGATAAAACCGAGTCTGTGAATATTCCGGATTCTGAAAGAAGCAAAGTTGGAATACCAGAATTTTTACCATAATTAATAAGAGGAATCATTGAAATCCCTCTGGGAATGCTGGAAAGGCAGCATGTAATATCGCATGAATAGGGCTTCTTATCCTGCAAAGGTGTATAATAACTTACGCAACCACTCAGAGGATTTTCTGCACCCGTTAAATGATTATACGCTGTTTTTTCTAACTGCTCGAAGTATTTTAATTCCCCGGTAAGTGTAAACAACTGGTAGTTTAACTGGAACCAGGTTGTAGTAACGCATCCTTCACCCATGTGATCATCAGCACTCGCTGGTAAAACCTCATCGGGTCTAAATAATTCATACGAACTGGCAGTACCAGTGATATACAAACGGTTTTCCATTATATCTTTCCACGCTATCTTTACCGCATTATAAAGTTCTTCCTCCCCCGTAAGCTTGTACAATTTGATAATCCCCACAAGATTTGAAAGTAATTCGTATGCTTTCCCATTAGCAACCTGATTTACATGTCCATTCTCCAAAAGTGTTTTTATGATTGCAGGTCCGTCAGGATGATCATAGGAACGAATTATGTAATGAGCAAAATCGAGGTATTTCTTATCCCCTGTGTACCTGAACAATTCAACAATCGGATCCAGGACGCTGGCAGATGCCATTCCAACATGTGTTCCTGAAGTTATAATATCCAATTGACCGGGATTATCTCCGAATGTTTTGCACAATAAATCACCGATTCGCTTTGCCGCATTGAGAGCTGGAGTGTATCCCGTTACTTTATAATATGATAGCAGTCCTATCATATTATATTTATGTGACCACACATCCCAGTTTGTCCAGTACTGCTCAGGAGTATATGTTCCAAGGTAGCCATCTTCTTTTTGAGTGTTCAATAAAATCAGGAGTATCCGATCCATCTGGGTTTTTAGGTGGGGGTCGTGGGAATAACGCCATGCATTACTTGCTGCATCAAGGTATTTTCCAACATGTTCTCCGACCCAATTCTGCTTACCGGGACGGTTTTGATAGCCTGCAAGCAATTCCATCTCATCCACTTCCAACAATCGTTTGTTCAGATTTATATCGAGTCTTTCCCCCATGATTCCGCCTATCTTCTGGTTTTCGAATGGAGCTGAAATAAAAACATCTTTTATTTTGTTTTCAATGACCACCGCTGGTTGAACCAGAAGAGGCAAATAAACATCTTTTAATGAACTCACAGTAATTTCCTTGGTAATAAATCCCTTCGTTTTTGATTCAGTAAAAACAGCTGAAATATGGTAGATATCGGGTAATGGCTTTTCAATAAAAAATGAGAATTTATTAGAAGAATCGGAATTCGCCAGGATTTTAATAATTTGTTTTTGGCCATTGAGTGTGGCCTTTGATGTATCTGTTATAGTGAAAGCCAATTCTCCCTTATAATCCCTTGGCCCTGAATTAGTGAAAATTACAGACACCAAAAATCCATCTTTATTATTGATTTTTAAAGGTTGGATATAGGAATTCCTTACTTTAACAAAATCTTTGAACGTTAGCCTGTATGGCTGATAAGTATATGGGCCAGTATGCATTCCTCCGTTTTTATTAGGCCCATATACACGAACAGCAATTGTATTTTCCTTGTCCCATTCAATCTCGTCAGCTCTCACAAAGTAGTTGCGTGGCTGCCCCCATTTACCCTCAAATGGAGAAAAACTGCCTGTCTCACCTATTAGTTTCCCATTGAGAAATGTCTGGTCAGCATCCTGAATTTGACCGAGGCTCAGTTTTAAATACCCTGCCTTTTTTACAGCAGGTTTTAGTTCAGAAGAGATAACAATTTTCTTTCTGTACCAGGCAAAGCCAGAATAATCGTAGCCCGCATGTGCCCACCATAATCCGGCTTTCAAATTATCCCATTGAGTGTCGTTATAGTCTGAGGCTGACCAATTAAGGCTATCTCCGGTCTTAAATTTCCAATCCCTTGAAATAGTAACAACCTGGGAGAATAGATTTAACTCAGGTAATAAAACTAGAAGCATCAAAAGTATTGACTTACAATAGATTTTAATTTCCATTACGATTTATTAATTGTTAAAAATGATCGTATTTTGAACCTGAAAACCCACTCAAACTTGCTTGTAATGGATTCATTCAATTTATCTCGTAATTAATACTCAAATGCCCCTATATCAGGATCCTTGCCTGCTAACAATTTTTTCTGTTGGAAATCAAATCTATATCCAAGCACATTACCTGCACCAATTGCAACACTATTTGGCCATAAACGGTAATCAGATTTATTAAAATATTTCCTTCATCCATCCATGGATTTCGATTGTGGAAGCAGATTATTGACGACTAATATTAAGTGTTATAACCTCCATCGGTTCAATAGAAATCGGAATACGAAAACCTTCTCCAACTTTTCGTCCGGTAGTTTGTTCGTGCAGGGATATCGCTTTCGTGGAATATATTTCAGTTTCCTGCTTATTATTGGAATGGTTGACCAGTAGCAGAATCTCTGAATCACCTTTTTGTTTGTGATACAATTCCACTAGCTTGGAAGATATGTCAATCGACCCGGTTGGTCGAAGCACTGAATAGATGAAGTTGGATTGGTCATTTTGCCAAGGATTATAGACTTTTCGCAAACCATCTTCAAGATTACCTGAAAAGAAATAGTATGTTCCTTTCCCAACTCCAGCTCGTGCAAATACGGATGGTCTAGCGAGAATGGTCTGCCCAACAGGTGCAGATTTAATTTCTTGAATGTTAATCTTAGCGCCAATTTTTAACGGTTCCTCCACAGTCATTCCTCCAAGTCGCCTCACAACCATGAACTGAGGGTTCTCTATGTCGATGGCAGAAGGATTCGTTTTAATTTCTTCCTCTGCGAAGTCCTGAACTTTAGATTGATAGACGGTTCCTCCATTCCTGAGATATTGGGAAACAGATTCCTTTCCGGCAACACTCAATTTAAATCCTGCAATAACTATAGCAGCTGCGTCCTTTGGAATTTGTGTATTCTCATATAGAAGTTTAACATCAAAATGTGCCTGTTTTGCCAGAGCGAACGGAGTGATCAGACGTAACATTATCTCGGCAAAATCATCATGATCCTCGGGCACAAGTATATAACAGACAGGTAACAAGTCTTTCCAACCAGCTCCAAGTTGTTCCACCTGCATCGCTGTATGTTTGAATTCCAAGGCAGACGGTTTGGCGTTATTTTCGACATCAAAAAGACCTAAATTATATTCAAGATCGGAAAATCTGCCATCTTTATATGTCCAATTTGAGCGATCTACCATAACAATGTCATTTGGAATTTTAAATGTTTGCTCAATATCATGGGAGCTCCACCAGAGAAACCCTGAAGCGCCTTCTGCCCACGCGCTTAAGAAATTGACCCTTAAAAAACCAGGAATGTCATGTTGTGGCAACCATTCTTCTGAGGCTCCTATCTCCTGCACCACAACGGGCTTTCCCATCATTTTGGCCCATTCGATCATAAAGTTGCAATCATAAAGGGTCCTTTGACCAATCCATGGATCGAGAGGAAGTGTTCCATGCCATTCTATGTAAGGATGCACTACCATAAAGTCAGAATTTTTTGCAAGAGTCTCGTTAGTATAATAGCGATCCATGCCAGTCCCTGGGCTAACAGTAAACAAACTACCCGGTGAACCCTTTCTGAAAGCAGCTGATATTCGTCCCATCCAATTTGCTACTTGCTCTGGTGTGACTTCGAACTTATTGCCCGCGATCATGACATTACTTTCATTCCCCAGATCAAATGCCTGAACGTTAGGATTACTTCCGTACCTCTTAGCCATTTCATACATATAGAATTCCTCGGCCTTTATCATATTTTCATCTTTGAAAATATTGCCAGTTGCCCACTTTGGAAAATACATTCCTCCAGACATAAAACCTGTGATCGGGGTTACCTGCAATTGGATTCCATAGTGTCCTGCTATTTCAATTAATTTATCCAGATTTGCCAAAATTTCAGGGTCAAGCCTGTTGGGTTGAGGCTGAACCATAGACCAAAGAGGGAAAAAGCGGATGCAATGAACTCCAATTGACTGCATTGCCTCCATATCGTGTTTTACAATCTCTTCATCCCAATTGCGTAAAATAGTCAGCCAATTTTTGGATGGCAGGTAATTAACCCCAATAAGGAATGTAGGTTTTCCGTTTTGAAGCATTTGATCACCATCAATGCTCCAGGATTGTGCATTTGAAGGGTAACACAATACTAAAAATACGAGGGATATTAAAACTTTTAGAAAGTTTAAAATACGGTATTTTTTAAAACTACAATTTTTTAACATATAGCAGGTAAGTTTAATTATTTTTCGGACTTCTCTATGATGATAGCTGAAATTTTGAAATGAGCTTTGTTCAATGGTGTATGTATTTATTTTTCTGTTTATTTTTGTCTTTTCATATTCTTTGTTTTAAAAATCAATTTCATTTATAAGCATGAAAATTAACTAAAGAATAAAGCTATTATCGCCTGGTTTCAATTCGTAGCGTCCGGCATTCCAGAGCAAATATCCTGATAATAATTTGGGAAGTCCAATTTCTACTTTCCATTTCCCATTTTCAAAGTGTCTAAAAAAGATAGTAACCTTCGTAAGTTCTTTATCGTTCAGAACCTTATCCATCAACTTTCGGGCATCTTCTCCTTCAACAGTACCCGTTAATATGGCCAAAATATTGGAATGCTGCGAAAATAATTTCTTTTCGGGTGCGTCGGCAAATTCGCCACGATTATTGTCCCTATACAGGGTGGTGATAGTTTGCTTTAACTGATCTATTTTCTGCTGGTAGTATTTCACGAAATCAGGCATGCCAGTTTCTTTTTCATCCAACTATATTTTAAAAACCACTAGGTTATAAATCTTGTAAAAAGATTCATTTTTTATTTAATTCTTTTCGCTCTTTTTCAGTGCTGTCGGGATATGCGAAAGATGAAAGCCCTGCAGCATTGCGCGCTGCAACACGGTATTCATAAATATTTGATGCTGTAGGCAGATCATAGTCAAGCATGAAATCCTGGGTAGTTGTGATATATCCCCAAAAGTTCCAGTTGCCTCCATTTATACGTCGCTCGATATACATAAATTTCGCACCAGGCGAGTTGTTGTGCCACGATACTTTCATTGTCGTTTCGGATTGCGTTGTTACTATCAGATTATCTGGAGCAGAAGGCAAATCTGGCAGAAAAGGTAATTTATTATCATCCCAAAATGTGTAGGTTTTTGCATCCTTTCCTATATCCTGAATAGGACCCGCCTTGGGAATACTTATGATTTCGCCAAAGAAACTTATTCCTGCACCCTTTTTCACTGTGGCTCCGGCAATGAATGGATTACTGCCAAGGTTAAGTGTAATGGTACGATTTGTATTGGAGGCATTGATAAATTGTCGCTCTTCCGAGTGCATGTCGATTGTGACACCCATCGTCCCTCTCCAATAGCCCAGATCGGCTTCGCAACCGTTAGGGCCATTGCTGGCGCCCCAGGTTTTTTTTTCGATCCAATAGTTACCACCTGATTTAGCGGAAGTAATGTCGGATAGTGAGAATGCCGTCACATTCGGCCTTCCTCCGGACCCACTCCCTGTGCCTCCGTCACTAAGCAGATACTTGCAGAAAGATACGCCTTTTGGCAGGTACATGAGGTTGTAATCTGAAGTATGAAAATTCACAGCCTGATTATAAGCAAACCCGAATGTTCTTTCCTGATCAACGAAAAGGTTATTCCAACTGTGTATTCTCATATTGCCATAATCAGCACCTGTCTGTTCACGGTTTGATCCCATGGAGAATCCATCGCCACACTTATAAAACAGGTTATTGTAAAAGGCAATACCATCTGCTGCGGCTGAAACAATTCCATGTTCACAATTGATAAAAATATTATTATCAACAACACTTAAATACTGATTGAGCGAACTGGAAATCTCAAAATAGATAGTTGGGGTTTCCCCTCTATGATTTAGAAAAACATTACGGGAGACTACAGTTCCAACAACATTGTTATCAAGCCATAATCCCCGGTGGTCACCAGAAAAGTTCTCAAACAGGTTTTTTTCAATGAGAGTCCCGTATTGAAAATGTATCTTGACTGTAGCGTCTTCAACGGATGAAGCGCTTATCAACCAGGCACACCTGGAAAACCTGTTGCCATAAATGGTATTGCCTACGCTGCCGATCCCAACGATAGCATTCATACCACATGACTCGAACACATTGTTGGCTATCAGATTGAAGCCGACTTCTTTGAATGGTCTCGAGTCCATCTGGCTATTTCCGGATTCCATTTCATTGTCGCCACCATTGGATTTGATATAATCTACTTCCACTTGCACCTTGCCATTTAAAGCGCCATGTGGATCCCAACTTTCCGCGTCATCCCAATCTGTACCCAAACTAAATGTAAGGCCTACGCCTTTGGCATTTCGAATACTGTTACCGATGATTTTCCAATGATGGCCCTGCCGTGTGCCGATGAGGCCGCTCTGGTACAAAGGATGAAGTGCATCTACTACACTTGGCCAACCACCGTTATTGGCGCAATAAGCTAAGTCAAAATCTTGCACTGTAATGTAGCCAAGCCCTTTGATATATGGGCGGAATACACCGCGCCGTGTTGCGATTTCGACTTTTCTGCCCAAAGGACTTCCTCCGAAGTTGATATAAATTGCGCCTGTTTTTTGGTCAGCCCACCACCGGCCCTTCGCAACATTTGCATCAAGCCAGTCGGTTTGCTCCTCAAATTCGATGCCGTCCACCACAACCTGTCCCAAGCAAAGACCTTCTGAACACCAATAACCGATTTTGTAAGGATTGCCACCATCAACATAATTACTATCTGTGAACATCTTGTTAGATGGTGTGGCATAAAATAAGTTTCCGTCACCAGTCCATTCTGGGCTCCATTGATCAAGAGCAGTCATTGTTACATGATCGCCCGGTTTTGCCATGTACGTTATTCGAGCATTTTCACCAGTGCCTCCACGGGGAGGTTTAACACGCTCGCGATAGATACCGGAGTACACGAGTATTGTATCTGAAGGCTGGGCTACATCTGCCGCTTTCTGGATCGTTCTGAAAGCTGTGGACTCGGAAGTACCACTATTGCTGTCTTTGCCAATATCTATCCGTACATAATACTTTTGAGGTGAGGTTACCTTCTGAGGATAAGCGTTTTGGTATGGCAATACTATTGCTGCTAATAGTATGGTCAGGCTTATTACATTCTTCATTCTCTGATTTTATTTATATTAATGAATTAATAATCAATTAGCATCAAGTTTTACCACAAGTTCTTTACCGTCATTCTCAACAACCCTAGAATTATCACCCGGAGAAAGACTAAGCACTACTGCTTTACCTGTTTTATTATTTGTATAAGTTTCATTCAAAATAAATTAAAGCGGATAGGTATTTTCAGAAAATAATCTTTAAAAAAATTACCCTCTCCATGGCCGGGTGCGATTTACATTTTTCAGGGATTCGAGTGCAATATTAACATCGTCAACGATTTGAAAATCATACATGCCAACACACATAAAATCAGCACCATTATTATAAGCAAAAGGGAAACCCTGTTTGGGCTCAATTGCTCCAGCGGCCAATACCTTAAAGGCTATCCAAGGTTCTTCCAACTGATTCATAAAATCAATTGTTTCCTGAGGTTTGAAGCAAAATATATTATCCATAAAACCTTTTTCCATCGTATTTATCCGTTCATGATCAGTTTTTGCTGACCAATAGCTATGCTCATGTAAAGTTTTTACCCAGAAATCTGGTTTGATACCGGCTTTAACACAAGCCTGAACAGATTCAATTCTATGCGCTCCAATTCCGGCAGGTAATCCATTTTTCTTGATCAGTTCAATACCCCTTGCTATGGTATCAAAATCGCCTTTCTGAACCAGTGTATCAGTAGTAGCACCCTGTGCATAGCATGCAGTTGCCCCTCCATCAATAGAAAGTTTGGCACCTTCAACAAAATCGCCCCATCCACAATCTGAGATAAATTGCATTTTTCCACCTGTTTCTCTTCTGTATTTTTCTATAAAAGTTAAATTCCCCGGTATGGCCATCAGTGTATTGATACCACATTTCTCAGCTAACTGGAGGGTCATCATTACCTTTTCATCTGAATGATATGCTTTCACCAGTTTATTAACGTAAAGTAAGTCGCGGGCATGTGCAAATCCATTAAGGAGGTTACCTCCTGCTATCAACCGGCTTATCTCCAAATTACCTATCTTACCTTTAGGTATAGTACCTTTTAAATCTTCAAGTGAAGCAAATAGTGAGTTTTTTGCAGTAGCTCCTGATGAGGCATCTACATGGCTATTGACAATTATACCTCCGGGATTTTTCAAAACTTTTTCTTCAAAACTGTCCCATTTTCTTTTTTTGTATAAACCGTACGCAAATGCACCTAAAAAAGGAACACTGATCAGGTCACGAAGGAGTTCGCGACGATTAAATGATGTAATTTCATTTTTAGGTATGGGGATGGGGGCATTGGGTTTCTCTTCGCGCCAGCGTTTGATCAGGCGATCTGCACCAAAATAAAATTCTGAAGGAAGACCAGTGAAAACAATCAGTATAAATAATTCAATCAGTGTTTTATTTACCCAAAGGTAGCTGCCTTCGGAAATAGTGCCAAAGGTATAACCAGGAATTGAGGGATAAGCCACAAAATAA
>JBBQAQ010000055.1:0-17002 GCA_038316435.1 Bacteroidales bacterium | reverse complement strand
GATATTCCTAACGCAGATATTGATGCATTGCAAGAATATTGGACGGCTTATCCTTCGCTTAGGAATTGATTTATTATTTCAATCTGGTTATTTAGAAGAATTAGCTAGTACTTCTCTAAAAACAGATTTGACAGAACTATTGAAATTGCTAATTTCCATAATCAAAACGAGTAAGGCCAATGGAAAACGATAACGACATTATCAATTATCAATTTAGAAGTTGATGTTGTTCGCAAAGACATCAAGAATATGCACTTGGCAGTATATCCACCAACAGGCAGAGTTCGTATTGCAGCACCATTGCGTATTGATGACGAAGCGGTAAGACTTTTTGCAATTTCAAAAATTGCTTGGATAAGAAAACACCAACGGAATTTTCTTGCACAAGACCGTCAACCACCTAGGCAATTTAAAGAACGTGAAAGCCATTATTATTTAGGCAAACGTTACTTGCTTCGAGTAATTGAACAGGAAGCACCACCAAAAGTAGTTTTCAAAACCAAAACCTATATTGACCTCTATGTACGACCAGACAGTACAACCGAACAGCGACAAACTATCATAAACGAATGGTATCGGACAGAGTTAAAAAAACTCATTCAGCCAATCATAGACAAATGGGAAAAGCAAATTGGCGTTTCCATTGCCGACTGGCAAGTAAAGCAAATGAAAACAAAATGGGGTACTTGCAACATTGAGAAAAGAAAAATTTGGATAAACTTAGATCACAACGACCGTTTTCTGACCTTAATGGAAAAGTATATGCCTCAGTGGAAGTTTTATAAAGAAGAATTAAATCGTTTACAGTAAGCCACGGAGAATGGACATACTAGCAAAAGGCGGGGTTTCGTGTTCCAAAGACTGTTTTGAATATGCATCTTAGGCTGCATGTTAATATCGACAACCATTAAATTTTACAGTATTGATTTTGATTAATTAAGTACTTATATTTGTACTCGATTAAACACTTAAATAAAAGTTATCATGATAGCTGCTAATTACACCGAATTCAGAACTGGCCTTAAAAAATTCCTGGACGATGTTGAGAATAATAATGAAACTTTAATTATTAAAAGGGGGTCAGGCAATGGAACGGTTCTTATTTCACTCGATGAATATAATTCAATGATTGAAACCATGCATTTGCTAAGCTCAAAAGTAAATGCTGATAGATTATATGAATCTATTAGCCAGATGAAAAAAGGCAAGATCGTCCGTGAAAAATTAATTGAAGAATAATGAGAATTACATTTTCAGAAAATGCTTGGGAAGACTATATTTCTTGGTTGAATGAAGATAAAAAGATGCTCAAAAAAATTGAACCACTAAGATAATTGGATATGTATTTAGCAATAAAAGATGTTCAACCGAAAGATAATTACACTTTACTCTTGACGTTTGAGAATGGCGAAAAGCGACTATTTGATATGAAACCATATCTTGATCTTGGTATTTTTAAGGAGTTAAGGGATACTAAATTATTTATGACTGTAAAGCCATGTTTTGATTCGGTTGAGTGGGAAAATGAAGCTGATTTTGATCCTGAGATATTATATCAGAAAAGCATAAAATTGGATTAAATAAAACCGCGGCAATAAGCAGGGTTTAAGGCCTTAAACCAATATGCAGAACTTTTAAAAAATTATTATCCAAGATTAATCATTGAATTTCCTATTGCAAATTATTCTCAAATTAAACAAACTGCCTTGCTGATCAAGGGTAAAGTTAGAGCAGATATTATTAAAAACAGTCTTGATTTAATAATTAAAACAATCGAGGAGAAAAAATTAATTAACTAAATGAAATATATATGATTGGATACATTTTTATTGGCGTTCTGATTATTTCGATACATTATATTGTTTTCCTTTATAATGATATTATCAGAAAAAAGAATCAAACTGAAAAAGCTATGAACCAATCATTTTGTACACAAGCATTGTAAATGATTTGAATTTAAATTTAAGGATTTGGTCAAAATAGGGTAAAAATTCACTCCCAAAAAGGAAAATCATTTACAGAATAAGCACCTATTGTTATTCTCAAACCCTCACCCCAATTACCAAAATATCATCAACTTGCTCTATTGCGGATTTCCAGTTTTCATTAAAGTTCTCCAGATGTTTTTCCTGCTCACTCATCGACAAGTGCTGAATTTCCTGAATAATTTCCTTAAACTTTCGCGTCATTAACTTCTTGCCTTTTTGTCCTCCAAACTGGTCGGCATAGCCATCGGTGCAAATATAAAATGTGTCGCCTTTACTGAATTGGATTTCATGACTTTGGAATTCCTGGTCGTTATCTGTCAGTCCACCAATTGCTTTGTTAGTTGGATCAACTTCTTCCAATACAGTTTCTCCTTTCCTGACATACCAAAGTGGTCTGTTTGCACCGGCGTACTTAACAATCAGGTTTGTTGTATCAATGGAGCAAATGGCAATATCCATTCCATCTCGAGTGGATTCTTCGCTTCCCGACTGACGCAGGGATAGTTTCATTCCAATATTCAAGCGTTTTAGTATTACAGAAGTGTCCGAACTTTGTAAAACGGCGTCTTTCAATTGCTCCGACCCAATCATACTCATCAATGCGCCGGGAACCCCGTGTCCGGTACAATCAGCAGCAACGATAAAAATAGTTTGTTCTTTTTTGTAGAAGAAATAAAAATCCCCGCTTACAATATCTTTTGGTTTAAAAAGCACGAAGGATTCCGGCAATGCTTCATAAATATCTTCTTTATTTGGGAGTTTAGCTTGTTGAATACGTTTAGCGTAGTTAATGCTATCGACTATGCCCTTGTTTTTCTCTTCAATAATCAGTTTTTGACTTTCAACCTCGATTTTCTGTTGGGTGATAATTACATTGTCTCTCTGCTTTTGTCTGTATGCGCGGTAAACAAAAACCATAAACAATGCGAGCATTGCAAAGCCAATAATGAAATAATTTCGTTGCTGTTCTTTTTGTTTTAGTTCTGCTATCGAAAGAATATCCTTTTTATCCTGCTCGGCTTTCGTAACTGCTTCCTTCTTATCGAACTCGTAATTCAATTCCTTTCGGGTGATTTCTTTATTTTTTTCCTGATTGAAAATTGTATCTTTTAATACTATTGCATTAAGGGTGTGCAAAAGTGCTTTCTGGTATTTACCTGTTTTCTCATACACACTTGCCAAATACCCCTCTAATTTCATCGAAAGTTCAGTAGCTTCAATTTCATGACTAATTTTTAATGATTTGGTGTAGTATTTTTCTGCCAGGGCATATTTTTTTGTTTCTAAGTAAATGTCGCCAATAGCAGCAAGTTCCGTAGCTATCAGGCTCTGATCGCCCAGTTTTTCCCCGATCTTCAGAGCTTCTTTTGCATATTCGAGTGCTTTGGTGTTTTGGTTCTGTTCATAATAAACGATTCCGATATTGCCAAGACATTTTCCTAAAAGGTTCAGGTTTCGGATCTCCCTCGAAATGGAAACAGCCTTAACATAATATTCCAATGCTTTCGGCAGATCATTTTGATTATGGTAAATAGTTCCAATACTTGAAAACTGTGAGGCTGTTATATTTTTATCCCCCAACTCCAATCCAATGTTAAGCGATTTAGTATAATATTCAACTGCCTTCGGATAGTTAAGCTGCTTTTCATAAATATTCCCGATGTTGCCAAATGTAGCCGACATTCCGCTTTTATCACCAAGCTCATCATCAATTTTCAATGTTTTGATATAATAATCCAGAGCCTTCGGGTATTCGCCCTGATCGAAGTAAACAAGTCCAATGTTGTTTAGGATTTTGGCCATACTATTTTTATCGCCGGTTACCTCCATTATTTTTAGTGCTCTGAAGTAATATTCCAATGCTTTTGAGCCGTCAGAAATGAGGTAGTAACAAACACCGAGATTGCGCAGACTGCTGGCAATACCTTTTTTCCATTGAAGTTTTTCAGACATGGATAAGGCCTGATTTCCAAGAGCAATGGCCGTGTCTGGATTATTGAACATTATTTCCCAGGCGAGAACGTTTAGCTGATTTATGCGGGATGTATCTGCAATTACTGAATTCAGCGTATCCGATCCAACCTGTTGACCGGATAGAGGTATATAACAAATTAAAAATGCGAATAGAAAAAGCTTGTATTTAAGGGGGATTTTCATTTTTCTTTGAGTAACGATAAATCATTCAAACCTCATAAGAATGCAAATCTAAACCTGCAATTTATGAATTTAAGTGGGATGCACAAAAATTAGATATTTTTGAAATTATCAAAAAAGCTTATCTTTTTGGCACTTCACAGGGTTACGACTTTATCATTATTACCAAATGATCAGATATTTAGACTTTGACATCTTATCTTCATTATAACAAGCAAGCGGAACAACGGTTTGCGAAATTAAGTTTTTAAAGTATTTTTATTTACATTTGACTCATCAGGCATTGCAAGCCTGTCAGATGAATGAAGCTGTGATGCTGTTTTAATAAAAAAATCATTCCAGGATGAACCATGAATATTCCGCAAATCATGTCTACACTAAAACAACTTATCCAAAAAACCGAAGTTTTCCAGGTTCGCAACTCAGCGATACTTTCGAAAGAAAGAGTTATTTCTGTCGATGCTCTTCGTGGATTTGACATGTTCTGGATCATGGGCGGAGATATGGTTTTCCAAAGCCTCGACAATATTTTTCATAATAAAATTACAGCCTTTTTACGTACCCAGACCGACCATGTTGAGTGGCTTGGATTTCATTTTTACGATATTATCATGCCGCTTTTTATGTTTCTTGTCGGAATTTCTCTGGTTTATTCAACTCGTAAACGCTTGAGTTCCGGAGCCTCTGATAAATCCATCTGGCTTCATACTATTAAAAGATTTCTGATCCTTTGGCTTCTGGGGATGATAGTGCAGGGAAACCTTCTTGCTTATGATATCGATAAGTTACAAATCTATTCGAACACTCTTCAGGCAATTGCAAGTGGTTACCTTATTGCCACGCTCCTTGTATTGTATTTACCGGTTTATTTGCAGGTTATATCTACTCTTGGTCTGTTACTTGCATATTGGGCTATTGCAGCGCTTATCCCTGTTGGAGGCACAACCGCCGGCGCTTACGAGATGAATACAAACGTACC
Source organism: Bacteroidales bacterium (assembly GCA_038316435.1). Classification (GTDB taxonomy): domain Bacteria; phylum Bacteroidota; class Bacteroidia; order Bacteroidales; genus JACJXF01. Next base: position 11,881 of record JBBQAQ010000055.1, on the reverse strand, counting down.
TCTGGTTTTCGATCGTATGGTTCTGGGAAGATTTAGCGACGGACTTCAATACAGCTGGGTCATTTCAAGTCTCAATTTTGGAGTAACCACGATGCTCGGGGTGTTCAGCGGATATATGATGCAGTCGGATACCGAAAAAATGAAAAAACTCAGAAACTTTGTGATTTTTGGTGCTTCCCTGATATTAATAGCTTTACTCTGGAATACCTGTCACCCCATAATTAAAAAGTTGTGGACCAGCTCATTTGTTCTGTTTGCCGGGGGAATAAGCGTTTTGATGCTTGCATTCTTTTTCCTTATTATCGATGTCTGGAATGTTCGAAAAGGTACAAAATGGATGATCATTTTGGGATCAAATGCCATTTTTGGATACGTCGCTTGGCATTTGTTTAATTTTTCTTTTATTGAAATGGCAAAAGTGTTTTTCGATGGATTGAAACCCTATATTGGAGATTGGTACTTAAGTTGTATTTTTTTCGGGGGATTTCTGGTTATCTACCTGCTAATGAAATATATGTATAACAATAAAACGTTTATCAAAATATAATATTTTCAAAATTCTAAATTTAACGACTTCCCATGAAACGAATAAACCTAGCGATTATCTCATTGATTCTTGTTCTTTCTGCCTGCAATTCCCCTGTGAAGCAAACCAATCAAAAGCCCACAGTAAATTTTGATTCCCTGGCAATGACGCCTCCCATGGGATGGAATAGCTGGGACTGTCTTGGACTCGACGCAAATGAAGATCAAATTAAAGCTGTTGCAGATTATATGGCTGAAAACCTTAAACAATATGGCTGGAAGTATGTAGTTATTGATGCTGGCTGGTATCACCCCAAAGAGCTGATTACTGCAAACTCACATTTGCGAAATCCGGTTCAGAACATCGATCAGTATGGGCGATTAATTCCCGACACTCTAAAATATCCTTCTGCAAAAGGTGGAGTAGGATTTAAAGCGCTGGCAGATTATATTCACGGGAAAGGGCTGAAATTCGGCATCCATGTGATGCGTGGAGTTCCCTGGAATGCTGTTGCCTATTCTTCCCGAATAAAAGGAAGCAGTTACTTTGCAACGGATATTGCTGACCTTGCTGACACTTGCAAATGGTCGCCCATCATGAAAGGCGTTAATATGGAAATTCCCGGTGCTCAGGAATATTACAATTCTGTTTATGAACTTTATGCTGAATGGGGAGTTGATTTCGTGAAGGTTGATGACATATCGAATCCCTATCATACCGCAGAAATTGAAGGCGTTCACAATGCCATTCTGAATAGCGGGTATCCGATTGTTCTTAGCCTTTCACCCGGTCCTTCTCCTGTAAAGGAAATAGAGCACCTTACGAAAAATGCTCACATGTGGCGTATTTCAGGGGATTTTTGGGACGACTGGAAATGGCTTAAATTGCAGTTTGGGATTTGCAATCAATGGGATTCTATTCATACACCAGGTCACTGGCCTGATGCAGACATGCTTCCTATGGGCAAACTTCGTAAAACAGGAGGAGATGAATGGATTGCTTCGCAACTTGGAGGTACCATTGAAGAGGTAACCGATGAATACTCCCGCTTTACAGATACTGAAAAATACACACTTTTTACCTTATACTCAATATTCCGTTCTCCCTTAATGATTGGAGGTTACCTTCCTGAAAATGATTCAGTTACCTATAAAATTATTACGAATGAGGAAGTAATTGCAGTTAATCAGTCAAGCCAAAACAACCATGAACTTCGCAACAAAGACGGAATTGTTGTTTGGACCGCCGATGACCCTGCTACAAATGCAAAATATGTTGCAATTTTCAACATCAACGACGGGGATCCGCAAAAAATTGTTGTGAGATGGACTGAGCTCGGGCTTGATGGAGAGCTGACTGTCAGGGATTTATGGGCAAAAAAGGATTTAGGTAAATTCGCAACGGAATTCTCAGCAGATGTTGAGGCTCATGGTTGCATTTTGATCAGTTTAATTAAGTAAAAAACTTCCTTAAATCTGTGAATTAAAAATTCTATTAAACTTATGAAATATATCTTATCAATAATTTGTTTTGTTATAAGTATAACAGCAAATGCGCAGGTATGGGAAAACGCCGGATTGGCTAATACGGCTCAGCGCAATGCAGGATACATTGGAGGAGAAGGTGGACAATGGCTTCAGGCACTTGCAATTGATAATGCCGATGGGATGGTTATGCTTCATGGCAGCGATGTTGGCGGACTCTGGCGCAGCACAAACGGCGGTCAGCTTTGGGAGCCGGCAAATAATGGTTATACTCCCAGGGGAACCTGTGGTTTATTTATTGATCCGAATAATCCTGCCAGGGCCATATCCGTTGGATCTAATTCAGGAAAGGCCGCATGGAGTAATTACCATGGTTTATACCTTACATCCGACACTGCCAGATCCTGGAACCAGGTATTATTAGACAATAATTGCGGTTACAGGGATATAAGGGAACAGATAGCTTATGATCCTTCCAGCTTTGATACTGTTAAAGGATACAGTATGATAGTTTATTATTCGCGTATCGCATGGACTGCAGGGTCAGAAGGCGGTTCAGGAACTCTTGCTGCCGGTTTGTATAAATCGGCTGATGGTGGAAACACATGGAAAGCGATTTCAAACACCAAAGATTATGGGAATTCAATCATCAAGATTGCACCCGCCGGGAACTATTTATTCGTGGCAAATGCAAACGGATTTTTCAGAAGCCGAAACCAAGGAATAAGTTTCGAAAAAACGTTTTCCGGAAACCTGAAAGGAATGGATATTTTTGCAGGGGATTCTTCAAAAGTCTATATCTGCACAACTAACAAAATTTATATCTCTTCGGACACCGGCGTAAGCTTTACTCAAAAAACCGCCACCGCATTTCCTGCATTTGCAAATTACCTGCGGGTCAGCCCGGTTGATAGCATGTGCATGATGACCCAGCTTAATAACCCGGCCGATGGATGGAATACTTACTATATGTTTAGTAAAAATGGGGGTGCAAGCTGGTCAAAAACAAATAGCGACAACAGCATGGATTTCCTTCCCAGGAATTATGGAAGGATGATGTATCCTTCATGGAGTCCTGTTAACAAGGATGTGGCTTTTGCCGTTGGAGGTGATTTTGTTACAAAAACAATTAATGGTGGATCAAGTCTGGTATATTCAAACAACGGCGCTTCTGCAATAATGTCCGCAGGTGTTCTGAGTTTTAACCTTGACAATCCATCCTTGATTTTTTTCTCCGCCCAGGATTATGACGCTTCTATTTCCCTGGATAGTGGTTTGACCTATAAGTATTTAAATATGTCGGGGAATGGCTGGGGAGGTGATATCCACGGGGGATATGTTGTGGATTCCTTAACATGGTTCGGACGAAGTGCTGAAGGTTGGAGTAATCTTCCCTGCGACCTGAAAATTACTTTTAACGGGGGAGTCAGCTACCAGACAAAAGGGAAATCTGGTGGATTCTCTTCATGCTTCGGGGTTTACGGCAACAGGAATATTCTGTTTGCAGGCGATATGAGAAGTGCGGATAAGGGAATTACATGGACCAAAATGACCGGTTGCGATGGAGTAATTACCGCTGATCCCTCTGGAAATCATGATTTATACGGGGTGATGAATTCTTCAACAATCGTTAAGTCTGCTGATAAGGGAGCCACATGGCAGGCAGTTGCTAGTCTGGAATCTGCTATAAACGACATTGCCTTTGACCACATTAACAAAGAGATATACGCTTCCTGCTACACTGCAGGACTATGGAAGGTTTATCTCAGCGATAGTTCAATTGTAGATTTAACTTCTTTTACCCCCGCTGATCAGTACAATGTAAGGCGCTTCAGCACTGTTGCCGTTGATCCTGTAAATCCGGAAATCGTATATGCAGGCGGAACAAGAGATATTTACAGTAATGATGCTTCAGTTATGCGATCAACCGATGGTGGTGACTCCTGGATTCCGCTTACAGTTGCACCAAGGCACAATAATTCAAAGTTCGGAATTTCTGCCGGGAGGGAAACGAGCATGATTAGGGTACATCCGCTTACAAGATATGCATGGTGCGGCAGCAGTTGTTTCGGGATGTGGAAAATAGGACAACCTGAAACCATCCCTGAACCCAAACCAAAAATACGATTGAATCAATCCCGGATTGTCATAAAACTGAATGATTTTTTTCAGTTGAAAGCTACTGTTACTAATTCAACAGACACAATTGTAGGTTGGAAATCCAGTAACACCGCAAAAGTGACTGTAGATTCTACTGGGTTCATAACAGCCATATCCCCCGGAAGCGCAAACATCACTGCTAAAACATCGCTAGGTGGCCTACAAGCTGTTTGTCAGGTTGTGGTATCCGAACCAAAGGGCCCTTATGGAGGTTCGCCGCAGCTAATCCCCGGAAAAATTGAAGCTGAAGCATTTGATTTAGGCGGTGAAATGGTCAGTTATCATGATGCTTCCACGCCGAATCAAGGAAGTACTTTCAGGCTAAATGAGGCTGTCGACATTGAAGGTTGCGGGGAAGGCGGATATAATGTCGGATGGACTGCAAACAGCGAATGGCTTAGCTATACAACAGTTGTAGACTCAACAATGGCTTATGATATTGAAATCAGGGCTGCAGTTAACGCGGCATCTAAAATCAATCTTACTTTCTCTGACGGAAATATTTCAACCGGAGATATCAGTATGGCCGCAACAGGCGGTTGGCAGACGTGGAAGTCTTTTTTAGTAAAAGGTGTAACTCTGAATAAAGGGATGCAGGAAATGCGGATTAACATGGTATTAGCGGCATTTAACCTTAATTATGTGAAATTTACCCGGTCCATTCCTTTGCAGATAGAGGATGCTACTTCAAGCAAAGGATTAAAAGTTTATCCGAACCCGTTTTCTACAGGCAACCTTACTATTTATGCCCCTACGGTGAGTAATTTATCTGTAGTCGATATTTATGGTGCAAATGGACAACTTGTGTATTCCGGTTCGTTGAAAAATGGTCATGACATTCAGCTGGAAAGATCCGTTTTTAAAGGGGGAATATACCTGATAAAACTTGTAAATGACAGTGAAACGCTAATAACAAAGTTAATTGTGCCATAAGGAGAATTAGCAGTAAGCGGAAATTATTTATACAATAAGATTCCAAAAAAAACTCTGCGTAACTCTGTGAAATAAATACCTTACACAGAGAACCACAGAGGAGGCACAGAGATTCACAGAGAAAGCAATAATAATATGAAAAATAAGTATTTGAGTTTCGCGATTTTAGGATTATTATCCTTAGTAAGTTGTCAGGTTCCAACCCCTAAAAAGGATGCTCTGAAAAACATTCAAGCGAGGGAATCAGAAAATTCCTTTCATCGATTCTTTAGCGACACAAGCTACTGGAACCAGCCAATTCCTGAAGATGCAGAGACCGATACGAGAAATGAATCCTGGATAAATATGTGGGAAACTGAACCAAGTGGTATAAATTTCAAGCTGAATTGCGATAAGTGGACCATCCCTGTTTATGAGGTCGACAGTACAACATCGGTTTACAAAATAGGACTGCTTTACCTTACTCCCGAAGAAAAATTTCACTGGCATACCACAAAGGAACATTTCGGACATGGGAAGGGATTCGACAGTGTCCCCATCCCAAAAACAGCATCTCCCGATCCGGAAGCAGACTCACACATGGCAGTGGTCGACCGCAGTAAAAACCTGGTTTGGGATATGTGGGCTCTATCGAAAGATAAGGACAACAACTGGACATCAGCAACCGGGATGGTTTACCCGCTCTACGGATCTGGAGTTTTCAGGACTGATGATATAGGTGTACAGGACGGTGAAAGTGTGCATTTTTATGGCCCCAGTCGGGCTGCAGGAGTTCCCGCTATTGCCGGATTAATTATGTTTGATGAGGTTGCAGAGGGAGAAATTAATCATAAGATTGCTGCGGCATCACGCTTCTGCGGGTATAAGGAGTTTGTTTATCCTGCAGCATGGACAGATGGATTTACAGAAGGTGGAATGCCTGAAGGCGCAACCATTCAGCTCGATCCAAATATCGATTTATCAAAATTCGACCTTACTAAGGAGGAAATTATACTTTGCAAAGCACTTCAAAAATATGGGATGGTGTTGGTGGATATTGCACAGGGGCAGGCTATATATGCTGAAGGACTATGGGGACAGCCCGGGAAATCCTGGAAGGGTAAATTAAGGGAAGTTGGCGGGATATCGCAGATTCCCTATAATTGCTACCGGGTTCTAAAGGTTAAGAATTCTGTAAAAATGGGAGACGGAAGGTCGAAGTTTCAGAGTGTGTGGTAGAAGAAAAGGGCAGTCACGCGTCACACCGTCACGATTCCTAAACATCCTATTTCCTAACGAGTCCCGCTAATAGTCCCCGCAATCACCTCCGCAATCACCCTTGCCCCGGCCTCATTCGGATGAATACTATCCGGGAAAAACTCAACATGATTACTGAGTGGCTTGTACAAGTCTATCACAATAAGATTATTTGACTGAGCAATTTTTTCAATGGAAGGAATGACTCCGGCCTGGATTACTGAATCGCTGATTCCCCACGCATGATTGTAGGCAGGAACCGGCAGACAGACATAAATCTGAGGCTTTGTAGGGATGGTCCTGAGAGTATCAATCATTCCCTGAAAATCCTTTACAAAATTTTCTTCGTTCCAGTTTTGGGGTTTGGAATCGTTTGTACCCAGTTTTATTACAATCTTATCCGGCTCAAAAGCAAAGACATTATAAAATTCGTTGCAGATCCAGAATGCGAGTTCTGATTTTTTAAGCATGTTTGCCCCGCTGCGGCCACAGTTCAGAACGCTGTAACCGGGACCTAAGATGCTATCGAGTTGCGAAGGATAACTGTATTTACTTTGCCAGATAATGCTGGCACCTTCAGTGATACTGTCGCCGATGCAGGCAACACGGATTTCTTTCTTTTCTGAGCAGGAGACGGTCAGGAGGATTGATGCTATTAAGAGAATAGTTCTTTTTATCATACTTATCTTTTTAATTTTATATTATGACGGTGTGAAGCGTGACTTTGTTTTTTTGAAAATAATAGCAAGTAACACATTAGCAAATTCAAACAGTTCTGCCAGGATAAACTTTTAAAGCCTCTTCCAGACATTCCATAGCTTTTTTGAGATCCTCAATCTTTAAAACATAAGCAATCCTCACCTCGTGTTTTCCAAGTTCCGGGTTGGAATAGAAACCGGAAGCAGGAGCCACCATCACTGTTTGGTTATTATATTCGAAATCACTAAGCAGCCATTGTGCAAATTTATCGGTATCATCAACCGGAAGTCTGGCAATTACGTAGAATGCGCCTTTTGGCAAGGGACATTTCACGCCTTCCATTTTATTCAGTGATTCGACAAGAAAATTTCTTCTGCCAATATATTCCTTGTAAACTTCTTCAAAATAGGATGGAGGAGTATCAATTGCAGCTTCACCTAGTACTTGTCCGAAAGAAGGCGGACTCAGTCTGGCCTGAGCAAATTTGAGCGCTGCCGAAATTACATCTTTGTTTTTCGAAACCAGTGCACCAATCCTTACGCCACATGCGCTGTAACGTTTTGATACAGAATCAATAAGGATAACATGCTGTTCCATCCCTTTTAAATTCATTGCCGAGAAATGTTCGAGTCCATCGTAACAAAACTCCCGGTAGGCTTCATCGGTATAAAGAAACAGATCGTGTTTTTTTGCCAGTTGTCCGAGTTGTTCAATTTCTTCGCGGGAGTATAAGTAACCAGTGGGATTATTCGGGCTACAGATAAGAATTCCCCTTGTTTTTGAAGTAATAAGCTTTTCAAATTCTTCGATCGGAGGAAGGGCAAAGTTATGATCGATATCTGATTTTACTGGAACAACCGTTACTCCTGAAGTCATTGCGAAACCGTAATAATTTGCATAAAAAGGTTCCGGAACTATAATTTCATCTCCGAAATCTGCCGTTGCCATCAGTGCAAAGGTGATGGCTTCTGATCCGCCTGTGGTAATAAGAATATCATTATGTTCAACGTTTATCCCGATATTCTTATAAAAACCGGCCAGCTTTTTGCGGTAACTCTCGTGTCCGGCAGAATGGCTGTATTCTATAACTTTTGCGCCAATATTTTTCACTGCATCCAGCGCAGCTTGCGGAGTTGGAATATCCGGCTGTCCTATATTTAAATGGTAGACTTTACGGCCTTTCTTTTTTGCTTCCTCTGCAAACGGAACAAGCTTCCTGATTGGTGAAGCAGGCATTTGTTGCCCTTTTTTGGAAATCCCTGGCATAATTTAATTTTTTGATGATGAAGACGAAGTGGCAGGATTTGGTTGAACTACCCCTTTTATAAGCAGTTTTACAGGGGAGTTTACAGCATTACTAAAAACGGTTATGCTCTTTTGAAAGGTGCCGGCAATCTGTGTGTTATATTTCACTTTTATTTCCCCTGATTTACCAGGCGCAACAGGGTCTTTAGGCCATTCCGGATTTGTACAGCCACATGAAGTCCTTACTACATTTATGAGCAAATCCTCTTCCGAACTATTTGTAAATTTGAACAGGCAAGTTCCATCGCTTGCATAAGCTATTTGTCCAAAATCGAAGGTGGTGCTTTCGAATTCTATTTTTGAGTTATTTACATCTTTGGTCTGATCACCCGATTCTTTCTTTGATCGCCCGCAACCAGAAAATATGAAACTGGAAACTAAAAGCAACACAAATATTTTGTTCATGATTATGTGTTTTAAACCGTGTAAATATAGCTGAAATTAAAGAAAATATTTTATGATGAATAGCAGTTGAAAGAATTTTATTTTTAATAGGAGTGTTGAAATATGTATTGAAGGAAAATAGTTTAGAATAACTTATATTTGGATTGTTGATCCAAAATGACCAAAACAATGCTTAATTTTTTCGCTTTTTTATTATAAACGGAAATCCAAATGGCAGTAATGTTCCGGAATGGCCTGCTGTTGATGCAAACGACAGCACTCCACCTGTTATGAATATCAATATTGAATCAAAAGCAGAAAATGCTTTAGATGATGCAAGATATAGGTTTCTGGATTAATCATATTTATACTAATTCATTTCGATTCATTATTTTCTGGCAAAACATTATCTCGTCCCTAGCTTCGGCGTGAGCTCAGTCGAACACCGAAGTCAAGGACGAGATATAATCAGGATTTTCGGAATATTCATAATAGTTAACCCGACAACAATGATAGATTATTAAAAATACAATTTTGCCAGTGAAATTTGTAAAATAAAATCTCCTTACAGTAAAAATAAAATTTGTAAAAAGTTTGATGATCATAAGAAAAAAGTATAAATTTACACTGGCAATTGAAAATATTATACTATTTCAAATATGGCTACATATAAACCAACAGTTTCAAAAGCAGGTTCTGAAAAGGCAAGAAAGGTTTCAAAAGTGAAGGCAGAAAAGGAGTACGTGCAAACCGGTATAATTTTCTTTGGCGTCGAAGAAAGGCCTGAAAACCTAATGACTCCACTTGAAAAAATGGAAAGGGTCAGATATGGTTTGAGTAAATATGATTTAGTAAATCTGAAATCCCGAACCAAACTTGATTATGACATGCTTTCAAAGGCACTATCCGTTACAAGAGCAACACTTATTAATAAAAAGGGGGATCAAAAATTCAGTTCAACTTTAAGCGAAAGAATTATTGGTCTCGCTGATATTTATTCCTATGGTTACAACGTGTTTCAGGATGAGAGTAAATTTAACCAATGGATGTTTTCTGCCAATCAGGCTTTGGGAGGTAAAATGCCTTATGACGTCATCGATAATATTTATGGAAGGGAAGAAGTAAAAAACATTATTGGGCGCATCGATTATGGAGTTTATTCCTAGTTTTAATTAGCAAACCAATAAATGATTGTTTATAGAATAGGGAAATCCAAACATAAAAGCGATCTCAGCGGAGAAGGAGCCAGGTTATTTGGAGGTAGATGGAACCATGTTTCAGTTCCCTGTGTTTACACATCTGAAAGCCGTGCTCTGGCTCTTCTGGAGTATTCAGTAAATGTAAGTTTTGAAAATATTCCTCGTACTCTGAGTATTACTTCTATTGAAATAGCTGAAAATGATATTCTGGAAATCCCCATGAATCAACTCCCTGGTAACTGGATGCAGATTCCCGCTCCCATTTCAACAAAGGATTTTGGTTCCAATTTACTAAAAGCAAATGCCAGTCTAATACTTAAGATTCCCTCTACAATAATTAAAAAAGAATTCAATTTCATTCTCAACCCACTTCATATTTCAAGTAATACATTTAAAGTGATATCGGTTGAAGATTTTGTTTATGATTCAAGGCTTAAACTAGCATAAAGGCAACATATAAATGAGTTAGCGGCAACCTTACATACCTCACTACCAAAACCAAAGTAAAAAAATTGACAAAACACTTGTTTCCCGATTGGGATATTTTTATCTTTGACAAAAATTGCGAGTGAAGCCAAACTTTGAGATTGAATTATTGCCAGAAGCAATAGAGTTTTTAGAAAATCTTGACGACAAAACGAGAGAAAAGATTTACTATAACATCAAGAAAGCTCAATTCATAAACGACAATGAACTCTTTAAAAAACTCAACGACCTTATTTGGGAGTTTCGGACTTTCTACAATAGTAAGGCTTACCGACTTTTTTCATTTTGGGATAAGATAGACGAAAAAGATACATTGGTTATAGCTACGCACGGAATTTTGAAAAAAACGCAGAAAACGCCACTGAAAGAAATAAAAAAAGCGGAAGAAATAAGAAGGCAATATTTAAGTAACAAAACAAAAAATAAATAATTATGGCAAATAAATTCAAAACTGTTTCGCTTGACACAATGATTGACAAACACATTGGTAAGATTGGAACTGAAAGACGTGAGGCTTTTGAAAACGAGTTGAGAATCGACTTGTTGGGGCAAGCAATTAAACAAGCAAGACAAGAACGCAACCTGACACAAGAACAATTAGGCGCCCTTGTGGGAGTGCAAAAGGCTCAAATTTCTAAGATTGAAAACAGTGTAAAGAACGCAAGGTTTGAAACCATTTTGAAAGTTTTTGACGCATTAGGTGCGAAAGTGAATTTTAACGTTGAATTGAATAACAAAAAACTGGCTTGTTGATAAGACAAGGCAGCCGCTAACAAACAGTAAGCCCAATGCCTTGCTATTCTTTAGGTTTAGAGTTTATTGTATTACCTTAAATCCGCAAGGAAAAAACCATTGCGTTGTTTTGGTTTTTTTATGAGATTTTTTGAGTCTAAAAGCCAAATGCAGCAAATAAATATTTACAAAGGGAGTGTATTATCTATCGGATTTGGGGATGTTATATGCTCTGAGGAGCGTGGAAGCCTGTTCAAATTTCACGTTAGCATTACCATCGCAATTTTCAATATAAACTATTTTGATTCCGATAGTTGCAACTCCAGGGAAGTAGCCTTTAGTATGCTTATAAGTACGCTTGGTATCGTATTTTTCGGTGGCAATTATCTGGTTATCGTAATCAAAATCATAATATGCATCTTTTTCCAATTGTTTAGTCAGTATTAATGATTTGATATTTAAATCATTAAGTCTTGAATTGATTGTTTGCAAACACTAAAATAGGTGAACTTTTTCAACCATCAAAACGTTGTGTAAATTACTTATACACAATGTTTTGATGGATTTTGTTAACAAGGCTTTTGCGGATTTAAGGTATTAATAAAATTATCGAATACAGAACATGAACCGTAAAAATGCCAGCACTGGGCCTACTGTCAAACGTGTGTGTCTTGAATCAACCCATTCGCATGGGTTGAGTGCTGTACCTAAGATGGAAGACTTCTAAGAGGCTTGAT
>JBBQAQ010000054.1:0-17401 GCA_038316435.1 Bacteroidales bacterium | reverse complement strand
AGACTATTTCCACATTGGTCGTTGGTACATCCGTAGTATTGGACTACATTCGTGAATAGACATGAAGAGCCGTATGAATCGAGAGATTCACGTACGGTTCTGTGAGAGGGAAGAGGTGAAAGTCCTCTTTCCGACTCGACTGTTGTGGCATAAAAAGCAACCTTCGGGCTATAAAAATCATCTTGATTAAAAAAGTAAATAATGAAAAGCGCCATGACAGAGACCTTAATTAATAAAAGGAATGTAAAAAAAATAATTCTTATTCCGAAAGTTATAATAGTACTTACTTTAGGTTTTGGGATTAAGCTATTTTTTAGTTGTACGCCACAAGACCCCATAGAAATAAACTATAATAACATTAGTGTTATTGGTATTGATAATAGTGACATGTATTTGGATTATTATAATACAACAGATACAATATATTCTGATGCAGTAGCATTGAAACTTACATTGTCTGATACATCAATATTTTATGCATCTTTATTTTACCAAAATTTAATTCAAACATTCTCATTTCAGACTTTAAAAGCTGACCAAATTGACCCAAGTTATATTCCAAAGAATAAAGTTGTTGACATTAGAGTAAAAACAATATTAGATATTAATGACTCCATAAAAGCAGGTGATGATATATCGGAAAGTATTTTATATGCTTCCATAGATAATTTTGATTTGTACCACAATTTATGCCAAGGGATTTTATGGTTAAATGGCATACAATCATACTACGAAAGAAGTACCATAATACTAGTGCTAAAAACATCTGTAAAAAATACAAATGCACGGTTTGAAGTTAAAGTAACTTTAGATAATGGAATTGAACTTATAGGTACGACCGAAATATTTACAATAATTGAATCTTAAACTATGAGACTTACATTATTAACTATATTTTACTTAATAAGCTGTGGTTTATTTGGTCAAAGTTCGATTTTAAAAAATCAAGAGTTTTCTTTTTCCATTGGAATTGGAGAACTTGATATTGAAAAATTCTCTCCAAATGAAAACCTTGATTTTATTAATTATGTTGATTATTACCCCGAATATACCGATTTTATAATACTGAAATTGGGGTATAAATTCGACTTGTTTTCTAAAATGTCTGCTGATATAAAACTAATAATGATGGATGATATTATACCTGACAATTATGATATTTCATTACATTACTTTGTAAGACCTAGGTTGGGAATCGGTATTGGCTCAATCCTTAACAAAAACTGGATTACTTATTTTGAGGAATATCAAATTCAGACCCTCCCCGATTATTACTTAGTGGATTACAATGTGCAGCAATTTACAACTTACGATTTAGGTTTTTATCTTTCTCCGGCACTAAAGCCAATTGATAATGATATTTTTAAACTCCAAATAACATGTGATTTTGGTATATCTTCTTTTATGACTGAGGAGGCTACATTTTATCACAAAAAGAAATTATCCAATGAAAGACTACAATATCATTATAAAACAAAAACAGATTATCAGCCCTATATTCAGCCAAAAATTGATATAAGATTAAAGGCGTTTAAAATAAAAGAAACTTCTTTTGGCATTTTGCTAAATTCAAACTATTACTTTTCCAATAGAAGTATAAATTATATCCGTACTATTCAAGCATGGACTTCAGAAAATAGAATAAATGAACAGATAGAACCGTCTAAACATAACTATTCCAGATTTGAATTTAATATGGGGATATTTTTAAGATGGTAAAAATTACGCCACACAACAAGCGGTAAGCCTAATGCCTAGATCCTTCTTAGTCTGAAATATATTGTTTAAATTTAATTAATCGAAAACCGAAAATAAACTATATAAATGCCGGCACTTGTCATAAGGCCTTAATAATGTGCATCATAAGAAACCGTTTCATAAATAGAAATTAAGTTCATTATGGAAAATTGGATAAGGATGATTTAGTTCAAAAAGGTTATGGCTGGATGCTAAAAGCTGCTAGTGAAGCGAACCAACGAGAAATATTTGAATATGTGATTAAAAACAAACCCATAATGCCTCGTGCTGCATTACGATACCCTATAGAAAAAATGTCGAAAGATTTGAAAAGTAAGGCAATGGAGAAGTAAATATGATTCATCACAAAGACTAAAAAGGATGTAAATAAAGCGCGGTGGCGCAATATATTGTATATTGCATGAGGTTTTCATAGGTTTTCGAGGGTTTGTGGCTCGTAGAAATGTTGGTGTAATCCCGCTTTCATAAAATAGGAAATCGCCCACAAACGGCAACTTTTCATACATGCACCGAGGTGTAACATCAATAAGAAGGTAGAATCAATTTATTTTAAACAATAACAAATAACAATATTATGGTCTCAAGGATTCAAAAAGAAAAAGCTGAACTGTTCCTGAAATTTCATCACGACAAAGAGATTCTTGTTCTTTTAAACTCGTGGGACATTGCAAGTTCTAAAATAATAGAGGCAAGTGGCTACAAAGCAATCGCTACAACAAGTATGGGTATTGCTGCATCTTTAGGATATCCCGACTGCCAGATAATCAAATTGTCAGAAATGATTGAAGTAATAACAGGAATTGCAAATAATATAAAAGCTCCGATAACTGTTGACATAGAATCCGGATATGGAAATAATTTAAATGAAATAATTGATTCTGTTAAGAAGATAATTGCAACAGGTATCGTTGGAATAAATATTGAAGATAGTATTGATTTAAATCCAAATTTAATTGACGAGATGGAATTTTGTGAAAGAATATCTGCAATTCGCTCATTATCAGATTCACAGGGTTTTCATTTAGTCATTAATGCAAGAACCGATTCATTTTATACATCCTCAGGTTCACCCAGCGAAAAATTAGCTGAATCCATCAAGCGCGGCAATAAATATAGGGAAGCTGGTGCAGACTGCATATTTGTAATGCCCGTATGGGAAAAGGAAACGATTGCAACATTGGTTAAGGAAATTAACGCCCCGATTAATATTCTTTCGAATCCTGGAATTGGAGCAGGAATTCTCCCCCCATCTGTTCGTGAACTACAGGATTTAGGGGTTGCCCGTTTAAGTCTAGGTTCAGGTTTGATGAAAGCTACTTTGGCATTAATTAAAAAAGTTGCTGACGAACTATCTGAAAAAGGAACTTACAATATTTTATCAGATACTTTAACGCCTCTTCCTGATGCTGTAATGGCCTATCAAATGGCTATTGGGTTGAATAAGTGAAGAATAGCCAGTAATAACGGCTTTTACTCAATAAGGGTTTTACAAGTATTCGCGCATCAATCTTTTAGTTTTTTGATAGGTTAAAGTTATGCAATCCCTTCTTAATGGCCATACCCCCACTGTTAGTTGCATTAAAAAACACACTAAATGAGTAACATATTAATAACAGGAGCAACTGGAAACATCGGATTTGAGGTGATTCGATTTTTGTACAAAATTGACACTCCGAATCGGATTATTGCAGGTGTTAGAAATATCGAGAAAGCAAAAAAAGTTTTTAAAGACTTTCCAAAACTGGATTTTGTTCACTTCGATTTTGAGGATTTCGATTCGTTTGATAAGGCTTTGACAGGCATTGACAGAATTTTTCTTTTACGTCCTCCGCACATATCAGACGTTGACAAATATTTCAAACCTTTGATTTCAAAGATTAAGGAAAACAATATCAACGAAATTGTATTTTTATCAGTGCAAGGAGCAGAAAAAAGCAAAGTGATTCCTCATAACAAGATTGAGCGATTGATAAATGAGTTTGGATTGGATTATATTTTTCTTCGACCAAGTTACTTTATGCAAAATCTGACTACAACTCTGATGAATGACATAAAAACAAAACGAGAGATTCTATTGACATCCGGACAAGCTAAATTTAACTGGATTGACATTGAAAACATTGGAGAGGTTGGAGCAGTTTTACTTGACATATTCGGGAGTTATAAAAATCAGGCTTATGAGATAACCGGACTGGAAAACGAAAATTTTGCTAAAGTGACTTTTCTGATAAATAAAGCAATTGAAAACCCGATACGATATAGAAATGTAAATCCGTTCAAATTTTTTCAGATAAAAAGAAGGGAAGGAATGGAAACAGGAATGATTATCGTAATGATTCTACTCCATCTTTTGCCAAGATTTCAGAAAGAGCCAAGGATATCTGGATTTTACGAGCAATTGACAGGGAAAACGCCTACTGATCTAAAAACATTTATTGAAAGAGAAAAAAAACAGTTTGAAAAACAATAAATTTGACAACCTAATAAATAGGCACTTAAGAATTGTGCAGCGCAAAGAGAGAAGATTATGCTGAACTATTTTTCTTGGCCTGAACTTGAGATATTTATTATTAATGGTGAGCCACCTATTTACAATGGCTACGTCAGCATGAAAGACATCAAAACATTTGAAAAAATCATAGTAACAATTATAACCAACTTAGTATGAAGGTATTTGGATTATTTTTAGTTCTTATTTTGTGGGGTCAATTGGCTTCCACACAAATGCTTTTTGATGGAGAAACGCAAATACCGGCTATGTCTGGCTGGGCAAATGCCCCAAAAGTTATAAATAATCCGGTAAAAGGCGGTTTAAACACCTCTGCCAAGGTAATGAGTTGGTTAAAGAAAAACGAAGCCAATACATGGAACGGCATAGTTATAAGCACAGTAGGTGGGTTTAAGGTGAATGCCGGAGCAAAATTTAGAATGAAAATTTATTCGCCAATTGTTACCAAAGTTGTTATGAATTTCAAAGGTGCTGTTAATACTCCTATGGGCGAACGTGCTGTAGTCGCGGCAAATTCATGGCTTCAATTAGAATGGGATATAGCTGCAGGAGTGGGTAAAACTTATTTAGGCATCGAAATATTTGCAAATCCATTATTTGCTGCCGACAACCAATTTTATTTTGATGATTTTGAATTGGTTAATTGCGAAATTATAGTTCCTCCGCCTCCCAAATTTGATGTTAATTTTGTAATGGTAGACCAATTCGGATACAGACCTAATGATCAAAAAATCGCAGTAATTGCTGACCCTCAGGTAGGTTTCAATTCAGCAGAATCCTATACACCTGGAAATATTTATCAGGTAAGGAAAGTTTCTGACAATCAGGTGGTTTATGAAGGCTCACTGGTAAGTTGGATGAACGGAGAAACCGATGCAGTTTCAGGCGATAGAGGCTGGTGGTTCGATTTTACACCCGTAACAGCAGAAGGAGAGTTTTACGTTTATGATGTTGAGAAAGACCATAAATCGCACGTTTTTAAAATTGATCCAATGGTTTATAAAGATGTTTTGAAAGCTTCCATCCGTATGTTTTATTATCAGCGAACCGGAATTAAACACGAAGCTCAATTCGCTGGCGCAACTTGGGTTGACGATGCCGCTTATTTACAAGACAGTGTGGCTCATTTTCTTGACGACCCAAACAATACCAGCCTATACCGTGATTTGCGAGGTGGTTGGATGGATGCAGGGGATTACAACAAATATGTAACTTTTGTAGAACGACCAATCCATCAGTTACTTTTCACCTATACTGAAAATCCTGAACTTTTTACCGACGATTTTAACATCCCTGAGTCGGGTAACGGAATTCCAGATATTCTTGATGAAGTTAAATGGGAATTGGATTGGGTTACAAGAATGCAAGATACTACCGATGGCGGTGTTTTTATAAAAATGGGAAATACCGACTGGAATTTCAATGCCTCCGCAAATCCACCTAGCGCAGATCAACGAATAAGGTATTATGGACCGAAATGTTCTTCCTCCAGTATTTGTGCAGCAGGTTTTTTTGCTCATGCAGCATTGGTTTATGCCTCTTATCCGCAGTTTTCAGAGTGGGTTGACGAATTGAAAAATCGAGCCGTAAAAGCTTATAATTATTACCAATCAAATCCCAAATCAACCAACTGCGACAATCAATTAATTCAGGCTGGAGATGCTGATGATGACCTTGTTTCACAAGGGAGAGTGGAAGTTGAAGCCGCTATTTATCTTTACGCATTAACAGGCGAAAGTGTTTATGGCAATTTCGTGAAAACGAATTACAAACGCTTCTCACAAATGACAGGCGATTGGTCAGGCGAAATTGTAAACGGCGAAGCACTTCTTTTCTACACAACTTTGCCGAATGCCGATGCAATAGTAAAAAATGACATTATAGACAAAAAAATTGCAAGCGGAAAAACAGCAAGCGTTTACTTCCCACAAAAACATCTATATCGCGCCAATGTTATTAATTCGTATTACTGGGGCGGAAATTCAACCAGAGCCGATGCTGGAAATGCAAATATGGAATATTTGACTCATAAATTAGATTCCACTAATCACGCACGATACTTAAACCGTGCATTGGATATCCTGCATTATTTCAATGGAATAAACCCGTTTGGTATGGTTTATTTAACTAGCATGAAAGACTATGGGGCGGAATCAAGTGCTACAAAAATTTATCATTCATGGTTTAATTATGGTTCAAAATGGGAATCTACGCCAGCTCCCGGCTACTTACCCGGTGGTCCAAATAGTACCTATACAGGAGCTGACGTTCCACCTAAAGGCCAACCTTTAGACAAATGTTATTGGGATTTTAATGGCGGTAAAAACGGGCCTCCATCTTATGAAATTACCGAACCAATGTGTTCTTATCAATCAACTATAGTAATGTTGCTTTCGAAATTCATCGGTTTGTCGTGTGATGCCGGATTATTGATTGATTCTGTAAAAGTTAGCGATAAGGCAATTACCTTGAAACAAAGTTCAAGCTATCAGTTGAGCGCTACTCTAATACCTTATGGAGTTTGCAACTCGAATTTGCAATTTATTTCAGATAATCCTGATATTGCAACAGTTGATTTTTCAGGGAAAATATCTGCTTTAGCACCTGGTGAGGCTAATATTATAGCCATTTCAATTGCGGAACCTTTAAAAAGAGATACATGTGTTTTAACAGTAATTCCTTGCATCAGAGTACCTTATTCTGGCTCTGATATTCTAATTCCAGGCACTGTAGAAGCTGAAAATTATGATATTGGTTGCGGTACCGAAGCATATTTTGATATTGATGAAGGGAATTTAGGAAACTCATACCGCACTGATAATGTGGATATTGAGGCTTGTTCCGCAGGTGGTTACAATGTGGGTTGGATAAATACCGGTGAATGGCTGGAATATTCTGTAGATGTGGAAACAGCCGGCGATTATGATTTTATTTTTTATGAATCGGCCAACGCCAAAGTAGGTAAAATAGAAATCACTTTTAGCAATGGCACAAAAACTACCGGGTCTGTTGACCTCCCGATTACAAAAGGCTGGCAAAACTGGCAGCAGGTTGAGAAAAAGAAAGTGGGATTAGATGCAGGTCAACAAAAAATGCGAATCAATATGGTATCAGATGGCTTCAATTTTGATAAAGTAATCATTCAAAAAACACCACCTGTAAATATTGATAAGGTTACAAGTTTAAATTTTACAGCAAATGTTATTAATCGCAATCTAGAGATTAAGTTTCCTGTAAATAATTACTCAGGCTTTTCTATTCAACTTATTGATATCTCTGGGAAAATAGTATTTACTAATTCTATTAAAGATTCTAATTCAACAATAATTTCAATGGAAAAATTTTCAAAAGGGGCTTATATTGTAAAAGTTATTTCAGGAAATTATGTAGGAACAAAAAAGATTGTCGTTGTTCAATAAAAAATTATGAAGTTTCGAGGTTATCCTTGTTATTTATCTGATTAATAAGAATTATAAGGATCGGCTATGTTGAAAAAACAATTCGTATCTACTTTTTTTAAGGATGTTTATAAGAACTATCCTTTAAGGTATTTAGTTCAAAATGCGATATAAAAAAATGTGGTTTAATTGTTTATGCAATTGTTTTCGCCGCTTAAACTCTTCGTGTTGGCTAAAAACGATATAGCTCTTACTCCACAACATATCATTTTGTCTTCCTTACCAACAAGACTGAAATTGCGTATTATATTAAAAACAAACTTATGACAGAAGATTTTAAAAATGGATTGCGGATTAAGTTTGTGTCCAGAATGTGGATTGCCATTAATTGAAGATATATGTACGGTTGTAATAATAGCGAAATCAGATACCGATGAAGGTAAATTTATGAGTAATTTAACTGGGAGTCATTTCTGTAATTCATGTCCTGTAATAGTATTTGATTCAGATAAAATTGAGCAAGCAGCTCGATTTGGTATTAGAGGAGACAAAAACCTAAGATATTTGATTGCAGGAATCATTAATTTCAATGTTATTCCTGAAGAAAAGAGACACCTTTAGATGGGGATATCAGGAAATCCTGTTCCGTTGGTGCCTTTTTTACCTGATTTGAATAAAATGACTGTTGTAGCAGAAAAAAAAGCAGGTAGAAATGACCCATGTCCTTGTGGAAGTGGTAAAAAATATAAAAAGTTTTGTGGATAAGGTTTAGATGACGAACACCGATTAGTCTATTGGGTTAGAGAAAATGAAATTCTGATTGCAAAATGTAGATTTCATTATGGCTAAATGAAAAATGTGCGGCAACAAATAGGGGTTTAAACGGCTTTTAGCACCACGCGAGAAGGCTTTTAGACTATAAGTTGAAATATTGTTTCTTCCGGCTATAAAAGCTCTAAATATTTTAAATTTTTAAGTCATTGTTTCCTATGCGACTCAATTAATGTGGTTATATTAATTTGAGGAATGAGGTTTTTACATGGACTTACGTTGTATGCTAAAAAGACAAGTTGGCACATAATTTAAAAAATTGCACCTTTGAATTTATGATGAACAGGAACGACATTTTTAATAAGTTGAGTGACTTAAAGCCAATTTTACTCAGATTACTCAGTCAAAGAGATTGAATTATTTGGTTCTTTCTCTGATGATTTTTTTACTGATGAAAGTGATATAGATTTGCTTGTTGAATTTGAAAGGCCAATCGGATGGAAATTCTTTTCATTAGAAATTTACCTTAAGAGTATATTTGGGCGGAAGATCGATTTAGTAACCAAAAATGCATTAAAGGAACAAATAAGGGATAGGATTTTAAAACAAGTTAAATACGTGTAATGTGAAGAAGGAAGATCGTGTCTACACAATGTTTCTTGATGATATTCAAACAGCTATGAGCCGGATTGCTTAATATATCGAAGGGTACGATTTCGAGCATTTTTAAAAGGATTACAAAACAGTTGACGCAGTAGGAATTTTGAAGTAATTGGTGAAGCAATGAGTCGGATTGAAAAACTGAATTCAACACTGAATATCTCAAGTAAAAGACAAATTATTAGTATGCGTAATCGGGTAATTCATGGTTATGATAAAATAGATAATGACATTATTTGGGGTACAATTGTAAGGCATTTACCAACATTGAAAATAGAAATCCAGAATTTCCTAAAATAGAAATCATCATGCCATACCATATGGAAGATATTGTTAATGCCTCTTTCTTATAATGACATTTTCGTATTATTGCA
Organism: Bacteroidales bacterium; assembly: GCA_038316435.1. Taxonomy (GTDB): domain Bacteria; phylum Bacteroidota; class Bacteroidia; order Bacteroidales; genus JACJXF01. The sequence goes on along the minus strand of JBBQAQ010000054.1, from coordinate 7,931 downwards.
CATCCCGTAAAACAAATAATAAACTGTATAATTGCCGGCGCAGTGACTTTGTCCGACTTTGGCATTAGTAATTTCATGTTCAAAAAATGCCTTCCTCATTCTTAAGATACCAAATAATTTGATCTTACACCAAGCAGTCATAACTATGAATTCAACCCCATCAAATACTCCCTGAAAGCCAAATAATCCGCTGCCATTTCTAAACTCACTTTCTCCTTTTTACCAAACTCTGCCAACTTCTCCGGGATTTCAATCGTATGTCCCAATGATTCTTCAACTGTTTTGCTGAATTTCGCGGGATGTGCGGTTTCCAGAAAAATGCCTGTATATCCTTTGTTTTCTGAAAGGAATTGCGAGAGTCCCATGTAGGCAGTAGCTCCATGTGGATCAGTTAAATATTTGTGCTTTTTGGAAACTTCAGAAATACATCTTTTTATCTCGGTGTCATTGTAGCTGTATCCAAGAATATCATTGGCAATTGCTTTATGGGAGTTTCCGTAGAGATCAAGTATTCGGGTGAAATTGCTTGGATCGCCTACATCCATTGCATTGGCAACGGTTGCCATTGAAGGACGGGCTGTGTATTTCCCTGTTCTTAAGTATTCGGGAACAACATCGTTAATATTGGTTGTGGCAATATACTGGTCAACCGGAAGTCCCATTTTTTTAGCAATGAGCCCGGATGTAATGTTTCCAAAATTCCCGCTGGGAACAGAAAATGCGAGCTTCCCGTAATTTTCCTGAAGTTGCCTGAATGCGTTAAAATAATAGAAACTCTGAGGGAGCAAACGTGCCAAATTTATGCTGTTAGCAGAGGTCAGCGTAAGTTTTGAATTTACTTCGGCATCTACAAAAGCTTCCTTAACCAATCGCTGGCAATCATCGAAACTGCCTTCAACCTCGAGAGCAGTAATGTTTTGTCCTAGTGTTGTGAATTGCTTTTCCTGCAAATAACTCACCAGTCCTTTTGGATAGAGAATATGCACTTTTATTCCCGGTACACCCAGAAATCCGTTTGCAACCGCGCTTCCGGTATCCCCACTAGTTGCAACCAGCACATGAATCTCGCTTTGATATCCTCTGGTAAAATAAGCAAGCATCCGGGCCATGTATCTGGCACCCACATCTTTGAAAGCCAAAGTAGGTCCATGGAACAACTCAAGACTATAAACAGAATCATGCACATTCACAAGCGGCGTCTCAAAATCGAGAGCCTCATCGTTTATCTTTTTTAGTTCGTTCAGAGGGATATCAGTGTGGAATAATGCAGAAGCAATTTCAAATGACAACTCGCGGAAACTTAATTTTTTTATGTTCGCGAAAAACTCTTTTGGCAATACAGGGATGCTCTGAGGCATGTAAAGACCTTTGTCGAGCGCAAGACCTTTGAATACAGCTTCTTTCAGATTAACCTGATGGTTTTTATTGCTGGTACTGTAATATTTCATCAGAATATAATTTATTTTTTAATGGTCTGACGCAGCCTCCATGCATCTGATTATGTTATTCCCGATAGCTATCGGGATGTGTACGTAAATACATGGAGGGTTCATTAATTTAGTCGATTAAACGTGTTCCTTGTCTGCTTACTTTTGAGATATATACTTTACATTCCAATCCGTTTTTTTCAAAGACTTCATGCATCAATGCACCTGCTTTTTTAGCGCTTTCGGTGTTGTCGGAAAGTGCAAAAACAGAAGGCCCTGAACCGGAAATATTTCCTCCCAAAGCTCCAGTTTCTGAAAGTCTTGATTTTATTTCGAGATACCCCGGAATCAGCGAAGCCCGCACAGGTTCTGCAATTACATCATGAAGGGAACGTCCGATAAGTTGATAATCGGAGGTTGTGAGTCCGGCTAAGAGTCCGGCAATATTTCCACATTGTTCAAGCGCTTTTTTAACGGAGATTTCCTTTGGGATCAGCTTCCGGCTTTCAGAAGTTTTAATTTCAATATTCGGATGTGCAACAGTGCATATAAGCTCTTGCGGCGCGTCGATGCGGATAATATCGATTGGATCATAGTTGCGGATGAGGATAAATCCCCCGAAAAGAGCAGGCGCAACATTATCTGCGTGCACACTTCCGCTAGCTACAAATTCGCCTTTCATGGCAAATTGCAAAAGTTCCTTGTCTGTAAACGGGCGATTCAAAAGCTCATTAACGCCTACAACCGCTGCCGTACAGCTAGCTGCACTAGAGCCAATGCCACTTCCTGGATTGATTTTCGTTTCGAAAATAAGGTCGAATCCGGTTTTGCATCCCAATGCTTCAAGAAGGGCATAAACTGCAACACCAGAAACATTTTTTAAAGGATCTTCAGGGAGCATGGCACTGGAGTTGTTGATGATGCGGATAATCCCTTTATCATTGGGCTTTACAATCATAATATCGCCAGGCTGCTCAAGGGCAAATCCCATGAGATCAAAGCCGGGGCCGACATTTGAAATGGTAGCGGGTGCAAATATTTTTACGGATGATTTCATTCGTGGAAATTTCGTTGAGTAAAGTTCTTATAGTTCAATAATTTTCGCATATCTGTATTCGTCGCAGAAAGTATCATTTTTATATACAGCCTTTTTCAAAACTCCCTCGAGAATAAAGCCTGATTTCTCAAGTACACGGCGGGATGCATGATTATATTCAAAGACTCCAGCATATATTCTTGTCAAACCAAGTTGAGTAAAACCATAATCAACAATCTGTTTTACGGCTCTGGTTGCGATTCCTTTCCCCCAGTAAGGTTCGCCAATCCAGTAACCCAATTCAGCGCTTCGAATATATATATCCGTTTGTTTTACAAGTCCGATGCAGCCTGCCAATTCAGAGTTGAATTCAATGGCAAATGTGGAACAGGGATTTTCAGCCTGACACGATCTGATAAATTCTTCAGCGTTTTTAAGAGTGTAGGGGGAAGGGAAGATATCCCGCACATTATTCCATATATTCTTATTGTCGCATAATTCTGCCAATCGGGATTGATCCGAATCCAGAAACCCGCGTAATTTCAGAATATATTGACCGCTTGTGTTCACAGTTGGTTTATTAATTTATTTCCCATTAAAAAAATTAAACTGCTTTTCACCAAATTCAGTAAGACTCTTTAATTTCAGATCGGCAATAGCAAAACGCGGGTCATCGAAATGCTTTGGATCAGGAACTGCTATGGCCATCATCATAGCCGATTTTGCAGCCAGTAATCCGTTGAAAGAATCTTCAAAAGCCAGGCATGTGGTAGCTGGAACGTGAAGCTTTTTTGCTGCATTGATATACACTGCAGGATGAGGCTTTCCAAATTCTTCGAATTCAGCTGAATGAATAATATCGAAGTGTTCATGTAGCTTGAACTTATCAATAAAAGTATCAATAAGAAACATAGGAGAAGAGGACGCAAGAGCCATTTTCAAACCAGATTTCTTAAAGAGATCTAATACTTGCATTGCGCCATTCATCAGCGTTGCGCTGGAGAGGTAATATTTGCGCATTCCTTCGTTGAATTCTTTTTCTGTCTTTTCAAAATCAGGATCCGGCCATGGTTTTATATGATACCAGTATTTAATGAGTTCGATGCTTCGCAATCCGAGAGTTTGTTTTTGGTGTTCGGGTTTTGCATCAATTCCCATTTTTTTCACAAAATCTCTTTCCATCCTCTGCCATTCTGGCTCGGTATCTATCAGTAAACCATCCATATCGAATATTGCAGCTTGAATCATTTATTTTGAATTAAACGTTTGCAATTCTAATGATATCCGCAAAAACTCCTGCGGCTGTAACGGCTGCTCCGGCACCATATCCTCTGATAATCATCGGCCAGTCTTTATACCGTTCTGTAGTGATCATGATGATGTTATTGCTGTCGGCCAGTGCGTATGCAGGATGCGAGCTGTCGACTTCAAGCAGTTCGATCGAAGGTTCCCCATGTTCGAGTCGCGCAAAGAACCTCCATTTTTTCCCCTGAGATTCCAGTTTTTTTCTACGCAATTCAAAATCAGCATCAAGTTTTTCCAGTTGTTCCCAGAAATTCTCCTGCGTTCCTTCGAAACAGGAATCCGGCAGAAATCGTTTCATTTTCACATCTTTATCTTCAATCCCGTAACCGGCTTCCCTTGAAAGTATAAGTAGTTTTCGCATAACATCGAGGCCACTCAGGTCAATCCGGGGATCGGGTTCTGAAAAGCCTTTCTCCTGAGCCATTTTAACAGCTTTGCTTAAAGGGATTTCTGCACTTATTGTGTTGAAAATAAAGTTCAGAGTTCCTGATAAAACGGCCTCCATCTTATAAATATGATCACCGCTTTTTATAAGGTCATTGATGGTATTGATAATCGGAAGTCCTGCGCCAACATTGGTTTCGTAAATAAACTTAACGCCTGTTTTCCTTGCTTTTTGCTTCAGCGCCAGGTAATTCGAATATTCCGAGGAACAGGCGATTTTATTTGCAGTAACCACTGAAACATATTTATCAAAAAGACGGTCGTATAGTCCTGCAATCTCCTCACTTCCTGTACAATCGATGAATACTGAGTTTCTGAGGTTGAGATCGGCAATTTTTTGAAGCATAATTTCCATATTCGTTGCTTCACCGAGTTTTTCGAGTTCCTCAGCATAGTTCTTCAGGTTAATTCCTTCTTCCCTGATCAGCATTTTTTTGGTGCGGGCAATTCCAACAAGGTTAATTTTTAGATTGTGTTCTTTCATTAAAATACCTTGTTGCTGACTTATCTGTCTTAGCAAATCCCGGCCAACCGTACCTAATCCCACTAAGAAAAGATGCAATTCCTTATAATGCGAAAGGAAAAAACCTTCGTGGATCACATTGAGGGCTTTTTTCAGTTGCTCTTTTCTGATTACTACGGAAATATTCAGCTCAGAAGAGCCTTGTGCTGTGGCAATTACGCTTATACCGTTTCTCCCAAGGGAAGTAAAAAGAGTGGCTGAAATTCCCGGAGTATTTTTCATTTTTTCTCCGACAATTGCGATGATGGAAAGGTGCTTTTCAACCTCCATTTCAATAATTTTCTTATACTTCATCTCCACCTGGAACTCTTCTAGGATAGACTCTTCGGCTATTTCGGTGTCGCCAGGAGCGATGGCAAAACTTATGGAATACTCCGATGATGCCTGGGTAATAAGTATGATATTTACTTTTCTGCTTGCAAGGGCAGTAAACAAACGCTTTGAAATACCCGTAACTCCCGGAAGTCCACTTCCCTCAATGGTGATCATGGTAATGTCGTCCATGGATGAAACTCCCTTGATAAGGCTATCAGAAAGATTCTCCGGCTCTTTGGATATAAGGGTTCCGGGAACAGTGGGATTAAAAGTATTCAGAATTTTTATTGGGATATTTTTCTGATAAGCGGGATGCAAAGTAGGAGTGTAGATAACTTTTGCTCCAAAATGTGAAAGTTCCAGCGCCTCAGCATAACTTAAATGTTCGATAGGGTATGCTTTGGTAACTTTTTTGGGATCTGCTGTCATAAAACCGTCAACATCAGTCCATATTTCAAGGATTTCAGCGTTTATGGCTCCGGCAATAATGGCAGCAGTATAATCGGAACCTCCGCGACCCAAAGTGGTGATATCTCCTTTTTCATTGGCCGCAATGAAGCCGGGTGCAATCACGATGTCCTTTAGTCCGTCGAGTTCTTCAAAGATCAGTGCGTTGGTGCGGTCGAAATCGACCTGAGCATTCCCAAACTGACTATCAGTGCGAATAAAATTCTGCATATTCACACAGTGCGAATCTTCAATGATATTGCTGATGATAAAAGAGGAAAGTCTTTCGCCAAAGCTCAGAAGATGATCCTGTGTTTTTGGGGTAAGATCGGCGAGCAGATAAACTCCATATAACAGATCCTTAAAATCGTGGATTAGCAGGTCGAGATAGCGTTTCACTGGCTCTTTTTTTGCCTCCGGAATAAGCTGATCAACGACTTCGATGTGACGGTTATAAATAGTTTCTATACCTTTTTCATACGATTTATCCCTGATGCTTGCCAGCATGCTGGTTGCAATTATTTGATCGGTTATCCCTTTAAATGCAGAAACCACCACCACACAGGGTTTTGGTTGTTCAGAAACAAGCCTTTTTACCTCCTTAATAATTTCGGGGGATCCTACGGACGAACCGCCAAATTTTAGAACTTTCATTTACTTCTGTTTTATAAATTTGCTGATCTGCACTAAACTTTTTTTATTTAAAATATCTGTCAGAGTGCATATCAAACTAAAAAACTGGGTTAAAAAAAAAGGGGCAACAGCCCCTTTTTCAAATATATAAATATTTTGAAGGGCACGACCTATGCGCTCTGTGTGGTCATGTCCCTATCCACTTTCTTAATTAAACCCTGTAATACTTTACCAGGACCAACCTCAGTAAATGAAGTAGCGCCTCCGGCTATCATATTGATCACGGTTTGTGTCCAACGAACTGGTGAAGTCAGCTGGCCAACAAGGTTTTTACGAATATCGTCAGGATTGCTGTAAGCAAGGGCATTCACGTTTTGGTAGACCGGACAAATGGGTTTACTGAAGTGTGTTGCTTCGATAGCTGCAGCAAGCTCTTTACGCGCTGGCTCCATCAGAGGTGAATGAAATGCTCCACCCACAGCAAGTTTCAGAGCTCTTTTGGCTCCCTTTGCAGTAAGCGCCTCAATGGCAAGATCAATTCCTTTTATTGAACCGGAGATAACAATTTGCCCGGGACTGTTATAATTTGCTGGAACAACGATATCTTTAATCGAAGCACAGACTTCTTCAACAACTGAGTCATCAAGACCTAGGATAGCAGCCATTGTGGAAGGTTCAGCCTCGCAGGCTTTTTGCATGGCAAGCGCACGCTTGGAAACAAGTACAAGCCCGTCTTCAAAAGAGAGCGTCTGATTTGCAACCAATGCTGAGAATTCACCTAATGAGTGACCCGCAACCATATCGGGTTTAAATTGATCACCCAGTGTTTTTGCAAGTATAACAGAATGAAGAAAAATTGCCGGCTGAGTAACTTTTGTCTGACGGAGATCCTCATCGGTTCCTTCAAACATCAGTTTGGTGATCTCAAAGCCCAGAATCTCATTAGCACGGTCAAATAATTTCCGCGCAACTTCATGAGTTTCATAAAGATCCTTACCCATTCCAACAAACTGAGCTCCCTGTCCGGGAAAAACAAATGCATTCATTTGAACTAAATTAAAGAATTGCAAAAATAGTCAGATATCTTATAAAAACTAAGAATTAGGGGTAAAAATTGTTAGGATTGTAATCATTTGACTTAAAATTAGTGATAATTATAAAATCATTATCAGGGATTTAATTTTTTAACCCTACATTCACCCCAGCTTGGTATGCCCCTCTTGTAAGCATACCATCTAATTTTGGGAAAAGGGTAGGCACATTTAGACCGGCCATGCCTGCACCTGACAATGCCCCCGACCCAATCCCTACATAAGTACTGGGGCTGCTCCAGTTCCAATCGGCTGGTTTCATTGGGTTATCGGCGGTAAAAAAGTTTGCCTGCATACCACCGAAGTAAGCCATGGCGAATATAATTATTGCATCGTCAACGCCAAATACTTCACCTGAAGGATCAGTATAGATTAGCGCCTCCATTCTCTTTATAAACTGCACTAAATCTCTGGTTATCTACTCCATAGGTTAAAGTAAGTACTTTATTAATGCTACCTGTTTCAGTTATGGTGGCCACTTTACCAATACCTGTATAAGTTATATCATGGGAAGGACTACCCAAATTCTGATTTAAATTTTCCAAACGATGATTACTATTACTTTGGTAGCTATAGAATCCGGCATCAGATTTACTTTCAATTCTATCATTTACTCCAGTTTGATATGTCATACTCAAAGTTTGCAAACCTCCTTTTGTAACAGTTAATAGTCTATTAACTCCATCATAAGTGAAATCCTCTCGAAATCC
>JBBQAQ010000053.1:0-18378 GCA_038316435.1 Bacteroidales bacterium | reverse complement strand
GGTCTCAGATTTCTGACTTGTCTGAACTGCTGCGGGCTTCTTAACAGCTGTTGTTTGCTTGTTTCCTTCCAATTTGAAGAAAGAAATCATTTCAAGTAGCTGTTCTGCCTGTCCTGCCAATTCTTCCGAGCTTGTTGCCATCTCTTCCGAAGCTGCTGCGTTCTGTTGCGTTACCTGGTTCAACTGCTGTATAGCGTTGTTTACCTGGTCGGCACCGGAGTTCTGCTCTATACTGGCTGCGGCTATTTCCTGTACCAGCTTGGCTGTCTTTCCTATTTCGGGGGATATGGCTGCCAATAGCTTACCTGACTCATCCGTAGCTTTCACGCTGTTTTTCGTTAGCTGATCGATCTCTACGGCTGATATCTGGCTGCGTTCAGCAAGTTTCCTTACTTCGGCGGCTACCACTGCAAAACCTTTTCCATGTTCTCCTGCTCTGGCTGCTTCAACTGCTGCATTCAGCGCAAGAATATTGGTCTGACGTGCAATCTCTCCAATGATCGATACCTTATCGGCGATCTCCTGCATGTATTTCAATGTAAGGCCTGATGCATCATTCACCTTGTTGATACCTTCGGCTGCATTCAGTGATATCTTCTCAGTCTGCTGTGCATTGTCGGTATTCTGCTGAATGTTTGCTGCCATCTCTTCCATGCTCGAGGATACTTCCTCTGCTGAAGAAGCCTGCTCTGTTGCTCCTTGGCTCATCTGCTGCGAGGTGGAACTCATCTGCTGACTCGAAGCCGAAATGTTGGATGCTGCAGTCTGGAACTCAGTAATGATATTGGCTGTTGCTTTAACCATATCAGTAAGTGACTCCATCAGATCATCATTCTCATGTCGTTTCTTCAGATCAACGGTCAAGTCGCCGTTGGCTACCAGTCTTGCTCTTTCAATGATCTCATTCAGAGCATCGATCAGTACATTCAGGTTATTCTTGATGTTGTTGAAATCACCGTTGTAGTTGTCGGTGATGGATGGAGGCATATCTCCAACTGAAATCCTTGCTACATAATCGGCAGCCACATTCAATGGACCGATTACGGCATCAAGGGTTTGGTTTACACCGGTTACGATCTTTCCAAAATCACCACCATGTTTTGAAGCATCGGCCCTGATGTCTAGTTTACCGGCTACCGCTGCGTTGGCAAGCATGTTAGCATCGGATACCAGGGCGTTTACTGCATCAATACAAACGTTCAGATTATTCTTGATGTTATTGAAATCGCCGTTATAGCTATCCGTGATTTTTGCAGGAATATCTCCCTTGGAAATCAGGTCTACATACTCGGCAGCTACATTCAATGGTCCGATAACAGCATCAAGGGTATGATTTACTCCCGATACGATCTTTCCAAAATCTCCACCGTGTTTTGAAGCGTCTGCACGGGTGGACAGTTTACCATCTACAGCTGCGACAGCAAGCATATTGGCATCGGAGACCAGTTCGTTTACTGCGTCGATACATACGTTCAGGTTATTCTTTATATTATTGAAATCACCGTTGTAGTTATCCGTGATTTTTGCAGGGATATCGCCTTTGGAGATACGGTCTACATATTCGGCAGCTACATTCAACGGTCCAATTACTGCATCAAGAGTATGGTTTACACCAGAAACAATCTTACCAAAATCACCACCGTGTTTTGAAGCGTTTGCGCGAGTGGCAAGTTTACCTTCAACTGCGGCTACTGCAAGCATGCTGGCATCGGCTACCAGTTCGTTAACGGCATCGATACACATGTTCAGATTATTTTTAATCTCGTTAAAATCACCATTATACGTATCGGTGATCTTGGCAGGAATATCGCCTTTGGAGATGCGGTCTACGTATTCGGCAGCAACATTTAATGGGCCGATTACGGCATCGAGGGTTTTATTAACACCAATAACTATTTCGCGAACTTCAAAATTAACTTTCTCAGGATCTCCACGTGTGTCGAGCCGGCCATTAACAGCGGCATCTGTAAGCATTTTCGCCTGATCAATCAGAGATTTAATTATCGATTGAACATTGCCTGCAATGACAAAAGCAAGAACTAATGCAATAACAACTGCAATGGCAATTATAATATACAGAAGAATTGCAGAAGAATTTGCGAGACTTGTATTATCGTCTGAAATTTTAGCTCCTGTAGTAATATTATACGCAACCAACACATCTAGTGCCTTTTGCAATCTGTCGTTTGCCTGCTTTCCGGAGGTTCTCAAAATTTTCGTTGCTCCGGCAACATCTGAAGCTTCCAGGAAGGTTTTGATTTCGGGCACGAGACTCAGGTAATCAGCTTTGGCGGCAAGTACTTCGTCAATGTTTTTCTTATCCTGTTCATCAACTATTGTTCCTTCGTACTTTTTAAGGACTGCAACATAAAGTACATCTAACTCATTTATTCTGTTAAGATAATTTTTCTGTTCTTCAGGTGTTCCTGAAAAAATTGCATCCCTCATATTCACTCTGATTCTTTGGAAATAAGTGGCAATTTCAGTAGCGTAGCCAAGCGGAACTGCAATGGTTTCATAAAGAGCTGTGTCAGCTTTTTCAAGCTTTTTCATTTGAGTAATGCCGGCAAATCCGATTACTCCCGATATAATTGCTATTGAAATAAAGCCCAAAAGCAATTTGTTTCTGATTGTTAATTTCTTTAACATTTTGATTTCCTCCTGATTATTTATATTTATTATTTATTTACTTTTTTTTAAGTGGCACTTTGCAATATTTGTTCTCTGACATCAATAATATCGTCAACCGAGAAAATTTTATCGATATCAAGAATCATAATGAAGTGCTCATCCATACGGTACATTCCCTGGATGTATCCTGAGTTGTATTTTGTACCGATGCTTGGGGAATCGGCGATTTCGTCATCCTTAAGTTCAAGGACTTCACGAACTGCGTCTACAAGGGTACCGAGCATAACTATTTCACCATCTTTCTCAATATTGAGAACAATGATGCTAGTATCAACGGTATTTTCAGCTTCAGGTAAACCGAATTTGATACGCAAATCGACTACGGGTAATACGGTTCCTCTCAGGTTAATAACTCCCTTCATATACTGAGGAGTTTTAGGAACTTTTGTTATGTGCCGCATTTCCAGGATATTAATTACCTTGGAAACGTTAATAGCAAACAATTCCTCGCTCATTTTAAATGACAGGTAGGTTTGTACCTTGTTGTTTTCTGTGCTCATAGATCTGCGTTTTTAATATTTGAATCAATCCTAAAAAAATGACTCCTAAAAATTGAAGTTTCTCACAGGCCAAATATACTGCGGGGTTAATGGGAAAATGCTATATTAAATAATGGAAAAACAGGCTATAATTACCGGATTTTGTCCACGTAAATGGCAATATCTAATTACCCAAAAGGATTGGTGAAAGCAGGTAAAAATTCGAGGTGGGACTATTTAAATTCTTTATGGCTGCGATAGGCATCATTTGGAATCATCAATTTTATTAATGATTGTAGGAAGCTATCAATTAAAAAAGGGTGAATATTTATTTCAATGCATTTTCAAATATCAAGCATAAAATGCTTTATCCTAAATCTCGAAATACTTATTTCTAATTGCATAAATAACCAGAGCAGCTGTGTTGGCGCATCCGGTTTTGGAAAGGATATTTGCCCTGTGCCATTTTACTGTATCAAAACTTATATTAATTTTTTCCGCTATCTTTTCATTAGTATAGCTTTCGCAAATCAATCTAAGTATTTCCAATTCCCTCTCGGACAATAATGATTCTTTAATTTTCAAACTTTTATTACCCAAGTTGATTATAACTTTTTGAACCAGTTCGGTTGAAAACCAGCTTCCTCCCTTAACAACTTCGGCAATTGCATTCTGTAGTTCACTAATCCCGGCTGTTTTGAGAACGAAACCTTTGGCTCCCGCTTCAATCATGCTGAAGCAATATTTTTCATCACCAAAGGAAGATAGAGTAAGTACAATAACATCTGGCTGTTTCTCAATAGCTTTTCTGGTAGCTTCAACACCATCCATTTCTGGCATTGAAATATCCATTAAAATAACATCCGGATGAAATTTATCCAATAAAGATAAAAGTTCAATCCCGTTTGAAGCCTCTGCAAGTACTTCAGCAACATTCTCATAAACCAGAATTTTTGTAAGACTCTCACGAAACATTCTATGGTCGTCGGTAATAATTATTTTTACCATACTGTTAAATTTTATTTGAATTGCGATTTCAATTATTAAACATTTTAATCTGGAATTTTACAGTCGTCCCTTTCCCTGGTGCTGAAACAATAGTAAGCTTTCCGTTTACAGATTTCACACGGTTTTGCATATTGAGATGGCCTATACCTTTAATCTCAGAATTTTTTATATCTGACTCAAAACCAATGCCATTGTCATTACACTTAACTGTAAGCAGATCATTTTTACATTGAAAATCAATGTTGATTTTTGTTGCTTTAGCATGCTTTATTGTGTTATTAATACATTCACATAAAACACGGTACGCAATGGTTTCAGAGTTAAGGTCAAACCGGGGAATATCTCCGGAATTAAGTTTTATCGCAATAGAGGATGATTCGTTAACTTTGTGAGTGTAGGATTTAATTGCGTCGATTAGCCCGAAGTTTTGGAGGATATGTGGACTAAGTTTAAAGGAAAGATCATGAATTGTACGTGCTGATTCATCCAGAAACTTTTCAATATCTTTTATGATCTCAGAAGTTTCAATTTTGGCATTTGGCATACCCAGCCATTGCACATACATCTTTGTTGCAGAAAGCAAAGGGCCTATTCCATCGTGAAGTTCTTGTGAGAAGTGTAACCGCTCTCTTTCCTCTGCTTCGATTATTGAAGCTTGTATCCTTCTTTCGGTTTCCTTCTGTTTTGTAATATCCTCTTTAACAGCAACAAAATGCGTTATTTCTCCTTCATCATTTATAATTGGCGAGATTACAGCCGACTCCCAGTATAATTCACCGTTTTTCTTTTTGTTGCAGAATTCACCTTCCCATTCATTTCCTGATCTAATTGTTTTCCACATGATTTCATATTCCTCCTTGTTCGTATAACCTGTTTTGAGGATACGTGGATTTTTTTTATAGGCTTCAATAAGAGAATAACCCGTTAACTGTGAAAACTTCGGATTTACATATTCGATTGTGCCATTAATGTCGGTAATAACAATTGAAACAGGACTCTGATCTACTGCCCGTGAAAGTATCCTCAGACTGTCCTCCATCTTCTTTCTATTGGTTATATCTGTGGCAGTTCCCTCAAAAATTATCTCGTCGCCAACCAGACTCTTGTGGGTAAAACAATCATTCAGCCATATCCATCTACCGTCTTTTGCCTGAATCCTGTAATCAATATTATATTTTTGTCCCCTTTCGTTTTGGTCAATTGCTTTCTGAACGTCTGCTTTATCATCAGGATGGATGGAATTACTCCACAGAAAAGGATTATTTTGGATATCATCAGGACTAAAACCAAGAATGTCAAGAACTCTTTCAGACCAGAATAGACCTCCTCTCTTATTTGAGAACTTATAAATTATGTTGGGCGAATGCTGAACAAAATTTTTATAATTAAATTCACTCTCCTCCAAAGCTTTTTCGGTAATTTTAGAATCATTGATGTCTTTTACAAGGCCTGCAACACTTAATGCATTTCCATTCGAATCCCTATCTACAATTGCACCAATATCATAAAACCAGACGTATTCACCCGAACTAGTTTTGATTCTATATTCTGTCTCATACTTATCCTTCTCTCCTTTCAAATGATCAGTCATAGCCTTCATAACCTGGTCGTAATCTTCAGGATGAACCAATGCCGTGAAATCTTTATAATGCTTAAAATCTTTAGCATTGAACCCGAGCATTTCAGTTTTCCGAATATCGAATAAAACTAATCCCGTTGAAATGTCCATTTCCCACCATGCCATATTAGCTGTCTGCATCGCCAATTCTAATTTCCGGCTTTTATTTTTCAGTTCTTCCTCAGTTTTTTTTCTTTCTGAAATATCATGTTGAGTAGAAATCAATACCTCTCCAAATTGTGGATGTAGAAAGCTTGCTACGTTTGCAAGTCCCCAGCAAAGGGTTCCATCCTTTTTAATATTCTGAATTTCTACACGCCATAAGTCATTTTTTTTAACCTCGCTAATAATCAAACTTGCAATTTCCTCTAGCGTTTTATCAGAGGGAGCATTTACTACGCTAACATGTCTTCCAAGTAATTCGCCGGATTTATACCCCAACATTTGCTCGAATGCTGCATTTGAAAATATAATTACACCATCGTTGGCCCTGATCATAATAACACCTTCCGACATATTTTCAATAATCGCGCCGTACATCAGATTAAAATTTTCATCACCTAACGTCTGCTGAACTATTTCTGATTGCATATTGTTTAAAGGAGTAGAGTCCTTTTCAGAAAGGTTAAAAGAAGATGGCTTGCTAATTCTTCGCTTCATTATTGAATATTAAACGGGAATTAAGTACGAAATATAAAAATTATTAACGGATATCCTATTTTCATTATCAGGGGATCACATTATTGGTTAAGATTTCATGCAAAACACTACATTAGCATATTCATATTGATTGCCAGTGACGGTAACCATTACCCCTCTTTCGTCAATGCCTTTGAGTTCATAATCCATTTTAGCCATAAATTGGATGATTTCCTTTTCGTTTACTGAAGCATTCCTTAAAACTTCCTGACTTAATTCCATAAAAACCATCGGCTTGAATCGCTGCAGAGTGTTTTTCATGCCTTTCAATGCAAAAAGTTCAGCCCCCTCGATATCAATCTTTATGAGGTCAATTCGATCAATTTTCATCTTTTCGACATAATCATCAATTGTAATAGCATCCACCTTTTCTACCACTCCACTTTCGGTATCGTGATGGAAAATACTTGACATGCCGGTATTTTCCCCTGAAGAAACGAATAAATCAAGTGTTCCAGATTTCTCGTAAACAGCGTTCTGGTTAGCAGATATATTGGAAATTCCATTTAATTCTATGTTACTCTGTAGTTGCGCAAAAACTCCTGAAACAGGCTCAAATGCATGAATCTGTCCATTTTCTCCAACCTGTTTTGAAACAATTAACGAATAGTAGCCAATATTTGCACCGATATCAAAAAAGACATTTCCCTTTTTGAGGTGATTTTTTATAAAACGGGTTCCCTGCTTATCCCAAATCCCCAGAAAATAAATATGCTGCTGTATCCATTCACTTAATTGTGCATTGATTTTCAATCCTTTATCAAAGGTGCATATTGCAGTTTGGCCTTCGAAAAGATTATTTGGTTTGAAAATCCGTTTATAGAAACCGAAATAGCGTTTACGGAAAAAGGGAAATTTAAAAAGTATTCTGAAGAGTTTTGCGATAATTATCATCCGGGTTACCTATTAAAACAAACAATTTGGAATTGAGAGACAGTAATAATAAGAAAAATAATGGCTTTATGAACAGGTGTAAATACTTATTTTGTGGGTTAGATATTATAATTTATTGAAAATGAACATTATATTCAAACAAATTTATTCATCGTGACAACAATATAACAAACATCGAATCGCTAACTTTTTCGTAAAATAAATTGACTAAGACACCCTGTACGACTTCGGCGAAACGCCCATAATATTTGAAAAAACTCTGCTAAAGTAATAAGGGTCTTTCATTCCCAATTTTAAAGCAATATCCTTGATCTTCAAATCAGTAAATTGCAGATACTGGCATGCTTGCTGAATTTTCATATGATTAAAATATTCTAAGGGAGGAAAACCTGTTTTTTTCTTAAAAAGATAAGAAAAATGTGAAACAGAGAGTTGCGTAAAGCCGGCAATCTCCTTAAGCGTAAGCATTTTATCCAGATTATTCCGGAAGAATTCTATTGAAATGTCCACAGCATCTTTTACTTCATTCTCTATTGGACTTCTGAACTTTTCGCTAAAAGTGAAAGTTGTCAGAAAATGCGATAAACACATATTCGAATAGATAAGATTGTCTTTCCCATATCCCTTTTCCAAATTAGGATTGATTACTTTGCAGTTTCATTACCGGATATTGTTGTTTTTGATTCTGACTTAAACCTGAAAAACAAAATTCATTGCTTATACTTGCAGGCACTGGGTTTGCTTGGTATCGGAAATCCTGATGATCTCAAGACTTCAGCGATATTATTCAAAAAAGTACTTGAGCAGGATGCTAATCATCAGGGCGCAATTGCTCATCGTCGAATGATGGACGTTATGAAAAATTTTTAATAACCTAATTACCAAATTCCT
This sequence comes from Bacteroidales bacterium, assembly GCA_038316435.1. GTDB lineage: Bacteria > Bacteroidota > Bacteroidia > Bacteroidales > JACJXF01. Next base: position 10,098 of record JBBQAQ010000053.1, on the reverse strand, counting down.
CAAAGCCAACAAACATGAATGATTCAACCCACAACTTCAAAGGAACTTACATCCTCGGTATATCCTTTATCTCCGCTCTGGGAGGGTACCTCTTTGGATTCGACTTCGCAGTTATTGCTGCCGCACTTCCCTTCTTACGCGATATCTTCGAGCTAAGTCCCTGGTGGGAAGGCTTTCTCACCGGCACTCTGGCTCTTGGCTGTATTACTGGCACTTTGCTGGCAGGGAAAATTGCCGATATTTATGGCAGAAGGCCTGGCTTATTAGTTTCAGCAGCAGTTTTCGCACTTTCATCCCTTGGAATGGCCTTTTCCAATTCTTTAAGTGTTTTCCTGATGATGAGGTTTTTTGCCGGGATTGGGGTTGGAATGGCTTCTATCCTCAGCCCTCTCTATATTGCCGAGGTTTCGCCAGCGCATGAAAGAGGTCGCAATGTGGCTATCAATCAACTGACCATAGTTCTTGGAATTCTCATCACCAACCTAATAAATTATAAACTGGCCGATCAGGGACCTGATGCCTGGAGATGGATGTTTGGACTGGGAACCATTCCTTCAGCTTTGTTTTTTACAGGTGTATTATGGCTTCCTGAGAGTCCGCGGTTTCTGGTAAAAGCCGGAATGTCGGAAAAAGCCAAATCAGTTCTGAGTAAAATTGGTAATCCGGAATTTGTTAGGGAAACGTTCAATAATATTGAAAAATCTCTCATGGGAGCTAAAACCTTACCTCTTCGTGAAGTATTTAGCAAATCGGTTCGTCCTGCTTTAATAATTGGAATTGGATTGGCCGTTTTTCAACAGCTCTGCGGAATTAACGTTGTATTCAATTATACCTCCTCAATATTTGAATCTGTAGGCGCTAACCTTGACCGCCAGCTCCTGGAAACCGTTCTAATAGGACTTGTTAACCTCATCTTCACTATTATTGCAATGTGGCAGGTAGATAAACTTGGCCGCCGTCCACTTATTCTTTTTGGATCAATTTGCCTTTCTGTCATTTATATTATCCTTGCCACTCTGCTTAAAATAAAGGTAAGTCCCGGAATAATTTCTATTTTTGTCCTATTGGCTATCGCTACTTATGCTGTGTCGCTCGCTCCGGTAACATGGATCCTAATTTCGGAGATTTTCCCAAATAAAATAAGAGGTGCAGCCTCTTCAATTGCAATTGTGTCGCTGTGGGTTGCTTACTTTATTTTGGTCTTCACTTTTCCTATCCTCGCCAGTAAATTAGGCACATTTGGTCCATTTTACATGTATGCAGGGATTTGTTTTCTTGGATTTTTATTTATAATCTGGAAAGTAAAGGAAACAAAGGGAAAGACACTTGAGGAATTAGAGGGAGTTATGGCGGGACATTGACAAGTAAAAAGAGTTACTCTGTGCAAGTCAGAATTGAATATTATGACCGAATCATATAAATGGAAATAAAAGAGAAAAGCATCACAGCAAAATTCAAGAAAATTTGTCAGAAAGTTGGCAAAACCATTCGCGATCATGAATTGCTGAAGGAAGGCGATCATTTGCTTTTAGGTCTTTCCGGGGGAAAAGATTCCTATCTTTTGCTAGAAGCTCTGGCTGAAAGGAAAAAAGCAATACCATTTAAATTTGAGATTTCAGCCGTTCATGTAAAAATCCAGAACGCTTTATATAATATGGATATCGGATTTATGGAGAGTCTTTGCACGGACTTGAATATCCCTCTTTACATAAAAGAAATTACTCCGGATTTTGAGCTGGATAAGAAAAAAGCGCCTTGTTTTGTTTGCTCCTGGCACCGACGCAAAGAGATTTTCAACCTCGGCAAAGAACTGAATTGCAATATATTGGCTTTCGGTCATCACAGAGATGATGCGCTGGAAACCTTTATGATGAACTTAATGTATCATGGTTCGATTTCATCACTTCCCTATTCACTTTCAATGTTTGATGGAAGGGTAAACCTTATCCGCCCTCTCATGGATATCTGGGAAAAGGAGATTATCGAATTTTCGGATTTAAGGGGATATCCAAAGGCTGAGAAATCTTGTCCGCACGACGATCAGACCAAACGCAGACAAACCCGAAAGCTTATTGAGCAAATGATGCAGAACTATCCAAACAGCAAGATCAATATGTTTCATGCTTTGGATAATATTTATGCTGAGTATCTGCCAAAAGCGGGACGATAACTCCAATTCTAAGAAACCGAAAACTCAACAAAAATAACTTTGAAGAATGGAATATTGGGAAGAAATAAATAATAAACTTAAACCTTGGATTGACACTGAATTGAATAAAACAGTGGTTGACCTTTTTGCGGGTTGTGGTGGGATAGATACGTTGATAACTATGAAAAAGCATCAAAGAGTATTAATCCGAGAGATTTATATTTAGAAAGACCAGCAAGAACTTTGACCTGCAGGAATTTAGCGGGTGCAACAGGAGATATACACAGGGTTAAATTAAAAGATGGTCGCAGAAGAAGAATTACAGTTCGAGAAGCAGCTAGACTTCAAAGTTTTCCTAATTGGTTTGAATTTTCAGGAACAGAAACAAACCAATACAATCAAATTGGAAATGCCGTTGCTCCATATTTTGCGTATCATTTAGCTTTAAACATCAAAAATCATTTGATGGGTGAATCTAACAATCAATATATTCTAACAGAAAACGAACAATTAAAACTATTTGAGGATGAAACAGTATATCAGTCCCGATAAATCAAAAACTTTTAGCGAAAAAACTCTAAAGATTCAGGAACTGATTAACACTGCGCTTTATATCCTTGACACTTTTGGAATTCCATTGGATGAAACACCAAGAAGACTTAGTTCATTTCAATGGAGACAAATTTCTTGGCCCATATAAAACAGAATAAAGAAGCATTAGGCAGAAACAGCACTTACCCAAAGTGGCGGTTCAGCTGTTAAATCAAGCTTTGTGTATCTATGTAAGTTTTTACTTGATTGACAGTGAAGTGATTCTAAATCGCCACATTCGGTAAGCCCTAAAACGCTAGGCAATGGATTATGGTAATGGACGATTGTAATTCATGGCCTACGACCTAATCTACCGAATTCAAAATAACAAGCCTGGCAAGGTACTGATAATTACCATCCTGCATAATTAGTTCCGGTGTAAACCCTTCTTCTTCAGCATAATAACAAAGGGTGTCAAAATCCACGTAAAGCCATGAATACTGATCTGATTTCACACCTTCAAACTCCATTTCATAATCAATCTCCCCGTAATATCGGCTATTCAAGTCTATCATAGCCTCATCTGAGTCCTCGTCCTGAAAGAGGTAAATCAGGTTAGCCGAGTCAAAAATTAACTGAGCCCCAGGGTTCATGTACGATTTAATATGTTTAAGAAATTTACTCAGCCCTTCAAGTGTTTGCACAAGACCGATACCATTCATTAGCATAAGCAGAGTATCGTACTTTTCTATAGAAGGATTCAGAATATCAGCATTCAAAACCTTCATCACACCTCGCTTTTTCATGATCGCACAAGCTTCCGAAGAAAGTTCAAGAGCGGTTACATCAAACCCTCTTTTTTGCAATTCCAGACAATGTGAACCTGCAGCAGCTCCAATATCAAGAATTTTTCCACGAGATAAGTTAATTGCCTCACATTCAATCTCTGGCATTGCATCAAATCCCCTGAAATAATATGAAACGGTCTGCTCATCAGGATCAAAATCTGCGCTGTGAACAACTATTACAGCAGCTTCATTTCCTTGGTAATAACTATGAAGGGCTAATCCCAGTATTTCTGATGGATTCATATAAGTGTTCTGATGTGGATAAATGTTTTTCTTCTGCAAATTTAGCTGCCCCTGAAAGTATTCTTATTCTGGAGTATGCGGAATTACTAGTTTTAACAGACTCCTTGGAAATGTCCATTCTTTCAGCATGTGCAAAAAAAGAATTTATGGCTGTCTGAGCACAAATGATCTGATACAAAGGAACAGGGAAAAAATCAGTTTTTGAAGGATACAGAATACGCTTCATTCCTGTTTTTTTTGCACCAGACTTCAGATATTTTAAGAAAGTAATTAAGGTAAGTGGTGGAAAAAGAGAATTATTCCTGTAAAAACGGTTTTCATATTTTTTGCAGATGCCGGATGAAAAGCTATTTAAAAGAACTTTCCCGTTTTTTGCTTTAGAAAATTGAAGATATCTTTCAGAAACATTTTCTTTTTTTAGTTGTCCTAATTTGGAAAAACGAACTCCGGTAAATGCAATAAAACAGAAAATATCTCTGCACCATTCCTCCTTTCTATTCAATTCATTACATACCAAAAATCGAGTCAATTCATCCCATTGAAGGTAATAATCATTATACTGCTCTTTTTTATTTTCAATTGTAAAATGGATAGTTTCATAGTCCCGGTTTATAATATAACGACGTCTTACTCCCCAGTTCATAAACCATTTCAACAAATCAAGGTTTTTACTTATAGTTGAATCCTTCAAACCTTTTCTTCGGTAATATTCTACAAGCTTATCTGCAAAAACCTGATTTATCATAACAGGAGTCAGAATCTCAGTTTGACCTGTTGAGAACTCTTTTAACTGAGTGTAAAAGGTTTTCATCTTTTTATAGGTCGACAAGCTCCATGTTTTACTATTCTCTTCAAAAAACAACAGTAACAACTCAAAAAAATCATAGGTATTGAGTTTTACAATCCTTTTGAATTCCTTTCTTAATAAAGTTGCGTCAGGATGTCCATTTACCATGAGAAATTCAGAAAAGAGCTTTTGGATCCTCATGGTAATCCTTTCCACATATTGGTTTAACTCCACGGAATTAGCATATTCTGGTTTCGCCCGCTCACTAAACTTATCCCAGGCAGATTCACGAATTTTTTTACCAGTATATATTTTTATCCGCTGTGCAGAATAGGAATAAGAAAGTATCAGCGGACATTCTCTGGTAGTAATTACCTTTTCAGACACATTTCTTTTCTCTATATAAAAGTGTAAACTAGCCATTTCATACATTTATCATACAAATATATGAATATTATATAATTTTATATATTCTTTTTCAATACTTTATGTTTTTATATATAGTCTGTATTACTCTACTATAATATTAATATTTCATTAATTTAGGGAATCTCTATAAACACAATGGATATCCTATGTTTATATAATGGGAATAGGTGTTTCGTTGGCAGGTTTTAATATTCGGGCATCGGGAGGTTCTTTTCAGAATGGACTCTTCGGTCTGCCACAGCTGAATTATCTTACCTTTGTACAAAATCAACTTATCCACTTCCCTTGAATCCCGAATTAATCATTACTAAAGATGGATCACATAGCCTTTACCGAAGGGATATTGATGAACATTATCATTCGGTATTTGGTGCCATTCAGGAATCCATGCATATATTCATACATTGTGGATTTGACTGTTTAGAAAAACAGAACATCCAGATATTTGAAATGGGATTTGGAACAGGATTAAACGCATTTTTGACATGCCTCAGATCAGAAGAAACAGGAAAAGAAGTTAAATATTTCAGCATCGAAAAGTATCCTGTGACATTGGAAAAAGCCTCACTTTTAAACTATTCAACAATTCTCATACCGAATTCTCCACAAATATTCGACTCGATTATCAAAGCAGAATGGGGTAAAGAAATTGTTCTGAATCACTTCTATTTGAATAAAATTCATGCTGATATTCTGGAATATAACATCCCATCCGGGAATGATTTGATATATTTCGATGCCTTTTCTCCTGAAAAAGAGCCGGATCTATGGTCTGAGAATATTTTTGCCAGACTATATGATTCAATGAACGATGGCGGCATCTTTGTGACCTATTCAGCTAAAGGTGAGGTAAGAAGGATGCTAATTTCCGTTGGTTTCAAAGTTGAAAAGCTAAAAGGACCACCTGGAAAACTACACATTTTACGAGCTGTTAAATAATCTTAATTTTTTACGTTGATTTCAGATATTTATATAACTTCGCAACCATTGTAATTTAAACGTAAAAATACTTATGAAAAATCAAAAATTAATAGCCATCGTTGTCGGAATTGTCGTTTTGATTGGTGGTTATATTGCAGGTAGTTTTTTTCCAATGATGGAAACATTTAAACTTGGAAGTTCAGTAAAACTTAAAACTGAGTTGGATTCATTCTCTTACGCTTATGGTTTATATACCGGCGGAGGAACAATGACAAGTCTGAAACAAATTCTTACAGATGAAGAATTTCCAAAAGAAGGCTTTATCAAAGGAGTTAAAGATGGTCTTTATGAAAAAACTGACGTTATGGAACCAACCGCTGCTCAAAACTTCCTTCAGGGATTTGCTATGAAGCAACAGGAGAAGATGATGGCAAAAACAAGTGAAAAAGCAGGTACTAACCTTGTTTCTGCTCAGAAATTTCTTGAAACAAATATGAGCCGCGAAGGTGTAACTACTACTAACTCTGGTCTTCAGTATGAAGTTCTTGTTAAGGGAAATGGTCTTTCTCCTTTAGCAACAGACAGTGTTACGGTTCATTACACAGGAACATTACTTGATGGTACCGTATTTGACAGCTCTGTTGAGCGTGGTGAACCAGTTACTTTCATGCTTAGTCAGGTAATTCCAGGCTGGACAGAAGGATTACAGTTGATGCAGGAAGGTGGAAAATATAAATTTTTCATTTCTCCAGGACTTGCATACGGTGAGCGTGGTGGTCGTCAGATCGAACCTAATTCAGCTCTTATTTTCGAAGTGGAATTGCTTAAAGTAATAAAAGTAAAATAATCGGATTTTCTAGCTGAGATTTTTATTATCACAACATTAATAGAAAAGGTTAGAGTCAATTCTAGCCTTTTCTTTTATTTGGATTTTGGATTAACATAAAGTTTACCTTTGGAAATAATAAGAAGCATAGAACCAAGGTAAAGGATATCCGTAGACTTTCATTCTGAATATCTTAATATTCAAACGATTACTGACTCAAATATAGTATTAAACAAATAAAAAAAAGCCAATGAGCTTCGAAACAACCGGCAAATTAATTGAAATATCTGCCACAACCGCAATTAACGACAAATTCAAAAAAAGAGAATTCGTAATTGAATTGTCTGAAACAAAAAATGGTTTTGATTTTAAAGACTTTGTAAAGTTTCAGGTAACTCAGGATAAATGTTCTCTGCCCGATTCTTATAAGGTTGGAGATACTGTTAAGGTAAGCTTTAATCTTCGTGGTCGGAAATGGGAAAAAGATGGTGTTGTAAGCTATTTCACCAATTTGGAAGCATGGAAAATGGAGAGTATTGGTTCCGGTTCAAGACCAGCATCTAACGATAATTCAGGCTTTCCTGATGCTTCCCAGGCACCTCTTGCCGAAAATAAAGAATTTACTGCTTCTGCTGAAGAACTTGACGATTTACCTTTTTGATCTTAACCCCTTAAGGTCAAAAAGGTAAATCGCTTTTATTCTGTTTATGAATGATTTTACCCAATTTTGATTTATCGTATGATTTAGAATGTGTCTGAATCACAATAAATCCTCAAAAGAACAAACTGAAAACTACACAAGAATTGAATTAATTGAATGTTTATTCTGCTCAAATTCAACCTGTTTTTCGAGATATTCAATAGTAAAGTTGAATGTTGAACCACGGAAAATATTCGATTCCACCCAAATATCTCCACCTAATAAATGTATAATACCTTTGGCGAGTGTTAATCCCAATCCTACTCCGCCTTCGGTAGTGCCATAATCCTCATCCTGCTTTTCAAACTTATTGAATATTGTTCCAGCTTTGTTGGCTAAAATGCCTTTGCCACTATCTTTTACAAAAAACTGTATTTTTTGATCCTCTCTAATAAAATAACCGAACTCGATAATGCCTTTGGCTGTAAACTTAAGGGCATTGCTTAGCAGACTCGATAGAACCTGTGTTAGGCGGTAATGATCGGTTGTGATGATGAAATCCTCACTCCTAATGCCTTTGTTGAGAAGAATTGCGATATGGTCTTTGCCCAGTTTATGTTTATCGATATTGAAATAATGATACACCTGTTGAACGAGTATATTAAGATTAACACGTTCTCGGTTCACTTTTAGTTCATTAACTTCAAGTAGAGATGCGTCGATCATAGAATCGACAATCGTTAACAAATTGTTTCCACTCTGATTGATGTGTTCCATATATTCCTCTTTCTTCTCGCTCGTTATATTTTTGTCGATAAGAAGATTCGAGAAGCCCAGAATTGCATTCATTGGAGTACGCAACTCATGAGATACACTTGAAAGGAATTTTGCTTTAATTTTTTCCGTTCTAAGTTTATTCTCTTCGAGCTTTACTTCGAGTTGACGGACTTTCTCTTCGAGTTCAGAAGTATATCTTAACAACTCTTCAAAACTGGGTATAGTTGTCATAAGAGTGGGTATTTAAGGCATTATTACCTCAATTTTTTAAGGATTGCCTTTGCCTTTTCATTATAATTGCTTTTGGAATTAGCTATTTCTGAAAATTGCTTAAATGCTTTGTCCTTTTCTTCTGTTTTCAGGTAACAAAAACCTAAATACCATTTTGCCTGCTCAATGTATAAGTTGTCATTGTGTTCAATAACCTTGGTAAAAGATTTTCCCGCTTTCTTGTATTCAGCAATTTCGAAATTAGATATACCTACATACAATTGTGTTCCCATCTGATTGGGTTCCTTTTCTAGAACCTTTTCAAAAAGCACCACAGCCTCCCTATAATTTTTCATCTGGTACTTTTCCATCGCAAATCTCAAAGCCTTATCAGCATCGCCACTTCCGGAACGGTTTGTTGATGTAATTTGATATGGTTGATAGTATTTTTCAAGTACCTTTTGACTATTGGAATATCTGTACACATTAATTACAGAAAAACCAAGAATAACAGCTAATGATGCAGCAACAGCAAGCCGTGTGTATCTCTTTCGTTTGGGCTTTTCCGGTGAATAAAGATCGGGAGTAAGTTGCAAGTGCATATCCTTCAGCTGCATCCTAAGATCCATAACTTCTGTATCGGCAAGAGCTTCATCAACCTCTTTGTGCAACTTCAGTTCTTCCTGAAGCGTCCGGTCATTTTTCATTTCTTCCTCAAATCTGATCGAGGCGCTGATATCCAGTTCACCTGCCAGATACTTTGAAATAAGATGATTGTTCTTATTCATATCTATATTTATTTAAAAACATGCCAGTGCAATAATTATGCACTATACTTATATTCTTCAACTATGCGAAACGCGCATGTAAACAATACATTTAATTCAATTACGAAAGCTTAAAATAATTAAATATTGTTAAATATTTTATCTTCAAGATTTGAACCAGCAAGAGTATTTATTGGTTCTGTTGCACTTCCACCTTTAATTAGATTCATTTGCGATTCAGAAAGTGAAAAATTTCTAAATTCATTAATGTTTTTTACTACCGAATTTTTTCCGAAAAGATTGTTTAAAGTTTTCATTGTTTATTATTTTGGGGTTAGTTAGGATTGGGTTCCTATATCTTAATACCGAAAACAGCATTTTTTTTACCCTAAAAAATCAATTATTTTTCATTTTTGTTGAAAATAATTTTTAAAATATTGATTATGAATGCTTTATTTTGATAAAAAAATCCGATTTTTACACCTGATTTTTCAGTTTTAAACTGGCTTTTTTACAATTCCATGAAAAAAACAACTGTATTTCTGCTTATTTTCTTTTCGGTTTTTAAGTTTTGCATCGGGTCAGAAAGAAGTTATTATCTTCCAAATGATACAAGTCGTTTACAGGCCGATTCGATTATGAAGTCAATTCATCTAAAAGCGCTGGAATTAAAAGATAAGGGGAAATTCGAAGACGGAGCAAAATTATATAAAGAGGTTGTTCGCCTAAAAGAGACCTTCGCACCTGATGACAGCATTAAACTCGGGACGGTTTATTTTAACTATGGAACTTTTTTATACAGTATATGGAAATTTGACGAAGCGGTAACCTACCTTGATAAGGCTCTTGAGATGGCTGATCCCAATAATCATTACGATCTAAGTTTCTGGTTGGCAACCAAGGGAAAATTACTATTAGATTTAAATGATTTAGATGCAGTTTTAAATTATTACGATCAGGCAGAAAAACA
>JBBQAQ010000052.1:0-18551 GCA_038316435.1 Bacteroidales bacterium | reverse complement strand
CCTTTAAAATCACCAAGACTGGTAAGTATGCATCCATAAATGCAATCATTACTGCTATTGGCTTTATATTTCATAAACGTTTCATTATAAAATGCGAAAATCCATCGTTTATTGCAATTAGAATTCTTCTGAATTGACTATCGGATTTTTTTCCTGTTCTAGAACAAACAATTTAATTTAAGAAATTTTAATTGTAAAAATATGAGTAATTGACTAAAGTAAATGCATGTAAATCAAACAGATATTAATTAAGGATGAAGAATTGAAAAATAATAAGGAGGATGATTAATGTGGCAAGAATATATAGGAACCCTTCCATTCTGAAGAGAAAACTTAGATATCGTTTAAACAGATAGATTAATCTCATTTTTTTATTTCAAAATTATTCCATCACACCTTATCAATTATGGATATTATTTACAAATTGATGGATTTTATTGATATTTATTGCATCAATTTATTTGAAATAAATCATTAGGATTCCTGATGTTTAAGTTATGCTTATTTTCTATCAGATCCCGCTACTGGCACAGTCCGATTTTACTTAAGTTTTTTTTAAAGTCATTCTCGATCTCCAAATAACCGATTTTTGGATAATGCTTTTCTGTGTTTTCATTTTGAGAAATGTGAATAACAGTAACACCATTAAAGCAAACCTTGGCCAACCAGTTTTGGCTATAAACAATTCTGAGATATGAAGATTCATCAGGAATCCGGCCAATTTAAAACCCAACGCGGAGCAGAGATCTATGCCATTATCCATTCTATTATCGACAACTACATTAAAAAAAACCAGATTGTCTTGTTTGCCTTTCATACAATTACTAAATTGGTACCTGTATAGTTACCTTTTTTTGAATAATGATAATGACAGTTACCTTGCTCAGAAAATATATGGATTTCCCCTTGGAAATGCCTCCTTTATGCCTGTTAGTGACAGATATTATTCAAATCCCAACTCGTGTGCTTCCTCCTTTGACCGGGATTTTGAAGTTGCAAAACCCTATTATATTTCTGAAATACTCAGTGATTATGAGATTTCAATAGAAGCGAGAGCGTGTTGTATTTACCTTCGGTACATCAACCGGAATTAAATTATACTTAGCCATTTATCTGTCTTTTATATCCAGAACTTTCTTTACGAATTAATAATTGTATTTGCAAACAATCAGTTTATTAACTCTTATAGATTAAGAGTCTTTACATATAAATTGATTAGGTTAAAATGATTATTTAAAAAAATAGAAGTTAATTAGCTGCAAAGGTAGCCACTTACAATCTAGCATGAAAACACTTTTTTATCATAAAGTAGCACAATCTAACCTAAGGATTAATCATTATCATTCTGGCAATGAAAGATATAAAACGGAGAAATTATTTAAATTTAACGGAAAAAATGTCGAGCCCCTAAAATCAATAAAGCACTTCGACTTATCTTGTTGATTGACAACACGAACCCTAAAATTAAAAGCGGACAAATCTATGATTATTTAGACTTGTCCGCTTAGGTGAACCTGGAGGGATTCGAACCCCCAACCTTCTGATCCGTAGTCAGATGCACTATCCAATTATGCTACAGGTCCTGCTAAATTTAGAATTTAGAATTTAGAATATGAGCGCAAAAATAATATATTTTCCGTAATATTCAATATTTTCTTAGCCATTGCTGTAAACATGAACGCTATTTGCCGCCGATGGTAAATAATTAATCCCAAACCATGCCACAATCAGCATTAGGAACGCAAGACTCAATATCCACAAACTCAAACTGATCTTCTTTGGATGCTGCCATCTCATATGGATATATAACAGATATCCCAGCCATGTCAAAAATGCCCAGGTTTCTTTTGGATCCCAGGTCCAGTAATGCCCCCAGGCCTGCTTTGCCCATAAAGCCCCAAATAGCAAACCTAAGGTTAGGAAAGCAAATCCCAAGTAAACCAAGTTGTCGGCCAGTAAAATTATCTTCGTTTCAAATGTGTCAAAATAATGCTTGTAAAGTCCATACACTGAAACAAGCGTGGAAACTCCAAGTAATGCATATCCTAGAATATATACTACAACATGAGGAACAAACCAAGGGCTTTGTAACGCTGGCATAAGCGTTTTATCATAAGTTTCAGGATGATTCAGATTTATTAACACAAACACAAAAGTCATCATTAAAGCATACGACAGAAACCATTTGTATCCCCAGCGCACGTAAAAAATAATACCAATTACCGGTAGAAAGAATACATACAAAAGCCTTGTTTCACCTAAGGTGCGGAGCGGCGGCCTTTGTAAATGATACCAGAGTAAAGCGATAAAAGTGATCATCACTACAATCCCCGCAATAAACAAACCAATTCCTGCTATGCGTATAGTTTTGTTCTTTGTACCGAGATAAATCATTATTAGTCCAATCACCCATAATATAGAGGATGTAATGGCGTACGTGGGGAAATTAATCCAATCCATAATGTCTAATTTTTAGGGTTTCTTCCAATCCAGAATAAATAAACCGCTCCGGCCAGCACCATAAATATACCGGTGTAAATAACTGATATCCAGGGATCTCTGATGGCCTCGATAACACTTAATGTTGACCATTTTCCAGCTTCTTCATCATAAGAAGTCTGGTACAAATTCCAGGCTCCAACATGTATTGGCTTATTTACAATCAACTTTACCAATTCCGTTTTTCCTTTATTGTCAGTAATTTCTAGCATAGATGAAAACTCTTTTGCTGTTGGAATAGTCATCGCAAGGGCAAATTTATTATCGAGAAACATGAAACTTGGTTCCTTCTGTGAATTACCGCAGCTCAGCCAACCGGATTTTGTTCCCTGTCCTGTTGTTGATGTGGCAACTATAAATGCGGCTGGAACATTGAATGTATCCTCAGTAGCAACGAATTTCTCACCTTCCTTTTTTGCACTTGGTAAAAACTCTTTTACACTAATATCCCAGTTATTCAACTTGATCTGCATTCCTGTTTCAATCTGTAGGAAATTATTCTTTAAATCTTTAGGAACAATCATTTCGGGCTGTTCAATCATGGCCAGCTTTGGTGGGAAATCCTTTATATCGAAATCCACTAATTTCACAGTAAAAGGTACCTCTCTTGGCTGCTGAAGTTTATCGTAGGCGTAATTAACAGTCTGTCCTTCATTAACATAAATGCTAAGTCTCTCGAGATCTCCAGAGCCTAAACTGCCCGCAAATACTATAATCCATAAACCAAGGTGATTCAATGCAAAACCAATATTTTTAAATGTAATAGGAGTGAGGCGGCGCAGTGCTACAAAACCTAAACAGGTTAGCAAATAAAGCCCTGATAATAAGAATGTGTAGCTATTTCTTAAGTGACTAAAACCGGTTAGTATGGAAATCTCAGATGCATCAGGCTCGTTCTGCTTGGTTAGACCGAGAATCAGAACCAGAAATGTAAACAGTACCACAGACGACATGGCAGCAGGAACTCTTGAAAGCCATTTAATAATTGAATTTTGCTTGTAATAGAAATGCAAAAAGAGCAACAAAGCCATAAACGCAATTCCAAACTGTAGGTTCACAGGCCATCTTGGTAAGGTGGCACCGTGTCCGCCAGTAATCAGTTCAAGGCTTGTTCCTAGAATAAAAATAATAAGACTAATTATAAATCCCTGTTGGTACTCCTTCCGTGTACTTCTCTTTGGAGACGTGGAATTATCTTTCGAAATAATGGGTTTACTTGCCATGCTTTGTGGGTGTTTCAGAGGGGACAAAAATAGATTATTTTTTTGTTTTATTTTATGGATGTTTGTTGTACATCATCATTTTATGTTAAAAATAGTTAATAATCAACTCCTCATTTAATACAAAATTCTACACAACTGCTTAATTATACAATCCATTCAACATAAAGGAAAGCCGTATAATCAAAAAATGCATTTCATCCTCGGATTTTGTTAAAATTAATTTCGATTAATTTGTAACTTTATCAAAATTAAAAAACCAGAGTTATGAAGAAGTTCTTAAAAATATTCCTAATTGTCGTTGTTGTTCTGTTCGCAGTAATAATCTCCATCCCCATAATTTTCAAATCCCAAATAATGAAAAAGGTCAAGGATGTGGTTAATAAAAGTGTTTATGCAAAAGTAGAATGGACTGATGTTTCTATTTCTCTTTTAAGCGGATTCCCTGACCTGAAAGTTGGTCTTAAAGATCTTTCGGTAGTTGGTATTAATAATTTCGAGGGAGATACTCTGGTTGCTTTCGATCAATTTATTTTGAAACTTGATCTTATCAGTGCTTTCTCAGGGGATATTCAAATAAAATCAATGATACTCGATCATCCCGTTATCAATGCAATTACATTGAAAGACGGAAGTGTCAACTACGACATTATGATTCCTGATACTATGGCGGTTCCGGAAGTTGCTGATACAGATACAAGTGCAGCTATGGTGATAAAATTAAAAAACTTTGATGTCCGCGATGCAAGAATATATTACACAGATTATGAAGGAGATATGAGTGCCAGCCTTGAAGGTTTCAACTTCCAGATGAGCGGAGATATGTCGGAAGATTTTACTGATCTGGTTATCACTTCTACAACTTCTACTTTTGGTTTTACCATGGAAGGCATGAAATATATAAATAAGGCAAAACTTGATATGAACTCAGTCATTAAAGCTGATTTAGTAAAATTCATCTTCACTTTTGGGAAGACCGATATTAAGTTAAATGATATTATCATGGGAATGGAAGGAACTTTTGGTATGCCAAATGATACCGACATGGATTTTAATATCCGCTTTTTCTCCCGCGAAACAGCCTTTAAAACCTTGCTTTCAATGGTTCCTGCAGTTTATACAAAGGATTTCGCAGGTCTTAAATCTTCTGGTAAACTTGTTCTCGAGGGATCTGCTATTGGTACCTACAACGATAAGCAGTTGCCTACTGTAAACCTTACTTTGCAAGTAACTGATGGATATTTTGCCTATCCAGACCTTCCAAAATCAGTTGAAAATGTAAATATTGACATGAAACTTTTATACGATGGGGTAGTGGAAGACAATACAAAAGTTGACATCAATAAATTCCATCTCGAAGTTGCCGGAAATCCTTTCGATATGCAGCTTCATATAATCACACCAATGAGCGATATGCAGATGAATGGTATGTTTAAAGGTCGCATTGATCTTGCTAGCCTCGCTGATGTGGTTCCAATGGAAGACGCCCTGATGTCGGGAACTATTAATGCCGATATTTCTTTCATGGGAAAAATGTCCGACATAGATAATGAAAACTATGAAGCTTTTAAAGCCGACGGTTTGCTGGAAGTTATGAATGTTAAAGTTTCAGGGAAAGATTTGCCAATGCCTGTAACAATCGAGAAAACTAGCATGTATTTTTCTCCGCAATTTGTTGATCTGAAAGCATTTGATGCTAAATTGGGCAAAAGCGATATCCACATGAATGGAAAACTTGAAAACTTCATTCCGTACGTATTTAAGAATGAAACAATAAAAGGAAGCCTGAATTTTAGTTCAAATTATCTTGACCTGAATGAGCTAATGGCAGACACAACTGGCGAAGTAGCCGCAGTTGAAGATACTTCAGCAATGACAGTCGTTGAAGTTCCAAAAAATATCGATTTCGTTCTTCAAAGCGATCTGAAAAAGGTACTCTATGATAATCTGACAATCGATAATATCCTTGGAAAACTTATTGTAAAAGATGGGAAAGTTATAATGGATAAATTATCTATGAACATGCTTCAAGGTTCAATGCTGGTAAGTGGTCAATACAATACTCAGGACATTAAAACTCCGATGGTTGATCTCGATATGTCGATCAAAAACATCGATATTCCATCAGCCTTCAATGCTTTTAATACAGTAAAGAAAATGGCGCCAATTGCCGAAAATATGAAAGGCAAAATTTCTTCAGACCTCAAATTTATATCTAATCTTGACTCATCAATGATGCCTGTTTATAGCTCGATCGTTGGTTATGGTAAATTGGTTACTGATGAAATTGTAATTGCGAATTCTCCAACTTTTGAGAAAATTGCTAGTACTCTTAAAAACGACAAATTTAAAAACGTTAAGATCCAGGATGTTAATGCAAGTTTCGAAATAAAGAATGGCAGGGTATACGTGAAACCTTTTGATACCAAACTGGGTCCTGCTAAAGCTAATATCGGGGGAGATCAGGGAATCGACCAGACTATGAACTATTTCATGAACCTGAGTATTCCACGTGCTGAATTTGGAAGTGCTGCAAATGATGTTTTAGATGGACTTGCAAAACAAGCTTCTTCAAAAGGATTTGATATCAAACAAAGCGATGAGGTTAATGTCCAGTTAAACATTACCGGAACTTTTACAGATCCGAAAATTGGAATGAATATAAAGGAAAGTATGGCCAAAGCGAAAACTGAAATCAAAGAAGCAGTGCAAGAGAAGGTGAAAGAGGAAGTTCAGAAAGTGAAAGAGGATGTGAAAGAAAAAGCAAATGCTGAAATTGATAAAATAATGAAAGATGCTGAAGAACAAGCAACTAATGTTCGCTCTGCTGCCAAAGATGCTGGGGAAAAGCTAATTGGTGAGGCCAATCTTCAGGGTAAAAATTTAGTTAAAGAGGCCGGCAGCAATCCATTAAAGAAAGTCGCTGCTGAGAAAACTGCGGCCGGACTAACCAAAAAAACTCAGCAAAATGCAGCAACCCTCAACAAGGAAGCCGATGCTAAAGCAAAAGCCATCCTCGACACCGCCCAGAAAAAAGCAGATGCCTTAAAAGGCCTATAATGAACCAACCTAAACTAAATAAAAAAGCCCCAATATTCGGGGCTTTTTTATTTACCTAACCATAACAAAATCCAAAAAAAAACTTAGCCTGAAAGGCTAATATAACAAATTCTTAGAATGAAAGGCTAAAACAACAAAAAGACAAACAACCTAATACAGCGCCGAATGGCAATCCGAACAAGCTGTCTCTTTCCATGCATTATCGATATCTACCGGATGTACAAAGGCAAGTGTGTCGAAAACAGATACAGACTGCATAGCTCCCGGAACTCCCTGAGCTTTAATAACATGACATAAATTGCAGTCTTTCGAAATTGTCTTTCCTTCAGGAGTACTATGATTATCATCATGACATCTGAAACAACCCAATGTTTCCTTGTGCCCAATATTATCAGGATATGCAGATGAAGTAACTTTCATATAAGGGAAAACATTCTGTGAATAAGCCTTTTGAAGACCTGAAATAGCTTTTTTGATACCTTCAGGGTTACCTGCAATAACATCTGGATAGTTATTTGTGTAGTAGTCAGTTAAGTTCTTGCTGATCAGCATTTGCGCAGAATCATTCGAGCTTGTTTCTATTCTAGTAGCTTCAATACATGCCAGTTTTATCCACGGGATATTCTGCGGGATCAATCCTGCAGTAATAGCATTATCAATAAAGTTTGGAGGCGATTTATAACGGTGCGAAGGACGGTTATGACAATCCATACAATCCATTACTCTTTTTGGAATCGAATCAATCGCATTTGCAGTCAAAAGATTAGCCTGATTTTCAAAAATCTGTTTAGCACCAGTTTTAAGGTTAGTTGTCTTTACCCAGTTAATTGCCTGATCAGCACCTTCGCTTGGCACGTATTCAATTTTAATATCCGGATTAATGTGCCAGTGAATTCCTTCAATTAGTCCAAGTGCCGAATGTGAAGAACCAACTTTCATATTCAGGTTAACATCCCATCCTGTACTTTTTTCATCTGTGAGGTAATGTTTTTCCAAGCGACTTTTTTGAGCATAGAATTTTTCAGGCCAATGGCACTTTTCACATGTCTCACGTGCTGGCCTCAAACTTTTAACCGGAGTAGGTATAGGTCTTGGATATAACCCAAATGTTACTGAATACACCTGATATAACCCAGAAAGTTTTGAACGCATATACCAGTCAACACCTGGACCTACGTGGCATTCAACGCATGCAACACGCGCATGAGGTGAATTTTGATAAGCAACATATTCAGGTTGCATTACTTTATGGCAAAGAGTACCGCAAAATTCCACTGATTCGGAATAGTGAAAAGCTTCATAAGTACCTATGGCAGAAATAAATATGAATACAAAAGTTGTCGAAATGAAAATTAGAAATGCATTCCTGTATTTAACATCATTTAAATCAATCTGAGGCCACTGAAAATCGTGACTTACCTGATTTTTTTTCATTTTCCTCCTGGTAATCAAAATACCTATGGGTATTAGGAGTAAACCAAATACCAATATCATGGGGAAGATGATGTAAATAAATAAACCTATATACGAACTCCCCAACTGAAAAAATGTAGAAAGAGTAAAAGTAAAAATGATTAATCCAAGGCTGATTAGTGCCAGCAGACTTCCCAAGATGGAAGTCCAGTTATAAACCGATTTTGGAAGCTTCATGAATTCGTGTTTAATTGATGCAAAATTTTAGCTTCTAAACTCTCATTTCGACAGGCTCAATGTAAAAAACTCTAAACGCCCTTCACCAAGCTAGCATCTTCCATTAAAACCTTAAAGAAATAGCCAAAACCAAGGTCTTTATCCAGGGTAATTGATCCTTCGAAGATAACTATATCGCCTTCTTTTACTGTTTCTTTGGAAGTTACAGTAAGATCAAAATCACCTTCAGATTGAGTGCCATCTTGCAGGTGTATCCAGTTTTTATCCATAATTTCAGGTGAGAATTTGGTAACTTGAGCTTTTACCTTTACTGTTTTTCCTGCATATTTAGATTTATTCGAAAATAATTCTGCGATTGTAATCGTACCTTCCGCTGGGCTAATGTTAATTTCCAGTTTTGCACTCTTTGCCTGAGTTGCACCCGGAGATACTGCTTCACCGTTTGCATCAGTTCCTATTGGCTGGGCGCTAATGCCTTCGAGGAAAATAATACTTTCAAAAACTCTGTTAAGCTCTTTGCTTTTGAAATTTTTCATCTCAAATCCACCTTCATAATAATAGGTTTCCCCAACTTTTGCCTCGATAGGAGTAGTAGCTACCCAGAATTCATTACCGTTTTCTTTTACAAACAAATATGTGTAACTGCCTACCTGCATAACCTCTCTTACAACTACTTCATGACTGTTTGAAGTGTTTTCGGTAATAGGTTTGGAACTCTGATTCGATTGACAAGACATTAGCACAATAGCTATACTTACAAAAAAAAGAATCTGCTTCATTATGATATAGTTTTTAAGAGTTTACATTTTAAAGAATACAAAAATAGATAAAATATTGTTCCCGTCAGGAGAAAGATTCTTCTTATTCACAGATATTCATATTTATTTATGTCGCTAGGTATTCTTCTCTATTAACTATTTGAAATAAAAAACTCCTTTATTCTTTAAAATAAAGGAGTTAAGCAATGATCACCCAAAGGTGATGATTAAAGTATTATACCTTGGGAGCTTTATGAGCAACTTTTGGGTAAGCAGTTGAGAAAACAAATGGTTTGTAGAATGGATTTTCCTTATTATGGCACTTTACGCAAGTTGCCTCATTAGGAATAATTAGGCCATTTTTTACTGCCATAGCCTGATTTTTCATGATAGCTGGACTTTTATACATACTACCGGGTCCATGGCATGATTCGCATGATACACCTTCTGTTGCAGTTAATGTTGCAATTTCCCCTGCAGCAACCATGTGGTAAGTTGAATGGCATTTTAAACATTTAGGATCTTTAGTTGGATCTGCAATACCATTCTTAGTTGCATATGCCCATGAAGCTTCACTTGAAAGCGATTTTAATGCCTGTGAGTGAAATGAACTAACCCATTCTTTATACTGGTCGCCAGTTGTGGGTTTATTATGACACATTTTACATTTATCAGCACCAATATACTTAAATTGTTGCGCCTGCACCGCGTTTCCTCCAATCAGAAAGGCCGCAACTATAACTAAACTTTTTACTAATGATTTCATTTTCAGATTTTTTAAGTTAATACTTCATTTATTTAATGTCATTTGACTATAAAATTACTTCTTCATGGTTATAAATCCAAAAATAGACTTTTTTCAAATATTATTAAAATATATTTTCCAATAACCGTACCAAGTATTAACAACAGACTAATTCATTTTCATTATAAATAAAAGTCGATTGTCGTTTTTCGCAAAACTAAATGAGAAAAGCCGATCCAAAATGGACCGGCTTTCAATATCGAAAATATTTTATTAGTATCTTTTTTCCTGAATTCTTGCTTTCTTACCTGTAAGATTGCGGAGATAGAAGATTTTAGCTCTTCTTACATAGCCGTGTTTATTGATTTCAATCTTATCGATAAAAGGTGAAGTAATCGGGAAAATTCTTTCTACACCAACTGCACCCGACATCTTTCTTACTGTAAAAGTGCGGGTTGCACCAACTCCATTCTTTTGAATTACAGTTCCTCTGAACTGCTGAATCCTTTCCTTGTTACCTTCTTTTATCTTATAATGCACGGTAATGGTATCACCGCTATTGAATGCCGGAACTGATATTTCAGGGGTGAATGCTTTTTCAACTACTTTCATTAAGTCCATCCTGGTAGATATTATTAAATTATTCGCTTAAAATTTACAGGACGCAAAGTTAGAATTATTTTTCACATTCAACAATAGCCCTGTAAATATTTTTCTTTTTAATTGGTATCCGGTGATTAAAGCAATTAAATAGCAATTGATACTCGTCAACAGAATTATGGTGGAGAATAGTTTAAACGATTAATATATTAATGCCCACCTCCAGCTGGTACTAAAAGCTTATCTCCAGTATCTTCAATAACATCCTTTTTCCAAGTGTCAGAATATCCCGGCTGTAAAGGTGAAACAGTTATACCCCATGCATTTCTTTCAAATTTTCCTTCTTTTTCCTTTTTAATATTTCCATCAATATACTTAACAATTAAGTATTCACTGAGCGATTTCCATTTGTCAAAAGTATTTTGTGAAGCTTTTAGCGAATAATCTGTCAGAAATGCTTGTGCCTGTTTTTCATCTTTTGCGAGAAGGACAAGGGCTTGCGCATCTGTTTCAGCCGTTTTGTTAAGGTAGTACTGTTCAAGTTCCTTTTGAACTATAAGCGCATCAGAACTCATCACATCATATCGCTGATAACACATATTAGCAACAAGATTAAACAACCAAAATGCGGAAGTCGGAGAATATGTTAGCATATCGCCGTTTCCAACTTTGAAACATTCAGGGATTTCAGTTATACTAGTATATATTGGAGTGTAAACAGAAGTTGCTGCATCATCAACACCAAACCAGAAAATTCCTCCAACAACATCGGGCAGCCAGCTGCGGCATTCAGCAACGAATGAAAAGCCTGTCTGTTGAGTAGCAGTGGCCCTTTCATTACAATAATCATTGGAAATGCCTCCATTTTCAACTTTCCAAGTAAGAGGACGCCAGCGGTATGGTGATCCAAAAGCTCCTGCTCCTGCATCTTTTCTCATATCTAGTTGCGTTCCTTCAAGATGATCACGCATGAAATTCATTAAATCATAATTACTTATTTTGCGGTTCGGCTTCACCCACAATGGCATTCTTTTGCTTAAATCGTGCCCTGAAGCATATGCATAGTATTGCTGCATATCATTATTAACTGATTTAAAGAACGACCATACTCGTACATCACAAAAACGTGCACCGCCAAAGGTAATAGGAGCGTATGTATCAGAAAAGCTGAATGCCTCATTTACGCCATTATATAATCCGTTACTGCGGGCAACATCAACAACATCCCAGGCATAAACACATTCCACCAATGGATCATTTATCCGCTTAAGATCTTTTGATGTTATAGCTACACTTGTCTTTTTTCCGGTTGCAATCGGAAAAGTCTGAATTCTGGCCTGGTTAGCGTGTCCGGAAACATATCCATCGGGTATACGTAACGCAACCCATACCGCGCCTTTGTTGCCCGGACCTTTACCGATTATCTCAAAAATCCATGCTTCATTTTTATCTGCTATGGAAAATGATTCGCCAGAACTTCCATATCCATATTCACTTACCAGATCTGAAATGACTTTGATAGCCTCTCTGGCTGTTTTAGCTCTTTGTAAGGTAGTATAAATGAGACTTCCATAATCCATTATCCCTTCAGTATCAATCAAACTCTCATTACCTGTGTATGTTGTTTCGCCAATGGCAAGCTGGTGTTCATTCATATTTCCAACTACAGAATAGGTGTGTGATACCTGTTTAATTTCCCCCATTAACCTGCCTGAGTCCCATTCATAAATATCAACCATGCTTCCTTCCGGGTAATCCTTTGCAGGAAAATAATACAACTCTCCATACAAAACATGAGAATCAGCAGAGTAGGTGATCATGGTCGAACCATTTAAAGAAGCACCTTTAGTTACAATATAGTTTGTGCAGGAAAAGGAATTTGCTGAAAAAGCCAACAAAGCAACAAGCACTGCAGTAAGCTTCATTTTGATTATTCTTGTCATAAAAGTTTCCGATTAAGTTAGTTTTCAAAAATACATAATATTATTATGCGTATTCGATAAAAAATACCTGCATAATATTTTTTTAAACATCTGATCTCTTCTTAATTCATAAAAAAATCTCAGCAAATTTAAATTACGAGAATACGTTACGAGACTAATTCTGATAAATCCGTTATTTTTACTTGAACCATTTAAGAAAAAGCCGTGTTTTACCTGTATGCCCCCGAAAATTAACGTATTCTAAACTGCGGGTAACACCTAAATTAAGATTTATTAACAATTATTTAATACGGAAATGCTATGGAATTGAAAATTTTACCTAAATTTGCATCATAATTATTGACGAAGTTTAAAGCAAAATAATATTTGCTACACAATATAAATAAAGATAAGTAGTTTTAGTTAGTAGTTTAGTTGGTAGTTTTAGTTAGTAATTTGAGGAAAAAGGATGCGCTGCGACAGCGCATTCTTTGTTTTATGCCATTCCTATCAGAATTTCTTTGCGATCTTCCACACTTAATTTATAGTTCATTCCGCTCACTCTGTTAAGATTCATTACTCTAAGTATTTCGGAATAATCAGATTCTCCTTTTCCTATTCCACTTAGGCTTACAGGACTATCTAAAGTGATAAAGAAATTTTTTAACCCCGAAATGGCCAAATCTGCATCTTTAGTACCAAACAATAAATCTCCCAAGTGTGCAATTCTTTCTGGATCCCTTTCTTTTATTTTATTAAGCCATGCAGGATATACAATCGACAAGGAGGCACCATGAGGAGTGTCATATAAATAGGATAACACATGACCAAGACCGTGAACTGCCCAATCACCGGAAACTCTGCCATAACTTGTTAGGCCATTTAATGCATTTGTAGCTGCCCACATTATTCTGGCTCGTAAGTCGTAATTAGAAAGATCTTTCATCAACTCTGGACCATATACCAATGCCTCCTTTATAATTGACTGCACAAAACGATCCGATAAACTAGCATCACCTGCCCCAAAGTATGCTTCCAGACTGTGAGCCACCAAATCAACAATTCCATATGCAGTATAATTTGCAGGCACCGATAAAGTATATGTAGGGTCAAGAAAAGATGCTTTTGGATAAATGGATTCATGACCGTAACCAAGTTTTTCATCAGTTGCATTGTTTTGCAACACAGCAACGGAGTTCATCTCGGTACCGGTTGCTGCCAGAGTTAACACAGTAAATAAGGGTAAAGCGCCTTTAGGTATAACCTTTCGCTTCATTACATCCCAGGCTTTAACTTGATCATGAATACAAATTGCTGTTATTTTTGCCGAATCGATAACACTTCCCCCTCCAACAGCAATTACCATTTCAACCTTATTCTTGATTCCAAGTGATGCTGCTGCATCAACGTCCTCAACTACGGGATTTGGTTTTATCCCATCATATTCAATCACTTCTACGCCTGCTTTTTTTAGCTGTTCAAGTGTGTCATGGTAACTCCCGTTTTTCAAAACAGATCCCTTTCCATACATCAAAAGAGCTTTTTTACCATACGGGTGAATGGTTTCAGATAAACTTTTAATTACACCTTTTCCAAAATGCAATTGTGTCGGGATATATGCTACGAAATTTTCCATAATAAATTTTATTTATTGATTTATTAATTACTAATTTTTAACTTTTTTTGTCTGAATATAATTTCACGGTTTCTTTCTGCATTCCAATCCTTAAAACTCAGAATTATTTAATGATTCCTGTAATACTCCCCCCGCAATGATCTGATGTAGACCCGGTTACTGAAGAAAAAACATTTGATATAGAATGGATTCTCAGATATCCTAAAAAAGCAAATATAAGCGCTTCTTTGAAATCAACTACTTCATTTGAAGGAATCACTATTTCACTTTTTGTCTTTTTTGAAATCAGCTCGATGAGAAATGAATTTTTTGCACCACCTCCGGTTATTAAAACATTCTTAAAACTTCCATTGTTTAATACTGAACTAATTTGCTGAGCAATATGCTCATAAAGAGTTCTAAGTAAATCATTTACAGATGATTCATTATTTAGAATCGGAAGCATATTCTCTATAAACCATTCCCGCCCTAGTGATTTTGGCGGGGGAAGGTTGTAGTATTTAAGAGTATTTAATTTGTCAAGTATCTCAGGAAGAATGATGCCTTGTCTTCCTAATTTGCCAGCACAGTCAAATTCCAGACCGGATTTACCGGCAAGGTAATTTAGACCCATATTTACAGGGCAAATATCAAATGCAATTCTATTATTGTTGTGTTTGAAGGAGATATTTGAAAAACCTCCCAGATTAAGACATGAATCATATTCATTAAATAGGTATTCATCACCAACAGGAACCAATGGAGCGCCATTACCGCCCAAAGCAATATCCATGCTTCTGAAATCGTTTATGACAGGAATTCCTGTTGCTGCATAAATATCATTTGCATTACCAATCTGTAATGTAAAATACCTTGAAGGCTGATGAAATACAGTATGGCCATGTGAAGCAATCCAATCTGCCTTAAAATTCCCCGACTTTAAAAAAATAGAAACTGAATCTCCAATCAACTTGCCATATTGATGATCAAGTGCACACATATTCTCAGCAGATAAATACATGGCATCCTCCAAGGATTGGCGTAATTGTGGCGAATAGGGTAGGGTTGAAGCTCTCAGAATGGTATGGTTCCATATAGAATTTTTCCTGCTGAATTTACACAATGCCAGATCCAGCCCGTCCATCGAGGTTCCGGACATGATTCCCAAAACTAGCAGTTCTTTTAAATTTTCTTTCATAAGAAATTACCTGACAGCGTTAAATTCTCTAATCAAAATTCAATTTTCCCGATTACTTGCTCAATAAAGAAACTTTGACAGATATTTTTTTTGATTTCCAACACTATCCTTAATATAAAGCTCCATCTCATGTTCTATGCCGGTTTTGAGTCTGTCAGTATCAAAGGTATAAACAATTATCTCATTTTTCGGGTCATATTCAAATAGTACCCACGATTTATCGATGAATCCGTAATACTCAGAAATTCCGCTTAATTCATCTCTAATCTGAAACCTTATCGATTGCTGGTTTTTCAAATCTGCACCTGGTCTGATGTTTAATGGTGTTATAACTGGGGCAACCGTATCAACCACAAGTGTAAATTTGCCAAATCTTGTTGTCTGAGCAATTAATCTGTTTCCATTTAAGGTTGTAAACAGACAAGAAATCTTGTTACTGTCTTCAACGATCGCAACTACAGTTTTACTCCTCAATTGTTCTGGAATTGACTCCCCCGAAATAGAGATTTCTGCAGGCTTCTGCATAGGTGTGAAGCGGTCACCAAGGTAATGTGTAAATGGATAAAGTTTTTGATAGCCCACATCAGTTCGGGCATAAGTAAAGGTACAGTTTTCATAAAGGGAATTTGCCGGAATAGACATGCTCAATTGAGCGTTTTCGAAATAATTTGGGGAATTCCATTTCAATATTTTAGCAGGGATAGAATCCTGCTTAGGAGTCATTACCGCCGGGGCGCTTCCCTTTACATAAAAGCCAAGCTGGGATTGATTACCATACGCATCTTTAACAATTATATTCAGTTTATAGACTTCTTCGGGATTGAAATTTATAAGTCCATTATTTATTATCAGGGGATAAAGACTAAGCCTGTTATTTACTTTTCGGTAAAGAAGATGAATTTTTTTATTTGTTTCAACCATATAATGATAATCGCAATGAGCATTGATATAGCCTGATTCACTGAAATCCAACTCATCAATTCTAAAAAGATATACAACTTTGTCATTTACAGATAGCTCAATCGAATATACGCCGCATTCGTTTGAAATATCATTTAAAAGGTCACTTGCTTCAAGTCCAAATCCAATAGTTCCTTTTAGGGTCAGAGTATCTCCATAAGCCAGTTGAAAACCACCAATTATTTTTTTTAGGGGGATTTTCTTTGGAGTTGCATATCTGCCAGGCGCAGTCTCACCTATTGGATATATAAATAGATTATCTAATACCGGAGAAATATTGTCTTTTATATCGAAAGGATAAAGAAGCGGGTTTAAAGGATGTTGCTGAGAGGTACTTCTTAGTTCAAAATGCAAATGCGGACCTCCGCTACTACCCGTATTTCCTGAATATGCAATTAGTTGACCTTTTTTAATCTGAAATAATTCCTTATCAGGATAAATATCTAAAGTCTGATTTTTTTTAGCATATTGATAATCTTTAACATATGTGGCGATCGAGTCATTAAATCTTTCAAGATGCCCATAAACTGAAGTTAAGCCATCAGGGTGAGTTATATAAATTGAATTACCATATCCTAATGTCTGAATCTTAATTCTTGAAACGTACCCGTCATTTACAGAGTAAACACTTTTCCCCGTAACGCCCTGAGTTTTAAAGTCCAGACCGCTGTGAAAGTGACTGGAACGAAGCTCTCCGAAATTTCCGCTGAGGTATAAGGGTATATCAAGTGGAGGATTGAATTTACCGAAATATATCTGTTTCTGGGAATAAATGTTTGGAAACAACAGTAATCCCGCTAAAATCATTCTAAAAACTCTCATAATATTCTTAAGTATTTGCACGAATTAAAAAAGTGTAAAACTAAAATTTATAATTTAAGCATTAAAAAACAAAGGGTAATTTTTTTATTTGCGAAAGCTATCTTATATTTGTTGTAACTAAACGATGGGTATGAATGCCGGCCAGGTTCAAATAATTGAGGAATTGAAATCAAGGTTGGTTCGTTTAATTTCTTTGCTGGAGAGTGAAAGGGGAGAGAAGGTAGCCTTAAAACAAGGTAATCTGGACCTTCAAAAGAAATTAAAAGTGCAACAGACCCGTATTAGTGAGTTGGAATTGAAATATGCAAATTTGAAAATAGCCAAATCCCTGATGGCTGAAAATGAAGATTCGCATGATGCGAAAATCAGGGTTAACCGAATAGTGCGGGAGATTGATAAATGTATTGCTCTTTTAAACCGATAGACGGGGGAATCTAAATGGATGATAAACTGTCTATAAAAGTTAATCTGGCTGAGAGGTATTATCCTCTCAAAATTGACAGAGATGATGAGGAGAAGATAAGAAGAGCTGCCAGGCTAATAAATGAGAAAGTATTACAATATAAGCAGAAGTACGCAGATAAAGACACGCAGGATTTTTTGGCAATGGCTGCTTTGCAGTTTGTAATAAAGGTGATGGAGACTGAGGATCAGATGGATATGACGCCATTTGAAGAGAAAGTGAAAGAGATGAGTGAGCAGGTTGGCGAATTTCTTAAAAAAGAGTAGTAGCGTTCTTTTAAATATATTCAAGATTTTACCCGCATTGTTTCTTCAATTATTTGTGAAACAATGCGGGTACAATCGGAGGTCCATCGCGGGCACCAGCCCCTGCATGAAGTGGCCAATCTTGTCGTAGGGGTTGCGGCCCAGTTGCAGCGCGTCCTGCAGCCAGAAGCCCAGCGGCACGCGCGCATAGGTGTAGGCGCCGCCCAGGATCAGCACCAGCGCGTGCAGCGCAATCAGGCCATAGAGCAGCGTGGTCAGCGGATAACGCCGCCCCGTGGCCAGCAGAACCGGCGCGGCGATCAGCACCGGGGCGACTTCCAGCAGCCAGGTGCCCCGGTCATACGGCGCCACGCCAGACCTCAGCAGAGCGGCAAGCACCAGCAGGCCCAGCGCGGCCAGCAGGCGCTGGCGTGTTGGCTGCTGCGGCCGGGCTTGCGGCGACTCAGGCCGGGCCATCAACCGGCTCGCAGCGCACGTTGCTCTTCACCGCATCGGACATAGGCACGGGTACCATCTGCGGCGATGACGAAGCCGGCATTTGCAGGCCGCCGCCGTTGCGCAGCCATAAAACCTCAGCGGTGTGGGCCGACATGGTTCGCCTTCCTGCTCAAACAAAAAATTCCCGCAGCGCGCTGGCCGTGGCTTCGGGCTGCTCTTCGGGAATGAAATGGCCGGCCGGCAAGATTGCCCCACTCACCCGGCCGTCGCACTGTGCGCGCCACAGCGCCATCGGATCAAACAGCCGGTTGACCACGCCGCGCTCGCCCGTGAGC
>JBBQAQ010000051.1:0-19173 GCA_038316435.1 Bacteroidales bacterium | reverse complement strand
AACAAAGCAACCAGCAAAAGAAAATGAGCATTCCGGAACGCCGGTTGAAAAGATGGGATTGGAAGTGACCTTTATCAAGCGATATGTTGGATTGCATGGCAAAACGAGGGAAAAACAACAAATCCTTAATTTTCTGAATGCATTGCAAAAAGCCATTCTTGAAAAACGCATCCGGAAAATTTCGCCCTATGCTAAAGAAATAATGAACATCCAGCAGCAATTGATTAAATGTTACCAAAACATGGGGAATACAGTTCAGGTAAGCATTGACCAGGATACGCTTGAATCATACTCAACCATTGCTAACAGCGAAAAGACCATGCTTTCCATTACCTATATTAAGCAATATATCGGATTGCATGGAAAACAGGGTGTAAAGGAAAAAGCTAAAAAACTGTTTGAACATATCAAGAAAGCCATAGATTCCGGAAAAATTAACCAGGAATGTCCCTACTGGGATGAGATCTCCGAAATTGTCACTTCACTGGAGCATTACCTTGGCAATAAAACCAAAGCTCCCGAAATACAGGAATCAACCCTTAATGGTATTATGACCTGGATGGTAAAAAAGCAACTCAAGAAACAAATGGCCAGGCAAAGCAACAAACAATACCCGGATGGTCTTCGGGGAATAGAAGCCACACCCGAGATTATTTCGAGTACCCAGTTGCCAAAAATGGAATTTGAAACAATTGGATTAACCGGTAAATACAGAGATTTAATAGGTGACCCATCTGTTGGGTTTTCAGCCATGATATTCGGATTGCCAAAAAGTGGTAAGTCAACCCTCAGCATTGACTTTGCCCGTCACCTGGCCGAAAATCATGGCAAGGTACTTTATGCCGCCATTGAGGAAGGATTTGGATACACCCTGAAGGAAAAATTTGAACGTCTCAATGCCATTCACCCAAACCTGGTTATTGCAGAAAAACTACCCGATGATCTGTCAGCCTTTAAATTCGTGTTTATTGATTCGGTAAGTAAAGCCAGATTAACAAGCCAGGATTTAACCAGACTCCGCAAGGAAAACCCTGGAACAGCTTTTGTTTTTATATTCCATACCACGAAAGATGGCAATTTTCGAGGTCAGCAGGATTTTGCCCACGATGTGGATGTAATTATTGAGGTTGAGAATGGGGTGGCTAAGGCAAATGGTAGGTTTGGAATTGGAGGAAAAATGAATGTTTTTTAGGTAGTTTTGAATAGATTGTAACGGTTTTATCCACCTAAACAACCATGTTTATACCATTTGGAATAAAGCATGGCGAATTTAATTACTTTGTCATTCATCATCAGTTGCAAGTGCTGATAGACTATCTGATTCAGGTAACTCAAGTAATTTTACAGATTGAATTGCATTTCCGGCAATGCCTTTTATTGAACTGTGCATGTCAATAGTATTTATCGTAACTTTTTCAATCTGTTTCTCACGTTTTTTCCAGATGCCTTGCATGGCTCTTTTTTCACTTTCTAAGTCAATTTTCATTTGTGTAAAGCCTTCAACTATGGCTTCAACTTGCAATCGAAATGTGTTGCCGGTTAGGTAATCATATAGCATGTGCATTTTATCTCCTTTGTTTTCTTGTGATGCCAGTGCATTGCTGATTTGAATAATAGATTCTCTGAGGACTGTACATAAACCTTTAAATTCTTCAAATGAACAAATCCAAATACCATCCCTCAAACCCAATCTAATCATATCGTTGGGCATTGCAATGGTAACAAGCACACCAATATTTGCTCCCTTTTCTCTAATATCAGATTTAAATTTCTCAATCCAACCCGATTGAAAATCTTTTGTTCTTTTGCTCTCATAATAAATTGAACCACAATTTTGATGTGTTCTTGTATTAATAATTTGAATACAGTCGCCGCCTCTTGCACCTTTTTTTATTTCCTCTATCGAGTCTAAAGGAAATTGAGATGTAAGCCATTCTTCTATTGCCAACTCCATTACTTCGCCCTGCAATTGCATAGAACCTTGCTCTTGCTTACGTATCATTTCCTCGGTCAGTTTCTTTTGATCTTCTAATTGCTTTTGAAGCTCTTTAAAACGCAGTTCGTTTTTATCTTCCTCTGTTTTTCTTATTTTTTCTTTTTCTTCTTGTAAAATTTGATTTAATTTTTTCTGCGATTCTGCCTCAATAGATTCCTTTAACTCAGATTTTTCACGCTTCAATTGTTCAATCTCAGCTTTCGTTTTATTTAGTTCCTTTATCTGTTCAGATTTCTCGTTTAGCTCTTTTTGCAACATTGCAAATTGTTCCGATTGCTCGTCTTTAAACTTCTTATTAAGTTTTTCTTCAAGTTGTTTTTTCTCCTCTTTTAACTTAGCATCTAATCTTTCTTGAAAAAGCTCATTCTCTTTTTGTTTCTTCTGTTCAAACTCTTCCTTAGCTTTATTTAAAATTTCATGTTCTTTATCGAACTTGTTTTTTTCTTCAGCCAACTGAGCATTGAATTTCTTTTTTAACTCATCTTCTAATTGATGCGATAGAATATCTTGCACATCAATTGAAGTGCCACAATTTGGGCATTTTATTTGAGTATTATTTGCCATCTGCTTTAATTATTTAGACTTGATATTTGCTTTTATAACAGGTGATGTTATTCTGTTGTATCAGAATTTTTTTTCCCTTCTTCCCAATTCTTCGCAATCTGTTTGTAATCGGGAAATGTTTTATTTACATCTTTCAACCATTTCTCAATAAATTTTGGATTGTCGCTGTTTGGTTTTGGTTTGGCCGTATTAACTCTCATTTGAATCGGGGTTCTTACTCCATCTCCCATAATGATTGCAACTTGTTGTGGTAAAACAGGTAGCTGTTGTAAAATATCTTCGTTAGCTGCTGAAACCAATTGCTTCACATACTTTTGGTCATCGGGATTTTGCAAACGATGAATAATAAAAGAATTGCATTGTGATAAAACTGTTTTTGATAACTCCGATGGTCGCTGACTTGAAACCAATAAAGACAAACCAAACTTTCTTCCTTCTCTTGCAACTCTCTCAAAAACTTTTTTGGAAATAGAAACTTTATCACCTCTGTCTTTTTCAGGAATATAATTTTGTGCTTCCTCCAAAACAATAACCACTGGGAAATCGCCTCTGTTGTCAGTATTAAATCTTGATAGAAATTCAAGAACTAACCTTCCTATCAATCCTGTAATTGTTTCTAAAACCTCAAAAGGAATTAGTGACATATCAATAATTGTAATTTGATTTGGTTTTTGGTCGCTAACTTTTTCAGGTTCTTCTTTTGTTACCTGTTGTTTGAAATAGTTAGTATAAATATCACTTTCAGTATTATTGAAGATTTTGAAAAGGTCGCCAAGAATAAAAGCTAAAAATTTTGATAAGGCTTCATTAATGTTTGAGTTTTGATTTAGTAAAAGCGGTTCTGAAATTCTTTCATCATTCAAATATGCTTGCAACCTCAATCGTAATGTAGAAACAAATTCTCTAACGCTATTGCTTGAATTTTCCTGTTCGTTTATTGCTTCATCAAAATGTTCACTTATCAGTTTGTTGAAATCAAACCATAGAGGCAAATCTATATTTTTCTCAAGAGCTATTTTTTTTTGAATGTTATGAGCGAGGTAATCAGTGTATTTCGTTTTCAATTGAGTAAGGCAATTATCCTCTCCTGTTCTTTGAATTTGTCCGCCTAACTGAGTTATCAATAGTTTAATGTCAGTAATTAATTGACTGCCGTTTGGGTTAATGGCGTTCCCTAAATCTAAAACTTCATTGGTTGCACTGTAAACCCAATTTCCGTAGCTTTGAGTGCATTTCTTCTTTTTTAATTCATCAGGTGAAATGTCAATTAAATCGCTAACTCCTCTTTCTAAAAACTTACTTAATACTGGTTGTCCCGCAACTTGTTGCGTGTTTTTGGCTAACCCAATTGCTCTTTTTAGAATCGGTGTTTGAGTTTTTGCACTTGGTTCAAATAGAAATTCAAAATCATCAAAACTCATAAACCAAAATGGAACTTTCAATCCTTTCTTGTTAATGCAGATTGCGTTTGCCAATTCTTTGTCCTTATATTCATTCGTATCTTTCTCACCAACGAATGCCCTTTTATATTCTCCGTTTGTGTCAAAGATTATAAAGTGCGCATTTTGTAATCGCTTACCATCTTTGAATTCAAAAGCAAACAGACTTTGCAAAATTGAAGCTACTGTGCAAGACTTACCGGAACCTGTATTCCCCAATACTGCTGCATGTTTCCCGAAAAATTTATCTGGGTTTATTTTTATTTGATAGTCGGAAAATGCAGGGGATGTACCGATTGGTAAAAAATAATCTTTGCTGTAATCAATTGCCTCTTTTGGTGCTGTGTCAAAAATTTTATCCAAATCATCTTTTACCACATACCAAACAGGATTATCAAGAATTGGATAATTGTAAACGCCTTGTAAATAATCTCTACCATTCTCAATAGTTCCAATCATTGTAGCAACTAAATATCTCTGTGCTTTTGGTAAAGTGATAAAACCAGTTGTCTTTTCAATTTCGGTTTCATCCTGAATTTTCACTCGTGTTACAATAGCCACAATTCTATCAGCACCTACAGGAATAATCAAATATGAATTTATTCTTGCAATTTCATAAATGTCATTGAACCCACTTTTGTATAAGCTTTTCAGATCTTCATCGAGTTGCACAACAACACGAAAACTATCTACGGAAATTACTTTACCTATTTTTCTTTCGCTCATACTACTGGTGTTACAGATGCAACTGGGGTAACATCATATTTTCCAAAAAGATTTTTTAATGTTTCGGCAATTCTTTCATAAGTGTTTACTTCAATCAAGTCAGGTAAAAGTTGTTCAACAAAAAATGAGAAACTTCCAAGTTGCTCACCTTGAAGAATTATTACCCGTGGGTCTTTTAAATCTTTTAGTTTCTTAATTTCTTTGTTAATTTTTAAAGCATCTTTCTCGTTTGTCCCGTTAAAGTCAATAATGATTAAAGTGAAGGAAGGAATTGTCAATGCCTGATAAATAATGTCATTGATATGTTCATCGCTGAACGAATAACCGTATGTAACTAAAACGGATTGATGTTGTGAAATTGAGGCGGAGAACTGTCGGAATAATTCAGAATAAGGAAAATCTAAAGTGAAAGATTTTTTTGCAGTGGTCGGATAAATCATAATGTTCGTATAATCTTTTTTCTCACGAACAATTTCTATGGGCACTTCTGAAATTCCGTAAACATTATTTTCAGAAGGTTGCTCTTTTATCCAAGTAAGCGAACCGTGGATTTTGTAATAGCGTAAAACCTTTTCTATTCTTTGAACTTTGCCTTGTGTTGTTGAACCAGGGAAAAATAAATCATATTCAAATGCCTCTGGTTTGAATGTTCTTTTTTGAAAACCCGAAAAGCCACTGATAAAATTTACTCCTAATTTATCAAAAGCATATTCAAAAGCTAAATCATAGTTTGTTGTAAAAACATTTGCCCGTTTCAGATTTAAAGGCCTTTGCAAAATTTTCTTTGCAAATTTTTCGTGATAGTATGATTTGTTTTTGTCAAGGTTTGTTTTTTCTTCACCACCTAACCAGCTTGGATTAGGCAATTTTTCAATATCGCACAATTCAAATAGTCCTTGCTTTATAGTTTTTATTAAATCTAAAAGATGCTTGTGCTTTACTGCTGTTGGGTTAATGTCAAGAATATATTCTTGTGCGACTAAATAGTTTAACAGTTTTTCTAGTGAATATTCAATCTCTCCTTTTGCATTTCTCTTCTCAGGATTTTCTTTCTGTAAATCTCTAACTATTGAAATAAATTCAGCATTAAGCAAATTAGGAGTTGGTATTCCATTGATGTCAATAGTTGTGGCTTTAATGTCATCTTCAATTTTTTTTGGAATATTCGCAATTGAAATAGAACCTATATTCATTGAAGAACCAGCACCAAAAAGGAAACTTACATTATCAAGTTCCAAATAACTTTTCAAAAGAACTTTTATTTTCTGAATGCCTTTCTTTTCTTTTTCCCAATTAGGTAGTTCGTCAACTCCTTCAAGAAAAAGATTGTTTTTTGTTGCATCTATTGTCATAGTTATAATAATTAATTATGCTTCAGCAATATTCCTAACTCACCAAACCAAATAACTAAACGGATTATTGTTAATAGCAGTGCCATTGCTCATTGCCGAAATATACTCACCAATTTGTTCCTTGGTAATGCTACGACTTTCGGGTTGCTTTACTATTTCAGAAAGTTTTTGCATTTTCTATATTTCACTTGCATTAGTAACTACTTCAAAATTAATATTTAAAGCATCGAAATGTTTACGTCCGCATTTAATTTTATCAGCCTCGGAATTACGAAGCTTCTCATAGTCCTTTGTGCCTTTGGTTTCACGTACCAGGTATATTTTACTTTCTTCGTGCTTTACGATAGCCCAATCCGGATTGTAAGTCCCAATAGGAGTTTCTACTTTAAACCAGCTGGGGAGTTTCACAAAAAGCTTAATATCCTGCCTTTTATCCAGCTCTTTAGCAAATTTACATTCTATTTCGCTATCATATACCACTGCATCGTAAACAGATTTGTTAACTTCTAAACGATTTGTGAGATAACTCATTATTTCTTCATCTTCAAACAAACGCATACTCCACTCCTGAGAAGCTATTTTTTCGTATTTAATACCTGCAATAATAAGCCGATGCAATTCATTATTGATGATATTTGCAGCAGCGTCCATGAATTTCTGTGGATTTATAATGAATTCCGATAGTCTATCGCTCCCTGAGATTATTTGCACCAGCGTTTTACGAGTGAGTTCTGTTTCCTTTTGCAGGTAGGCAATTATATCCGGTAACCCACCCTTATGTGCAACCTTGTAGTAATTGCTTCGTGTTTCTTGTACAACGACCCCTTTGTTTTCTATTTCCAGTTCGGCTTCTTTGTATGTTACACCTACTGCTTCAATTTTCTCCATATTCCTAATTGACTTCATGCAGTTGGTTATTAGCTCATCCGTACTGTAAACTACCTGGTATGTTGTTTTAAATTTAATTTTGTTCCAAAGTTCCTCGAATTCTTTGTCAAGGAATACCTGCTTGTTTATTTTAAGTTTTTGAGGTTCTTCGTCCTTTTTGATATGACGTTCTATCTGGTATGATTGAATAATGCTAATTATATCCGCTTCAATTGGTTTAAATTCATCTGATAGCCCAAGTGTGAAGCCGGACTTTTTAATATCAAATATTGGCTTTATTTTACCATTGTCATCGAGAAAACCATTCGATCTTAGTTGTTCCCATACTTCCTGTGACTTTTCACGGCCTAAAACAATTTCAGTATTATCAATGAGTTGTATAATTTTAGAAAATCCGGTTTGAGGAATTTTACCAAAGGTTACCCCACATTCTTCTTCATATTCCGATTGCAGTGACCGGGCAAAATCATCATAGCTTTCATTTGCTATAACATGAAGTTTATTCAGGTTATCATCAAATACTCTTTCGCCGTTTTGATTTACAGGAAGGCGAAGCCCCCGACCAATTTCCTGTCGTTTTTTCAAATTACTTCTGGTTTCATTCAGTGTACATATCTGAAATACGTTTGGATTGTCCCAACCTTCCCGTAATGCCGAGTGTGAGAAAATAAATTTTAAGGGTTCATCGAGAGAAAGTAGTTTTTCTTTATCTCTCATTATCAATGAATATGTATCGTCATCAGCCTGAGTTACCCCGTTGGTGTCTTTTAGTACTCCTTTTTTATCTTGTGAAAAATAACCATCGTGTACCTGCTCTACTGGAAACTTAATTAATGCAGAATATTTATCAAGCATAATGAGTTCGTTATAATGTTTTTCAAACCAAAATGCAAATTTGCCTTTTTGCGGTTTTCCTTCTTCATCATAAGACCGATAATTTGAAACCCTGTCAATGAAAAACAGCGACAATACTTTTATTCCCCTGTC
The DNA here is from genome assembly GCA_038316435.1 of Bacteroidales bacterium. Taxonomy (GTDB): domain Bacteria; phylum Bacteroidota; class Bacteroidia; order Bacteroidales; genus JACJXF01. The sequence continues at coordinate 11,221 of JBBQAQ010000051.1, read as the reverse complement.
TTTCATTTGTAACTCTTTGTCTAAATGGCGCTGAATGGTGTTTCGGATTTGTACTTCCATTAAATCCTCTTTAATACCGCCCATTTCAAGACCAAGCATTAACCGCTTTCCGTTTGAAAAATCAACGAACTCATTGCCCGGTTCTGCGCTAATATCAGTTATTTCATAGCCATTCCGGTATATTTCCCGTTCATTGGAAAGAGTAAATAAATCAGCCCCTTGCTTTACCTTAACTTTTTTCTCTTTAATTCCGTTATCGGTATTGCAATGAATGTTAATATCTGCGGTAATTCCTTTCTTATTATCGGCTTTTAGGAGTTTTACGTAAGCATCGTTATTGGAATTTGCACCCATAACTGAAGCAACCACAATTTGTTTTACAAGGCGCAATTCATAGGCTTTTACCGGGTCGAGTTTGTACACCTGGTTATAGAGATTACGATGTGTAGCAGAAAACCTAAAAATGCAAAGTGGATTAAGTGTTTTAATTGCCTCCTGTGCTTTGGGTGTATTGTCAACGCTTTGAGGTTCATCAATAATTACAATTGGTTGCGTTGCCTGAACAAATTCTATTGGTTTACGGCCTGATAGCTTATCACTTTCCTTGTAAATAACATTGCTTTTTCGATCATCTTCGCTTTCGGAAAAGTCCTTACGAAACGCATCAATGTTAATAATCATGACCTGAATCTGGTTACTTGTAGCAAATTGCCTTAACCTGTTTGCCTTTCGGGAATCGTAAACAAAATATTCGAACTCGATATTGTTGTAGAGGGCTTTAAAATGGTCTTCGGTTATCTGGATGTTTTTTAACGAACCTTCACGAATAGCCACACTGGGAACAACGATTATAAATTTTTTAAAACCGTATTTACTACTTAATTCAAAAATGGTACGAAGATAAACATACGTTTTACCAGTGCCTGTTTCCATTTCAACGGTGAAGTTCAGACCATTTTCCTGAAAAGCTTCCAGTGAAGTAAAATCCAGTTCGTTACTGTCCTGGACTTTATGCAGGTTTTTATGCAGTGTTTCAATTTCTATAAGTAGCTTATTGCCAATACCCAGTTCGGTTTGAACCTGACTGCCTACTAAATCCATTGTTTCGGTAATGGTAAAATCACCTTTGTTTAAAGGCTGACCATCAAACAAATCAACGATACTGGCAATGGCCTGTAATTGGAATTCCTGGGAGCTATCAAATTTGAGTTTCATTATTCTTAATTATTGCTTTATGTAAGCTTAAATAATTGACAATCTGAAATAAAGACTTATTTAATATATGAATTTAATTTTCATTTAATTTTTTTTAACCAATCGATAAATTTTGGTCTTCTTCATACCAGAAGATTCAATTCTACCTTCCTTTCCCATTTTCAGTAAACACTTCCGTATTTCTTCAATTGATAACTCCGCTAGTCTTTTTTGAATATCTGCACTTTTACTGTTGGGATATAGTTTAAGGTCTTCCTCTATCAAAGCAGCCAAACGGTGTGGCTCAATAACCTTCAGGGTAGGTTTAATATTGATTTTTGAACTTGCAATAAGCTTTGGGTTAATTAAATATTCCGTGCCTTTTTTTATTCCCCGACTTATGAGAATTGCTTTATCTAATAACTTGCTGACATAAGAACGTAAGCGGTCTTCGTCGGAAAGTTGTAGTTCTTTAGTTAATGTAGTTGTGAGGATTTTCTTATGGCGTGCAACAATACCTAAAACTATATATTCCTTTTGTGATAGCTGGTAGTTTTTTGCTATAAAATCAATTAATAGAATTGCTTCCTCATCGAGAATTTTTGAATATTGAATAACTGTAGTGGAGTCATATTCAGATATCAAGGTTGGAAATGCCTTTGCATCCCGGCTACTGATTTCATAAATTAAATTATAACCGGTTCCTTCTCCTTCCATTAATTTTAAATCGTGAAGAATTCTAATTAAATGCGGATTTCGACGGCTTGTTACATGTAAGATATTATCCTTTGTAATACCCAATGGCAAACCTCCCGGGTTTTTTATTTCAAGCCGATCTTGATATACTTTGATAAAAATATCACCTGAAATTGTATAGCTCTTATGGGCAATAGCATTTATTAACAATTCACGGACTAACCTTTCATCGTAATGTCGTATTTTATTCCGGAACAGCCCCTGTGGAAACTCATCGTAATATGTTAACTCAATAGTTTTTTTCTCAATGTCAGATAGAAGTTGCTTCGGATTCAATGTATAATCCTGCCAATCCTCTTTACGTACTTTATTTTCCAATTCGTCGTAAACAATATATTGAATGGTAAGCGGATATGAAAGTCTGCTACGTTGTGATGCAGTGCCAAGCCATAAAATACCAAGGTTTGTAAACTGATTGTTTTCAAAAAGGTTATAATGCTCCAAGATTTCAACCTCCGACATTTCTTTTACGTGCTGCTTTACCCTGTCAGACAATCGAATTTCATTGGCAAACCAGCTTACATTTTCTTTTTGTTTTTGGTCAATTGTAATGTTTCGAGACTGTAATTCCCACTGAAATGCATCTTTTTCGCTGGAAATCCTGATAATATCTTCACTGCGTGCTGCCTGGCATTGATCACCTACCCGAATGTAAATCTTGCCATCCGAAGTAGTGGCAATTGATTTTAAGCTTGGTTGAATTGTTAAGCTGAAATATTGAGAACCATTAGGATGAACATCAATATCGTTGGCTACCAAACCGACATTAAAACATAAGGAACGTAAGCGAGTTACAGTATTATTTACCAATTCATCTGTAATTGTTTGATTTAACGGCGGAACCTTGTTTTTGTCTTCAATGCCAATAATAATATTACCTCCCTGTGCATTTGCAAAACTCACAGCAGTAATAGCCAAGTCTTTGAAACCGGCATCGCCGGAATTCACCTTTCTGAGACTTTTGTAATCTGTTACAACATTTTCCTTCAACGACATAACTATACCGTTTGAAATTTAACAACTCCTTTGCTTTTCATTATCTGCACTGCATTGGTTTTTAGCTGGTCGTTATTCCTGAAACCTTCATCGAGGCAAACAACACGAACGGGTTGACTTTGGGCTATAGCCTTGATAAGTTCGTGGGTTATTTCTTTTTCGAGGCAAATGAGCAACTGGCCTTCGGAAACACTATATACCGTCTTGCCTTCGATGGTTAGTTTTTCAATAGCAGTAGTCAGTTCAAAACCCGATTTTAAAAGTATCTCGTATAGTAAAGCTTCCCGTGTAGCTTGTTCATTGATATGCTCGGTGTGCATTTGCATGGCAAGCTGCACAGCTTCGGATGTTTTTTCAATATTACTATTCCATACTTTGAAATTAGAAGGAGCAAGCTTGAATACTTTGAAACCTAAGTCGAGCGAATTCTTTGATTGTGTTGGTTGTGAATCTTCATTATTAATTATTGCCCAGCCTATCGAATTTTCACCCAAATCTAAGCCCAATGTTGCTTGCTTGTTTTCGGTTTTCTTGTTTAGAGGTGTTTCTTTGGGTTCTTTTATATTTTTAATAACACGTCTTATTCTCTCTTTGCCTATATCTGCAATGTTTTTGTACCCAGCTTTAGCGGCTTCGCTATCCTCTTCAATTACCTGGGGTAGCTGTACACAAATAAACTTGCGGTTGCTGCCGTCTTCTTTGTTTAAATCTAATACAGCATGAGCCGTGGTGCAGGAGCCAGCAAAAAAGTCAAGGATAATATCGTTGTCATTTGAACCAACACTTAGTATTCTATTTAATAATCTAGTAGGTTTTGGTGTATCAAAATACTGTTTACCTTCAAATAATTTCCTGCATTCTTGAGTAGCTTCTTGATTATGACCAACATCTTTGTGAAACCATATTGTTAAAGGCGTTATGCCGTCTTTAACTTCTGTTAAAAATCTTTTTATTCTAGGGACATTATCTCCATTTTCCCCAAACCAAACTCTATTATCTGCCATTAATTCTTTAAGCTTTTCTTTTGAAAACCTCCAACAAACACCATTTGGAGGATTCACTTTTCTCCCTGAAGGTGTAGTTATTTCATAATCATATTGAGCATTATATGTTTTAACCGTCATATCTCCAGAAACCCATACTCCTCTTGAATCATTATCTGGATTTTTATATCTATCAATCGCCTCTTGTGAACGATCAAGCAAAATAGGTCTCCAAATTTCTTTGGCTTTTGAATAAATTAAAATATGATCATGATTATCTGAAAACCATTTAGCATCATTTGAAGGGGCAAATTTCTTTTCCCAAACTACATTAGCTACAAAATTCTCCTCCCCAAAAATCTCATTACATAACATCCGTAAGTTATGCACCTCATTATCATCAATTGAAATAAAAACTACCCCGTCCTTTTTCAATAAATTTTTAGCTAAGAAAAGACGAGGGTACATCATATTCATCCATTTACTATGAAAACGGCCATCTGTATCAGTATTGGTGCCAAATTTACGGCCTTCATTATCCACTTGCCCTGTATATTCAAGATAAGTTTGCAGGTTTTCAGTATAATTATCAGGGTAAATAAAATCGTTGCCAGTATTGTAAGGCGGGTCAATATATATCATTTTGATTTTTCCCAAATAACTCTTTTGAAGCAATTTTAATACTTCCAAGTTATCGCCTTCGATAAATAAGTTTTGAGTTTTATCAAAATCAATGCTTTCGTCTCTTGCCGGAATTAATGTGGCTATACTTGGTTGTTGAATGGTTTTGTAACAGTCGGTTTTGCCCGGCCAGTTCATTCCAAAACGTTCTTTGCCAGTGTCAATATCTTCGCCCAGTGTGAGTTTTAAACGTTCCCAGTCAATTTTATTGCTTTCGGTAAATATTTCGGGGAAAAGCGTTTTAAGCTTTTCTATTTGTTGTTGCTTAATATCCATTGATTGAATGTTGAGTTTTTCTAGCTCTTCCATATATAAAATAATTTTTTTAGGGTTCAATCAATGGGAAAAGGTGAATCGAACCACTTTTTGTTTCCCAGTATGAACCTGATTTATTTCTATCGGGTAAATTACCATTTTTAGGACAAATTAATAATTCAGCTAATTGAATAGTTGCGGTAGCAAAATCTTCAACATCACTATCACCAACTAATGCACCATCAAAAGTAAAATGAGCGCCAACCTGATTGCGAATTGCTTTCAGGTTTTTAATGTTATCAATTATTGGTTTTAAATATATTTCTTCAGTATAGATAGTTGTACTAAACTTACCGTCTGGTAACAATTCCATTTTCTGAACTTTTAGTTCTTTAATTAATTCCTTTGAAAGGCAATCTAAAAGTTCACTTAGAGCATAATCATTGGCTGCCTTACGCCTTAATTTACTTTGGAAATTGTAAGAAAGAAAGTCGAGAATTGCCTCTAAAAACCGACCCGATACTCCTGCAAGGTTTTCTCTATGAAAGTTTTCAGGTGCAGCCAAATAGAATTTTATTTCATCGAGAACTAATTGAGGTTTAGCTTGTGTAATGCCTCTTTCCTTCGACCAACTCCTTAACTCAATAAATTGAACATTAGAATTTGGAGCTCGGTTGTTACGGTATCGTTCACGCCATGGACGATAATGTGTTGAAATTAGGATATGAGCAAAATTGACTGACTCGCTATGAACTAATTCAATTATTCTGTCTAAATGTCTTTCGTCAACAGACATAACAACATCATCCAAAATAAGAATAACATCCTTGTTACTGTCTTTCTTGGCTAGTGCTATAAAAATGCAAATGCCCAATGTGTCTAAATGGGATTCACTATAAACAGATTGAGGCGTTATATCATCGACAGTATGAAATTTGGCTGTTAAGTTTAGAGAACCTTGAAAACTATGGTTTAAGAAAAGTTTTACGTTACCCAAACCTTCATCTGGATGGATAGTTTGGTACATTCTTTCAACCTCTCCGGAAATTGAACTTAATTCACTATCTACAAAGTTTTTACGGATATTTTCTATGAGTATTAAAGCTGCTTTGGCTTGATTTAATAATTTCTCTAATTCCTTACACTTTTTTGATAGTTTAGTAATGCTGTCATAATTTGATTTAATGGAATTTTGTAAAATAACCGATTTGTTTATAGATTCATTGTGTTTCAATAATTTTTCAAATTCGATTATTAGTTGCTGCTTAATATTTAAAAACTCCTTGTAATTATCTTTTGTATCGTTCGATTCTATTATTGATGTAAACAGATTAGTGAAATTGAAATCAGTTAATAATATTGAGGCTTTTTTTAAAGCAATTATTTGATTATTAAAAGGTTCAATATGTGATTGCAGCCTATTGTGCAAGCCATTTTTTAAATCTTTTGTACTTTTTATGGCCTGAGTAATTTTATTAAGTTCTTGCATTTTTGCAATTCTATCATTGACATTTTTTAATAGTAGTTCCTTGTCATTTTCCTTTTCACAGACAGGACATTTATCAATATTTGTCTTTGATATTAGAAAAGCTTTAGTCTCATTCAATAAAGAAAGCAGATTAACTTCAGCATTAGCATTTTTAACCTGATATTCTTTTAGATTGCTTTCGGCTAAATTGAAATTATTTAGAGCAATGGTATATTTATCTTTTTCAACTTTTATATTTGAAACAGTTGTTTGAAGCGTATTCCATATTTGTAAAACGTTTTTATTTACTTGCTGCTCTGTTATGAGTTTTGAATTGTCCTTTTTAATCTCAGAAAGAACCCATTCTTTTATAGCATTTAGAGGTTTTTCCTCTTTTTCCCAAATATCATTCAAGGTGTGATTCGCATCAGTTAAACTTTTAGTGTTTTGACCTAAATCACTGACTAAAGAAGCAATTAGTTTTTTTAATTCTGCTTCTGCTTTTTGAATGTTTGAAACTTCAATAAAAGATGACAATACTTTGTAACGTTCTGAAGGTGCGTCTTCGATGAATGAAGTAATCTGAGCTCTACGTAGGGCTTCTAATTTTGGCAAATCAGTATTAGGAGATTTGATTATTTTATTTGAAGTAGCAGAGAGAGTTGCTTTAAATGTTTGTATATCTGTCTTTAATTCAATAAGTAAATCGCTTGGTTTTGCACCTAATGATTTTAAAAATGAAAAATCTTTATTTGATTTGTCATCTAAAGAGCCATAGCCATCAGTGCATAAACAAGCAAAAGCGTCGGCAATTGATGATTTGCCATTACCATTTTCAGCATAAATTAAAGTAATGCGCTTATCCTGGCTAAAATTTAGAGTTATAGGTTTTGTAGCTCCTCTAAAAGCATTGATATGTAGGCTATTTAGTTTCACTTTCAGCTAATTTTTCAAGGTTTCTTATTTGCTGTTCAAATAATAATTTCCAATCATTTTCCCTTATTGTGCCATTAGTAATTTGATTTTCGATGTTTTTTTCATCGGTTACAATCAATTTGGCATCTTCTAGTTGCTTTACTATTTCTTCGGCAACTGCTTTGTTTATATTACTCATAGGCTAAATTAAACTCCATCGTATTAAGAATAATTCTTTTTGATGCATTAATTGTTCGAGCTTTTTTTCAATTTCATCAATCAACTTGTCTTTGTTCTTTTCAATATCTTTAGCTGCATTGTCGTACTCTTTCCAAGCCTCATCCCTTTCGGTTTCAAGTTTGCGTTTTTCCTTTTCTAATTTTAGTTTTTCGGGCAAGTTAGGCGCAAGGCGAACCTCTTTTTTGAGGTTTTTAATTTGGTCGTCGAGTTCTTTAAGGGTTAATTTGAGAGAGCTTCGTTTGTCTTCGCCCCATTTATCAAGTTTTTCAAGTTCAACTTCGAAATAATTCCCATTTCGTAAACCTATATCATCAAGAATTACTGATTTTGCTTTTTCAAATTGCGTATTCAACTCTTTCTTTACTCCTTCCAAATCAGCATTCTTCCTGAGTTCAGTCTCTTTTCCTGGTAAAGAAAATAATCTTTGGCATTGGTCAGTATCTAAAAGTTTTCCACTATCTGTAATGCCCGAAAGCACAACATAATCCTCAGTGTCAAAAGATGTAATAGTAAGACTTGAGGCTAACAACCACCCCGAATGGTTTACTAATGGTGTGAGAATCGAAATTAACTTACCAGATCCGGCATAATCAAATTCTAATACCCTTTCTTCCAATTTCAAGTTTTTGCATTGTGCAATAATTTTTGCGGCCAATGGATGATGGATACGGTAAACATTTGCATCCTCTATGTTTTTACCGATTCGATATGGGCCGGAATGGATTTTTTCAGATGGGAACGGATTTTCTCTAAGCGTAAAGGTATATTCATTTTCGGAGAAATCTGCATAGTCATTTAAGTAGTACCGGGTGAGTTGCCAAAGCCATTGTTCATATTTAGAACGGTATTCCCGGCTTTCATCAAAGCTAATACGAAGCTTGTCATGAACCTCCTCGTCAAAATTTTCTAGCAATTTTTGACGGGTTTGATTCATTTCGTTTGTGATTTGAGATTCGAGTTCCCTTTGTAGTACATCAAATGAAGCCTGAATAGTATCAAGTGTTCGACATTCCTGATAAATCCGTGCAATTCGCTTTTCAAAATCAACACCATTTTCAATACTCCCCAGCACTTCATCGCTTGTTCCGAAAACACCGCTAAAAAGGTTAAACTTATCGTGTAATAATTCATAAACTCTCACATCTGCGGCATTTGCTTTATTTAGGAAGTTGACCACCACCACATCATATTTTTGCCCGTAACGATGGCAACGACCTATTCGCTGTTCAATACGTTGCGGATTCCAGGGCATATCATAGTTTACTACAAGTGAGCAAAATTGAAGGTTGATACCTTCGGCAGCGGCTTCGGTAGCGATCATTATAGCAGCATCTTCCCTGAAACAATCAACTAAAGCAGCTCGCATATCGGCAGTTCTAGAACCTGTAATCCGGTCGGTATCCTTGTATCGTGCTATCCAGTTTTTATAAATCTGTTTAGATTCAGGGTCATTATTAGAGCCATTGAATAAAACAATTTTCCCCGTATAGCCTTTGTTTTCGAGTATAGATTTCAAATAAATCTGTGTGCGAGTGCTTTCGGTGAAAATTATTGCTTTTCGGGCTGCACCCAGTTCAGTAGCTTTTGCAAATGCAGTTTCGAGGGCTGTAATTAGTTTTTCACCCTTCGAGTTTTTTACTATGGATTTTGCGAGATTTTCAAATTCTTTCAGGTTCTCAATTTCCTTTTTTATCGCTGCAATATCTTCTATTGAGTATTCTTTCTCAGAATTCTCAATACTATTATCTTCATCAAGCCATTCATCCTTTAGTTCATCAAAGGTTTCGTAATCTTCGGCGATTGTTTCAACTATTGTAGCAGGATTTTCGTGATTAAGGATAATACTTTCAAGTTTTCCGGCCAAACCTTCGAGTGTAACAGAAATGGCATAAGTTGATGATGCTAAAAGTTTACGTAATATCAGTGTCATTAATTGCCTTTGACTTGGAGGCAGGGCAAATAAATTAGGGCGTTGCAGATATTCAGACACTAAATCGTACAATCTTTGTTCATCCTCGGTAGGATAAAATTCTTCGACGATTGCTGTACGGTTAGTATATTTGATGTATTCCAGAACTTGTCGCCTGAGTGTACGTTTACAAATTGGTTTTAGTCGTTCTTTAAGTTCATTATAAGTATTCTCGTCCGTTCCATTGGTTACCCTGCTGTATTGTGAACGAAAGCTTTTTAGGTCTCCAAATGCGTAATCGTCAATAATACTAACCAAACCATACAATTCGAGTAATGAATTTTGTAAAGGGGTGGCTGTAAGTAAAATTTTATTTCGTTCTTGTAAAGATTTCTTTATTGAGTTACCTATTTTATTGGAACTTTTATAAACATTTCGCAAACGGTGGGCTTCATCAATAACAACCAAATCCCAATTTACTATTTGTATATAGTCTTCTTTAGTCCGGGCAAATTGATAAGAACAAAGAACTATGGAATCCTGAACGAAAGGATTATGGTTCTTACCCTTTATATAATTATTGAATGATTTTGATTCTAAAATCACAGAGGGCAAAAAGAATTTATCCTGTAATTCCTGACTCCATTGTTTGCGAAGATTTGAAGGAGTGATAATCAGGATTCGTTTTTTCCGTTCAGCCCATTTTTGCGAAATTACCAGTCCTGCTTCAATTGTTTTACCTAATCCAACTTCATCAGCCAGGATTGCACCTTTCGATAGGGGAGATCGAAAAGCAAATAAGGCCGCTTCTACCTGATGGGGATTAAGGTCAACTTGTGCATCAACCAGGGTAGAAGCTAACTTTTGGATATTATCAGATGAACATCTTTTTGTTAGTTCATAGGCAAAATATTTAGCATGGTAACGGGTTAAACTCATTTGTTTGCTTTTTTAATCAATTTTTAGCTTTCAATTGCTTGGTTCAATTAATAATTAACTCAATTTTAAGCATATTTCAACTCTTAATCAACTCAAATATTCTCAATTAACACCATTCTTACCCTTTCCCATGCTACAATTGGGTCGTATTTCTCATCAGGCCTGAGCAAAGCTTTTGTATCTCCCAGAAATTCATCATCGAGGATCTTCTCTTCCATATTCCGAAGGTATTGTTTTCTGGATGGTGGTTGAGAAACTGAGAACTTCATATAAGCTCTGTAACATTCAAGAATTTGGTTGGCATCAATTTCAATGCTGCTCAATGCTTTATGTAGGTCATATAAATCACGGCCTTTTCTTCGTTGGTAAAGAGCCCTTAATTTTGTACCTAAAAGTTCTGTAATCGAATAGGTTTTAAGGGTGCAACTTCCGGTAAACCATTCAGAATTAACCGAAAATCCCATTTCATTTAATCCGAAAACTGAAAAATGCTCTCTGCAATTAATTTCCACTTTCAATTTAAGGACGGTACCCGGCATACTTTCTGAATTGAATTTGAACACAAGGGTATTGTTATTTGCCTTTTGTCTAATATCGGGTACCCCTAAAAATGCAAGCCTTTGTTGCAACTTTACAATAGTCTCCTTTATAGGCATAGATTTCACCTGAACGAGGTCTATATCCTCAGAATATCGTGGTTGTGGATTAAGAAATAATTTATGAATTGCAGTTCCTCCCCTGAAAGCTAAATTTTCGGAAAGGAATGGATCATTGAATATTTCAACCAATGCCTTGCATATTACCAGGTCTTGCTCAATCATATCGGTTTCCTGCCAGGGGACAAGATTACGCCATTCTCGTATATAGGCTATTGGAATCATTCGT
>JBBQAQ010000050.1:0-19599 GCA_038316435.1 Bacteroidales bacterium | reverse complement strand
TGAAAAATTTATTATTCCTATTTTGTTTGTTTGCAAGCACTAAAATAGGTGAACTTTTTCAACCATCAAAACGTTGTGTAAATTATTTATACACAATGTTTTGATGGATTTTGTTAACAAGGCTTTTGCGGATTTAAGGATTTCTAAAATCTCGAACGCAAAATTATTTCACTTAAACAACTTTCTATGAAATTACCGAACTTGATATTTCGTTTTATTGCCTTATTTGTTTTTACGATGCCTTTTTTATTATCTTTTGAAAAGGATAAAGGCGACTCAACGCAACAACCCGGGGTATTTACAGGATATACTTTTTCAGTTACCAATTTTAATGATGGGTGGAATTCAATTATAAAGGAAGACTTTGTTGAAGTAAGTAATTCGGGTACAACGGTTTTGCTTCATTATGGGATTACTCTCAATGACGAATTAAGGCAGGATATAATTAACAATTTCTGGAATCTCCTTGCCGCTGATCGGTATACAGTCACAAACTTATATTCCTATAATTATAGCGCACTTAATTTCCCTTATTATTACATGGAAGCCGATGTAATTGAAAAAGCAACCGGTAATATTAAATTTTTAAGTTTTTGGGTGAAAACAGTTAATGGTACAGCCTACGGTTATGAAGTAACATCCGATACAAAATCAGAATTTCAACAGAAGTTTCCCACAATAGAATCCATCGAAAATATGTATAGTTACAACTATTTTGCCATTGGTAAAAACGACCTCATTGGGACTTGGCAGGAAGGAAGCGGAGCATTTACCCAATATTATTTCGTTAGTTCTGGCGATTATGCAGGAATGAACATTGTAGTCTCCAATTTGAAATATACTTTTTATAATAGCAGCATTTATTTAACGGATTTTAAATCTGTATCAAGCGTAGGTTATATAAATGAGAAAGAAAACGGCAGCTATGGTGTAAACGAATGGGAAGTAATAACTACCGATCAAAACTCAAAAGTATCCAATTTCAAATCTTGGTTTGAAGCAGTTAAAGGAGGGAGAATACTTCATTTATGGAATAAACAGTTTAGTGGTGAGCATTATCAACTTGGGAGGATTAATTGATGTATTATGAATTATTTGGGAATTATATTGATAATCCAAGGTTGATAAATATAATACTACCTTTTTCCTTTACTAAATGAAAAGTTCAAAGCTTTTCGACATTTCACTTTAAAGTGAGTGTGAGTTTTGAAAAAATAAAACGAGAGTGTCCGCTCACGCGCTCACTCTCGCTCTGTTTAATGTTGTCCCGTCTGGTCTCGAACCAGAACTCTTCTGAACCAAAATCAGACGTGTTGCCAATTACACCACGGGACAATTTTATGAATCCGGTAATTTGGATTTTTAATGGCGCGACAAATTTATAAAAAAATTCCGGATTTTAGTTTTGCAAAATGAAATTTCAATTTACTTCTTAAATTGAGACGATTTAACTGAAAAAAAGCACCCTCCGGTATTGAAGGGTGCTTTTTTCAGATAGTATTGTTTGATGCTATTTTGGCAATGCGAGTCCCTCTTCTTTCATTGTCATTGTTTTTCCTGCAACTTCCCAATCGGAAAAATCTTCTGTGTTATGTATCCAACCTAAAAAATCTTCAGTGTTTCTATCAAATTTTATGAATTTTCCAAGGGGAACATATACTGTAATCGCCACTGACTGAGCTCTCCAAGGGCCTTCTTTTTCAATCAAGTAATATGGATTTAACACCAGAGCAGATTCATTTTGAGAAAAGCTATAGTTTATTTTCTGAGCCAGTTCGCGGGCCGCATCATTATCAATACCTCTGGCTGTTTTCTCGACTCTTACTTTGAAATCGCTATCCGTTGATTTTCTAACGTTTACATCAATATCTCCGTAAAAGCTATCCAAGTCATCGGAAAAGAACCATTTATGATCAAAGTTAGGATCTCTGTCTCTATCCAATTTGGATAATTCATTATTGTTTATTGAAAGGTTAAGTGTGTCGCTTGTAAATAGACTAAGGACTTTTGTATCTGAGACTATTTCACTGTCCTTATAGTTTCTCCCTTCATAATAAAGTATCATAATGGCGGCAATCAATGCGAGAATCCATATAGTAAACGCGCCTAATCCTAATACTCTGTCTTTCCCTTTAAAACGGAATAGAGCCTTGAATAATCCATAAACAATTGAAAGTATCGGAATAAGTAAGAGTAACATTACTGCAATTAAAAGCGCACTGGCATTATCAGGGTTTACAAACGGTTGGATAAGTTCAGGCAGAGTGTGGTTAATGGTTCCATTAGGTCCAATGGGTAAAAAATGAGCACCAAAAAATACAAAGCTTATAGTTCCAAATAATAAACCGATTCCCGTTATAATAAGACCAAATGCAATAAACCCAAGAATTACTTTAAAAAACACTAGAATAATTGTTCCAATTGCACCAAAAATTCTTGTAAAGGCATCTTCGGTTCTTTTGAAACTATCTGAGTTTCTTGCTCTATTGAGGTTTTGCTTAACGTCTTCATATTCGTCGCGTACAGCTTTTTCAATATTTGAAACAGTGACTTTTTCACCTCTCATTTCAAGTTTTTCTGCAGCTGTTTCAGCTCTAGGAACAGCAATCCAGAGAATAATATAAAGCAATACAGGGGTGCCAGCACCAACAAGTGTAAGAACTACAAAAAGGATTCGGATAAGTAATACATCCAGGTTAAAATATGCACTTAATCCTGAGCTTACGCCGCCAAAGGCAGCATTCTCAGGATCCCTGTAAAGTCTCCTGCTAGCGCGTTGTTCACGATTCTTGTGTGCGCCGGATGCTTCATCTTCATCAGCAATTTCTTCTGGCCGTCCCATAATATCAATTACTTCATCTACTTCTTTGATTGAAATTACTTGGTTTTCATCACTCATACGTTCGTGAAACAGTTCAGCAATTCTTGATTCAATATCTGATAATATTTCTTTACTTTCATTTACATTTGAGAAATGGCTGCTGATTGTATCAAGATATACTTTTAATTTTTCGTAGGCGTCATCATCAATGTGAAAGATTTGACCGCTCAGATTTATTTTTAGTGCCTTTTTCATTTTGTATATGTTTTAATTTATTTAGTTGCTTTAATAGAGTTTATGGTGTCTACAAGATCCGACCAACCTTTGTCCATTTCTTTCAGGTAAGCCCGGCCAATCTCAGTGATCGCATAATATTTGCGCGGAGGACCCTGAGTAGATTCCTCCCAGCGATAACTTAACAAGGCTGCATTTTTTTGGCGCGTTAATAGAGGGTAAAGAGTTCCTTCGACAACTATCAGATGATTTTCTTTCAACTGATTAATAATGTCAGAGGCATAAGCATCTTTTTTATCGAGTATCAGCAGAATGCAGTACTCCAGAGTGCCTTTCCTCATCTGAGCTTTTGCGTTTTCAACATTCATAATATTACGGATTTAGATTTCATTTTTATTATTCCATTTTTTAGGATATTTCATCCAATCTTCCAATTCAATAGGATTTTCAGTAAAAGGTTCTGCAGGTTCAGCTAGAGAAGAGTGAAGAGAATTCTTCACATTAACATTTGGACTATATGAAGCAAATCCTAATGCTTTTGAAGAATCGCCAATATGAAGATTAATACTCACACTTGAATTGTTTTTAACTGGTTTTTCTTTAAACTCCAATCTGTCATAGTTATTCACAGTAGGGAGCGATAAAAAAACAAAGCTTGCTGTTAAAATTAATGTTGTTGGTATCATGTTATTTTATTTTAATACTATCCTATACCCATTAGAATACAATGCAAAGATATGGTAAAATATTAATACCATGCAATACATAGTACTAAATAATTTTAAAATAATTTATAAAGAGCAAATAATCAAACAATTAATAGAATAGTTTATTACGATATTTATTCAATTTTAATTTAATAATGTCAAAATTTTAATGAAAATCAGAAATTTACCTGAGGTTAAATTTTTATTTTAAGTTTTATTGATTAATTATGATGCTGAAAACTTTACTACAATCTTGAAACCGGTTTCTAAGCTATATCTGAGCAGAAATCTTCAGATAATTTTTGCACTTACTTTAATGGGAGTAATGGGTGTGGTAATCATTACCACTTCATTTCCTCTGATAATAGAACATTTTAAAATAAACAACAAACAAGTTGGATTATTAATCACAGCATTTACATTACGGGGGATATTTCTTACTCCAATTTTAGGAATGCTTCCAGATTTATTAGGTCGAAAGACAGTTTTGGTGCCATCACTTTTTTTATTTGCTATAGCGGGATTCATATGTAGCCAGAAGGATACATTTAATGAATTGCTTTTTCTCCGGTTTATTCAGGGGATAGGAGGGGTGGATGGAATTATCCATTTTTAATTGTTATTATAAAAGAAACAGTTTTACTTTCAAAAAAACCTCTTATGTCATTGATATTTAATCTAAGAAAAATGGGTTCTGAAAATTCAGATCCTGTAAAATATTTCCTTCAAACTCCCGATTCTCCTTTAAACATGAACGATTTAATTGGGAATGAAATCAGGATAAGCTTTAAAAATACGATTAATTGTATTAGCTGCGGAACGATTACTAAAACTTCATTTGCTCAGGGTTATTGTTATTCCTGTTTCATTTCTAGTCCGGAAACCGAAGATTGTGTTCTACGTCCTGAACTTTGTCAGGCGCATATTGGAATTTCAAGGAATGCCGAATATGATTTAAATCACTGCCTGATAGACCATTATGTTTATATGGCTGTTTCCGGTGGACTTAAAGTTGGCGTTACAAGGCATACTCAAAAACCAACACGATGGATAGACCAAGGTGCCGGACGAGCAATTATTGTAGCAAAAACCCCGAATCGTTATATTGCAGGTTGTATTGAGGTTGCATTAAAAAAGCACTTCCATGATAAAACTAATTGGCGGAAAATGCTTGGTTCGGAAGATTCAGAAGGCATTAACCTAAAAGAAGAGAAGAAAAAAGCTTTAAGCCTATTACACAACGATTATCAGAATTTTGCATTTGACGTTGATGAAATTAGTTCAATTCATTATCCTGTGCTTGAATATCCCTCTAAAATAAAAAGTTTAAGTTTAGACAAAATGCCGGATATAGGAGGTTTACTCAGCGGAATAAAAGGGCAATATTTAATTTTCAAATCAGGTGAGGTATTTAATATTCGGAAACACGGAGGTTACCTTATCGAACTTTCTTACTAAAGAAGAATCCATGAAATGATTAAGAGATCTACAGAACATGGTTATGCTAATGGCTTTTTCTAAGCAGCATTAAAATAATTAGCAACTGGGGATTAATATCTGAGGATTCATATGAAGTTTATAGAGGGAAGATAAAACAAAAAAAGCCAGAGTATGGTTTTCTCTGGCTTTTAAAGCTCCTCAGGAAGGACTTGAACCTTCGACCTACGGATTAACAGTCCGCCGCTCTAACCAACTGAGCTACTGAGGAATTTCATTCTATTTTAAACACTGCATTATTCCTTCGAATTTTGCCTCGCAAAACTAATAGCTTTTAGTTAATAATGCAATATATTTGCCAAAATAAATATTATTAAAATTTTCATATGAAAATTCTTGGAATGGGCAATGCCCTCGTAGATATAATGACGAGTTTGAAAGATGATGCAATTCTTCAGAGATTTAAGCTTCCTAAAGGGAGTATGACCTTGGTAGACAACGAGATGTCGAGTTATGTTCATAATGAAACTATTGGCTTACCAAAACAAAAAACTTCAGGTGGTTCTGCGGCTAATACGATTCATGGTTTAGCTCATTTGGGTGTGGAAGCATCTTTTATTGGGAAAATCGGGAATGATGAATTGGGTAAATTCTTTAAGAAGGACATGAAAAATTGTGGAATTGCACCAATATTATTCAATTCAATAACTGAAACCGGACGGGCAGTTGCTCTCGTTACACCTGATTCGGAAAGAACTTTTGCCACTTATCTAGGAGCTGCTGTAGAGCTTGATGCTCAAGATCTTACAGCTGATATATTTAAAGGAAATGATTTTTTCTACATAGAAGGATATCTGGTTCAGAATAAGGAGTTAATCCAAAAAGCACTTCGCTTGGCAAAAAATTTAGGAATTAAAACATGTCTAGATCTTGCTAGTTACAACATTGTACTTGATAATGTTGATTTTTTAAAACAGATTTTAACAGAATATGTTGATATAGTTTTTGCAAATGAAGAGGAATCCAAAGCACTTACAGGAAAATCCCCTGAAGAAGCCCTCGATGAACTATCAGGAATGTGTGAAATGGCAATTATTAAGATAGGTCCAAAGGGATCATTAATCAAATTCGGATCTGAAGTTATTGCTGTTAATGCGCGAAATGCAAAAAGTATTGATACAACTGGCGCTGGGGATTTATATGCTGCTGGTTTCCTTTATGGTCTTGGGAAAGGTTTATCTCTTAAGATGGCAGGTGAAATTGGAAGTTTACTAGCAGCAAAAGTAATTGAAGATATTGGAGCAAAAATGGGTGAATCAACCTGGGAAATGCTAAGAAGAGAAATTAAATCAATTGAGAATAATCCAATTCCTAATTAATTCAATTATATCTCTCCAAGGCTAAAATAATCCATGTAACTGTGCATTGATTTTGTCAATTACAGCGTTTACATCTTCCGGCCGATCAGGAAAATTATAATTATCGGCATCAATAATTAATAATTTGCCAAGATTGTAAGTTTCTACCCATGCTTCATAACGTTCATTCAGACGTTTCAGATAATCCAGACGAATATTATTTTCATATTTTCTACCTCTACGTGATATCTGATTAACAAGGGTTGGTATGCTAGCCCTCAAATAGATTAATAAATCTGGTGGTTCAATAAGAGATGACATTAGATTAAAAAGAGCAAAATAGTTCTCAAAATCGCGGGTACCCATAAGACCCATTGTATGCAGGTTAGGAGCAAAAATGTATGCATCTTCATAAATCGTACGGTCCTGAATAACAGTTTTGTCTGATTGTCTGATTTGTACAATTTGACTAAACCTGCTATTTAAAAAGTAGATTTGAAGATTAAAGGACCAGCGTTGCATATCCTCGTAGAAATCATTAAGATACGGATTGTCATCAACATCTTCATATTGTGCTTCCCAGCCGTAATGTTTTGCAAGAAGAGCGGTGAGAGTGGTTTTTCCTGATCCAATATTACCTGCAATTGCAATATGCATATTTTGTTTCTTATGTTGAGACTCCATGTTCTTCTTTTTTATTCTCCGAAATTACAAACATAAAATTATTTGTTGCTATAAACCGAGCACTAAAAGTTAAAAAAAATTATGTGTATTTAGATTGAGGATTTGAATTATTCAGTTGGTTAATTTGCATTAACCCATTATCAAAATTTATCTTCAATATATGAGATGGTTACTCTGTTGGACTAATATCATGATTATACACAGAGAAACCCTCTTTTGAAAATACAATGATCTGATTTCTATAATACCAGGCATTCAAAGTATTGGGGTTCCTCTGGAATGTAAATTCTTCTGGCCTGTAAAGTTTTAATCTGGTGACAATAAATAGTGTTATCACTATAGTGAAACACGATATCATTTTCTACCTGAAAATCAACTAATCCCCGAAGTTGAATTGCTGTCAGATATATGCCGTTCTGGTTTATAACAAGGATTCCATAGGAAGGTACGTTAATATAGATTTTATCTGCAGATGATACAATATAATTTGGAACATGGGGCAGTTGAAAATAAGGATTCAAGTTTATTGAAGGCATTATGGGTAGAAAACTGCTGTTTAATTTTGTTAGTGAATTATTTAAATAATTGTAAAACCACAATCCCATATCATTAGAAACAAAAACCATTGAAATTTCAAATAGTCCAAGTTCTTCAAGGTAAAAAGGACGTTCTATTTTATGAAGAGCAGAATCAAGCAGAATTATTTTTTGTGAGTTTTCGTAGAAAAGGACGATTTTATTTGAATTGTTCACATCAATATAGCTAGGAAGTCCATCTTTTTCAAGATCAAATATTTTTTCAGTTATATAGGGTGGAGAATACTTGAATAATTTTGAACCACAAATAGCATAAACTGTTTTATGTGAGTCACAATTATACCAAGAATAACTGAGATTTTTAGAAAATACCTTTTCAAATTGGGAGGTAACATTCAGGCAAAAAGGTATAAATCCAAGTAATAACAGTAATCTGAACATTTGAAATATTTTATAAAAAATACAGTAGTTTTGTTCAAGTATAGGCTTAGTACCAAATGAACAATAAAAATATCAATTAGTTAGAATAGGAAAAAACATTTTCGTTTTCCGTTAAAATCAAAGTTCTTTTTCAATATTTAATAATTCTTCAATATAGTTTCGGTTATTTGATAATCTGGGAATTTTGTTCTGTCCTCCTAATTTACCTTTTTTCTGAAACCAGTGATAGAAAGTGCCTTTTTTCAAGTTATGAACCAAAGGCATTTCAAGTGCAAAATCTTTATAACGCTTTGCCTCATAATCTGAATTTATAGATTTGAGAGCAGAGTCTAAGGCTGTTGTAAAAACCGCAAGGTTTTCTGGCTGTTTTTCAAATTCAATTAGCCATTGATGACTTCCTCTGGCTGTTGAGGTCATGTAAACTGGAGCTGCAGTATATTCATAGATTCTTGAACCTGTATTATTGCAGGCAATTTGAAGAGCTTTATCAGCATTATCAACCATTACCTCTTCTCCAAAGGCATTCATAAAATGCTTCGTACGACCTGAAATTTTAATTTTATGAGGAAATAGAGAGGTAAAGAATACGGTGTCTCCGATAATATATCGCCAAAGTCCTGAATTAGTTGAAATTACAAGGGCATAATGACGGTTAAGTTCAACATTCTTAACGGTGTAAACAGGAGGATTTTTTTCATTTATGTTTTCAAGAGGGATAAATTCGTAAAAAATGCCATAATCAAGCATAAGAAGCATGTCATCGCTTAAAGGATTATCCTGAATCCCGAAAAAGCCTTCCGAAGCATTATAAGTTTCCATATAATTCATTGATCCAGGAGGAATGAGGTTATTGAATTGGTCTCTGTAAGGAGTAAAACTAACGCCTCCATGTATAAAAAGTTCAAGGTTTGGCCATACTTCTAACAGATTCTTTTTGCCTGTAAAATTGAGTATGTACTTAATTAGAACAAGCGTCCAGGAAGGAACTCCAGCTATAGATGTAACATTTTCATCAATAGTATGCAACGTTAGTTTTTCAAGCTTTTCTTCCCACTCGGGCAGTAAGGCAATTTTTGAGGTAGGCGTTTTAATAAAAGTTGACCAGAATGGTAGATTTTCGATCAGAATTGCAGATAAATCACCATAATATGAGCTGTTAGAGAAATTATTAATTTGGTGGCTTCCTCCAAGAGTAAGGCTTTTACCTTTTAAGATGCCATTTTCAGGGAAATTATTAGTATAAAGAGCAATTACATCTTTCCCTCCTCTAAAGTGGCAGTCTTCGAGTGTTTCATTACTGACAGGAATGAATTTACTTTTATCATTGGTTGTACCAGATGATTTTGCGAACCATTTGATTTCTTCTGGCCAAAGAAGGTTTTGTTCGCCGTTTCTTAACCTTTCAACAAATGGTTTTATTTCTTCATATGTCTGAAGGGGCACTTTTTCCTGAAATTCTTCAATAGATAAATTTCCAGAATAGCCATATTTTAATCCCCACTCTGTATCCTTTGATCGAGAAATTAATTTGGTAAAAGTCTCTTTTTGAACATTGTATGGATATTCCTTAAACAGATCAATTGAATAGATTCGTTTAAGGTTTATCCAGTTAACAATAGAGTTAATAATTGGCATTCTGCAGAGAAAAATAAGATTTATATGATCATCATAGCATCACCATAAGTCCCGAATCTATATTTTTCTTTAATAGCTGTTTTATAGGCTTTCATTAGCAAATCATAACCAGCAAAAGCAGAAACCATCATTAATAAAGTAGACAAAGGAAGGTGAAAGTTAGAGATCATGCTGGATGGGACACTAAATTCATAGGGAGGAAAAATAAATTTGTTGGTCCAACCATCGTATGGTTTTAAATAACCATCTGTTGATACAGAACTTTCAAGGGTTCTCATAACCGTTGTCCCTACTGCACAAACCTTACTTTTCCTGTCTTTAGCGGAATTAACAATATTTGTAGCTTCATCGGTTATGAGTATTCTTTCAGAATCCATTTTATGTTTAGTAAGATCTTCTACATCAACAGTTCTAAAGTTACCAAGTCCAACATGTAGAGTAATAAATGCAAAATCAATCCCTTTAATTTCAAGCCTTTTCATTAGCTCGCGGCTAAAATGCATGCCTGCTGTAGGTGCAGCAACAGCACCTTCATGCTCTGCAAAGATGGTTTGATAGCGATCTTTATCTTCAGGTTCAACATCCCGTTTTATAAATTTTGGAAGAGGAGTTTCGCCAAGACTATAAAGGGTCTTTTTAAACTCCTCATAATCTCCATCATATAAAAATCTAAGAGTTCTTCCACGTGAGGTAGTATTATCAATAACTTCTGCAACAAGAACATCATTCTCTCCAAAATACAATTTATTTCCGATCCTTATTTTTCTTGCAGGATCAACCAATACATCCCAAAGTCTTTGTTCTCTATTGAGCTCTCTAAGCAGGAAAACTTCGATTTCAGCGCCAGTTTTTTCCTTATTCCCATATAAACGGGCTGGGAACACTTTGGTGTTATTAAAGACCATTACGTCTTTATCACCAAAGTAATTTATAATATCTTTAAATACCTTATGCTCAATTTCACCGGTTGCACGGTCTATTATCATCAACCTAGATTCATCCCTGTTTTCTGCAGGATATTTGGCAATAAGTTCAAGTGGTAATGTAAATTTGTATTGTGATAATTTCATATTTATTTATTTTAAGTACATTTTTTGCCGGCACCCTTTTACGGGAAAGTTTATTTTAAGTTACATCAGATACTAAAATTTTCTCAAATTCATGAATTGTAATTGCGTTTTTTACATCAAGCTGACCAATACGAGTTCGTCTTAATTCAGACAAATAAGCTCCACTTTCGAGAGAAAGTCCGATATCTCTCGCAAGAGCCCTAATATATGTACCTTTACTGCAGGTAATTCGAAGTTTAACAAAAGGCATGTCGAATTGTACCAACTCAATTGAATAAATATTTATTTTTTGTGCATTAAGTTTTAAATCACTTCCTTTTCTTGCATATTCATAAGCTCTTGTTCCATTTATATATTTAGCCGAAAACAAAGGTGGTATCTGATCAATTTCACCTTCAAAAATACGCAGTACGGCTTTTAATTTTTCTTCAGTAATACGATCGGTAGGGAAAGTCATATCAACTGCAGATTCCAAATCAAATGATGGAGTTGTTTCTCCAAGTTTTATAGTTGCCTCATATTCTTTTTCCTGATCCTGATAGCTTGTAATTTGTTTTGTCATTTTACCGGTACACACAATTATTAATCCGGTAGCAAGAGGATCTAAAGTCCCTGCATGTCCCACTTTAATCTTTTTTATTCCAAGTAGATTTTTCAGCAGAATCCTGATTTTATTAACAGCATCGAAGGAAGTCCAGTTATATTCTTTATCTATTAACAGAACCTTTCCTTCCAGAAAATCATTACTTTCATTTGAATTTGGCATGCAAAATTTTATACAAATATAATGGCAGAAATGCCGAAGAGGAGATTATTTAGTTTTTATTCTTCATTATTATTTTTCGGTTTCTTCATAATTGCCCAGATTTCAAATCCAAATCCAAATAAAATGACTAAAGGAGCCAGAGTAATTCTTCTGAAACTAAATAGTTCTTTGCCATTAAAAACCGATGGGTTTTCTGAGCCACCGCCTATCATTAGCAAAAACCCAAGAATTATAATTGCAAATCCGATAATAAGTAATTTGTAATTCTCTATGGTTAAAGGGAAATCTGGTTTGGTATCAGTTTTAATTTTTGTCATAGTATTATAAATATAAAGCGTCAGTATTTAAATTAAGATACTTATTTATTGCAAAGAACGTTGAGATGGAACTAATTAGTATTCCAGTTAAAATAACGCCAACAAAAAGAAGAGCTAAAGTGTTTGGCTCAACAAAATCGATTAAACCTTCAATTTGATTTTGTACAATGAAAATAGCACCAAGAAGTAATAAAATTGCAATCATTGAAGACAGGAGGCCATAATATATACTCTTCAAAATAAAAGGTAGCCTAATAAAATGCCGGGTTGCACCAACAAGTTGCATGGTGTGTATGAGAAATCTTTTTGAATAGACGGCAAGGCGAATAGTGTTATTAATAAGAGTAAGTGCAATCAAAAACAGAAGTAGAGAAAAGGAAAAAACAATCAAACTGATTTTTCTGACATTTTCATTAATTTCATGTATTAGGGTTTTCCTATAATACATTTCGTCTATTTGAGGATATTTTTTAAGTTCAGATTCAATTTTTGTTATACTATCAGGGTTTGCCCATAAAGCATTAAGTTTCACTTTTATTGAAGCGGGTAATGGATTGAAGCCAAGAAATGATATAAAATCTTCTCCAAGAGCCTTTTGAGTTTCAATAGCTGCCTGTTCACGAGTGATGTATTCCGTGCTTTTCACAAAAATTTTTGCGTCGAGTATTTTTCTAAACTGCTGAATATCAGCTTCTCTAACATTCTCTTTCAATTCTATATTTATGCCTATATTTTCCTTAACATGCCGACTTAGAACCTGTATATTCAAAATAAGAAAACCAACAATTCCGAACAGGAAAAGCACTAATGAAATACTGATAACCGTTGTCAGGTATGAACTTTTAAGTCTGCGGTTAACAATTTTGTTTTCCTGAATGCTCATTATAACTCAGTTAGAATCGAAGTGCAAAGATAGGAAATAAATGTCAATTCTGTAAGTCATAACAAGTTGAGACCGATCTAGGAAAAAATCTAATCTATTATTTCAATCCAACCGAATTTATCTGGTTCATCTCCATATTGAATTGCAATCAGTCGGTTAAATAGTTTAGTTGAAATGGGACCAGGCTTGCCATCTTTGCAATAGGAGTATATTTTATTCTGTTCCGGATCAACAATTTTTCCTATTGGGCTAATAACTGCAGCAGTTCCACATGCACCGGCTTCTTCAAAGTCAGCTAATTCTTCTACTGATATATGTCTTTTCTCAACTTTCATCCCCATGTCCAAAGCGAGGGTTTGCAGGCACTTATTGGTAATTGAAGGTAATATTGATTTAGACTCAGGAGTGATGTAACAATTATCCTTAATTGCGAAAAAGTTAGCTGGACCGCACTCATCAATGTATTTATGTTCTTTACTATCCAGATAAAGAACAGTACCAAATCCCAATTCGTGAGCTTTCTCCAATGAGATAAGACTTGCAGCATAATTCCCCCCAACTTTAATATTACCTGTACCCAATGGTGCAGCGCGGTCAAAATCGCGACATATCATAATGTTACCCGGCTTAAATCCCTCTTTAAAATATGGACCAACAGGAGTTACGAAAACTACAAAAGTATATTCTTTCGCTGGTTTAACGCCAACTTCAGCACCTGAGCCAAAAAGCATCGGGCGAATATATAAAGACGCTCCGGTACCATAGGGAGGAACATGTTTTTTATTTAAACTTACAGCCTTGATGACTGCGTCATGGAATAATTCGGTAGGAACTTCCGCCATTTTTATACCCTTAGCAGACGATTGCATTCGTTTTGCATTTTCATCACAACGAAAAACACGAATATTGCCATCTTTTCCCATATATGCTTTTAATCCCTCGAAAGCTTCCTGACCATAGTGTAAGCAAGTAGCTGCCATGTGGATATTAAGGTATTCCGAAGAAGTATCTTGCAACTCACTCCATTTACCATTTTTATAATATGATCTAACATTAAAGTCAGTTTTTAAATAGCCAAAGCCCAAATTTTTATAATCGAGTTCCATGATCATTCTATTTTGAATTATTTTGCATTTGCACAACTTCAAAATTAGTTATAAATATACTATAGACCAAGCTAACTGAGATGTTAAATAATCTGATTATTTTATCAGGAGATAGGTTAGAATTATTGGTATGTCACTATTAACCTTTAAATATAGCGTGGAAATATAATAAAAGGAGAAATCATAAGTGTTTATAGATGAAAAATAAGAACGCTTATTTCCAGTCATCATCTTTTATTCGTTGCAATTGCTCACCAAAGGAAACTTCACGTAATCTTTTTGCAGAGTCTGTAAAGAAGGTATAATTCTGAATAATTTCTAATTGTTTTCTTTTAAATTCCAGAACGTCAATAGATTTTTGAAAATTATTTTGTTCCAAAAACAGCAATTTGTAAAGTTGGATGAAATCAGCTCTACCTATGTATTCCATTTTAGTATCATACAAAACCATTTCAAGCAAATTTTTGGGTTCAGGTGGCCATTTTGTGGAAATAATAAGATTTCTAATAATAGTAATTTGTTTTTCAGAATAGTTATAATCAGGCAAAATAGTTCCGGCATAATCAGCTGAGCGGTTTTCATGATTGTCATATCCTCCTATAAAACCTATATTTGATAATAAAGCTGCAGTACGAAGAAACAAGGTTTCCTCTAAATCAAGATCAGTAGCTTTAGACAGAAGCCCACTATATTCGAATAGGTGTCGGGAATACTCATAATTATGAAAAAAGAGGTTTTTATCTAATTCAGTTTCAAGTTTTGCCATAATAAACTCCTCCAGATCTGTAAGACGGAGAACTTGGAGTTTAAGAAAAAATTTACGATTAGGAAGCCCCACCAGATTTATTGATAATTCAGGTCTCAATCCTTTTACAAAATACATATCAATATTTCCTTTGTATTTAACAGGTAATTTCCCTCTATACTCACAAATGAAATATTCTTTTACCAGCTTATATGTTTCACTTGAAATATTGACTTTACCTGCTTCTCCTGTTGATTCCATTCGACTTGCAGTATTTACTGTATCTCCCCAGATATCAAAGGATCTTTTTTTGTGACCTATAATGCCAGCAATCACAGGACCTGAGTGGATACCTATCCGAAGGTCCCAAATATCAATTTTTGTTTTTTTCAATTGTTTCATATAATTCTGCATTTCCAGAGCAGCAAGAACTACTTCAATTGGATTCGTAATACTTTTTTGCGGAATTCCACCTGCAGCCATATATGCATCACCAATAGTTTTAATCTTTTCAATATTGTATTTTTCAACTACTGAATCGAAATGGAAAAAGAACCTATCCAGTTCATCAATTAATAATTCAGGATTCATTGATTCAGCGATTTTTGTAAACCCCTGAATATCACTGAATAAAACGGTAACCATTTCATATTTATCCCATCGCGTCTTATCTTTTGTTTTCTCCTCATCTATATTGGAGAAGAAATCATATTTTTTGTTTACAGAGGCAGGATCAATATTACTAACGATAATTGGTATTTGGTTAGGATTATTAGAATCTGATTTTCTTTGCCTACTCATTCCTTGTGCCTTGTGAATATTTACAAGGTAAGTTTTATATGCAATAAACGATAGAATCCCTAAAAGGACAAAATAAAGCATGTAAGCCCATAATGTGCGATAAAATGGAGGGCTAATCCTGAAAATAAGCGTAGTAACTTCGGAGGTTTCATTTAAGTAGTCTTTACTTCTGATTTTTAAATCGTAAAGACCTTCGTTTAGGTCATTAAATATTAAAAATGAATTACTACTCCATTCAGACCAAATTGCACCCTCCCCAGAAAGTAGGTACTGAAATTTTACTTTATTATCCAGGTAATTTGTTGAACTCAGTTGAATCTTAATATTATTCTGATTATATGGTATTTCGTTGAGTTTCGTTCTCATAGGAACCCTAAAGTAATCGTATGAAATTCCTTTAAATAAAATTTGATTGCCGGCTACAATTTCTTTCAAAATAGTTTCAAATTTTCTTGGTATGGCATCATAAAATTTCAAATCAACTATAAAAATCTGCATACCAGAAGATAAAACTATTTTATTCGACCCAATGTAATCTATACAAGGATTGGTAAGGCTGATATAAGAAGGCAGAATGACTTTTGTAAATGTATTTTCTTCAATATTACCAAACCAGATTACATTGTTTTTATCTTCATTTTTAAAAAGAAACCATAGATTCCCTTTTGAGTCTTCTGTTACACTTAAAAATTCGCCAGTAATTAATATATTGCTTAAAGATCTCTCATATTTTATGGTATCATTTGTATAAGAATAGATCTTATCTTCAGAAAGAATATGCAGAGTGTTTTGCCATACGAACAATTCTGTGATTGCGATGGAGTCGGGAATTTCGTGTTTGAAAAATTCCACATCACTTGATTCTATTTTTTTATATTGGTAAAGATTTCCGCCATCGCTTATCCATATTTCAGAATTTAAGCTGGCAATTTTTAATGGTGTAATTGGAGTTGTCACGCAGTAAGAGTCAATAGCTGAATTCCCTTTAAAAGACACTATTGTTAATTTGTTTGATTCTGATAAGCACATACGATGTAATTCCTCGTTCCAGCTCTGATCAAGCAACTTCCCTTTATAAATTGAAAGTGGTAAATCTGAGTTAACAAGAAATACTTCATTATTAGTGAATGCAAATACCCCATGAGAGGTTGGAATCATTTGATAACAAAAACCTGTCAGGGAAGTCGCAATAATTCTACTATTCTTCAAATCAAGATAGAATAGGCCTTTTGTGGCTGCAATAAAGATTTTATTATCAAACGATTTAATGTCGCGGATATTCCCAACATAATTAGGAAGAGAGGAAATTACTCCTACGGCAGAAGGATATTCAATTCGTGTAATAGCTTTTTCTTGAATAACCCAGATATTACCAGATGCTTCCTGAACAATACCATTAATTGTAGATGTGGGAATGTCAAATGCGGTATTTAATTTCGATAATAGGTGACCGGTTTGATCACAAAGAAATAATGTGTTCGAATCATCGGAAAACAAATATTCGTTTGAATTAAGAAGAATTCCCTGACAAAGATTTGAAACACTTCTTTCAGACCATTCTTCTATTATTTCAAATGATGTATTCGTAATAATGAATCTGTTGTCTTTTGTAACCAGAAGATAACCCTTTTTGTGCTCCAGAATATAGATGACTGATAGACAGGGTAATATGAAATTAGTTTTATTACTATTCTCATCAAAAACAGAGACATTGTTTCCCGATTTTACGGCAATCAGATTAATCCCACATTTAAATATTTGGCCATCACTAAAATCAGAATCAAGAGTTTTAAATTTTTTCGAATTAAACGAAAGTAAAGATGAATCAGTTTGAAAGAATATTGTTTTGCCTGTACTTTTAATATCTACAGCTTTAAATTTTTTATTAAACTTTTCGGGGAGAAAAGAATTAAGATATTTTGGCTCAATTTTTAATGAAGAATCGGGTGATAGGAATCCCAGCGTATTTTCACTAAAGAAAAAAACGGTGTTAAGTTCATTAATAGAAAGTAATATTTCTCCCTTTAAATGAACTTCGGACCATGAAAAGCTGTTATAAATATTAATTTTGTCCTCCTGACCGAGGTACATTATACCAGAGTGATCAAAGAGAATACTATAATTTGGTGATGAGTTTATTACTTTATTGGCTTCAAAACTTCTTATGATTACAGAGCTATTAATCAATGAATCAGGCAAATTAGCCGATGATCCATTTAAGCTTCCAAAGAAGAAACTTAAAAAAAATATGTAAATTTTGTACGTATCATGAAGAAAATGCATAACTTGTGAGTTGAAATGGGAAGATACTTCTAACCCTGATCAAATTTAAATAATTATTCAATAAATCATAAAATTAATCTATAAATCCAGGATTTATGGAAAACCTTAACAAACCAATCATTGTACCTTGGGATTTTACAGAAAAATCTCAGTTTGCTTTTGAACATGCTGTAAATCTGTCAAATATACTGAAAAAGGACATCATTCTTTTACATATAGTTGAGAATGCTGCGGATATTGAATCCTCCTTTGAGAAGTTAAAACTCAAGACTCAGGAATTGAAGAAAAACTTCATGGTTAATTCGCATCCTATTGTTAAAACAGGACATATTTTTGAGACAATTAAAGAAGTTTCTCAGGAATATAAGGCCGAAATGATCGTCATGGGAACCCATGGAATAAAGGGAATTCAGAAATTTACTGGGAGTAGGGCTCTCAAAGTAATAGCGAATTCAAAAATCCCGTTTGTTGTTATTCAAGACAGACCAAAAAGTTCTAAGTTTGATAAAATTGTTTTTCCTATCGACTTCAGAACAGAAAATAAAGAGAAAGTAAACTATATAAATTATCTCTCTGGGAATTTCAATGCTAAATTCTTATTATTTAAGCGCAGAGTAAATGATAAAGGATTTAAAAAGAAAATTGCCTCAAATCTTTTGTATGTTGAAACTTTTCTCAAAAACAACAATGTTGAATATGAGATTCACAGTGCGCCAGGTGAAGCCAGCTTTGAAAAAGAAACTGTAAAATTTAGTGTAGAGCAATCAGCTGATATGATTTTGGTACTTACCACCAGAGACATTAATTATCTTGATTATATTTTGGCGGCGAAGGAACAGTATATTATTGCTAATCCGGAGAAAATACCTGTAATGTGCATAAATCCAAAACCAGCAAAGCTTGCCTCCGGTTTCCGTGCACTTGGAGGGTAAAAAAATTGAGCCCCATTTTTTTAAAACAAGACTTCGGTCTTGTTTTTTTATTTAGAAACATAAGCAAGGCATATGAATTTAATTTTTGCTACCAATAACCAACATAAAATTGAAGAAATAAAAGGCCTATCAAGAAATACAATTAGGGTATCAGGACTATTAGAAGAGGGTTTTTCCGGGGAAATTCCGGAGGATTTTCCAACAATTGAACAAAACGCATCTCAGAAATCCTGGTACATTTTTAATTTGTTTGGGAAGAACTGTTTTTCTGATGATACTGGACTTGAGGTTGAAGCATTGAATGGTGATCCTGGAGTTTATTCCGCCAGGTTTTCCAGAATCGGTGATATTCAATATCCGCAATTAGATATTACTAATGGTAATATAACAAAATTACTTTATTTGATGAAGAACGAAAATAACCGTAAAGCAAATTTCAAAACTGTAATTTCTCTTATTTTAGCTGGTGTTGAATATCAGTTTGAAGGGATCATACCCGGACAGATCTCAATGGAAAAGTCTGGAATAAGCGGTTTTGGGTATGATCCGGTTTTTATCCCAAATGGATGGGATTGTAGTTTTGCTGAAATGAGTTTGGAAATTAAGAACAAGATTAGCCATCGAGCAATTGCAATGAATAGGCTGTTAGCATTTCTAAGGGAAGATGATTATGGTTCAACGTATTTTATTGAGAATATTAAGTAACAATAGTTCGTTAAACTTTTAAGCGGCCATAGTGCCGTAAAATATAAGTTCCTTGACATAATTTTGATTTTTGATAGAGTATGGGCTTATACCGAACACGTCAATAAATCGCTGAAGCAATAAGGTATTGTGGTTCAT
>JBBQAQ010000049.1:0-21937 GCA_038316435.1 Bacteroidales bacterium | reverse complement strand
CGCCCATTAAAGTGGCACGCGAGCTGGGTTCAGAACGTCGTGAGACAGTTCGGTCTCTATCTGTAGTGGGCGTTAGAAATTTGAGAGGACCTGCCTCTAGTACGAGAGGACCGGGGCGGACGCACCTCTAGTGTACCTGTTGTGGCGCCAGCTGCATCGCCGGGTAGCTACGTTTGGAAGAGATAAGCGCTGAAAGCATCTAAGCGCGAAGCTTACCTCAAGATGAGATTTCCTTTAAGGGCCGTTAAAGACTATGACGTTGATAGGCCACAGGTGTAAAGGCAGTAATGTCACAGCCGAGTGGTACTAATTGCCCGTAAACTTTCTTTAAACAAGTTAAAAATTCAGTTCTTACCAACATGTTAAAATATTATCCTCTTTATTGAGGAAAACAGCTTTAGGTGACTATTGCAATGGGGTCCACCTCTTACCATTCCGAACAGAGAAGTTAAGCCCATTAGCGCCGATGGTACTGCAATTGTGGGAGAGTAGGTCGTCGCCAATTTCCTGAGCCCCGAACATTAGATCGGGGCTCTTTTTATTTTATCCCATGTCATGATCAGAAATACCATCATATTCCTGGCCGTTCTCATACTGAATCTCTCTGCTGCTCTAGCTCAGAAAGTCGATTCATCTGCTTTGAAATCCCCTGAAATATTA
The DNA here is from genome assembly GCA_038316435.1 of Bacteroidales bacterium. Lineage (GTDB taxonomy): Bacteria > Bacteroidota > Bacteroidia > Bacteroidales > JACJXF01. The sequence goes on along the minus strand of JBBQAQ010000049.1, from coordinate 21,277 downwards.
CCGGTTATTACCGCTAAACAAATTGATGAACTCTCCAAACAAGCAATCCATTGCGAGATAGATACAGGAACTCTTAGTAATCATTTCTATAACCCTCTCTTTAAAGAATCATTCTCCCCTCAATTCCTCGGAAATACCGGATCCGCTTTTCAAAACAATATCTTCTCTTTGAGAAATATTCAATCGCCTTTCGTTTTTGCTAATCCCTATTTACCCTATTTCCATTCCCCATTCACCAGAAAACATTATAACACGCACCGCCCATTTACCGAAGCATCTTACGTTACAGCAGGAAATAAGGAAACTAGCGAACAACTGCTGTCTGTTATTCATACTCAGAATTTTAACCAGTATTTGAACCTGGGCTTGCAGTATGATCTTATCTCTTCTAAAGGCATTTATCTCCTTCAGGAAATAAAATCTAACCGGTTTAGCTTTTTTGGGAGCTACGACAAGGATAATTATAGCATTTATAGCAATATTTCAAGAAATAAAATTAAATCCTTCGAAAACGGTGGACTTATAGATCCTTCTTATTTCCTAGTTCACCAGGCAAAGGATCCTATAGCCTATGGAATGAACCTTTTGTCGGCAAACTCTTCCGTTCAAAACCTTTCCTTTTTTGCAACTCAAAGCTACCGTTTCACGAAAACGGTCATCGATACTTCATTCATCCCTGCTGATACCAGTGAAATGAAACTACTCGCTGATACATCTGTTATCAGGAAACAAAAGGCTCTTCCTTTTATGGTTAATCATACGATCAGGTATGACCGCTATTCAAAAGTTTATAAGGATGAGATTTTGGGCACTGACTCAATTGGTTTCTATAATAACAACTATTATAAAACCAATACAGCCATGGATAGTGCCTTTATGCATATTCTTGAAAACTCTTTCCAGATATCAGGAGATGAATATAAATTTCTTCCCGGCTTCATAATGGGCATAAAACATCAGTTTGTTGGGTATAGTTACCTTTATCCCAGACCTGATACCGTTACCAGCGGCTCGGTTCTCATGGATACTGTGTATGCAAGGGATTTCTCAAGCTCGTATAACAACCTGTCTGTCTACGCCATGCTCTTATTTAATAAAAAGAGCCGAATTACCTATCAAGGAAAGATGGAATATTTTTTCGCGGGATATCGACAAAATGACGTTTTGGCAGACTTTACACTAAAATATAAATTGAATTCCAAAGGAGCAATGATCTCCGCATTTGGGAAATTCTATGTTACCGAGGCAGATTTCTTTCTTAAACACTACGCTTCATCGCATTTCCAATGGAATGCTGTGTTCCCAAAGTCAACTACAACATCTGCATTTCTTTCATATAGATCTGGTGATGGCACGCTTTATGCAGAGGGAGGCCTGACTTTGTTAGGTAACTACATCTATATGAATACTTTTGCTATTCCTTTTGAAGCGAATTTGCCCATTACGGTTTCATCGTTCCGACTTGAAAAATCATTTAAGTGGGGAGGATTTAACCATATTCATAAATTGGTTGCCCAACAAGTAAACCACGAAGAGTTTCTTCAACTTCCTCTCCTGGCTTATGGTAACACTAGCTATTACGAAAATGCCTTTTTTAAAGGTGTTTTAAAGTTTCAGATCGGATTTGATTTTTACATCAACACCAGTTATTACGCCGACGCATGGATGCCAGCAACGGGAATGTTCCACCGTCAGGATATAGCCAAAATTGGGCAGTATCCTTATCTGGATGGATTTCTTAACTGGAAAATCAAAAGAACGCGCTTCTTTTTGAAATATGTGAACGCACTTGCCGGACTTGCTGGTTATAACTATTTTACCACATATGGCTATCCGATGAACCCGGGTTCATTGAAATTCGGTTTGTCATGGACTTTCTATGACTGAAATAATCCTCTAGAACAAATTTAAGGTTCGTATGTTAATGCTTCGGTTACTTTGTGAAAAAGACACCAGGCAAAATAGATTTATTATGAGATTTTTAAAATACATTGTTTTTTTAGTACTTATTCTTATTATTCCGGCCTCTATGGCTTTTAAAATCGGAGAAATTCTACCGGAAGTACTTGCCGCCCAGAATATCGATCTGGATCAGATCCGCGAAAAAGGAAAACTTTCCGTTATCACTGATTATAATTCTATAAACTATTTCATTTACAGAGGCCAACCTATGGGTTTCCAATATGAAATGCTTTTGGAACTTGCAGATTATCTTCATATTGAGCTCGAATTAAAAGCAAATAACGATGTGAACGCAAACTTTGAGAGCCTTTTAAAGGGTGATTTTGACATCATCGCTTCAAACCTCACTATCACAAATGCAAGAAGAGAACTCGTTGATTTTACAATACCACACAGCCAGACATCTCAGGTTTTGGTTCAGCGAAAATCCTTGAAAAAAGCCAGCGAATCAATTCGGTTAATCAGAAATCCCAATGAATTAGGAGGAAAAACTGTTTATGTTCGTCAAAACTCGGTGTTTTCAGCCCGACTGGAAAATATTGAGGAGGAAACAGGAGTAGATATTCATATAATTGAAGTTCCAACAGAAACTGAACAACTGATAAAAATGGTTGCTAACGGGGAAATCGATTATACTATCTCAGACGAAAATGTGGCTGTTGTAAATAAAACTTATTACCCCGGTATCGACATTGAAACAACAATTTCCTTTCCACAGAATCAGGCGTGGGCTGTCAGAAAAGGCTCAGTGAAGCTCAAAAAAGAAATTGATACATGGCTCGAAAGTTTCAGAAAAACAGCAAAATACGCAGTTATTTACAATAAGTATTTTAAGAGTGAACGATCTGCATATATTGTAAAAAGTGATTTTTACTACCCAGAAACAGGGAAAATCTGCAGGTATGATGATATAATAAAGGCGGAAGCTGAGAAAATTGGTTGGGACTGGCGCTTGGTGGCTTCACTTATTTACCAGGAATCAAGGTTTAACCCCGATATTACCTCATGGGCGGGAGCATTTGGCATTATGCAACTTATGCCCAGAACAGCACATAAAATGGGTGTAAGTAAGCAATCATCCCCTGAAGCACAGATCAGAGCCGGCATCCGGCTTATTAAAAAGCTTGATGACAGGTTTGCTGAAGAAATTATTGATAAACATGAAAGAACAAAGTTTGTGCTGGCGTCTTATAATATCGGATACGGACATGTTAGGGATGCTATAAACCTTACCATAAAATATAGCGGGAATCCTACTTTATGGGATGGTCAGGTAGAAACGTATCTGCTTAAAAAATCGGAACCGAAGTTTTATAATGACCCGGTTGTGAGAAACGGGTATTGCATTGGAAATGAAACCAGGAATTACGTCCGTGACATCATGTACCGGTACGATCATTATCTGAATATCCAGATTGTGGATATAGCCCAGAATATGAAACAACGGCCAGAAATTCGCTAAGCATCATAGCCGTTGCTCCCCAGATAATATTTTCATTTACTTTGTAGAAAGGGACTTCCAATTCTCTTCCGTGTAACATCCACCTTTCTTTTCGAATAATAGTGGAATCAAGCAATTCTGCAATAGATGAGATAATCAAATAATCAACCTCTCTTTTTTCAATAGTAAAGACAGGTTCCGATGGGTAAAACCCTACAAATGGCTGTACAAACATATTACTTACTGGGATTTGCAGCGGTGTTAAAGCTCCAAGTATTGCAGATTTATCTATTTTCAGTCCGATCTCTTCCATCGTCTCCCGAATCGCTGTTTCAGCCAGATCCATATCTTTTTCTTCAAACATTCCTCCGGGAAAACTTACTTGTCCGCCATGTGGCCCATCGTAATCACTTCGCTTGAAAAAAATAATTTTCAAATCTTCTTTTCGGGGGAATATACAAATCATTACAGCCGCTTTCCTTATTTTTCCTGAAGGAGAAACAGGAATTCCTCTGAATTCCGGTGCCATTCGATATTGCTGTTGCTCCCCAGGTAATGGCTTTTGAAGCTCAGCCCTGATTACCGATATTTTCTCGCTGAATTGCATTTATTTAAACCTTATTGCCTCTGCGGGTGAAATTCTGCTTATTAGCATAGAGGGCAAAATCAGAAATGCAAGAATCACAGCTACTGTACCAGCATTTAAAAAGAATATATTTAGCAAATCTATATTTACCGGAACGGTATTCAGATAATAGGAAGTTGGATCCAAATGAATGATACTAAAATACTTTTGTAGCAGGCAAAGGCTTATTCCCATCAAATTTCCCCAGAGCAATCCTTTAAATATCAGATATGAAGACTGGTACAGAAATATCTTTCGTATACTTCCATTACTGGTGCCTAGTGCTTTCAGAATACCAATCATATTAGTCCGGTCGAGGATAATGATCAGTAGTCCGGAAATCATGTTTATACCGGCTACAACGAGCATCAGAATAATTATAACCAAAACGTTTACATCCTGTAGGTTAAGCCAGTCGAAAATTTGAGGATACTTTTCGACGATATTCAGGACTTTAAGCCTTGAGCCGTCATCAAAAAAATTCGTTGAAACAATATCGTCTACCTGATACGAAATTCGCTGAATATCAGAAAAATCATTAAGAATCATTTCTATCCCGCTAACCTGATTTTCATTCCATCCTGATAATCTCTGAATATGCCTGATATCAGCAATAGCGAAGGTTTTGTCGAACTCCTGAAGGCTGGTTTCATAAATTCCGCTAACAGTAAATTTCCTGAAACGGGGAGTATCCTGTATAAACCACATCTGGAAACTGTCACCTGTCTTAAGTTTTAGCTTCTTTGCCAGAAATGAAGAAATCACTATTTTATTGGAAACTGAATCATTTTTCATCCTAAAAGTACTTCCTTCGATCATTGAATTTTCAAAGAAACTCCAGTCGAAATCCTGTCCTACGCCTTTAAGCACCAATCCTTGTATATCATTCTGCGTCTTTACAATACCGGCTTTAAGAGCAAATACCTGAATATGCTTTACCTCAGGCATATTTTTTATTTGGGGGAGGAAAGAAGGGTTTGCATCGATGGGACTTGTCTCGAAAGAAACATTTGAATCGTAATTAAGAATCTGAATATGAGAACCGAAACCAATTACCTTATCACTTATTTCCTTTTTAAAACCTGTAACGATAGATATTGAAACTAACATCACAGCTAAACCCATTGCAATACCAAAAACAGCAATGCTCATAATAGTTCCAGGAAATCGTTTTCCCGTTTCCTGACGGCTGTTTAACCTTTTTGCTATAAAAAACTCAGTATTCAAGCGATTTGGTTTTGTTAGATGGACAAAAGTAATAAATTCGTATGTTAATGTTTGATTCCTGACTTGAAAGACAATTAATTAATGCTTGTTTAAATTAGATAATGAAGCATTCGTCTGCAAAGGGCTCATTTTTAAAACATTGAATAGTTATAAGTCGCTTTCCAAAGAAAATGGACGACAAAGAAACTTAAAAGATGCTACAGTTTATTCTTACAACTTTTTTACTTCTTGCAGTTCCTGCTTGCTCACAGACTCATTCTGAGGCGAAGACGATTCAATGCGGAGCAGAACTGACCGACATCTATCTCCCGATCCTTAAAGGAAAACGGGTTGCAATAATGGCAAACCAGACCAGTGTAATCGGCAGCAGACATCTTGTGGATACCTTGCTATCCCTGGGAGTTGATGTAAAAAAAATTTTCTCTGCCGAACATGGTTTCAGGGGAAATGAAGCTGACGGAGTTTTAATAGTTGATGGGAACGACGCTAGTACTAATCTCCCTATAATTTCACTTTACGGGAAAAACCGCAAACCAACTCCTGAACAATTAATAGATATTGATATTATAATTTTCGACATTCAGGATGTAGGGGCCCGCTTTTATACATTTATTTCCTCCATGCATTACCTGATGGAAGCCTGTGCGGAAAATAATAAGGAATTTCTTGTGCTCGACCGTCCCAATCCCAACGGCAATTATATCGATGGTCCAATCCTGAAAGAAGAATATAAATCATTTGTCGGTATGCACCCTGTTCCTGTTGTTCATGGAATGACAATAGCTGAATATGCCCGTATGATCAATGGAGAAGGCTGGTTAAAGGACAACGTAACATGCAAATTGCAATGGGTATGCTGCAAAAATTATACGCATGCCGCAAGTTATACTCCCCCGATACAACCCTCACCTAATTTACCTAATTTGCAGGCAATACGACTGTATCCCTCTTTAGCATTCTTCGAAGGAACAGTAGTAAGCGAAGGACGAGGGACTGATTTTCCTTTTCAGGTCTTTGGATTCCCGGGATTTAAATCGGGCGATTTTACCTTTATACCTCGGAATAGAACCAGGGTAGCGACTCATCCGAAATTTGAAAACCAGGAGTGCAAGGGAATGGATTTACGATCCTACCTCCCTCAAAACGGACAATGGACTGGGCTTAATCTTGAATGGTTGATTTTGGCATTTAGATACTCGGAAAATAAAACACTTTTTTTTCTACCGTATTTTGACAAACTTGCAGGAACGGATAAGTTGAGAAAAGATATTCAGGAAGGGCGTTCAATTGAGCTGATAAGGGAGGGTTGGGAATCTGGATTAGAGGGTTTCAGGAACACCAGAGAAAAATACCTTCTCTACCCATAGGAGCAATTATTACTAACAGATAGAGCCTGGTTTAATCAGGTTTATCGAACATATTATATCAAATCTAAACTAACAAACTATTTCCATGAAAAAAATCGCTCCTTTCCTTTGTCTTTTAGCACTAATCTCGTGCACCGGGCCGGTCACTGTAAAAGAAGTTGCTATTATTCCTCAACCCCAGTCTGTTGTTATGGGTACCGGAGCATTTACAATGAGCCAAAAGACAGTTATTGTTGCAGAGGGAGAAGCACTTCCTGCAGCTGAATTTTTACAAGGTTTTCTGAAAAGAGGAACGGGCATGGACCTTTCCATTGTGAAAAAAGGAAAGAAAAATGCAATTATTCTAAAGGTTATTCCTGAAGCCAACAATGCAGAAGTAAATAAAGAAGGGTATACTCTGAAATCCACAACAAAGAATGTTGAGATTTCTGCAACAGCTGAAGAGGGCGTCTTTTATGGCGTTCAGACATTACGTCAGCTTTTCCCTGCGGAAATTGAAAGCCCGGTTGTTAAAGAGGGAGTTGACTGGAGTATTCCTGTTGTTGAAATAACCGATCAGCCTCGTTTTGCTTGGAGAGGAGTGATGCTCGACTGTGTACGTCATTTTTTCCCCGTTTCGCATATTAAAAATGTACTCGACCAACTTGCAGCGCGAAAGATGAATCATTTTCACTGGCATCTTGTAGATGATCAGGGATGGAGAATTGAGATTAAAAAATATCCTGAACTTACTTCAGTCTCAGCATGGAGAGTAGATAGAGAAAACTTGCCATGGGACGAACGTCCTGATCAGAAAGCCGATGAAAAAGCTACTTACGGTGGGTTTTATTCTCAGGATGAAATCCGGGAAATCGTTGCTTATGCTGCAAAACTTAATATTGAAGTAGTTCCTGAAATAGAAATGCCTGCTCACGTTTCTTGCGTATTTGCTGCATATCCAGAGCTATCCTGCTCAGGAAATAAAGTTCCTGTTGCTCCCGGTAGCGTTTGGCCAGTTACCAATATTTATTGCGCTGGTAATGAAGCCACATTTGCTTTCCTCGAAGATGTTCTTTCAGAAGTTGTTGAACTTTTCCCTTCCTCATACATACATGTTGGCGGAGATGAAGCCACTAAAACCAACTGGGAGAAATGCCCGAAATGTCAGGCCAGAATCAAAAAAGAAGGCTTAAAAGACGAAAAAGAATTGCAGAGCTATTTTATCACAAGAATGGAAAAATTTATCAATTCAAAAAACCGCAAACTTATTGGCTGGGATGAAATTCTTGAAGGCGGTCTTGCTCCCGAAGCGACTGTTATGTCGTGGAGAGGTTTCGAGGGAGGAATAGAAGCTTCCAAATCCGGACATGATGTTGTTATGTCACCTACTGAATTTTGCTATTTCGACTACTTTCAGGGTCCGAAAGAATCAGAACCATTGGCCATCGGCGGATATTTACCTGTCAGCAAAGTTTATGCTTTTGAGCCGGTACCTGATACTTTAACAGCTGAGGAAAGCAAGCACATCCTTGGTGGACAAGCAAATCTCTGGGCGGAGTTTGTATCAACTCCAGAACATTCCTTTTATATGCTTTTCCCACGTCTCGATGCTATGGCTGAGGTTCTATGGACGCTTCCTGCAAACAAAAATTATGAGGATTTCCAGAAACGTCTAGTGCGCCAGTTTGAAAGATATGATAATGCAGGTGTGAACTACAGTAAAAAGGTGTATTAAGAACGGGGGACAATAGACGATAGACAATAGACCATGGACCATAGACGATGGATGATAGAATATGTACAATAGACCATGGATGATAGACAATAGTCAATGGTTGTGAGCAAAAGAACAAAATACAAAGTACTCATTTAAAATACCATGGTCTATGATCCATTGTCCATTGTCCAAAAAAACAACAAAAACCAATGAAACCTGAAAAAATCAACGAAACAAAGCGCCTCCAGTCACTCGACGCCCTCCGGGGATTTGATATGTTTTGGATCATGGGAGGCGAAAGTATTTTCATTGCTCTTGGTGCATTAACCGGCTGGCCTCTTTTTCAATGGTGGGCTACTCAGATGGATCATGTGCCTTGGCATGGATTTGTTTTCTATGATATGATATTCCCATTATTTCTGTTTATTGCAGGAATCTCGTTCCCTTTTTCTTATGACAAGAATTACCACGGAGCTGGGAAACGAAAAGAATTGTATATCCACATCTTCAAAAGAGCCTTTATTCTTGTTGTTTTGGGAATTATATACAATAATGCCGTAAGCTTCGATTTTGCCAATTTAAGGTACGGGAGTGTTTTGGGCCATATCGGGCTTGCATGGATGTTTGCTGCCCTTATTTTTATCAATGCTGGACTAAAATTCAGAATTGTCTGGGTTTCCTGCATCCTGCTTGGATATTGGTTTTTGTTGATGTTTTTTCCAGCTCATGACCTTGGGGCTACTGATCCCTATTCGATGGAAGGAAGTTTTACAGGTCTGGTCGACAGAATGTTTATGCCGGGAAGATTGTATCTTACTATACATGATCCGGAAGGCATTCTCAGCATCGTTCCTGCTATTGCTACTGCCTTACTGGGTATGCTTACAGGCCAGTTCGTTAAATCAGACTATCTGAAAAATCGCCTTCAGAAAAAAGTTCTGCTCATGATTCTTGTAGGGATTATTCTCATAATTATTGGAAAAATCTGGGGATTGGCTTTCCCGATAAATAAAAATCTTTGGACCAGTTCCTTTGTTTGTTTTGTAGGTGGAATCAGCCTTATCCTGTTTTCCCTGTTTTATCTGGTTATTGATGTATGGAATTTCAAGCGCTGGACGTTCTTCTTTACCGTTATCGGAGTTAACTCAATTACCATTTATCTGGCTCATGCGTTATTGGATTTTGGTCATACTACAGAATTTCTTTTCGGGGGATTTCAAAGCCTGTTCCCCGAAAATTGGCAGGATTTAATTGGTGCACTGGGGTATTTTGCTGTGGGATGGGTTCTTTTGTACTTTTTGTATAAAAAGAAAATTTTCCTGAAGGTTTAAACATAAATATAGCCATCATTTTTTTACTTGCGATTTCCTATTCAGAAAATTTATTTGTAGATTTGATGTAGAAGAATGTTTTTAATCAGATAGTATACCATATCTGGCTAATTAAGGAAATTTATCGAATTACAATTTGCATTTCCAAATTACTGAGAGAACAGATTAGTTCTGAAATGCACATTTACTCAAATTTAAATTATCAGAATTGTATAAATATTTGTCTCCTAAAAACAAGAAAAAAGCATTTATGAGAACTTATCTAATAATGATTGTTTTGTTTATATACCCTGTGATAATTATGGCTTAGGATAAAATATTATTGCAGGACGGCCGTGAAATATATTGTCATGTAACAAGTATTGATAGTGTAAACATCCATTTTAGTATGGTCAAAAATAACCATACTATCGAAACTATGATTAAAATTATTGATGTACAGCAGGTTTATTTATCTGAAGAATTACCTGTGAAACCTGTAAAAGTTAGTATGGGCAAAAGGAATAGTGTAGATGTTTCAGTTGGAGGATCCACACCAAGAGGCGAATTAGCAAACGATGATGTACTAAAGGAGGAATCAGGACTTGCAGGGAATGGTTTAAGTATTAATGTGAATTACAATTACTTTATTTCTCCAAGAATTGGTTTTTCAGTCAAAGGAATCTATAATTCAAATGAGTACAAAGGTGATAAGTTAGGAAAGGCATTTAGTTATTTGCTTAGTTATCCTGTAATTAATAATTCCGCCAAATACACTACCTACGCTATGTTATTCGGGCCGACTTATTTACTCCCCATTGACAGATTATTAATAGAAGGGCATGCTGGTTTAGGATTTGGAAAGTTGAAAGAGCCTGAAGTAAATTTTTCAGCAACAAAAGGCCAATATCAATGGTTGCTAAAAAAGCAGAGCATTAGTGCTAATACGGTTCTTTATAACATTGGAGGATGTCTGGTTTTTAAGGTAAATGATAATTGGGATATCATTGGAAAGGTCGAATATCTTGAAGGCTCATTTAAATTTGCTGAAAATATAATAGAGTATGGAAATGGAGAAAGCACCAAAGTTGATAGCAGAAGACAGGATTACGGGGTGTATAATATATCTTTAGGCTTGGGATTGAAGTTTTAAAAACAGCCCAATTTCCAAACTGAATTAGCTATACTGCTTAATTAAAGGATTGAATAGGACTCAAAATACTTGATTAACAAAATGACGCTGTAATATTATGCCATTTGTTAAAGTATACATCCATTTTGTCTGGAGCACTAAAAACAGAGAACCATTTCTTGATTCACCGGAATTAAGAAGCTTCTCCCCCTAATTTATTCCCATTCCACCTTGTGATTTTCCCATAAAACATTAGTTTTATAACCTTAAATTCTGAAACCTTAATTCTAACTATAATGAAACTAAAATTTCTTTCCATTGCAGGATTATTTATCCTGGCTTTAAACCTCAGCATATCCGCACAGGATAAGGCAATGTTCCCTTATCAGAATACTCAGTTATCAGTCGATGAAAGGGTAAACGACCTGGTTTCCAGAATGACTCTCCAGGAAAAAGTAGGCCAACTTTTTAATGATGCAGCGGCTATTGAACGCCTTGGTATTCCTGCATACAACTGGTGGAACGAATGTCTTCACGGAGTTGCAAGAGCCGGAAAGGCCACTGTTTTTCCTCAGGCAATCGGTATGTCTGCAACATTCGACTCGAATCTTATGCTAAGGATTGGAACAGCTATAAGTGACGAAGCCCGTGCAAAATATAATTACTTCCAAAGCAATAATATCACTAGTATTTACACCGGTCTAACCTTCTGGACACCCAACATCAATATTTTCCGGGATCCACGTTGGGGCCGAGGTCAGGAGACATATGGCGAAGATCCGTTTCTTACCGGAACTATGGCTGTTAATTTTATTAACGGTTTACAGGGGAATGACCCAAAATACCTGAAAACTATTGCAACATCAAAACATTATGCAGTTCACAGCGGGCCCGAATTTTCCCGTCATACCGATAACATTTTCGTTAATGATCGAGATCTTTATGACACCTACCTTCCTGCATTTAAAATGACTATCCGTCAGGCTAATGTGCAATCGGTAATGTGCGCATATAATCGTTTCCGCGACAAACCATGTTGTGGGAATGACATTCTCCTGGGCAACATTCTTAGAAATAAATTTGGTTTCAATGGATATGTGGTTTCCGATTGTGGTGCAATTTCAGATTTTTATACTCCCAATACACATCATGTCGTTTCAACCTCATCACAGGCCTGGGGATGGTCAATTTCCAGCGGTACTGATATCAACTGTGAGATTGGAAGAAATTTCCTTGTTAATAATCTTGATTCGGCCATTAATGTTGGAATTATTAATGAAAGCGATATAAATGTTTCTGTCAAACGTTTATTCAAAGCCAGGTTCATGCTTGGAATGTTCGATCCTCAGGAACAGGTAGCTTTCTCTAAAATTCCTTTTTCTGTTATCGGATCTGAAAAAAATCTACAGCTTTCTCAGGAAGCAGCCGAAAAATCCCTTGTGCTTCTTAAAAATAACGGTGTCCTTCCTCTTAAAAATGTAAAGAAAATTGCTCTCATTGGACCCAATGCAAATAATACGGCAATTCTCATTGGTAATTATAATGGAGAGCCTATTAATCCTACTACTCCGCTAAAAGCACTTCGCGAAAAACTTGGTGCTGAAAACGTGATTTATACCCAGGGTTGCCCAATTGTTCCCGGAGTTTACACCAATCTTGAAGTAATTCAGGAAGGAAACTTATTTCACCTTGAAAACGGGAAAATGGTAAAAGGTCTGAGTGCAGAATATTTTGCAAATACAAAATTCGAAGGCAAGGCTGCTCTCGTCAGAACGGATACTAAAATAGATTTCTATTGGCTTAAAACTCCGATTAATAACAAAATTGAAGAACAGTTTTCAGTGCGCTGGACTGGAATTTTGGTGCCTCAGAAATCCGGTACCTATCAGTTCGGGGGAAATGTGAGACTCAGCATCAATCAAAAACCTGCAGACCCAAAAGGCGTAGTTCTTGAAAAAGGCAAAAAATATGAGATAATTGCTGAACTCCGTATGGAATCCAACCCTTATGTCAACAGCATTGAACCATCAGCAACACTGACATGGATTGATATGAGTCGCGATTTTCACAAAGAAGCTTTGGATGCAGCAGCAAAGGCCGATGTTGTAATTTTCTGTGGAGGAATAACTGCCGATCTTGAGGGCGAAGAAATGCCTTTGGAAATCGATGGATTCAGCCATGGCGACCGCACTCACATTAACCTTCCAAAAATACAGGAAGATCTTTTGAAAGACCTTCTGAAAACAGGAAAACCTGTTGTGTTTGTTAATTTCAGCGGAAGCGCAATGGCAATTAACTGGGAGAATGAAAATCTGCCCGCAATTGTTCAGGCATTTTACCCAGGCGAAGCTGCAGGTAAGGCTCTCACACGATTATTATTTGGGGATTTTAATCCCTCCGGAAGACTGCCGGTTACCTTTTATAAATCAGAAAAAGACCTTCCCGCATTTTCAGATTATAATATGGAAGGTCGTACATACCGTTATTTCAAAGGAACTCCGCTGTATTCTTTCGGCTACGGTTTAAGCTACACAACTTACCAATACAGCAATCTGCGGGTTGAAGACGAAGCCACAACAAAAACAAATGTAATCGTGAGCGTTGACGTTAAAAACACCGGAGCGCTTGATGGGGAAGAGGTTGTGCAGTTGTATGTGTCAAATAAATCGGCAAAATCAATTGTGGCAATTTCTGCTTTAAAGGGATTCAAACGTACTTTCCTGAAGAAAGGCGAACAAAAGACAGTTACATTTACTCTTACACCGGAAGATTTCTGCGTAACAACACCTGATGCTCTGCAAGTTACAGAGGCAGGCACATACGATATTTCAGTCGGAGGTGCAGCTCCCAATAAAAACTCAGTGGTAAGAACCATAAAACTTAAAGGAGAGCCTGTCGTTATTGAGTAATCAGGATTATTCTTCACAAATTTTAAAAACAATGAATTATGAGAAAATGTAAGTTCTATCTTTTGTCTGTTTTAATCGGAATTGGCAGTCTTACTGGTTACACACAATCTTTTACACTCCAATCCCCTGATAAAAACATTTCCATTTCTATTGAAAACGGAAAGAATCTGGGCTACTCCGTAAAGTTTAAAGACCGGGTTATTGTTGAGCCTTCTAAAATGGGATTTGAGTTCCAGGACGAAACTGCTATGAATACCGATTTTGAAGTCATCGGACAAAAAACGGAATCCATTTCTGAAAACTGGATTCCGGTTGTTAAATCTAAACATGCTGAAATACTCAACAACTACAATGAACTTCAGCTAAATCTGAGAGAGAAATCCGGTTTAATGCGACAGATGGATTTATTTATCCGATCCTATAATGACGGGGTCGCATTTCGCTATAAACTCAGCCGTTCTGAAAGAGCTGGGAACCGCAAAATAACCAAAGAACTTACGACTTTTGCCATTCCCGGAGATCCAAAAGCTTGGATTGTGGAATATGGAGGATATTCAACTTCTAATGAATCTGAGTTTTTTGAACGTAAACTGAGCTACCTAACTGAAAAGTCGATAGCAGGAATGCCAATGTTGATGGATTATGGAAATAATTGCTGGGTTGCAATAACTGAGGCGAAAATAGATAATTACAGTGCTTTTTATATTGGCACCAATGGAGTATCAAACCAGTTAACAACCAAACTAGTCCCTGTTCCTGGCGAGGCTGAAGACGGAGTTAAAGTCCGATTTGATGATGAGGTTTATACTCCCTGGAGGGTCATGATGATTGGCGAAACTCCCGGTGTTCTTATTGAATCAGAAATCATCCAGAATCTTAATGATCCCTGCGCAATTGCCGATCCATCATGGATTAAGCCCGGAATGAGCGCATGGGACAATTGGTGGAGCGGTGAGGTACTGATGGAAATGCCGGTGATCAAAAAATATATCGATATGGCTTCTGAAATGGGCTGGGAATATATGCTGGTCGACTGGCAATGGTATGGCAAATTCAACTCCCCCGATGCTGATATTACAAAATGGGCGCCACAAATTAATATGCCTGAAATAATTCAGTATGCGAAATCCAAAAACGTTAAAATAATTGTCTGGCTGTACTCAAAGGATGTAAACCGCAACTCCGCCTATAAAAAGGCTTTCCCAATATATAAACAGTGGGGAATTGCCGGTATTAAAATTGATTTTATGGACCGGGATGATCAGGAAATGGTAAACTGGTATCGTGATATCATCAAATGTGCAGCAGATAATCAGTTGCTGGTTGATTTTCACGGAGCGTATAAGCCCGATGGGATTATCAGGACATACCCAAATATGATTACCCGCGAAGGTGTGATGGGAAATGAATATTATAAATTCTCCCCAAGCATGAATCCGGAGCATAATGTGAAGCTTGCTTTTACACGAATGCTCGCCGGACAAATGGATTACACGCCCGGTGCGTTTCTGAATGTTACAAAAGAGCAATTTAAAAACCAGACACCCGCAATCGTTTGGAACACCCGTGCTGCAGAGCTTTCAAAATTTGTTATTTATGAAAGTCCCTTAACAGTGGTTTGCGACCATCCGGATAATATTCTGAATAAAGCAGGAGCCGATTTTCTAAAGGTCGTTCCTACAGTTTGGGACGATATACATTTCATCTCCGGATACCCTGGCGATTATGTTGCTATTGCAAAAAGAAATGGTTCAGCATGGTATGTGGGTGTCATGAACAACAGCAAAAGAAAAACTGTTGAAATTAAACTTGATTTTTTACCCGCGGGCGTTTTTGAGATGGAAACCTGGGCGGACACAAAAAAATCGGATTTACAACCAACCGAGCTTCAAAAGAAAACTCAATCTGTGAAAAAAGGCGATGTGATAAAAGTGGAGATGGCGAATAACGGGGGATTTGTTGGGGTGATAAGGAGGAAATAAATTTAATTTTGCCACCGCACCGACAAGTTTTTGGACATTAAAAAGCATCTTAGCAACCTAAAATATACAGATAAAAGATAAATGGAAATAAAAGAATTGAAACCAAGAAAGGCACTTAACAAAGCCTTTTTAAAAGTAAAGCCGAACAGGACTGAAATTGAAGGTTTCAAAGCAATTCCTGTTATTTCATCTACAGTTCTCAAAAACGACCAAGGCAAAAAACGAACAGGAAATTTAACAACCTTAGCATATTTATTTGATTTCTTAAACGCTTACGACTTTACAAGCGAAGGTTCAGAAGAAATTCAAGAAGACAATAAATCACTCATTAACGCTTCTGTTCTCGGCTTAATCTTCGAGAAAATAAACGGCTACAAAGACGGTTCATTCTTTACTCCGGGTTTCATCACAATGTATGTGTCATGAAACTATTCGCAAATCGGGTGGTTCAGAAATTTAACGAAACAAAGAAATGGAATTGCACATCAGTTGAAGATCTTTACGATAAAATTGAAGACCGCAAAGAAGCCAACGACATTGTAAACAGTATCAAAATTTGCGACCCCGCCGTTGGTTCTGGACACTTTTTAGTTTCGGCACTTAATGAAATGATTGCTGTAAAAAACGATTTAAAAATATTGCAAGACCGCACAGGAAAGCGGTTAAAAGAATATCAAGTTGAAGTTGTTAATGACGAATTAATTGTAACAGACGAAGAAGGCGAACTATTCGATTACAACCCTACCAATAGTTCGACAGGCTCACTACTTCGCTCCGAAAGTCAGCGAATACAAGAAACGCTATTTCACGAAAAGCAAACCATAATTGAAAATTGCCTTTTCGGTGTTGACATCAACCCAAACTCAGTAAAAATTTGCCGTTTGCGTTTATGGATTGAGTTATTGAAAAACGCTTATTACAAAAACAAATCGCTAAACCGATGAATAAAATATATTAAACAAGCAATTAATTCCACTATGATGAAGAAATACATCCTAAGTCTTATTTGCTGCATTTTCAGCATCCAACTTGCTTTTAATCAGCAAACCGGTTACCTCAGTAATGTCTACAAATTCATCGAAGATCCGGGAATGTTTTCCCTGAACCAGGAACCCGGACACGTGCCGCTTGTTCCGTTTTATTCGGTAGAATCAGCACTGCAAAATGATTGGAATAAGTCGGGAAGTTTTCTTTCTTTAAATGGAGTATGGAAATTCAAATGGTCTGAAAACCCTGATGTTTCTCCAAATGATTTTTTCCAGAAGAAATTCAACGATAGTAAATGGGATAGCATTACCGTTCCAGGGAATTGGGAAATGCAAGGATTTGGCGACCCCGTATTTCGTAATATTTCACAGCCTTTCCCTTCAAACCCTCCCTTTATTCCCCACGATTACAATCCGGTAGGTTCGTATCGAAAAAGTTTTACTCTGCCTGCAAATTGGAAAGAAAAGGAAATTTTTCTCCGTCTTGAAGGAACCACTTCTGCATCATTTATCTGGATCAATGGGAGTGAAGCAGGGTTCAACAAGGGAGCCAATGAACCTGCTGAATATAACATTACAAAATATTTAAAATCTGGTGAAAACCTTATTGCGGTAAACGTATATAAATATTCAGATGGAACGTATTTGGAAGATCAGGATTTCTGGCGATTGTCAGGTATTTTCAGGGATGTTTATTTGTTTGCCACTCCAAAAATCCATCTATGCGATTATTTTATTTCAACGAATCTGGATAGTAGTTACCGCGATGCTACTCTGTCTGTAGCAGTTGAGATTGCGAATTATTCGGGTGAGAAAACCAGCGAATATTCTGTCAGAGCTTCTCTTTACGATGATAAACGCAACACCATAATTCAAAAATTTAGTTCAGTTGCATTTAATGTTTCCAAGGGGGAAGTAAAATCAGTCAATCTTAGCTCTGTAGTTACAAATCCCGCTAAATGGTCGGATGAAAAACCAAACCTGTATTCCCTTAGTCTTGAGCTTATTAATGCACAGGGGAAAGTCAATGAAGTTATTTATGCAAGATTTGGTTTTAAGGAGGTTGAGGTAAAACATCAGGCGCTTTATGTAAATGGAATTCCGGTTAAACTCAACGGAGTTAATTCGCACATGCAGCATCCCGAATTGGGGCATACCATGGATATTGAAACGATCCGCAAGGATTTCACACTGATGAAACAGTTCAGTATCAACTGTGTACGCACTTCTCATTATCCTCCAACAATCGATTACCTGAACCTTGCTGATGAAATGGGAATTTATATCGTCGATGAAACCGGCGATGAATCCCATGCAACCGAATATATCTCTGAAAAGCCCGAATGGAGGGATGCTTATGTTGACCGTGTAAGGGGAATGGTGCTACGTGACAGAAATCATCCCTCGATAATATTCTGGAGCGCAGGAAATGAGAGTGGTTTTGGGAACAACATTTGCGAAGTAATCAAAGAAGGTAAACGACTTGACCCATCCCGCATTTTCATGTATGGAGGCAATACCGATGATGTGGCATGGAAAAATGAAGTTCCTTGTGAAGATATTATTGGCCCTCGATATCCAACTCCATACGAACTCAAGACCCGGATAGCAATGGTTCCTGAATCTCAGGATCCACGGCCATCTTTTATGGATGAGTATATTTCTGTGGAAGGTAACGGGGGAGGCGGACTTGACGAATATTGGGAAGTAATTTATAATTACCCACGATGCATTGGTGGTGCTTTATGGGATTTTGTGAGTCCGGGGATTACTGAAAAAATACTGTTGCTCTCCGACGGTTCCCCAAATCATCTGAATACAGCTATCAAAGGCCGGGGGAAAATTGTACCCGGAAAATTTGGCAATGCAGTTGAATTGAACGGAAACGACCAATGGGTGGATGTTTACCGGGATAAGACACTCGACATCACCGGAAATCAACTTACTTTATCACTTTGGGTGTTTCCTCGCAACTGGAATACCGATGGAACCTACCTTACAAAAGGAAGTTACCAGTTCGGACTCAGACAATATCCAAAAGATTCGCTGCAGTTTTATGTAAGCGGCGATAACCGGTCAACTTTATCCGTTCCACTTCCAAAGGAATGGGAGAACGTTTGGCATCATCTGGCAGGTATTTATGATGGCAAAACGCTTTCCATTTTTATTGATGGAAAACTTGCGGGTAAAAAGGCTTTTTCAGGGGATATCAAAAACAGACCATTCCCTGTAAACATTGGCCGAAACCCAGAAATTGAAGGACAGGAATATTCGGGAAAAACGAGCAATGCACGCTTCGATCAGGTAGCGATTTTCAATAAAGCCATTCTGGTTGATCAGCTGATGAATCCTTCGCCATCCTTGAAAAGCGAAGCCCGGCTTTGGCTTGATTTTGAAGAGGTACAGGAAAAGGGAACTTTTTACAGCATGGGACTTGGTGGTCGAACATACGGACTTATCTGGCCCGATAGAACTCCACAGCCGGAAATGTGGCAGGTAAAAAAATCAGCGCAACCGGTTTCTGTTGAATGGCTGGATATGGAAAAGGGAATAGCCGAAGTCTGGAACCGCTATCATTTCACAAATCTTAATGAACGCAAGGCCATCTGGCAACTTCAGGAAGATGGTAAGGTGCTTCAAAGCGGAGAACTAGAGCTTTCCACAAATCCCCTTAAAAAATCAGGCATTACAATTCCCTTTAAAAAACCCGAATTGAAAGCCGGGGCAGAATACCGGATACTCATAAGTTTTAGCTTGAAAAAGCCGGAATCATGGTCGCCGGCAGGATTTGAAGTTGCATGGAACCAGCTTGAACTTCCCTGGAAAAAAGAAAAAGAATTACAGAATATCCAGAATTCTTCGGAATTAAGATTCACTGAAACTACTGAGAACATTAATGTTTCAGGAAAAGACTTCGAATATGGTTTTAGCAAAGTGAGCGGAGAATTAATATCCATGGCATTTCAGGGCAAGCAGCTGATTCATAAAGGTCCGGTTTTAAATGTTTGGCGCGCGCCACTTGCCAATGAACTCGACGCATGGGCAGTGGGACAGTCGCACCTGACGAACCGCAAACCTGGAAATGGCGAAGATCCGGCAAATAACTGGCGAACTCTCGGTTTGGATAATCTGACACAGAAAACAGAAAAAGTTTCAGTATCAACTCTACCAGATAAAAGTGTAAAAGTAGAAATATTGAGCCATTCAGAGGGTTTTGACTTCAGAACGGCCTTCGATAATCGGTTTATTTACACCATCGATGGAAGCGGTAAAATAGAACTGGAACATACCGTAACACCGCAGGGTCTGATGCCTGCATGGCTTCCCAGAATTGGGCTGCAGATGAACCTGAGCAGTGAATTAAATGAAGTTAGCTGGTACGGACGCGGTCCATTTGAAAATTATCCCGACCGAAAAACTGGAGCGAAAATCGGAGTTTATACATCCACCGTTCAGCAGATGACCGAGAAATATCTTATTCCTCAGGATTATGGCTTGCGATGCGACAATCGCTGGGTAAAAATGCAAACCAAAAACGGTGTTGGTCTGGAGATAAAAGGAAACCAACTTTTTAATTTCAATGCACAGCCTTTCAGCACTGATAACATGACCCGAGCTAGGTATCCCTATCAGATTCAGCCGAATGACGGAATCACCTTTAATTTCGATTATGCAACGAGCGGAGTAGGGTGTACGGCTATTTCAGTACTGAATCAATACAGGGTTTTGCCAGGCGTATACCGGTTTGTATTGGAGATAAGACCTTTTAAGGAGTAGGGTTTAATTTATGAGGTTTGGAAAGTCTTGTTTCGATGCAACAGGACCATATCCTAATTCTTGTTTATGGTTTTTATTTTTTTCCCCATCGCACTTTTTTTACAATTTAGCCAGCCGCACAAATGGCACATTTGCTTTTGCCCCGACACACCAAGCCCCACCCTTCGGCAAAAGCAAAAGAGCCATTTTTTGCTCCCGATTGCTATCGGGACACTAAAGACGATTATGTTTTTCTATTGCATATTCTCAAATCATTAAAAAGCACTGGAAAAGGTGCTTGTATTTTACCTCACGGTGTTTTGTTTCGTGGAAATGCAGAAGCAGAAATTCGCAAAAGCCTTATTGAACGTGGCTACATCAAAGGCAACATTGGGTTGCCTGCCAACTTATTTTACGGTACTGGTATTCCTGCCTGCATTATTGTATTGGACAAAGAAGGTGCAGTACAGACGCACGGCAGTGCGTCTCCACAAAAAGGAATTTTTATGGTAGATGCCAGCAAAGGCTTTATTAAAGACGGCAACAAAAACCGTTTGCGTGAACAAGACATTCATAAGATTGTGGACATTTTCAACAAACAAACCGAACTACCTAAGTACAGTCGTTTGGTAAGTGTGGAAGAAATAAGCGACCCGAAAAATGATTTCAATTTAAACATTCCAAGATATATCGACAGCCAAGAAGCCGAAGATATACAAGACATAGCAGCACATTTATTGGGCGATATTCCTAACGCAGATATTGATGCATTGCAAGAATATTGGACGGCTTATCCTTCGCTTAGGAATTGATTTATTATTTCAATCTGGTTATTTAGAAGAATTAGCTAGTACTTCTCTAAAAACAGATTTGACAGAACTATT
>JBBQAQ010000048.1:0-23778 GCA_038316435.1 Bacteroidales bacterium | reverse complement strand
CTTTTGTTACCAGATAATTCGTACAGGAAATGGCCGGAAATGAAATAAGAGATAGAATTGCTGCCTGAGAAAATAGTAATTTTCTATTTGTCCTTTTCATAATAATCTTTTTATAATTTGCCTCCAAAAATACATATTAAATCCATTTGTCCCTTTATATTCTTGGTGAAGGACATATATTTTAAAACATTTCATACTTTGATTAATAATCTGAATCATTTTTTATGAAGAAACCCGAAAAGTTGTTTTTTGTTCAGATTAACTAAAAACCATTAATTTTTCAGGAATTAGGAATAAGTCAAATTGATTGCCGGAATAAATCGCATGAAATTATACTTACCAGGTTCTTTAACATAATTTAACTAATTATTGTTAATATTTATAACCAAAAAAGCAAGAAAGTAGCTATCTTTGTCAGAGAAAATTAAAAGAATAGAATTTGATTATCTGGCATGAAAATTGATAGAATACATCTCATTAAAGATATAAGTTTAGTAGTTTAGTAGTTAGTTTTAGTTAGTAGTTTGAGGAAAAAGGTTGCGCTGTGAAGCGCGCCTTTTTTTATTTGTAAGACCCTGTATCTTTGATCCGTTTCATGATTTTTTTCCGGAATGAGGATTCACAAGTAAGCCTCCGCAGCTGTCTCTCTCTGCCCCTGTCACTGATTTCAAGGTATTATTTACGTTGTGATACCTCAGGTATCCCAGGAATCCAAAGATGATTGCTTCCTTAAAGTCAATCACAATTTTATCCGGCAAGACAATATTGCACATACTCTTTCTTTTAATTAATTCCATCAGAAAAGAATTATGGGCTCCACCACCTGAAATAAGCACATCTTTATCAGCGAATTGAGATAATTCCATTGATATTCGTTGACTTAAATGTTCATAAACTGTGCGCATTATATCCTTTATTTCTGCTTTGATGGAAAGAAAATCCCTGAAATGATTTATAAACCATTCTTTTCCAAGTGTTTTTGGAGCCGGAGCGGAGTAGAATTGAATTTTTTCAAGTTTTTCAAATAATTCTTCAATTACTTTTCCTTCTCTTCCCGATTGACCATCCTCATCATACTCTTTATGTAATTTTTCAGCCAGGTAGTTTAAAGCTATATTCAACGGACAGATATCATATGCAATGCGTTTTCCTGCAGAATTATATGAAATATTTGAAAATCCCCCTAAATTAAGACAAGCAGCATATTCAGAAAATAACAGATTGTCTCCAACCGGAACGAGGGGTGCTCCCTGGCCTCCTAATGCAATATCCATACTACGAAAATCATAAATCACAGGTATTCCGCAACCTGCAACAATATCATGACCATTTCCTATCTGTAGTGTATATGACTTAGAGGGATTATGGAAAACAGTATGTCCGTGGGATGCGATCAGTTCGGCACTTTCCCCGGTACGTTGAAGAAAGTCAACACAAATTCCACCAATCATCATTCCAAATTCATGATCCAGTTTTACAAGATCTGCTGAACTTAGCTCCATACTGTTTTTTAATTTATCTTTTATCCCGGAAGCATATTGAATTGTCTCTGTTTGAATAATTTTATAGTTCCATCTGTCTTCAGAGTGGCTGAAAGTGCATAAAGCAAGATCCAGGCCATCAATTGATGTACCCGACATCAATCCTAATATTTTCATAGGTTTTAGCTTCATCACCATATAAAAGTTGAGTGATACCCGGATTTATTCCCGACAGCATCTTTCACATATAATTCAAGTTCATGCTTTGTTCCGCTTTTCAGCCTTGTTTTATCAAATTTATAGAACATGAGATCATTTTTCGGGTCATACTCAAATAAAACCCAATTATTATCAATGTGTCCTTCATATTCAGATATTCCCGAAAGTTTGTCTGTTACCTCAAACCGAATGTTTTGCTGTGCAGTCAGATTGGTATCCGGCTTTATATTCAAGGCTTTAATGTGAGGAGGAATAGAATCAATTTCAATGGTGTATTTTCCAAAAGTGAGAATCCTGGTGTTCAACCAGTCACCGGTCCAGTTTCCTCCCTCGCAGGATGGTTCTTTATTTTTAATTAACCTGATGATTACCGATTTTTTACGAAGAGAATCCGGTATCATTCCGGCATTAAAACTCAAAATGGAAGATGAGTGCAAAGGGATGGAAGGACTACCAATATAATGAGTGTAAGGATATAAACCAGCCCTGGAAAAGGTTCGTGCATATTCAAATGACATATTTTCATAAATTGCACCTTTTGGAACTTCGAGTCGTACAAAGGAATCTTCAAAATAATTATTTGATTGCCAGCTAAATATAGGGTTAGTATTTGTGTCTGAACTATCTGACAGCATATTTAAAGAGCCTCCTTCAACTTCAAAATCAAGTTTACTTTCATTTCCGGATGCATCTGTAATTCTGATATTGACCGGATATTTTGTGCCCGGCTGGAAATTAAATATACCATCATTAATCATTACAGGATACATGGAAAGCCTGTTGTTTGGTTTCCGGAAAAGAAGGTGAACTTGCCGGTCATTTAAAACTTCCATCCTGTAATCAGCATGGGCATTAACATACCTTGATTCTTCAAAACTAAACTCATCGACCCTGAAAAGATAAATTACGCTGTTATCAATACTTAGTTCAATGGTATAAATACCACAAGGATTTGAACTATCGTCAAGATAATCATGTACTTCCACCCCAAACCCTCCTTTTCCTTCTATTTTGACAGGTTGTGAGGATGAAAGTCCATAAACCCCATTCTGCTGTTTTAATTTATATTCAACAGGAGTAGGAGTGATCTGTTTCCCCTGATCTAATGAGTATACAAAGAGGCCAGATATAAGGGGAGGTATCTTATCTTTAACTTCAAATCCAAATTTCAGGGGATTGAGGGGTTCCTGATTTCCACTATTCCTTAATTCAAAATGCAGATGTGGCCCGTTACTGCCACCGGAATTGCCTGAAAAAGCTATAAATTCTCCCTTAGAAACAGGCAAATCAGATTTTTTTGGATAAATATCAACCGTATATGACATTTTGTTGTACTGAAATTTCTTACAATATTTGTCAATCTCCTTATTATAGGAGTCAAGATGCCCGTATACCGAAGTATATCCACCAGGGTGATTAATATACAATGAATATCCGTATCCATTGGTTTGAACTTTAATACGGGAAATATATCCCTCCTCCACAGAATATACTTTTTTTAGGGTAACTCCCCCTGTCTTAATGTCAATACCGCTATGAAAATGGTCTAACCGGAGTTCACCGAAATTTCCACTCAGATATATTGGAAAATCGACAGGAGAATTAAATGTGGGTTTTTGGACAGGTATGTTCTGAAGGAATATCAGGTTAAGCAGAAAGAGATAGATTAAGGTCATGAGTAAAATTTGGATTAGCAAGATACATTTTAACACCGTAAAACTAAAATTTTATGCTGAAGGTGTGAAAATCGAACGTCTTTTTTTTTTATTTGCAAAAGCAATGTTATATTTGTAATAACAAATTGCAAATTATGAATGCTGATCAGGTTCAAATAATCAATGACTTGAAATCAAGCATTGTTTTATTGATCGCAAAGTTGGAAAGAGAAAAGGAAGAACAGTTCAGAATAAAGAATTCTAATCAGGAATTACAGAAAAAGGTTAACATGCACGAAGCCAAAATCAATGATTTGGAACAAAAATATTCAAACTTAAAAATAGCAAAATCGTTAATTGCCGAAGGTGGAGATATTCATGAGGCAAAGGTTAAGGTGAACAGGATAGTGCGGGAGATTGATAAATGTATTGCTCTTTTAAATCGATAGCTGGGATAATACATGGATGAAAAATTGTCCATACGGGTAAATCTGGCCGAAAGGTATTATCCTCTCAAAATCGAGCGAGGCGACGAGGAAAAAATACGAAAAGCCGCCAGGATGATAAATGAGAAGGTATTACAATATAAGCAGAAATATGCAGATAAGGATACGCAGGATTTCATGGCAATGGCTGCTTTGCAGTTTGTAATAAAAATCATAGAAAGCGAAGAAGGGAATAATGTAGCCCCCTTTGAAGAAAAAGTAAATGAGGTGGCAAATGAACTTAAGAGTTATCTGGCAAAAGAGTAATAGCGTTCTTTAAAATATATTAAGAGTTTACCCGCATTGTTTCTTCAATTATTTGTGAAACTCAACACTATTAAAATTGGAGGTGCACGCAAATTGAATAAAACAGGCCGCAATCCTTCGGGATTTCTCATTCGAGAACAGTGGAAGTTTGACGCACTTTGGTTCCTCCACCCATTTATGTAAAGGGGTTTTACTAAGTATTGAAGAAACTTTGCGGGTTTTTTTATACCTATAAGTGAACAAAAATGAAAGAGATAATTTTATTGATAATATCCGTTATTCCAATGTTGTGGTATGTAATTATCGCTGTATTCGGGCTTATTACCGGCGGTCTTGGTGCTTATTTCATTATCCAGGCTTCCATGAAGAAAAGAAGCCAGAATATCATCAGGGATGCAGAAGCCGAATCCGAAGTAATTAAAAAGGAAAAGATTCTGCAGGCAAAGGAACGTTTCCTGCAACTAAAATCGGAACACGAAAAGATGATAAATGAGCGGAATTCCACTCTCTCTCAACGCGAGAATTCGATTAAACAGAAAGAAATGTCTGTTTCCCATAAACAGGAAGAAATTCAACGAAAAAGTAATGAAATCGACAATGTAAAGGAAAACCTTACCGTTCAGCTGGAAAAAATTGAAAAGAAAAAAGACGAACTGGAAAAAGACCATAAAAGAGCCGTTGAGCTTCTTGAAGCAATATCAGGTCTTTCAGGTGAAGAAGCAAAAGCACAGCTAATCGAAACTCTCAAGGATGAAGCTAAGCATGAGGCGATGACTCATATCAGCGAAATTATCGAAGAAGCAAAGCTGACCGCCAACCATGAAGCTAAAAAAGTTATTATTGAAACGATACAGAGGGTCTCAACCGAAACAGCTATTGAAAACTCAGTAACGATTTTTAATATCGACAATGATGAAATGAAAGGCCGAATCATCGGTCGCGAAGGTCGTAATATAAGGGCATTGGAGGCTGCAACCGGTGTAGAAATAATCGTTGATGATACCCCTGAAGCCATTGTTCTTTCAGCCTTTGATCCGGTACGAAGAGAAATTGCTCGTCTTGCACTTCATCAACTCGTTTCAGATGGAAGAATCCACCCTGCAAGAATTGAAGAAGTTGTAGAAAAAACAAAAAAACAAATTGAAGAGGAAATTGTAGAAGTTGGGAAACGTACTGCAATTGACATGGGAGTTCACGGCTTGCATCCTGAACTAATTCGCATGATTGGAAAAATGAAGTACCGCTCTTCCTACGGACAAAATCTTTTGCAGCATTCACGCGAAGTGGCAAACTTATGTGCAATAATGGCTTCAGAACTTGGCCTTAATGCTAAACTTGCAAAACGTGCCGGCTTACTCCATGATATTGGGAAAGTTCCTGATGACGAGCCAGAATTGCCACATGCAATTTTAGGTATGAAACTCGCTGAAAAGTTCAAGGAAAAACCTGAAGTATGCAATGCTATTGGTGCTCACCACGACGAGGTTGAGATGACAAGCTTGTTTGCCCCAATTGTTCAGGTTTGTGACGCTATTTCAGGCGCCCGTCCCGGTGCACGAAGAGAAGTGGTAGAAGCATATATCAAAAGACTTAAAGAACTGGAATCTATGGCATTGTCATATCCCGGAGTTTTAAAAACGTATGCAATACAGGCTGGTCGCGAGCTTAGGGTTATTGTTGGTGCTGACAAGATTTCTGATAAAGAAGCCGAATCATTATCCTATGATATCGCAAAGAAAATCCAGGATGAAATGACCTACCCTGGACAGGTTAAAATAACTGTAATTCGCGAAACAAGAGCCATCAGCTATGCTAAGTAAAATTGATATTTAGACTTTCTTAAAAAGATATCTATCTGATAATTAGCAATAGTATTTGCACTTATTAAAATTATAATGATTTTATTAAATGGTTGTAGCTCAATGCTGTTTTAATTAATAGCAAGTGTTGTCCGATTTCCTTTAGAACTGTTGACTCTGTTGAATATAATAAAGCAATGCTGTTATTTTATGAGCAGAATAATATCACTAGATTTAAAGAAATATTTATTAACCAATTTGAATTTGCTGTAAATACTTATTTTTAAGGCGATTTTAAGAATTGAGAACTTAACTCTCTCGAAATAGTTATTCAGTTATGCTCAAAAAAAATCAATTCTTTATTCGTAATGTAAATTGATTTTTACATTACAGATTTTTAAAAAAAATGCTACAAGTATGAGAGTTTTAATCACAGGGACTGCAGGTTTTATAGGGTTTCACCTTTCAGAACTACTGCTTGAACAAGGACATGAGGTTCTTGGGCTCGATAATATTAACGACTATTACGATGTTAATCTTAAATTACAACGGCTTGTAGTTTCTGGTATCGATATTGAAAATATTCAATACAGTAAAAACATTAAAAGTAAGTCACGGAATTTTGGTAGTTTTATTAAACTTGACCTTGATGATAAGGAGAATATTTTTAAAGTTTTCAGGGAATTTAAACCCGAAGTAGTTGTAAATCTTGCGGCACAGGCAGGAGTCCGATTCAGCCTATCTAATCCTGACACCTATATTAAAAGCAATATCCAGGGATTTCTTAATATTCTTGAAGCCTGTAGGGCTTATCCAGTTAACCAACTTCTGTATGCCAGTAGTTCAAGTGTTTATGGGCTCAACAGGAACATGCCTTTTTCAACGCATAAAAGTGTCGAGCACCCTGTTAGTCTCTATGCTGCAAGTAAAAAAGCAAATGAATTAATGGCGCATACTTATAGCCATTTATTCGGTATCCCGACCACCGGACTCAGATTTTTTACGGTTTATGGGCCTTGGGGAAGACCGGATATGGCCCTGTTCATTTTTACCAAAGCGATAATTGAAGGAAAACCTATTGAAGTATTTAACCACGGTAAAATGGAGAGAGACTTCACTTATGTGGATGATATCGTTGGGGGAATTAGCCGTATGTTGACATTGCCTCCTGCCCCAAATCCACTTTGGAACCCTGAAAGTCCTGATCCGGCAAGTTCTTCAGCACCATATCGGATATACAATATTGGAAACAGCCATCCGGTAAAACTTTTAGATTTTATTGCCGCGATTGAGGAGAAAACAGGCAAAATGGCCATAATGAAAATGATGCCTATACAAGCCGGTGATGTTGAAAAGACCTGGGCGGATACTAGCCCTCTTCAAATTGACTATAATTATAATCCTTACACTCCGGTAAAAGATGGAATCAATAAGTTTATTGAATGGTACTTAGAGTATTATAAGGATTCTATTTAAATAGTTCCGGAAGTAAAAACTTGAAGTAGTTCTCCAATTTCATCTGCCTTTGCAGTTTGTCCCATTTTCTCAAAAGAAAATTGCAAATTTCTGAACATCCTTTCTATGGTCACATTGTTAGTGCACGGTTTATAATATTCAGCTTTTTGCTCCATTTTTTGCTCCGATAGAAAAAAATCAATTTCCTTCCGGCTTAGAACATTTCCATTATTATATGGGTTTATGTAGAATAATATTCTATTTGGATCTTCAACATAACTAGGTTGTTCGTAAGCAAGAATAAAATTGAGAGGAAGATTGACGCCGTAAACCGGCAAATCAAGCCTCTGTGAAATATATTCGTAAATTACTGAGAGAGTAATTGGATTTCCTTTTTTTGTTTCAAGAACCTGATTAATAAAGGAATTACCAGGCGAATAAAAATTAGTCGTGTTTCCCCTGAATTTATTAACTGCAAACAGAATATGATTTATAATTCTTACTTTTTCCAAAGCAGTAAGATTATCGTGAAATTCAAGCCATGCTAGTCGTTTGAGTGCATCAACCTGGGTTTCAATGTCTGAATAAATTAGATCAGGATATTGATATTTTGCAACCAGATAGGCTCCGTAAAGCACATTATTTCCTCCTTCGGTATGCCATTGCTTTAAATCGGCCTTTACCTGATTAAACTGAATTCTATGAACAATTTCTTCCAGTTTGAACTGAACAATAAGAATATTCGTTTTCTCCCAAGCTTTTTCAAGATATGGAATGGCTGAAACCCCTTTACCTAGAAGCTTCTGAGAAACAATTGCAGATACCTCATTATCATTATCTTCTAAAAGCTTTACCAGTGATATAATTTCTTTGTCTTTCATTTGGCTATTCACAAATACTATCTAGAGTAAACTGTAACAAGTTCTCCATAACAGGTTCATGGTCACGAATAAATTTCTTTGTAATTCGGTTAGCGATTATGGCACAAACAGTTACAGACTCATGACCTAGAAGTTGGGAAAGTGCAAACAATGCTGAACTCTCCATTTCATAATTCATTATTTTAATCCCATTTGCTGAAAAGGAATGAATTTTATCATTTAATTCCGGGTCAGTAACTGCCAAACGCAGAATTCTTCCTTGTGGACCATAGAATCCCGGGGAAGTCAATGTTATCCCACTAAATACATTTCGATTCAGTTTATTGAATAATGAATCAGATGATTTCACGAAATAGGGGACTGGTCTGCGCTTATCCCAGGCGGTATGTTTTATAAATAATTGTTCCAACTCTGTATCGCACACTGACTGTGCGTCACGGTAATAGTGTATTAAGCCATCTAAGCCGCATGCCATACGTGACAAAATAAAGGATCCAACTTCAAGTTCTTCCTGTAATCCACCGGAAGTTCCCACCCTGATCATTTTCAAGGTTTTGAGTTTATCATTAATAGTCCTTGTCTCAAGATTAATATTTGCCAGAGCATCAAGCTCATTTACTACAATATCTATATTCCCAATACCAATCCCTGTAGATAAAGCAGTTATTCTATGCCCTTTGTAGTAACCAGTATGAGTGATAAATTCCCTGTTCGACATTCGGAATTCAATACTATCAAAAAGGGATGATACTTTCTGAACTCTCCCTGGATCTCCAACAAGAATTATCTTTTCACCAATATTTTCAGGTTTAAGATGGAGATGATAAACACTTCCATCTTCATTCAACACAAGTTCAGAGGAAGCCAGTTCCTTTTTATTCATTTTGATGGGTTTTTATTTCTCAAAATTACGATTAATTTTGCACCGCAAGTAAGGAATAGATGCTATTGAAATTAAACTTTTCAACACTTTCGGAGATTAGGAATAAATCAATTGTATTCTGCTTTCTGCAAACATATTCCAGTTCAAATTAGTGTATCTTAATTATTTACAGTGAAATTCAATTCTATCTCAATAAATTCAAAAACAAGGTTAATACTTATAGTTATCCTGTTCGCACTATGTACGCCCGGATTCTCAGGTATTCAACGAAAAGAAATAAAAGCTATCAGAACTTCACAGGCTCCGGTAATTGATGCTAATTTGAATGATAGGGTTTGGGATGAAGCTGAAATTGCTACGGAATTCATTCAACAAGAGCCATATAACGGGAAAACTTCCACTCAAAAAACGGAAGTAAGAGTTCTGTATGATGACAATGCGATTTACTTTGGAGTTAGGCTATATGATACCGCCCCTGATAGTATCATTGCTAACATCAGTAAACGGGATGAAGATCCTTCTGCCGATTTTTTTGGATTTTTTATAGATCCGTTTAATGATGGAATAAATTCCTTTGCATTTTTTGTAACTGCCGCTGGTGCTCAATTTGATGCAAGGCAATCTGGACCCGATGACGACGATTTAGATGTATCCTGGAATGCAGTATGGGAAAGTAATTTCCTAATTGATGATGAGGGATGGGTTATTGAATTGAAAATCCCTTTCTCAGCATTACGTTTCCCTCCTGAAAATGCAAATGACTGGGGAATAAATTTTATTAGAATGGTCCAACGTAACAGAGAGCAAAGCTCTTGGTGTTATATTGATAACAAATTGCAAGGGATTAACAATCAGCTTGGGATAATGTCGGGAATTACTGGAGTTAAACCTCCTATGCGACTCTCTGTAACTCCTTATGCTGCCGGATATATTAATAAGTATTCCGAAAATAATAAACCGGGGTATTCCTTAAAAGGTGGAGTTGACCTTAAATACGGTATTTCCGAAAGCTATACTTTGGATATGATGCTGATTCCTGATTTTGGACAGGTTCAATCCGATGATGAAGTTTTGAATCTCACTCCGTTTGAAACTTTTTACGATGAACAACGATCCTTTTTTAATGAAGGAGGGGATTTGTTTTCAAGAGCTGAAATATTTTATTCAAGAAGGATTGGTGCGGCTCCTTTGTTTTCAGAAGATGCCGAAAATTCTTTAACGAACTCTGAAAAAATAAAGTCAATTCCTTCTGAAACACAGATTGTTAATGCAACTAAAATTACTGGAAAATCACGTAACGGACTTAGCCTGGGATTTCTTAATGCAATGACATCGCAGTGTTACGCAACTGTCACAGACACTCTTCTTGGAAGTGAGCACCAGCAGAAAATTCAGCCATTTACGAATTATAATGTTTCAGTTTTTGAAAAATCCCTCAAAAATAATTCATTCATAAGCTTGATAAATACTAATATGCTAATGAATGATCGGGAATTTGGAGCAGATGTTCTTGGCTCGGAAATAAAACTGTATAATAAAGAAAATTCATATGGCATATTTGCTAAAGGCGCAATTTCTCACAATTGGAATAATGGAATTGCAAAAAACGGTGGATACTATGATATAGACCTGGCAAAGACTAAAGGGAAATTCCAGCTTGAAGCAACGCAGAAATTCTTTTCTCAGAATTACGACCCAAATTTACTTGGTTATAATTACCTGAACAACATTTTTAAAAATAGGGTTCAGCTTGAATATAAAATTACTGATCCATTCTGGAGAATTTTATGGTGGAAAAATGCTTTTGCGACGAAATTACTTCATTATACAGATCCTTTTCAGTTTTCCCAACTTGAAGTTTCAGCATCATCTCACCTAACATTTAGAAATCATCTTACTTTGGGATTACAAGGATTAGTTTCTCCAAAATCATTTGATTTTTTTGAGCCGCGCACTATGGGAAGATATTGCCAACGACCTTCATTCGGATATATGGACGTAATGATTTCCTCCGATTATAGTAAGAAATTCGCTCTGGATATTCAACCGGCATTTGCATTTGCCAAAAACGTTAACTTTAGTATGTTTGAATTTGAAATATCCCCTAGATATAGACCAAGTGATCATATTCTATTAGTCATAGAGACAAACACTTCATTAGAAAAAAATGACAGAGGGTTTGTTTCGAAATCTGAAAATAAAGACACGATTTTTTTCAGCCGAAGAAATATTAATACATTAGAAAACACTTTCCGATTTTCGTATGCTTTTAATAATAAGGCTAGTTTAAGTTTTCGACTGAGACATTATATTTCAAAACTTGACCATATTGAATTTTCTACTCTTATGGACAACGGAAAGCTTTCTGTATCTCCAGATTTTAGTTCTGCGGATTTAACATTCTCAGCATTTAATATTGATATGATATATACTTGGAATTTTGCGCCGGGAAGCGAAATATCACTAGTATGGAAAAATGCTATTGAAAATGATGAGGATTTTCTTCTTTCCGGGTACATGAATAATTTTAAGCAAACACTTGAATCTCCACAATTAAATAGTATTTCAATAAAGCTATTATACTATCTTGATTACCACAGCTTGAAAAAAAAGCAAACTGATTCATGATAATACGTTTAATTGCTGAAGTTCTTATTACTTTTGACAACAAAATTCAAAAACAGCTATGATCCAAAGGATTCAAACAGTTTATTTAGCTATTGCCGCTTTTCTGATGATTCTCATCTATTCAAACCCAATTGCGCAAATCATTGTGAACGATAATTTATTTCTTACCCAGTGGCACCATCAAATCATAGCGGTTAGCAATGAATTATTCACGCCTTTGTCGACATGGCCTGTGACAGCACTCTTATCTGCTATTATATTAATTGAGTTTGTTGCGATATTTCTTTTCAAGAACAGACTTCTTCAGATGAGACTGTGTATTTTTAATATGCTTTTGCTAATTGGACTAACAGGCTTGATTTTCTTTTTCACCAAGTCAACACTTTCAGGCTTGGATGGAAAGAAAAGTGTATTGCTCTGGCCATTTCTTTGTCCAATTATCGCAATAATACTTAATTTCCTAGCATTTAAGGCGATTCAGAAAGACGAAAAACTCGTCCGCTCATACGATAGAATTCGCTGATTCATTGATCTAAAAGCAAGCTATTATCTAATTAGCAAGATTCAATTTAAACAAAAGAGAATCCTGTAAAGCGAATTCCGATTAGATAATTCTCATGTTTTCCTGTGATGTGATTTTCTCGCAATAAAAACATTTCAGGATTACTTTTTTCTTATCCACAACTGAAAATTTGGTGACAATTTCCTCATTGTTAGTAATACATTTGGGATTTACACATTTTGCAATTCCAGTAATATTATCAGGAACTTCAACAACTTTTTTCTCAACAACATTATAATCTTTAATAATATTTAGCTTGGCTTCAGGTGCAACCAGAGCAATTTTATTAATGTCTTCGTTTCTGAAAAATAAACCTGATATTTTTATAATTGCTTTTTTCCCAAGTTTTTTACTGTCGAGATTTGATCCGAAAGTTACCTGATTTTCTATCTTGTCAAGTCCAAGGATTGCAATTACCTTAAACAGGTCTTTTGCAGGGATATGGTCTATTACTGTTCCATCTTTTATGGCACTTACTACTAAATGTTTTATGTCTTTCATCAGAATATTTGTTAGAATACTATTTCCGGACTGTTATTTTTAATTAACTAATGCATAAAATCAAGCTCTAAATATCTCTTATTTGAATCCAAGAATTGAGCTGATGATAGCTTGTCTTACAAAGACTCCATTTAGTGCCTGAGTGAAGTAATATGCTTTTTCATTATCATCAACATCAAGATGGATTTCATTCACGCGTGGAAGTGGATGTAAAATCTTAACATTGGATCTCGAATCCTTAAGCATATGATTTCTCAGGATATATGCATTTTTAGTCCTCTCATATTCAATTGGGTCGGAGAACCTTTCTTTCTGTACCCTGGTCATATAAATAATATCAGCCTGATTAATGATATCTGTAAAATCTTTAAACTCATAATATTTCAGCCCTTTATGTTTTAGAAACCGTTTGTATTCATCAGGCATTTTTAATTCATCAGGGGAGATAAAATAAAACGTAGTGTTAAATTCCGACATGGCAATAAGCAATGAATGTACTGTTCTTCCATATTTCAGATCGCCAACCATGAATATATTAAGGTTTTCTAATGTTCCCTGAGTTTTACGGATTGAATACATGTCCAGTAACGTCTGACTTGGATGCTGGTTTGCTCCATCTCCGGCATTTACAACAGGAACACTCGAAACTTCGCTGGCAAAACGAGCGCTGCCTTCCAGCGGGTGTCGCATTACTATCAGGTCGGCATAATTACATACCATTTTTATAGTATCACGAAGCGTTTCTCCTTTAGTTGCACTAGATGAGCTTGAGTCAGCAAAACCAATTACACTGCCCCCAAGCCTGCTCACAGCGCTCTCAAAACTAAGTCGGGTTCGGGTGGAAGGCTCAAAAAACAAGGTTGCAACAACATGACCCTTAAGCAAGTCCTGTCGGGGATTTTTTTCAAATTCCTCTGCAAGGTCAAGGATTTTACGGTATTCCTCTTTGCTGTAATCACTAATGGAAACCAAACTTCTGTTTTTCATATTTTATGGATTATTAGTTTCTAAATTTACAAATCAATGTTATGAAAAATGCATAGTGTTAATATGTTCCTAAAAAGTTTTACCCAAATTATAAAACATTAGGTTTAATTGTTTTACTTAAGTGAAAAGATTCAAGAAATTGTTTTTCTTCCGACTTTCTGACTTTAAGTTTTAATTTACAATCAATCTCAAAAATTTGATCCCATTGCTCAAGGTTCATTTCTTTGAGAACCTTCATTACCAGATTCATATCTTCATACTTGAACCGTAGGTCATAATTAACATATATAAACTTTTTAATAATGATAGCATTTTTAATAGCATCCATAGATGCTTGCTTATAAGCCTGCATCAAACCTCCCACTCCCAAAAGCGTTCCTCCAAAATATCTTACAACGATTATTAAAACATTCGTTAATTGGAACGATTGAATTTGACCAAGAATAGGTTTTCCTGCTGAGTTTGCTGGTTCTCCGTCATCATTTGTGCGAAATTGATCCATATCTGCACCTAATCTCCAGGAATAGCAATGATGTCTGGCATCATGATAATTCTTACGTTTACTTTCAAGGATACTATTGATTTCCTTTTCGCTCTCAACCGGGTAGGCGAAAGAAAGAAATCTGGAGCCTTTATCTTTAAACAGGCCTTCAGATGGTTTTTCTATTGAAAGGTAACTGTCGGTTTCCATATTCACTTTAGGGATAAACATAAAAAAACAGGTTCCGGAGAACCTGTTTTAAATACGAATTATATTTTAAGCTTTTTCTCAATTTCATCAACCTGTAAGCGAAATCGTTTATCAGTTTCTAGGAGATTGTTAACAGTTTTACATGCGTGGAGAACGGTAGCATGATCTTTTCCACCAATCTGGGAGCCAATATTTGCAAGAGAAGCTTTCGTAAGTGTTTTTGAAAAAAACATTGCAACCTGCCTTGCTTGTACGATTTCACGCTTTCTGGTTTTTGACTGAAGCTGATCGACGGCAATATTAAAATAATTGCATACGACTTTTTGTATATAATCGATCGAAATCTCTCTTTTGGTATTCTTAATTAGCTTGTCAATCATTTCATGAGCAAGATCAAGAGTAATCTCTTTCTTGTTCAGTGTTGATTGTGCAAGCAACGAAATAAGTGCACCCTCAAGTTCGCGGATATTGTCAGAAATGTGAGTTGCAATGTATTCGATAACATCTTCTGGCATCTCAATACCATCATTATATATCTTCTTTTGAAGAATGGCAATTCTGGTTTCAAAATCTGGCGCCTGCAGATCAGCTGACAAACCCCATTTAAAACGTGAAAGTAATCTTTGTTCAAGACCTTGCAATTCTACAGGAGGTTTATCGGATGTTAAAACAAGCTGTTTTCCGGATTGATGAAGGTGATTAAAAATATGAAAAAAAGTATCCTGAGTTTTTTCTTTTCCAGCAAATTCATGCACGTCGTCAATGATGAGCACATCGATCATCTGGTAAAAATGAAGAAAGTCATTTTTATTATTATTTCGAACAGAATCAACAAATTGAGTCTGAAATTTATTAGCATTTACATACAACACTGTCTTTTCTGGAAACTTTTCCTTAACCTCAATTCCTATTGCCTGTGCCAGGTGAGTTTTACCTAAACCTGAATCTCCATATATTAAAAGAGGATTAAAGGCTGTTCCTCCGGGATTATTTGCAACTGCAAAGCCTGCAGAACGAGCAAGTCTGTTGCATTCGCCTTCAATAAAATTATTAAAAGAGTAAGATGGATTCAGTCTCGGATCAATATTTAATTTTTTGATCCCTGGAATAACAAATGGGTTCTTAATTGTTGCCTCTTCAGGATCAATAGGTACCTGAACAGGTTTATTTTTGATGTCTTTAGAATTCCTTGCGGGGAATTTAACAGTATATGGCTTATTATCATTAAAGTTGTTGTTTTGCATAACAACGCTATACTCAAGTTTTGCATCAGGACCCAGTTCTTTTCGCAAAACCTTTTTAAGTATATCAATATACTGCTCTTCCAAATATTCATAGAAGAAGGGACTTGGGACCTGAATTGTAAGTATACTGCTATCAAGCTTTAATGGAACAATGGGTTCAAACCACGTTCTGTAACTAATAGATGGCACATTATCTTTAATAACCTTAAGACAATTGTTCCAAACACGTTGGTGCATTCTTTTAGGGTTTATTTTTTGGTTTAAACTAAAAAGGACTAGTTAATTTTCTTAAGCTAAGGTTGTGAGAAAAAAGCTAATAAAAAAATGCAAAATCACTTGATTTTTAAGAATAATGTTATCCCTGTTATTCTCAATGGATTAAGAATGGATAAAAATCAAAAAAAATGTAATTATCAGAAATTCAGTGATATAACAAAAACGAGTGTTAAAAAATTGTTTATTAATTATTTAGAAAAAATGTATCAAGGTTTACTTTAGAATAAACGAAAACTATCTAAAAATTTAATCAAAAAAAATAGGGCTTTTATCAAATTTCCGTCAGATTAGCCTAAAAAAAATGGTTGAAAAAGACAAGGAAAATCAAATACATGGATTTGCTATTTATCTTTTTTCCCAAAAACAGAAAAGTGTACATAACGTTTTGGATGTTGGTTCATATCATCAAGTAGCTTAGAAAGATTCCCACTTGCTGAAACGAGGTTATTATACAATGAATCATTAGTTGTAAGTAATCCTAAACTTCCTTCTCCATTGTTTATCTTCTGTAACAAAATCTGGCTTTGAGCGAATGTTGCATTTATGGTTGAAATTGTTTGGGTAAGGTTAGCATTTGCAACAGAATCGGTGATGCTTTCAATATTAGCAAAAGCATTACTCAGCTTATCTTTGTTTGTATCAAGCATTAAAGTAAATGATTGGAGACTGTTGAAAGTCTTATCAAGTTTTCCTCCGGGTGATAGTTGTTTTGATAATGATGCAGTAGTGGATTCAAGATTAACTAATGCTGATTGAAGTTTGGCTTGAGTTGCCGGATCAAGAATAGAATTAATTGAAGTTACAAGTGTATCGATTCCCAAAACAGCATCATTTGTAGATTTTACGAGAGGGCGGATCTCATCCTTTATTTGGGTAATCATGTCACTATCTATGGAACCTACAAGGGTGTCACCGTATTCGTAAAATTCTTTTTCCTGAGATGGAATGATACGGATTACCTTACTTCCCAGAAGATCATTGCTAAAAATCTGTGCGATAGAATTTTTGGGGATTTTAAATTCATTACTAACAACAAAAGCAACTACTATCTTGTCGAGTCTGTTTTCTTCAAACTCAATAGTATTGATCATCCCAACTTTGTATCCACTTAAAATAACAGATCCCGACAATTTTAACCCGGCTACATCATTGTAAACTGCGTAATAAACATCTGATCTTTTAATAACATTTCTACCTTTCAGGAAGTTGATTCCCCAGATTACAACAGCAATTGTAGTAATTACTATAAATCCGATCTTAGCTTCTGTACGAATTCTCATATATTCCTTATTTTAATATTTGTTTTGCTTCTACAAGAGGGATAATCTTACCCTTGTCAACCGCAATAATAAATGCATCAGGGTATCCTTCTCTAATTTTTTTTAACGATTCGCTGGCTTCCTGATAATTTAAATACCTCCCAACCGCATATTTATACCAATTTCCGGAAGTAAAAAACTCAATGTCGGTATATTTTCTAAGTGATGTATCATTTGCTTCAAGTTCTGCTTTTGATGAAAAGACCTGTACCTTATAATACATAGCATGAACAGTTGTGTCAGAATTTTGAGTACTGATCATTGGAGCCACAGCAGGAACAAGCTTATTTTCAAACATACTACTGTTTTCAATATCCGCTTTGTAATCTCTGAATGCGCGAAAAATAGAAGATGCCAGGTATTCCTGCCCCTGATCTGAAGTAAGGTATTTTTCTTCGTCAGGATGAGATATGAAGCCAGTTTCAACTAAAACACTTGGCATGGTTGTCCTCCAGAGTACCAGAAATCCAGCCTGAAGAACTCCTCTATCAACTCTACGGGCTTTCTCTCTGAATTCATCCTGAACTTTGCCGGCGAATTTTACGCTCTGGTTAAGATAGGTTCGTTGCATCAGACTAAAAATAATATAGGACTCAACTGAATTTGGATCGAATCCTTCATACTTTGTAGAGTAATCATCTTCAAGGGTAATTACATTGTTTTCTGTCTTTGCTACTTCAAAATTACTCTGGTTCTTGTGTTCTCCCATTACAAATGTCTCAGTACCAAACACATAATTCTTTTCACTTGAATTTACATGAATGCTAATAAACAGGTCAGCATTTGCCTTATTAGCAATATCAGCACGGTCATACAGAGGAATAAACACATCCTGATCACGCGTGTAGATAACGGTTACATCGCTGAAACTATCTTCAATATATTTCCCGAGCTTTAATGCAATTCCAAGTGCAATATCCTTTTCTTTTGCAAAGGATCCAATGGCACCGGGATCCTTTCCTCCATGTCCCGCATCGATAACAACAATATGCACCTTACTTTTAAGATCAGGTTCACCACTTGCAGAAATATGGAGAGGTAGAATAAAAAATCCTACTGTCAACATAAGAATGAGTGGATAGTTGCGTTTAAATTGTTTACAAAACCGACAAATACTATGATTCATTCTTGTCGATTTTAATTAGTTTTGGTCTTTCATTATTTTAATTCATTCCGGATACAAAAATAGTATAATAAACTTGCAAAATAAACTTCATATAATTCTTATTCTTTCAACAATTTTAAGTCTTTTATGCACTTCCATTTATTCACAGGAAGAGGATACAATTTCTGTTGTGAGTTCTGATACCCTGAAAAACAGCGTTTTAACACCTGAAGAATTTGTACAACTGGGTTCTAATGACTCAACTACTTATCAGGATTCCACCCAAACTTTAAAGAAATCAAAATCGGGTGATATCTCTGCTGAGGTCATATATAGTGCAAAAGACAGTATGGTCATCGGAATGGACAACCGTAAGGTTTTTCTTTATGGAGAAGGTAGTGTGAAATTTGAGCAAATAGAATTAACTGCAAATTATATTGAGTTTGATATGGCAATAAGTCAGGTATTCGCCAAAGGAACTCCAAACGATACAACTGGAAAAATGGAAGGTCGGCCTGTTTTTAAGGATGAGAGCCAAACATTTAATGCACAAACAATAAAATATAATTTCAAAACTAAAAAAGGTTTTATTGAGGCTGTGAAAACGGAACAGGAGGGTGGATACCTTCATTCTGAAAAGACAAAAAAGGATGAATTCGGGCACATCCATATGAAAAATGGCAAATATACTACATGTGATCTTGATAACCCTCACTTTTATGTTGCACTTACCAGGGCTAAATCTATCCCCGGAGATAAAATTATTTCTGGACCTGCTTATCTTGTAATTGAAGATATTCCAATTTTTCCAATTGGACTTCCTTTCGGTTTTTTTCCAAATACAAAAACAAATTCATCCGGGATTTTGATTCCCTCATATGGTGAGCAAGATCAGAGAGGATTCTACTTGAGAGATGGGGGATATTACTGGGCTGTTAATGAATTCATGGATTTGAAAGTTACCGGAGATATTTTCACAAATGGAACCTGGGGTCTCAGAGCCGGAACACAATACAAGGTTCGCTATCGTTTCAGTGGAAGTTTTGATGGTAAATATTATAAAAACATTTCAGGTGAAAAGGGTCTTGATAATTACTCTAAAGGAATGGATTATTCTATTAACATGTCGCATAATCAGGATCCAAAATCTAGTCCGAGTCAGCAATTCAGGGCAAGTGTAAACCTATCTACACGGCGGTATGATCAGAATCATAGTCAGATACTTACCAATGCACTTACCAACACCAAGTCATCCAGTATTTCATATTCAAAAAAGTTTCAGGGTACTCCCTTTAATCTAACAGCCAGTGCCAATCATCAGCAAAACAGTAATACAGGTAATGTGAATCTGAATTTACCAAAGGTTGCATTTACTATGTCTACCATTAAACCATTTAAATCGAAAACCAGTACAACCAATAAATGGTATGAGAATATTCAGCTGAGTTATAACAGCAGTTTTGATAACCGCATAGAAACTACCGACACAGCTCTTTTCACAAACCATGTTTGGGATAATATGAAAACAGGGTTTACTCATTCGATAACACCTCAGTACAACTTCAAATTCAAAAAGTTTAAAGTGCTATCAATTGTTCCCAGTTTAGGTTACACGGGAGTTGCTTACACTAATTATATTACCAAATACCGGCAACAAGTTGTTACTGCGGATAGTTCTTATTATGTAACCGTAACCGATACAATAAATAAATTAAGTTATGCTCATGCGTACACTCCCAGACTTTCTATTTCTATAGCGCCCAAAATTTATGGGATGTACCAGTTCAAGCCCGGGAGCAAATTAAACTCCATCCGGCATGTGATGTCTCCTACTGTAAGTTTATCACTTGCTCCTGATATGAAAGGTAGAATTCCAAATTATTACCCCGAACTTTATGATGAAAACGGTAAACTTTTGGAAAAATATTCCAAGTTTGGAAATGGAATTTATGGTGCCCCTTCTGCTATAGGAAGAACAAGGACAATGCGGTTTGATCTTAGAAATACACTAGAGGCAAAAGTGAAACAAGCAAGTGATACGGCTGAAACCTTAAAAAAGATAAAAATACTTGAGAGTTTGAATTTTAATACCAATTTGAACTTTGATGACTCAATAAAATTCCAACCAATTAATGTAAGTGGAAGCACTAAATTTCTCAATAATAAAGTAAATGTAACCTTCAACGGTCGGTTTGACCCCTATGCTACTGATATTAAAAATCGAAGAATCAATGCTTCAAACTATAGTGTTAACGGTAAGCTGGTGAGAATGACCTCCGGGATGGTTTCAGTTGGTACAAGTTTTAGCTCAAAATCAGGAAAAAAACCTGCGGGAACAGAAACTGAAACTGCCTCTTCTGATTTTGAAGCGGGTGGACCTAAAACTATGAGTCCAGATGGGATGAGCGAATATGACACCTACGATGAAGATTATGTTTATAAAGACTATGTGGATTTCAATGTTCCATGGAGTATGCGTGTCGATTATAACCTGAATTATACAAAATCAATTACTAAGGCATCTATTGTTCAGGCATTTCGGTTTTCAGGCGATTTTAGTCTTACTCCAAAATGGAAAATAGGGTATAACACCGGATATGATGTAAAAATGAAGAAAATGACTACTTCCAATGTGAGTATCTGGAGAGATTTACATTGCTGGGAAATGCGATTGTCTCTGGTTCCCTTTGGAAAGTATAAAAGTTTCAACTTCCAGATAAATGTGAAATCATCTATATTACAGGATCTTAAGTATAACAAGCGTGATTCATGGTATGATAGTTTTTAGATTTTAACTAATAATATTCCTATATTCTGATTTCGGGGGATTTAAATAACATTCCTTTGATATGACAAGAATTCCCAAAACCATAAATAAAATCTTTAAAACATGAAAAAAGTAATTGTAACCGAACATGCTCCAAAAGCAATTGGACCCTATTCACAAGCCATTGAAGTAAATGGTATGTTATTTATTTCAGGACAAATCCCAATAAACCCTGCAACAGGAAAGCTTGTTTCCGGCGGAATCAAAGAACAAACGGAGCAGGTTTTTAAAAATATTGAAGCGATACTTACTGTAGCAGGTTATAGTTTAAAAGATGTGGTAAAGTCAACCTGCTTACTTGAGAAAATTACTGATTTTCAGGCTATGAATGAAGTTTACAGCAAATTTTATACTGAAAATCAACCTGCCAGATCAACATATGCAGTTAAAGATTTGCCAATGGGGGCTGCCATTGAAATTGAAACAATTGCAGCAAAATAAGGTGCTGAGGTAAAATAGTTGGCGATTTTCAAAAAAAAGCCATTTAGACAAGCTGATTTTTCGTTTTTCGCCACATTAAACATGAGGGGTTTAAACCCCGAATGATTTTTATAAAAAAAAAAGGTGACAATTGCCACCTTTTTTTTGTTTGCACTTTTAGTTCTATTCAGCTTTAATCTCAAAAGGAATTTCAACTTTCACATCTCTGTGTAGTCTGATAGTAGCTGTGTACTTTCCAACTTCCTTAATTAGATCTTCTTTGATGTTGATGTTCTTTCTATCAATATCAAATCCCTGTGCAGCAAGAGCTTCAGCCAGCTGAATTGTGTTAACCGAACCAAATATTTTGCCTTTAGTACTTGTTTTAGCACCGATTTCGAGACTAACGCCTTCGAGTTTTTTAGCAAATATCTGAGCTTCTTCACGCAATTTTGCCTCTTTATGTGCTCTCTGACGCATAGTTTCAGCGTGCATTTTCTTTGCTGATGGAGTAGCTGTAATAGCAAATCCCTGAGGAATCAGGTAATTTCTGGCATATCCGTTCTTAACGGTTATGATATCGTCTTTATGACCAATATTGGTGACGTCCTGTTTTAGAATAATTTCCATTTCTTTTCCTCCGTAGTTTATTTTAACAAATCGGTTACATAGGGCAGAAGAGCGATATGACGTGCTCTCTTGATTGCTATCGCTACTTTCCTCTGAAATTTCAG
Source organism: Bacteroidales bacterium (assembly GCA_038316435.1). GTDB lineage: Bacteria > Bacteroidota > Bacteroidia > Bacteroidales > JACJXF01. Next base: position 1,359 of record JBBQAQ010000048.1, on the reverse strand, counting down.
AGAAGTACCGGTAAGTCTGCGGGGGAGAATCTTACCTTGCTCGTTAAGGAATTTTTTCAGAAACTCAGGATCTTTGTAATCAACATACTTAATCCTATTTTTCCTGAAACGGCAATATTTCTTCTTTTTTATCTCAACCGTTGGAGGGGTTAGATATCTGATTTCTGATGCGTTTTGTGCCATGGCTTAGTTCTCCACTTCTTTTTTAGTTTCTTTTCTTGCTTTCTTCTTCGCACTGTATTCAACAGCGTATTTATCCATTTTCATGGTAAGGAAACGAATAACTCTTTCATCCCTTCTGAATTGGAGCTCAAGTTTTTCAACCAGATCACCTGGCGCATGGTACTCAAACATGTAATAAAATCCTGTGGATTTTTTCTGGATGGGGTAGGCCAGTTTTTTTAGTCCCCAGTTCTCTTCCTGTATTATCTCACCTCCATTGTCGGTGATCACAGTCTTGAACTTTTCTACCGCTTCCTTCATCTGAACTTCAGACAAAACGGGAGTTGAAATGAAAACGGTTTCGTACTGATTTAACATGATCTATTATTTATGGTTTATAAAAAAATGTGTGCAAAAATAGCTAGTTTAAGTCAGTTTTCCAAATATTCCCGAAACTTTCATGGTAAATGATTTCCGCCCATTATCTTTAACAATTGAACCCATATAAGCAAACAATTCCTTTTTGTCTTCGCCTCTAATGAGGATAATGGTATTTTTAACATGAAAAACAATGTGTACATACAATTTTGATAATGATTGCGACATATTTCTTTTTTTAATGCCGTATGGCGTTGCCATACGGCTGAATTAAGTTGTCCGTGCAGAACGAGTTGCTAAATATTTAGTTAGTCCTATCTTTTGACTAATCTTCTGTCCTTAATGTCATTGTATTAGTAAATCTCTGAGTTTGATTTTATTCTTTTTTGAGGCTAATTGTTTTTTTTGAGGAATGAAAACTCAAACCAATTTAACAAACGTCACCTCACCTGTAAAAATCTGCCTTAGCTTTGCACCCAGAAAAGGCAGGTTTACATTATTTTATGAGAAATCCGTTTATTTTATACAAATACCTTGTTGTGATTTGCTTTCAAAATGTATCTTTGACTTACTGATAAACAACCTAACCACGAATCATAATACTGGGGGAGTAGTTGTGATTTGCTTTCAAAATGTATCTTTGACTTACTGATAAACAACTTTTTAAGGCGCATTTTCTTTGCCTTGTCGGTTGTGATTTGCTTTCAAAATGTATCTTTGACTTACTGATAAACAACTAGCAGCGCACCAAGCATTATTAAGCTTAAGTTGTGATTTGCTTTCAAAATGTATCTTTGACTTACTGATAAACAACAAAAT
>JBBQAQ010000047.1:0-24788 GCA_038316435.1 Bacteroidales bacterium | reverse complement strand
CATTAATAAGTATGAATAAGTGTTTTTTTCTTACGGGGTTTAAACCCCGTTGAGATTTTTTGGAAGAGGTAGTGAAAAAGTTAAAAAAAAAGGCAGAGATTTTGAAATATAGCGCATTAATAAGTATGAATAAGTTTTCTTTCTTACGGGGTTTAAACCCCGTTGAGATTTTTTGGAAAGGGTCGCAAAAAAGTTAAAAAAAAAGGCAGAGATTTTGAAATATAGCGCATTAATAAGTATGAATAAGTGTTTTTTTCTTACGGGGTTTAAACCCCGTTGAGATTTTTTGGAAGAGGTAGTGAAAAAGTCAAAATCTGACAACCTTCAACCTATAGACTGAAAAGTTACAAAATTTCAATTATCGTCTCCGGTTTCTGCAAATGATAAACCCTTAAACCCGCCCGCCTTGCTCCCTCAACATGCTGAAGAGTGTCGTCGATAAACAGGGTCTCAGAAGCTTTAAGTCCGTTTTGGCTAATCACATAATCGAAAATCTCCTTGTTTGGCTTACGCATTCCTATTCGATGGGAGTAATACTCTTTCTCAAAAAACGATTTCATCTCATCATAGCCAAACTCTTCGCGCATTCGCTGAAAGTGGTAATTGATATGAATTTCATTGGTATTACTCAATAGAAATGTACGGTATTTGCTCTTAAGGTTTAACAGCAGGTTGGCTCTTTCCTGAGGAAAATCGAGAAGCATGGCATTCCACGCGTCTATTATTTGCTGGTCGGTTGTGCCTGGTCGAAGCAGACTGCGTAATTCACTAACAAAGCGTTCGCTGCTAATTTCTCCGATATCATACTTATCCATTAAAGGTAACTGCTTAAATTGAGTGTACACTTTCTCTGGGTCGGAAAGCCCCAGTTTTTCGAATTCGTTGATAGTCAGATTATAATCGATATTTATTATCACTCCCCCGAGATCGAAGATGATATTTTTGATTCCTTTTAGTAATTCCATTTGTGACTAGTGTTGACAGATTACAAAGATGCTAAAATTACTGAATGGAAAGAAACAGTAATACCAATTACCCAGTTGAGAAGGAGCAAAATCTTAGTCAACAAAAAGTTTTTAATATACTGCAGACATTTTATCTCTTAACAATCTTCTGAACCATCCTTGATCCGCCATCCTCAACCACTACAAAATATATTCCGGAACTCAAGTCCGAAAAATCCACTTTAACAGAGCTTGCATTTGGTTGGAGGGTTTTGATTATTCTCCCTCCAATGTCCATTACTTTTACCAGGGAAATCTCCGACTTCCGCTCCACATAAAGTAAATCTTCGACAGGATTAGGATACATGATTATCCCGTTTTCTATAATAGCGTTTTCTTTTAGGCCGTTTGGTATAGCCGGGCTTATCAGCTTTTTAGTGGTATAGATTCTATATTCTCCCGGTAGCAAAGCAAATGGATCGGTTACATTTGTAACAACTAGTTCCTCTCCCGAAAAATATTCATACCAACTTCCTGTTTGGCTAAAGCTTGGATTAGCTGACTGGCTTATCAAACCAAAGTTTCCGATTATTCGAACATCCATATCAGGGTCGTTGATCTCGAGTCGTTTTACCACCCCTGCAAAGCTGATTGCATAATCACTGCTGGCGAAAGCGGGTTCTTCTGTTTTTAAATGGATAAGACTCGAAAACACCGGATTCAAACGTGGGTTTTCGGTAATATAATTCCATAAAATAGGCTTATTGCCAATACGACCATTAAAATCAATAGAGATATCGTACCCAAGTTCTTCAAACTGCCAAAGCATTTTAGGACCTGGTACCGTTATGAAAAACGCAGCGGCTAACTCTATCCTGCTTAACGCCGTTGGTTTTTCTTTAATGTTGTAAGTGCCCGACAGATTTCCATAGGTCAGATTCTTAAACATCAGCCTTTCCTCGTCGTGGCTTTCCATATATCCTACCAAACCCGGTTTCTGCCAGCCTCTGTTTTTATAGGATACTCGGGAGAAATCGGATTTCCCGGCTTCATTATACCCCATCGTTGCTTCATTGTAGTTCGAATTCATATTTCCCCAGATCATCATCCCATAATTTGCAAGGATCGTTTCTTCGGAATTATCGGCAAAATGCTCCAGAATAACATACGCATTTGGGTTTACCTCCCAGATTTTATCGGCCATTCGTTTGAGAATAACAATTCGGCTTGCATCGTAAGCTCCTCCATCTCCGGAAGTATTGGTAAATCCCTTGGTAAAATCAAAACGATAGCCATCTACCTTGTATTCTGTCATCCAATATGAAGTTACACGATCAACAAATGCCTTTGTTTCCAGACTTTGGTGGTTAAAGTCGTTGCCCCATGAATAGGCTGTATTGGGCGATGTTTCATTATACCATGGGTTATCTGCAGCGGGACGGCTAAGTGCTGAATTCCAGTAAAGTTGCGCCAATGGGCTTTGTCCGTACGAATGATTTAGTACCATGTCCATAATAACAGCGATTCCCCGGCTATGACAGGAATCAACAAATGCTTTCATATCATTTTTTGGACCGTAGTATTTATCGGGAGCAAAATAATAGGAAGGGTTATATCCCCAGCTTTCGTTCCCTTCGAATTCGCTGACAGGCATTAATTCGAGAGCGGTAACGCCCAGTTTGCTAAAATAATTCAGGGTGTCGGTAAGCGTTTTCCAGTCGTGTTTTGCCAGAAAATCGCGAATCAGAATTTCATAAATCACTGCATTTTCTTTTACCGGGGGAGTATAATCCGCGTGTTTCCAAACATACGGCGTTTGAGCCGTTTGAAAAACGCTTGTAATGCCTGTTGTAAAATTCTTTGGGTAAGGTTTAAGGTCAGGATAGGTTGAACTGCTTATCCAGCTGTCATTCCAGGGATCAAGAATTTTATCGGTATAAGGGTCTCCAATCTTTAGGGTTCCGTCAACCAGGTATTGATAGGCATATTCTTTCCCAGGAGTCAGTCCGTCAATTTGCAACCAGTAGCGCAGACCATCCAGAGTTCGCTTCATAAACCCAGCGCTCTCGGCCTTCCAACCGGTAAACTCACCAACAACAAACACATAGTTTTTTAAGGGTGCGTATAAACATAAAATGACTGAGTTGTCAGAAACATAATTAATTCCGTCTTTTATCCCTACCGGCAAACTTTCAATAGTTACATCAGGTCGTACAAAATAAAAGAATGTGTCGGCAGCAATGTCAGTTTGAGCAAATGCTTTTGCAATAACAACAAACTCGCCATATGAATCGGCGGTTAAGGTATGTGTAAGTGTTTGTGAAGAAGTTGTTTTAGTAAGTAACGTACCGTTTTGATAAAGAAGGATACTATCCGATAAACTTGCATTTACGACTATTGGAATTGATTCATTCAGAGAAGCAATGGCACTAGATTCGGAGGGAGAAGTGATGTTTACATTCAGACCTTCTGTGAAAACATTAATAAAAATGTCAGGAGACGTTTGCGGACTACCTGAAGCAGCGCGAATTACCAGGGATATTTGTTTTACGGAAGCTGTAGGAGCCAGCAAATAAAATGCGTGAACATCAGGTGTGATAGTAAGTTTATACGTAAAGGAGTCAAGGTATTCCAATTGAGGCTGGGTAGTATTATTACCCCAGGATCCGATTACTCCTTGCCAAAGTGTTCCATCGGTAAGAGTTACTCCCGTGTGAGCATAAAGCGGAGCGATATAATTTTTAATGGCCCCCGTGGCCAAATCGGAATGAAAATATATGGTAATTGGTTTGCTGATAACCGGAATAGCAGGATCTGTAACAATCATCTGAGCCTGAGCAGTGATGAAAAACAGAAGGGTAAACACCCCAATAATAATTTTTTTCATAATAAAAAATTGAAACTGTTATCTAAGTTCAAGAATTATTGCGCTTTTTGCCGGAACGATAATTTCTTTTGAAATATCGATAATCTCCTGGCTCATAATGTTTTTGGCAGATTTGTAGCCCTTGATAATTTCGGCATACCTGTCAGGTTTTACAATAATTGTACCATTATTCTTATTCAGAACAACCATCACGACTTTATCGTCATTATACCGAAAATAGACATAATATCCATTCTCAGGAGCAAAGTGAATAAGCTTCCCGGTATGAATCACTTCATTTTCCTTTCGCCAGTTTAGTAAAGTTCTAAAGAAATTTTGCATCTGGATTTGTTCGTTTTTCAATCCGGCACCGGTAAAAGCATTGACTGTATCATTTGCCCAACCGCCGGGGAAATCCCTTCTGATGTCCCCATGTTCATTGGTTTTTGGATGTGTCATAAGAATTTCCGAACCATAAAAAATCTGCGGAATGCCCCTAGTTGTTAAAAGGTAAGTTATTCCAAGTTTATATAGTGCGGTATCTTTATCCAACTGCATAAAAAATCGCGCCATATCGTGATTATCAGCGATCAAGACAAGATTGGAGGGATCGGGATAAAGAAAATCAAGTGCAAGTGTTTCGTAAAGCTTAACCAAGCCGGTGTTCCAGCCTTCTGGCTCAATAAGAGCATTTACAAGCGCAGACTGAATAGGGAAGTCCATTAAAGAGGGAAGGTTGGAAGCATATCCATCTTTATTCTTTTGTCCTCTCTGCCAATAAGATACAATTGCAGGATTATAACTCCACTCCTCTCCCACCATGTTAAAATCAGGGTATTCCGCTAAAACTCTGTTTGTCCATTCTGCCATTACATATTTATCAGGATAGGGATAAGTATCCATTCGAATCCCTGAAAGCCCTGCTGTTTCAATCCACCAGATACTGTTCTGAATAAGGTAGCTGGCCATAAACGGGTTTTTCTGGTTTAGATCGGGCATTTCATCAACAAACCAGCCATCAGACATCATTGTTTTGTCATATTCACTGGCATAGGGATCTTCAATGGTTGTGCGTCGGTGATTTGTAATTTTTATATCGGGATAATTGTTAATCCAGTCGGGAAATGGCAGGTCGTTCATCCACCAATGTGAAGAGCCACAATGATTGAAGACCATATCCATAATCAGTTTAATGCCGTTTTGTTTCAGCTTTTTACTAAGTTCAATATACTCTTCATTTGACCCCATACGCGGATCAATTTTGTAAAAATCTGTAATTGCATAGCCATGGTACGAAGATCTTCTCATATCATTTTCCAGCATTGGAGTAGGCCAAAGGGCTGTAAATCCCATTCCCCTGATATAATCCACATGATCCGAAATCCCTTTGATATCACCACCGTGCCGGCCGTAGATTTTGCGTCGATTAGGAGCTTCTTTCATCCCGCGAACTGAGTCGTTTGAAGTATCCCCGTTAGAGAACCTGTCAGGTACCAAAAGATAAATTACATCAGAATTATCAAAACCCTTGCGTTGTGCGGATGCTTTTTCTCTTTCTTTTAGCTCATATTTGACAGATTGTTTTTGCCCACCCTTTACAAACTCGAGTATTATTTCTCCCACTTTAACCTCTTCAGAAATATTAAGATCAATGAACAGATATGAGGGATTTTCTGGAGGGGTGATCCTCTTAATTTTAACACCTTTCTGTTTGATAGTAACTTCAGAACCAGAAATGTTTTTCCCATGAACCATAAGCTGGACGCTCTGATCCTTCATTCCAACCCACCAGTTTGGTGGTTCAATTCTTTCTATCTGAGCATTTGTTTGAAAATTCATACCTGTAATAAAAAGAATCAAGAAAATAAAAAATTGCTTCATTTCAGCATTATTAATAAAACTCTTTCATAATCAGCTCATATCAAAAAGGAGTGAAAACTTCCTTGTTTTAAGTTTTCACCAGATTAATCAGCAAGAATCTTTCTAAAAATATTCCACTTGTTTTAACAAAGGCCATCTCAGAGGAGAGACAGCCTTCGCTAAATTACTGCTTTTGAAAAATCTTCAGTTCCTAAATTGTATGTTCACCTTTAAGAACAATTAAATTAGAAGATTTTTTTGAGTTAATAGGTTGTTGTACTATCTGTTACAGTTTCCGAAATGTACTGTAATGGATTGGTACTTGAACCAAGTGCTCCGGTTCCTGCATCAACGGTAATTTGTGCTCTTACCCTGAAATCAACAGCAGACCTCACTCCGGCGGCTATTTTCTTTCCTTTAAAAAGCTTGTTTACCTTCTCAACTGTGGTTTTAATATCGGCATAAGAATCTCCAAAATAAATTCTCATGGTTTCTTTGGTGGTAAACCCTTTTCCTGAAACACAGGCCTCAAGAATATATTTTGTTGAAGCCTGAAATCCAACATCAACAGGAGAACAACCAAATACTAGTGTGTCAGTAGCATGAGCTAAACTAAACGTCAGATTAGGTACCGTAACAACAACAGGATACACCGGATTATCAGTTAGCTTTACAATTGTCTCATCTTTTTCGCAGCTGACCGAAAGGCCGATCATTACTGCAAAAGTGAGAAATATAAATATTTTATTTTTCATATCGAATTATTTTTAAGATTATTCGTAACCAGGGTTTTGCTTAATATTAGGATTTGCAGAAACCTCATCACCGGGAATAGGAAAGATATTCCTGTAACTTTCTGTGCTTGCTCCAAGGTAAGTTCCTCCCTTCCAAACCCAGTTGTAGCTTCCGTCAGTAAACTGTCCGAAACGAATTAAATCGGTTCTTCTCTGAGCTTCATAATAAAACTCTCGTCCGCGTTCATCCAGAATAAACTGATCGGTAATATCTTCAACTGTAATGTTTCCGGTGGTATTTCCATAAGCACGTTCTCTGATAATATTAAAATCGGGAAGAGCGCTTGCGTCATCACCCATTCTGTGTAGTGCTTCAGCTCTCATAAGATAAGCGTCAGAAAAACGGAAAATGGGGAAGTCGGTGCAAGAAAAGAATGCATTATAAGTAAGAGGTAATGTTCCATCTGTATTTCTTGCAGTAAACTTAAATACTCCAATACCATAATCTCCGCTTGAAGATGCACTTGGGATATCCATGGTAAGTTTTTGTTTAATCATCACCCTTTTGTCCTTGCATAGCGAAAACACTGAATCCGCTTTGGGAACTCCACTTGGGTAGGTTGCCAAAGTATCAATTAAAACATTCATAAATTGTATTCTTGCCCTGTTTCCGTTCCAGTTTAAGTTTCCAGTTAAACCATGGAATCGGGTTGCGTGGATATAGGTTGCATCGCTGCATGATTCAATGATAAAAGTAGTTCCGCCATATCCATAAGTATTTGTTCCATCTTCAGCAAATGCAAAAATCATTTCAGGATTATTGGGGCCATCATTGTCTGCACTAAAATTCTGACGATAGTTTGTAGCCAGAGAATAAGCTCCGCTTTCAATCACCTTATCGCAATATACTTTACAGCTATCCCATTTTTCTGATCCTGTTGGATTTTCAATAGTTGCAGTGTACACTTTAGCATTCAGGTACAATCTTGCCATAAGCATCCAGCATGAGCCTTTATCTGCCTGAGGATAAGAGAATCCTGGCTCTCCCAGTTTATACTGAATATCCTGAAGTTCCGATTCAATATAGTCAAACAGTTTGTCGCGTTTGATTTGTTTGGGGAAGAATTTTCCAACACCATCTGCATCCGTGGTAAACGGAGGGTTTCCAAAAAGATCCATGTACCAGAAGTAGGCTAATGCCCGAAGGTAACGGGCTTCAGCGTTATACTTTTGTACAGCGGGATCAGAACTGCCGTTTGTATTTGCAATGAAATCATTTGCATAAGTTATACTTAATCCCAGTCTCTGATAAAGTGCTGTAATAAAGGGATTATCAGGACTCCAGGTTTGAGTATTAAAATCGGCAATACCCACATCGGCCCAACCGCAAATTGCTTCATCAGTAGTTATTTCCTGATGGTTCCAGAGTGCTCGCATGGTTATAAAAAAGCCTTCATCGGAAGATGTAATATCTGGTCCTCCGTTTGCTCCCTGACCAGCAACAATAAAGCTGGCATAAATTTTTGCGAGTGCTTGTTTCATGTAAATAGGATCGTCAACCAGATTCCCTGTCAAAATAGTGTTTTTATTGAGTGGCTTTATATCCAGATCCTTCAGGCACGATGACATCATCAGTGCCGAAAGAATAACTCCTATTGCTATTATATTTTTCTTCATATCTGTTTATCTTAGAATATTAAAAGGTCAGATTAATCCCAAGCATATAAGTACGTGGGCGGGGATAAAAATTGTTGTCAATACCACCGTTCACCTCAGGATCAATTCCCTCATATTTTGAAATGGTAAGCAGGTTCTGTACAGTAAGGCTAACTCTTGCGCTTAGCTTATTTACTATATTCTCGAACATATACCCTGCGCTGATATTATCAACTTTAAAGAACGATGCGTTATTAATAAAATAGTCTGAAGTAAATTGACGTTTTACAAATTTCGACTGGTCGAGATATGTAGGTTCATTGTGCCAGTATCCAATCTGATACATCTGATCATAGGATGCTCCAGCTGCAATCTGGTTAAATACATAGTTTCCGATATTTGCACGTGTGGAGAATGACATATCGAAGTTTTTATAGTTTAACCTTCCTGACAAGCCAAGTAAGAGATCCGGCGCAGGATTTTTATAAACATATTTGTCTGCGTTATCTCCGTTTACTGCTCCGCCCATACCAGAAAGATCTACATATAATCCTTCGATAGGATTGCCATTTGTATCATATACCTGTTTGTTCAGAAAATATGATAGTGCAGGAGATCCAACTCTTGAGACCTGTTTTAAACCGGTAAAAGCATCCCCATAAAGAATTCCTATGTAATTAGGATCGTCAGAAATAAGTAGTTTGGTAATCTCATTCTGGTTATAGGTTACGTTGAATCCAAGATTTACAAACAAATCCTTTTGAGAAACAGGTATAAGATTTAGAGATAATTCAACCCCTTTATTTTGGAGACTTCCGACATTGGTAAATAATCTGTTAGAAAAATTACTCCCGCTAGGGACAGTAACGTTGTTAAGCAAGTCTTTTGTTACACGCTTGTAAATATCCAAAGTACCTGTGATGCGATCTTTAGCGAATCCGAAATCAAGCCCGATATTCTGCGTTGTAGTTTGTTCCCATTTAATATGAGGATCATAAGGATTTGGACGTAATGTAGGTAAAAGAACTCCATCAATAGGGTAATAAAAGCCTGGTGATGACAAAACATATAATGCCTGAGCCGGATAATCACTACCAATATCTTGTTGCCCCGTTACCCCCCAACCTAATCTAAGTTTCAAGTCAGTGAGAACTTCAACATCTTTCAAAAATGCTTCCCTGTTTATTTTCCATGCAAATGCTGCGGAAGGGAAAAGTCCCCAACGATTACCCTCAGCAAAGCGGGATGATCCGTCATCACGAAGGGTCATGGTTAAAAGATATTTATCTGCCAATGTATAATTCAAACGACCAAAAAATGAAATTAATAGGTTCTCAGTAATAAAATCAGAACTGTCCGTTTTAATGTAAGCAGAATCAGACTCTTGTTTACCTGTGTTAGAAAATCCCTCGCGATTAAAATGCTGGTATGAGTAACCGGCAGTTGCATCGATTCTACTATTGATTGAACTGAGGTCTTTGGCATAATTCAAATAAAAATCGAGAAGTTTATTTGTATTTGTCCCACTATAATCGCTTAATCTACCTTTAGAGCTGCTTAGATTTGTAGGTGATGTTAAGGAGCGATTATTGTGTCCAACGCCTTGGGTATAATCTGCGGCAAGGTTTAAGTTTGCATGTAATTCAGGAAGAAATCTAAGTTTATAATCAAATTGAATATTCCCGATTCCGCGTTTAACATTTGAAATGTTGTCGGCTCTCAATAACTGTTCAACCGGGTTGTTGGTTCCAAGGTTTGCACCATAATTGCCCCATTGAAAATATCCTCCGGCTGCAGTTGTATCATAAATAGGCTTTGTAGGATCCATGGCTATTGCTGAACCCAAAGCTCCGGCATCACCAAAATTATTATCGGTATTCATACCTTTTGCGTTGATGCTTACTTTCAGGTCGTTTTTCAGGAATGTTGGTTCAAGACTGATTGCCGCAGTGGTTCTCTTCATATCGGTATTCTTCATGATACCATTTGAATTGGTATATCCTAAAGAAACTCTGTAAGGCAGGTTTTTAGCGGCTCCTGAAATACTCAGGTTATGATCCACTGAAACAGAAGTGCGGAAGATTTCATCCTGCCAGTTTGTGTTTGCTGCGCTATCAAGGCTAGCGATTCCCATATTACCCAGTTTCGCTTTACCGGGTTTAAAAAGCTTATAAGTTATGGCGTTTGAAGTATCACTTGCCATTTGTCTGAGTTCTTCTCCGGTATATACATCAACAAATTTTATTGCTTTTCCAATTGAAGTGTTTACATCGTAGGATATTTTCATTCCACTACCAACCTTACCTTTTTTAGTAGTAATGATAATTACACCGTTTGAAGCTCTGGAACCATAGATAGCAGTCGCAGAAGCGTCTTTCAGAACGGTCATTGTTTCGATATCGTTGGGGTTAATAAACGACAGGATATTCGCGCTTCCTCCAACATTGTTATTATCAATGGGAACACCGTCGATAATCATCAATGGATCGTTCGATGCATTTAAAGAAGATCCGCCACGGATTCTAATGGTTGCGCCACTACCCGGAGCTCCTCCAGAAGTTGTAATAACGACTCCGGCACTTTTCCCTACAAGCAAATCCTGAGCTGATGTAATTGCACCTTTATTAAAATCTTTTGAGCTTACTGATGATATACTGCCGGTTGCGTCGGACTTTTTAACGGTTCCGTATCCGATAACAACCAGCTCATCAAGTTCTGTTGATTCTTCGCTCAACTGGGCGTTTATTTCCAAGTTTACTCCAACTGGCATCTCAACTTTCGCGAAGCCAATAAAAGAAAAAACCAATGTCTGGTCGGAAGATGCATTAATAGAATATGAGCCATTGATGTCTGAAATTGTTCCAATTGTGGTTCCTTTTACAATAATAGTTACTCCCGGAAGGGGATTGCCAGATGCTTCATCAGTAACAGTACCGGTTATGGTATTTACTTGTCCAAACAGTTGAAAGGGTAAGAACATTAGAAACAAAAGGAACGTTTTCCACAATGGGCAAATACGTTGCTTCATTTTTTTAGGTTTTGTTAGTTAATAATTGAGTAGACAGATCTCTGAAACTTTCCCGAAATTTCAAAAAACGGCTTTTAAACCGGAATGCAAATTAGTCTAAACTATTGTTGAAGTAAACAAAAAGGTTCGTCTAATATGTTAAAATCCACGCAATCGACTCCGCAAACGTTTGCATTGGGGGTATGGTGAGCATGGTTGGTAACGAGATAGTGGCTGAGCCTGTCAAAGCCAGGGGTAACGAGGTAACGAAGGTAACGAAGGTAACGAGGTGTCTCGTCCTGAAATAGTTTTACATAAAAAGTAAACAAAAAAAACAGTACTATGAATTGGTCATTTAACTAATTCTTGAGGTTTCTCTTTTGCATGAAGACAGACTCTCAGAGAAGTTAATAGGTGTTGAATTAATAATGTGGAATGTGAATTTATTCGGTGGATAGGGTTCGAATTAAAGAGGCGGTCATAATGCGAATCCGTTTTATAAGTTGCCTTATTTCAGAAATATCTTGTGTAAATTCCAACTCAAAAGATATTATATATTGTGTTTCAAGTTCGGTTAAGGAACCAATTGCAATTCTTAGAAAATTAGCAAAATCCTTTTTGGATCTTCTGCCTCAACCTTCGGCAATATTTGAAGGTACTGAAACGGCCGCCCTTCTCTTCTGTGAGCTAAGACCAAATTTTTCTTCATCTGGAAAAGACATGGTAATTCTATATGTTTCCTTTACAAGAAAAATAGAAAGCTTCCAAATTTCCAGATCCTCATGACATTTTGTAAAACTCATAATATTAGTTCTTAATTATACTCTTTATGTCGTTAAACCAAAAATATCAAAGTGAAAATCCGAAAAAATACAAATTAATCAGTTTACAACCTTCCTTTAGTCCGTAGCTTTCTAGCCCGGCCAACCTCGTTACCTTCGTTACCTCGTTACCAAAAATTTCAAATAGAATCTAATACATTTTAATTACCTTTATATTGATTAAACGCCAATGAAATCCCATCCAATAACTATAAAAGATATAGCCCGTGAACTGGGAATCTCCCCGTCTACCGTGTCCCGTGCGCTGAAAGATCATCCGGATATCAGCCCTCAAACGAAAATACAGGTTCGGGAGTTGGTTGAAAAGATGAAGTACAAACCAAATGCCGTTGCACTTAGTCTGAGGAGCCGCAAAACTAATGTTATCGGCGTTATCGTCCCGGAAATGGTACATCACTTCTTTTCTTCAGTTATTTCGGGAATTGAGGAGGAGTCAATTTCGGCCGGGTATAATGTTATGATGTTCCAGTCTAATGAAAGCTACGACCGCGAAGTGCAGAATGTTCAGGCTTTGCTGGCCAGCCGGGTTGATGGTGTACTTGCTTCTATTTCAAAAACCACAAAAAAATTCTCCCACTTTAAAGAGCTCATGGAAAATGAAATTCCTCTTGTCCTTTTCGACCGGGTGAGTGATGAGATTGAGACAGACAAAGTAGTCGTGGATGATTTCACGGGAGCTTTCGAGGCTACCGAATACCTGATAAAAACTGGCTGCCGGCGGATTGCTCATTTTGCGGCACCTCAACATTTGAAAATTGGTTACTTACGACAAAGAGGGTATATTTCTGCGCTCGAAAAAAATTGCATTCCTGTTGATGATGACCTGATTATTAAATGTGATACTCACAACGAGGCTCTCGACATCACCTATAAAATAATGGCCCTTACAAATCCCCCGGATGCCATATTTGCTGTAAACGACCTCACTGCCACTGGCGTTCTGAAAGTGCTGAAACGACTGCAACTTCGCGTCCCTGAAGATATTTCGGTAGTTGGGTTTACCGACGGGCTTGTTTCAACAGTTACCGATCCGCCCATGACCACAGTAAGTCAGCATGGATTCGAAATGGGGCAAATCGCTGCAAAAATTCTTCTCCAGAGAATTGAAAACGGAATGGAAAACTTCAAACCACAGACGGAGGTTCTCAAAACGGATCTTGTGATCAGGGAGTCGACGAAGAAATTGTAAGACAGGCATTTTCAGCTTTGCCTCACTCCCAGCCCCTCGGCCAAAGGCTTTACTGAAGTTCGTTTTGGAAGGGATCTTCTTTTTCATACTTGTAATAATTGTTTGAAAGAAATCTCAGATTCAGGCTTTAATTGCCTAGCGAAAAAATATTTTATCAGCTCCGCAACCGTTTGAAACAAGCTCTACAGAGCATTTCCGGAAACTCTGGAAATTCTTTTTTGCCTAAACACTTGCAATGTTCATTCCTTTTTTAATATTTTTGACTCAGGAACACGATCTGCTTTCCCGAAGAAAAATACAAAAAGATCTCTGATACCGTAAGTTCCTGCGGATATATTTGTATTGTATAAACCCTCCCCTTTTTTTGGGAATAAAAATCATTTAAATGAATAAGCCAAAACTTTCTTTTTGGCAAATCTGGAATATGAGTTTCGGGTTTCTCGGAATTCAATTTGGATTTGGACTACAGAATGGCAACGTAAGTCGCATTTTTCAGACTCTCGGCGCTGAAATTGAACAAATACCTATTCTTTGGATTGCTGCCCCAGTTACCGGACTTATCATGCAGCCAATCATTGGTTATCTCAGCGATAATACATGGAATAAATTCGGCCGAAGAAGGCCCTACTTTCTTGTTGGAGCAATACTAGCCTCAATTTCCCTTTTATTTATGCCTAACTCGCCCACGCTGTGGATTGCAGCCGGAACTCTTTGGATTATGGACGCTTCAATAAATATCACCATGGAGCCTTTTCGCGCTTTCGTGGGAGATATGCTTCCGGAAAACCAACGTACACTGGGTTTCACCATGCAGAGTTTCTTCATAGGAATAGGAGCCTTTGTTGCCTCCTGGATGCCTTATGTAATGGCCAACTGGCTTGGTTTTTCAAACGTTCCTGCTCAGGCCGGTGAACTTCCTCAAACAGTCATTTATTCCTTCTATTTCGGGGGAGCAATATTTCTGCTGGCTGTAGCGTGGACAGTATTCAAAACCAAAGAATACTCTCCTGAACAATTGGCTTCCTTTGAAGACCAGAAAACAATTGCCTTTGAAGAAAGCCTTGCTGATCATGAACCAAACAGTAAATACCTTCGCCGGGGTATCATCTGGACCATCATTGGCCTACTGCTTATTATCCCTGTATACTGGCTCAAACTTGAAAAGGAACTTTACATACTCGCTTTAGGTTTTGGAGTATTCGGAATCCTGCAGCTTATCTGTGCCGGACTCATTGCAAAAGAAAAAATTAAAAACGGACTGGTTAGTATCATCACCGACCTGTATCGTATGCCAAAAACCATGAAACAACTGGCACTTGTTCAGTTCTTCTCCTGGTTTGCTTTGTTTTCAATGTGGATATACACCACTTCAGCCGTCACGGGGCATATCCTCGGAACCACCGATACCACCTCCAAAATTTATAACGATGGTGCCGACCTTGTAAGCGGAATGTTCGGATGGTATAATCTTTTTGCGGCAGGTTTCGGACTTTTATTGCTACCTTATCTGGCGCGAATCACCAATCGTAAAATTACTCACTCTATTTCTTTGGTTGTAGGGGGATTAGGACTTATCTCCATCTACTTCCTCAAAAATCCTCAGATGATGATTTTCTCAATGATCTGCATTGGCCTGGCCTGGTCAAGCATCCTCGCCATGCCTTACGCAATTCTCACAGGCTCGCTGCCACAGAAGAAAATGGGTGTTTACATGGGAATTTTTAATTTTTTCATTGTTATTCCCCAGATACTCGCAGCAACTATCCTTGGATTCATGGTTAAAACCTTGTTTGGCGGCGATAGTATTTATGCACTTATCGCAGGTGGTTTATCCATGATAATTGCGGCTATTCTGGTTGTTTTTGTGACCGATGGAAAAATCCTTAAAAAATAAATTTATCAGGATGAACAATTATTATAAAAAAGACGAGTGGAAAATAATTGAAGAGGGTTTCAATCCTGAGATGCATGGGGCTTCGGAGAGTGTTTTCAGTCTTGGAAATGGTCGCATGGGTCATCGTGCGAATTTCGAAGAGAAATATTCCGGAAAATCCCTTCAGGGAACTTATATTGCTGGAGTTTATTATCCCGATAAAACCCGCGTAGGCTGGTGGAAAAATGGATATCCTGAATATTTCGCCAAGGTTCTTAATGCTCCTAACTGGGGAGGAATTTTTGTAGAAGTTGATGGTCTTGATCTCGATCTGGCAACGATAAAAATCAGAAATTTCCGCCGTGAGCTGGATATGAAAGAGGCTTGCCTCAAACGATCCTTCATTGCTACATTCCCTAATGGACACGAAATTGAGGTTCACACAAGTCGGTTTCTGAGCATCGTAAACGACGAGTTGGGAATAATTCGTTATGCCGTTAAAGCACTTAATTTTACTGGTAAAATCAGCTTTACTCCGTTTATTGACGGGGATGTCAGAAATGAAGACTCGAATTACGACGAGCAGTTCTGGGATATTTTAAGTTGCAAAGCTGAAAAGGGAAATGCATACCTGCTTGCTAAAACCCGTAAATCGGACTTTATCGCATGCATGACCATGTTTTATGAACTTACGAAAAACAATGCTCCCCTGAGTGCAGAGCCTGATTCCGCTACAAAGGAAAAATTCGTATCAAACCGCGTAAGCATTGATGTTCAGAAAAATGATCTGGTGGAAATATTCAAATATACTTCTGTTCTAAGCTCCCTTAACCACTCCCCCGAAAAAATTATTCAAAACGGTCGAAAAACGGCTGAAGATGCATTAAACAAAAAATTCGATGCGCTTTTCACCGAACATAAGGCTGAATGGGACGAAAAATGGCTTCATAGCGATATTATTATCACGGGAGATGAGGCTGCGCAGCAGGGAATACGTTTTAATATCTTCCATCTAAATCAGACGTATACCGGTCGTGATGTGCGTTTAAACATAGGTCCGAAAGGATTTACAGGGGAAAAATATGGCGGCAGCACTTATTGGGATACAGAAGCATTTCTGATTCCTTTTTACCTGAGCACTGCTCCTCAGGAAGTTGTGCGTAACCTGCTTGTATACCGCTTCAAACACCTTGGCAAAGCCATAGAAAATGCAGCAAAACTGGGCTTTAATTCAGGCGCAGCTTTGTATCCCATGGTAACCATAAATGGAGAAGAATGCCACAATGAATGGGAAATTACTTTTGAGGAAATCCATAGGAACGGCGCAATAGCTTTTGCTATTTATAACTACATCCGGTACACAGGAGATGAAGATTACCTGGCAGAATGCGGACTAGAAGTATTGGTTGGCATTTCAAGATTCTGGAAACAGAGAGTTAGCTGGTCGGATGTTAAAGGTCAGTATGTTATGCTTGGAGTTACCGGCCCCAATGAATACGAAAACAACGTTAACAACAACTGGTACACCAGCAAAATGGCAACCTGGACGCTTGAATATACCGTCCGGGCTATCGAGTATGTTATGGAATTCCACCCTGCACGATACTCTGAAATAGTGGCCTCAACGCACTTCGGTCACGATAAGGAAATTACAGCCTGGAAAGATGTTATCCAGAATATGTACTTTCCATATTCCGAAAATCTTAAAGTGTTTTTGCAGCAAGACGGATATCTCGATAAAGAGCAAAAAATGGCATCGGAATTAAATCCCGCTGAAAGACCTATAAATCAGCATTGGTCATGGGATCGGATCCTTCGCTCCTGTTTTCTTAAACAGGCTGATGTGCTTCAGGGGATTTATACATTCGAAGATCAGTATGAGCCCGAGGTGATAAAAAGAAATTACGATTTTTATGAGCCCCGCACTTTGCATGAGTCGTCGCTTTCACCCTGTGTGCATTCAATTCTCGCAAATCGTATAGGGTACATCGAAAAAGCTTATGAGATGTATCTCCGCACCTCCCGGCTCGATCTGGATGATTACAATAATGAGGTTCGCGAGGGTTTGCATATCACCAGCATGGGCGGCACCTGGATGTCGATGGTTTATGGTTTCGGGGGATTAAGAGTTACCGAAGAATATTTGCAATTCGATCCGGTATTACCTGATCAGTGGGAATCGCTATCATTTAAAATTATGTACCGGGAAAATATGCTGCGAATAAATATCACTAAAACCACCATTGAAATCCACAACGAAAACGGACCAGATATTACGGTTATGATCAAAGGGAAGAAATGTATGATTAAAAAACAAACAAGTCTTTCTGTTTAATTGATATTCAATCGTTTACTAACAATTCATTGTCCTGTGACCCTTTCCAAAAGTCAAGTGTAATAATGAGTAGTTAAATTGTTGCATAAAGGTTCACAGTATTTTTTTATTCTTTTCAAGGGATATAAAAAAGAAAATTCACTGAGTTTTGAAATTAGAACTCTATTGTGTAATATTGCAGTCCCAATTACAAAGGGAATTGAAATTTACGTTCTTACTTCTATTGGATAACCAGATTAACCCAAGATATTAGGGCCCATAGCTCAGCTGGTTAGAGCATCTGACTCATAATCAGAGGGTCGCTGGATCGTGCCCAGCTGGGCCCACTAATAATCAGGCGCTTACAAAGACATCTTTGTGGGCGCCTTTTTATTTGCATACAACTTTCATAATTTTACAACAATTTTTTCCCCTCTTATTTATTTTTGCAGATTGTTATCCGCCACTGACCTCATTTCAAAACCCTATAATAGCTGTATATCAGTTAGATAGGGTTTTTTGATTCATGAAATGTCACACATTTTGCTAAACTGGCAAACTTTGATGTGCTTTTAGTTGGATCCTGGTGCCTTAAAGCTGAAATGCTTGATTAATTTTTTATTGTATGAAAGGGCTTACCGATGATCTGCTTCTCGGCACACTATGAAACGTTGGGGAAATCGGAGTTGCGCCTGTATCACCCGACACAGATTCAGTGGAACCGCACCGTAATATTTATTCCCATTAATAAATATCATTAAAATATTCAAACAGGTATTCTTACTAAAATTCAATATTACTCTTTTCCAGCATTTCTAAATATTCTTCTTTAAATGACCTATTTCATATTGGGCTTGATTGACCAGTTTATCAATTTCCTGCTGTGTGATGGCAGAACTGATGGTCTTTTCTAATTTGTAGTGACCATTTAATATTTGTATAACCTGTGATGACAAGTTTCCAGACCAATTTTTTAGTTTTCGAATAAACATGATTGAAATTTTGCAACACCCAAATTAACAGTACTTTTCTGTATTTATAAGGGTTTCAGAGGGTGTTGCAAAAAAGTGCGGAAAACAGGAATGATAACTGTAATAGTTATTATCAGACTAAACAACACATGTTTGCAATTATTAAGTTACATGCCTGTTAATCATAGCTATACTTCATGAACATTAAATAGTAATTAAGCTTTTCTGTCTGCGATTATTATTACCTTTTAATAATTATTTTTGATACAGAAGTGTCATTTTTAGTTGTCACTTTTACCAAATATAATCCAGATAATAAATTTGGAAGACCGATTTTACCATAGTTATTAAATATGGTTTTCACAAACAATGTTTTTCCACTCAAATCCTGAAACTCCAGCGTAAATATATCTTCTACAGTATTTACCTGAATATAAGTAGATGCTGGATTGGGGAATACTGTTATTTTATCATTTTTTTTCGTTTCTCCTATTGCAGTAATATTCTTGTTTATAAAACTTTGAATACCTGGAACAAGTAAATCTATCGAATACAAATTTTTGCTAGCGGTTATGTATAACGTTTTCATATTACTTCCTCCAAAAGTACAATTCGAAGGCCGCTCGGGTACTTTTATTGTAGTAAGGTATCCGCCACGTTTATCGAATACCTGTATGCCTGCTGCTGAGGTAACATACAAATTTCCAAGGGTATCAATCGTCATACCGTCCGCAACCGATGAATTTGAACCATCAGAAACCACAAGTTCGGCAAAACGGCGTTTGTTGGCAATTCCCCCATTATCTAACACATCACATACATAAACGTATTTGTCTTCAGAATCGTCGACGTAAAGCGATTTTCCATCGGGCGAAAGGATAATTCCATTGGGTTTTTTCATGTCCGCTATTATCTGAGACAGAACACCCGAAGGGGTAACATAATAAACAGCCTCTTTAATTGCAGGCGTGGCACCAAACATTGGGTCGGTAAAATATACCCCTCCGTTTTTTGCAACCACAAGGTCGTTAGGGCTATTAAAGGCGTGACCATTATACTTATCAGCTAAAACCTCAGTTTCGACACCTTTCATATCTAAAACAACTACCCCTTTTGTTTGACAAGTTACAATATGGACAGAATCGTACACAAACAACCCATTTGCGCCATAAGAATTTGCTTTAAAAACATTGAACACCCCAGCTGGAGTGTAACTGTTAATAGTTTGAGGCGAAGAACCTAAATCGGTAAAATATAAAATACTGTCGCGAAACCAAACCGGTCCTTCAAGAAACTGAAAGTTTTTATTTGTGCTTAGCTTTATAGCTGAATTCCCACTTGGGACAACCCGATCGCCCAAATCTTTAAGTGATGTATTGGTATTTATGAATTTTGCAACTTTGCTTGGGTCGGCATGTACATTATCGGAGCTGGGATAACTAAGCAACCACCAATGTTCTTCAAAAGTACTGCTCTCCAAGTAGTTTTGAAGAACTTCGTACCCAATAGGTTCAATTTCGGTAAAACTGTTCCCGTTGGTGTAAGCTACAATTGTAGCTGCACCTGGTTCTTTATAACTACCATTTTTTAAATATTTAAACCGCTTTACAAACAATTGGTCTGAATAAGTATAAGCTATCCAGCCATCCGTAGCATCAACCCCAAACTTGTTACTTTGCACTCCTGAAGTTGGTTTCAGAGTAAGGATACTGTCATGACTGCTTACATAAGGCAAACTTGGGTTGACAGTATTGAATTTCCAGCTACCACTCGACCGAAAATCGCCCCAGCCCTTTGCATATTTGCTATTTTTATTCAATGGCAAGATAAGCGTACCACCAAAATTGACCAGCGTACGACCCCAAAAATAATAGTGGCTTTGCTTGTGCGAAATATTTGTAACTGTTTGCCTAACAACTAAGTGGCTTGATGCAGAATCTAGGGTAAATTCGCGAATTACATAAACTCCCATTGATTTGTCAACCTTACTTGTTAGGGTAACTGAATATTTTCCGGTCACTTTAACAGTGTATGCCCCCATGTATAAAGTATCGTTTGTCCAATTCTCGTTTGTTTCGCTTTCGGGGCCTAAATCGAACCTGCCACCATCCGGGTCGAACCAGTTCGACAGCCAGTTGCTGAGTTTTTTACCATCGAGTGAACTGTTTTTGTAAATGATACTTTTATTATTTAATGAATACGAAAGCACCCTGCCACCGGCTTCAGGAACAATAATAACACTTACGGAATCATTCTGTATCTGGTAACAATTTGTCCAATTACGATAATTTATTATATCCACTTTTGCAGATAAATTAATTGAAATAGTAAGTGCGGATAAAACCACAACTAAAATCAATATTCGCTTTTTCATTTTTTTCATTTTTTCAATTTAAATACACGTTTTTTCTAACACCATCCAGTGAAATTCGTAATGGTAAAATAAACCCATTTTCATTGAGTTTTCTATACATGTGGGTTTCATCAAATTACATTTGCTCCATGCAAGTTTCACGATAATCCCTGTTGGTGTCACCATTAGACCTGCGATGGTAAACACTGTGACTCTAAGGACAAACTGGACAATTGGTTGCGCTCCATTGTGAAATTTGTCAATAATAGGTTTCCCAAGATAATCTTTATACGGATTCGAATTGGTGACTAATTGATAATTAATTTTTGTGCTTCTGTTTTGTCATTTGCATTAAATTGAATCAAATAAATACCATTTGCGATACCTCTTGTATTTAGTTTGACTGTGTTCTCGATTTGAGAAAAATCACGGGTCTCACTAAATAGGATTTTTCCGTTGATATCTGAAATCAATATTTCAACTTTTTCAAGACTAGTCGTATTGTATCTGATGGCGAACTCATCGGTTGCCGGGTTTGGAAATATCGAAAACTCATTGATTGATTCAGAATTTTCAACCGATATATTATTTATTGAGGTAGGATTAGCATAGGGAATCCAGGCGGTGTCAAGTTTTGCGATTGTACCATCACCTTTCCCACCTTTGTAATAATATCCGCCCCAATTGTACCCTTTTAATTCCCTTGTTATACCGTTCTGTGTTTCACTGACAGATACACTATAGCCAGTTCCGGAAAAAGCGACCCATGAATTTACAAATACCTGCAATGTTGATTCATTATTAATAAACTGTGGGTTTTTGGGTGAGCCTCCACCTGAATGATAATCATGAAAACCCAACATTTCGGTGTTTCCTCCGTTACTGGTATTAATCCAAGTAAAATCATTGGCTTCAACCTTCATTCCCAATATCCAAAGGTTTGCACCCTTATTTAAAATTGAATAATTCTCGTTGTTAAGTTGACGCGCCCAAATATTTGCCCCTTTGGTATTGGGGGATAAATGACCGACCCAATCGTGAATAAAAATATCGCCCATTCCATCACCGTATATTTGTGCTTCAGAAACACTTTTTACAACCAATGTTCTTGAATTTGATGCTTGTTGAATAAAAGAACTGCCAGCACCCCAAAAGCGTTCAATGCACACCGTATCAGGCGAATCAGCATTATCAACTAATGAAAAACCTCCAAGGCTCCCTTCTTTTATTCTTGCTTCACAGCCAATAATTCGTTTAACTTTTCCAATAATTTCTTATGTTGATCATATCAGATAGTCATTTTTATTCGTTTTGAAGACTAATTTTTGCTCCGGCCAGACCGATCATTTTCATATCAATCTGTTTGAACCCCAGTTTAAATGCCGGCGAATTATCTTTTAAGTTACTCAAGTTTCGCACTTGATTAAAATGTTGATAAATAGTGAGATAAGTTAAAAAAATGCAGCATGATAATTAGGTTAATATACTGATATTTAGTATATTAACATAGTTTTTCAAAACATACTATCATGCTGCACAGTAAAGGTACAAATAAGATTTGGGAATTAAAAAACGGTTTTACCCCCAGGTGGCTTGAACCGGATTTTATTCTAAGTTCATTGAAATGTTTTTCATTTTCGGCAATGTGTAAATGCCTAAACTTTTTAAAGCAAAGGGGCTATAGCGTTGAGTCGGTCATGTCATGCCTGATCTGCCTTCCGTTCCTTGGCGTAAAAACGGTGCACTCCTTTACCGGGAGCGTGCTGTCAAAGCACATCGAGGCACGAAAGGACGTGTTCTACAGGTTAAAGAACAGCCCCACGGTTTGTTGGAGGTCGGTATTGTGGATGTTCAGTTTGAAGTTCATAAAGTTGGCCAGATCACATGGCGAGAGGAACCGGGACGCACCAAGGTGTTTGGTGTTCGACTACAGCAGCCTCTCGAAAACTGGCAGGCGTATGGAGAAAGTGTCCCGGATGTGGGATCATGCCCTAAACCGTGCCATCCTCGGGTATAAGCAGGTTGTCCACCTGATTGGCATGTACAAAATCCCGAAGACTAAGTTCAGTTACCTAGGACAGATGCTTACACACAGCCAAATCCGCAATGCCCTTGGCAAGGCCAAAAGATGCAGGAAACTAAGGTTTCAATACAAGCAGGCTGAGGTGGATTACAATGGTGTGCCAATAAAGATGTTTTTTAGCCGACAGGGCAACAACGGCAAATGTAAGGTGTTTATCACTACTGATACCAGCCTGTCGTTTATTAAAATGATTGAAATATATCAGATACGGTGGTCCGTGGAAGTATTTTTCAGGGAGACAAAGCAGCTACTGGGATTGGGCAAATGCCAGTCAAATGATTTTGATGCACAGGTCGCCGATACGACGGTCACCATGGTGCAGTACATTTTGCTTACGCTGAAATACAGGTTTGAAAATTACGAGACCATGGAAGCCCTGTTTGCCCAAGTCAAAGAAGGGATCTTACAATATCTCCTGGACGAAAGGCTATGGGGACTGTTCGTGGAACTGGTGCCGATAATAGAGGTATTGTTTGACGGGGTGGACGAAATGGAAATATTAGAGCGGGTTTTAAATGATGAGAAAGCATACCAGATGATAAGCCGATTGTTGAAAAATGAGCCAGAAGGAAGAAATGCGGCTTAACTGAAAATGGAAAATGTATAATACTGATGAACAAACATATAGAAATCAAACGGGGCTCTTAGCCCCTGAAAATAAAAGAGTTAAAATAAGTGCGAAACTTTTCTAATTAATTAGTCGATCCTTTAGAAGTCTCTTTTTTTTAAAATAAAAGACCATAAATACATGTATCTTAAATATATGTAAAATGTTATTACATGGCATCTTATGATGTTCAGAAGCTTTTATTAGTGTGCAATGAGCTAAAGAATCTCCTGCGTTTTTATAAGCATTGGATTTCACTTCTAAAACTTTTTGACCCCTTAATTGTTTGTCTCTAAAGAAATCGACAATCTAAAAAAATGCAAATTATGAAGGCTGCTGTCTTAATTTTTTGGTTACTATTAATTCAAACTTTTACTATCATGGCTTCAGTAAAAACCGAAGAGCAAAAATACAAAGTCGTTCAATCTCAAAAAGATTTTGAGATCAGGTTTTACCCATCTGCTACTCTTGCAACGGTATATTCTTCAGCCAAGTCATATAAAGAGTTATCTGGCAATGGATTCAGAACACTGGCTGGATATATTTTCGGGGGAAATGAATCAGATACCAGAATTTCAATGACATCTCCAGTACATATGGATATTAACAATTCTAAATCTTCTATGAGCTTTGTAATGCCATCTTTATATAATATGGAAAATCTGCCAAAACCGAATGATTCATCTGTTAAATTAGAAAAGACTGATGAAGAGTATGTTGCAGCTATAAGATTCAGCGGTTATGCTTCTGATGCTGATATAAAATCATATTCTGAAAACCTGAGAAATCTGCTAAACGAAAAGGGAATCGCATATTATGGAAATTTCAGGTTCTTGGGATATAATCCTCCTTATCAGTTTTTTGGCAGAAGAAATGAAATAATTGTTTCTGTAAAATGGGAAAGTAACTAACGGTGAATATAAAAAATTTGTAAAAATGATCAATTAAAAAAGTAATTATATGAAATATTCAATTATCGGAACAGGATCTGTTGGTCAGACCATAGCTGCGAAACTTTCGGCACTGAATCATGAAGTAATGATGGGAACCCGCAATGTTTCAGAAAAACTATCAAGTACAAACAAGGATGGATATGGAAATCCTCCTTTTAGTGAGTGGCACAAAGCGAATTCCAAAATAAAATTAGGAACTTTTTCTGAAGCAGCTACTTTTGGAGAGGTCATTATAAACGCAACACATGGAGGCAGTTCTATTGCTGCCCTGAATCTGGCCGGAGCAAAAAATCTTTCAGGAAAGATTATTATTGATATTGCCAATCCCCTGGATTTCAGTAAAGGTATGCCACCGAGTTTATTGCCGGAACTTAGCAATACAAACTCATTAGGTGAAGAGATTCAGAAATCATTTCCTTATGCTCTGGTTGTTAAAACACTAAATACAATGTGGTGTGGTTTGATGGTAAATCCCGAAATGATTGGCGGTGGTGATCACATCAATTATATTTCTGGTAACGATGCTGAAGCCAAAA
>JBBQAQ010000046.1:0-24818 GCA_038316435.1 Bacteroidales bacterium | reverse complement strand
AGCATCGATCAGTACATTC
The DNA here is from genome assembly GCA_038316435.1 of Bacteroidales bacterium. GTDB lineage: Bacteria > Bacteroidota > Bacteroidia > Bacteroidales > JACJXF01. The sequence continues at coordinate 24,799 of JBBQAQ010000046.1, read as the reverse complement.
AGGTTATTCTTGATGTTGTTGAAATCACCATTGTAGTTGTCGGTGATGGATGGAGGCATATCTCCAACTGAAATCCTTGCTACATAATCGGCAGCCACATTCAATGGACCGATTACGGCATCAAGCGTTTGGTTTACACCTGTTACTATCTTACCAAAATCACCTCCGTGTTTTGAAGCATCGGCACGGGTTTCCAGCTTTCCAGCTACTGCTGCGTTGGCAAGCATGTTGGCATCGGATACCAGGGCATTTACTGCATCAATACAAACGTTCAGGTTGTTCTTTATGGTATTGAAATCACCGTTATAGCTATCCGTGATTTTTGCAGGAATATTTCCCTTGGAAATAAGGTCTACATACTCGGCAGCTACATTCAATGGACCGATAACGGCATCAAGGGTATGATTTACTCCTGAAACAATCTTACCAAAATCTCCACCGTGTTTTGAAGCGTCTGCGCGGGTGGCAAGTTTACCTTCAACTGCAGCGACAGCAAGCATATTGGCATCGGAGACCAGAGCGTTTACTGCGTCGATGCATACGTTCAGGTTATTTTTAATATTATTGAAGTCACCGTTATAGTTATCCGTAATTTTTGCAGGGATATCTCCTTTGGAGATACGGTCGACGTATTCGGCGGCTACATTCAAGGGGCTAATAACTGCATCCAGTGTTTTGTTTACTCCAGTTACAATTTTACCAAAATCCCCTCCATGTTTGCCTGCTTCAGCACGCACGTCAAGTTTACCCTCAACTGCTGCGATTGCCAGCATATTGGCATCGGCTACAAGCTCGTTTACCGCATCGATACAAGTGTTTAGGTTGTTTTTAATCTCGTTGAAATCCCCGTAATAAGTATCGGTAATTTTTGCAGGAATATCTCCTTTGGATATACGATCTAAATACTCAGCTGCAACGTTAAGCGGGCCGATTACGGCGTCGAGGGTTTGGTTTACACCAACAACAATCTCACGAAACTCAAAATTAGTTTCCATAGGATTTGCGCGAACATCAAGCCTTCCTTCAATAGCAGATTTGGTTAAGTTTTGTGTCTGACTAACTACTTTTTTAATAATACCTTGGATATTCCTGCCCATTAACCATCCAATTAGAATTGAGAGTGACAGACCCAAAATAATTGCAAAGATGATAGCCTTTCTTATCTTGCCTAATGCAGTTAAAAGATCTGATTCATAAATTGAGGTTGCTACCATTATTTCAGCTCTGGGATAATATTTAAAATGCTGAAATTTATATTTCCCTTGCCACAAATATTCTAATTTACCTTCCTTCATTTCAATCATTCTCTTAAAAAACTCTTCATTTGCAATGCTTTTGCCTTCAGAAGTAGGATGAATTAGAAGGTTTCCATTCACATCAACTACATAAGGATATCCATTTTCATAATATTTTTTGTTATTGAAAACTTCTTTAAGTGAAGCTAAATCCTTTTCAGGAACTCCAAAATAATAGGCGCCGACAATTTCACTATTGATAATTAAGGGTTTGTAAAATGTAAGGTACCATTCATTTAAAATGATTGCACGGCCTTTATATGTTTCCCCTCTTAAGAGAGCCTGAGCAACCTCGGATGTGTTTGGAATAAATGTATTGACGGCTTTTTCACCCTTTTCATTTTTTATATTCGTTGAAATCCGAATAAAACCGTCGTTAAATTTCTGGAAAATTGTATTAGTACCTTGAGTGCGATCTGCTATCAGGTTAACAAACTCATATTCATATAATAAAGGCTTATTTTTATAGGATAATTCCGGGATTTCTACCTCTTCCTGAATTTTTGATACCTGATTTGTAACAATTATGGAATTCTTTTTCGCATAATTAATTTTCAGTTTACCATCAGCAACTAATTCATCAAATGCCAATTCTCCAAATTTTATTACATTTTCCTGATGATTACTAATCTGAATATCAACTAAATTAACCAGATCATTCACCTGTTCAAATAATCTTGTATCAGAATTTGAATAAAGATTATCGCTTTGCGTATTAAGGGTATACCAACCAAACAGTATTAGAATTATGCCTGTAGCTATGCTTGTAACTATGCTGAGCTTAGTTCCTGTTTTTAATTCATTAAACTTTTTCATATTTATTAATTTACGTGTTTTACATAAGTAAATTCTCCACTATCTTCTACACCTATGATTGTAAAAAGTATAATATTGAATGATTTTTAAAAGCTGCTAATTCATTAAGTATTTTGTTTTGTCTTTATGACACAAATAATTTTAAGCTCTTCCTGTTTTTCAAAATATCAATTAACAGTATATACTAAAATTTATAAATGGTACTAAGAAGAAATCTGGTGTTGCTAACATTTTTAGTATCAGTAACTTTCCCATAAGATCCTATATTGCCATAGGCCGCAACTGTATTTTCAATTTCAAATGCAAAACTTAAATTGCCATTTATAAGAATTAGTCGGGGAGAAATCCTAAACAGATGATCGACATTTCCTGCACGTGCATATATCGGACCTGAAATCAGATCTTTTGCACCTAGGTTTCTGCTATAGCCTGAAAATACACCCACTTTAAATTTTTTTCCTGTACTACTCAGGTCTGCCCAAAAACTTGCGCAATTCAGATTGGTGTATTTTTTAAACATAGTAACAGAATCAGTAATTTCAGAGACTGCATACCCTCCCATCATCATAAGATCTGTAGCGTTCTGTCCATATATTGCCATTGCAGTTAAAGTAAATGCCTGAGTTTTAATATTAGCTGTTGCATAAGTAGAGAGACTTTTTAAAGTGACATTTGTTTCAATATTTGCAGTTGTTTTCAATTCTGGTAAAATTGTTTTGAAGTCTGCTCCTATCCATGCGGTGAAAACCTTTCCAATAGGCGACTTAATTTGGAGATTAATATCAGGGAGACCCGCGTTACGAAGGTATTTATTGCTATTGCCATCCGGGCCTGGAGATGTGAAATCGCGCTGCGAATATGCTGTAAGTGAAATACTTAAAGTTGAAAACTTTTGAGTAATTTTTATTTGTGGATTACGGCTAAAAGGAGTAAAAGGCACTCCAGTGTTAAAACTTATTGTTCCGGGAAAAGATTCAGCCGGAAACATTGGATTCCAATATTGACCAACCAACAAAGTAGTTTTAGCCCAATCTAATTTAACAAATGAATGCCTCAATCTCATTCCGTTTATATCAGCATCGCTAGTTCCAAAGAATTCCATTTCAATTACCCCGGAAGTTTTGGCGCCAAATGCATCGGGACCATTAATATCAGCTTTTAACCGGGTCTGAATATTTAACATATGAAAAGAAGGATTAGCATTTAAATCCTTCGAGTTTATATCTAATAAAACATTATCAGGTAAAAGGAAAAAATGGCCTTCCCGTGGAGCATTTGCAGCACTTGTTTGGCGTGTATCATAAAACACATCATTTTTTATAAAACCTGAAAAGGATATTCCGTATTTAGGACCTTCATCGCTAGTTTGCGCATTTGCCCAAAAGCTTAAGATCAAAAAAGTATAGGTAAATAAAAGCGCTTTTTTCATTTTAATTGTTTTAAAAAGTTAGACAATGCATAGGATTTCTAATTGGACAAATGTATTGTTTTACATATGTTGACAAAAGAGTATGAATACCTAAAAAGGTGGTAAAATCACTTGATTTCTTATGCGTAAAAACACTTAAAATTATCAGTAAGAAATACCCGAATCTTTTGCTCGAAGATTCTAAAAAACTTCAAAAGGTATTGGTATCAATCGTTACGGGAAAAACCTTCACTCCAGAATAGTTTAACTTAACTGGAAATTAACCAAGCTATTTCCTGTTGTGCACTTTTTTAATAGATTCTAAAACCTGCGATTATTGGGAATTGATTTTTGAATGGGAAAAAATATTAAGGTGCTCTGCACCTTTGGATTTTTTTTTATACTATTAGAATTATTATTAGGGTGTTGCAAGGCTGAAAACAGGAATGAATTAACAGCCAATAATTCCAGCTAAAAATAAAGAAGTCTATTATTTAAAAAATCTAAACACAAGGTCTGATACTATCAAACCTACTTTGTATACTTAGTCAAGAAAATTGAAAATATACCTAAGCCGTTAGAAGCGTTACTTAAGCTTAATAATAAAAGGCGCAATTTTATCAAGTGCCATGATATGGTCAGCCGCATCGAGCTTTATAGCTTCTTTCGGCATCCCAAAAACCACACATGATTTTTCGTCCTGAGCAATGGTTTTGGCACCGGCATCCTTCATTTCCAGCAGTCCTTTTGCGCCATCGTCGCCCATACCCGTCATTATAATTCCAATTGCGTTGGAGCCGGCATACTGAGCTGTTGAGCGAAACAAAACATCAACCGAAGGTCTGTGGCGGTTTACCAATGATCCATCTCTTACCTCAACATAATACCGGGCACCGCTTCGTTTAAGCAGCATGTGTTTATTACCAGGGGCAATCAGACATCTTCCGGGGAATACAGTATCGCCATCCTCGGCTTCCTTGACTGCGATTTTGCATAATTCATTCAGTCGGTTTGCAAAAGATTTTGTAAAAAGTTCGGGCATGTGCTGAACTACAACAATTCCATGAGTATCGGCAGGAAGTGCTTGTAGAAAGACTGATAACGCCTCTGTCCCTCCTGTGGAAGCTCCAACAGCAATAACTGTATCAGTAGTTTTGATCATACTGTTCGTGCTGATTTTTGCTAAAACAGCATCAGCAGAATACTTTGGCTGAACGTTTATTGGTTGTACTGAAATATATTTTTTCTTAATGTTTGCCTGGGCTGCAGCTTTTATAATATCGCACAGACGAATTTTAGATTCTTCGAAAAATGTTTTAGTTCCAAGTTGTGGTTTTGTTATTATTTCTACTGCACCGTATTCTAATGCTTTAAGAGCGGTTAGTGAACCCTCGGATGTTAAACTGGAGATAATAACTACAGGAATGGGGTGCTGACTCATAATTTTCTTGAGAAAAGTAAGTCCGTCCATTCTCGGCATTTCCACATCAAGAGTAATAACATCAGGAATTTCAGTTTGAATTTTTTGTGCAGCAAAATATGGATCCACAGCAGTATCGATAACCTCAATATCCGGATCGGATGAGAAAATTGCAGAAAGTGTTTGTCTGACTACGGCCGAATCATCAACGATGAGGACTCTGATTTTCTTTTTTAAGGTCTGCATATGTTTATATTTTCAAATATCACAATACAACAACATTCAAATCCCGCACTTTTAATAGGCTTGAGCAAGTTCAGGTTCAGGCATCTGCCTGTCTTCAGTTTTCGGATCAGAAATAAAATCAGATTGTTTAAGGCTTAAAAATGCTTCAACGAGCGATTTATTGAGAGCCTCGCCATCTTTAGTTTCCGGTGCTGGTTTGCATTCAATTTTTCCGCCTTTTTCAATAAAATTCAGGATTTGTTTCAGCGATCTGCCTATGTTTTCTGTAACTCTTTCAACCTCCCCACGTCCACCCTGAAAATATTCTTCTACAAGTTCTTCAGCAACAAAAGTGGCAGACTGATTTATGACACCCATAATTTCATCTTCTAGCAGTTCGGAATAATTCGTACTCAAAGGCAAAGGTGCAATCTCCGCCTGTACTTTTCTGATTTTTTTTATCAGGTTCAACGAATTCAATATGCCAATAGTTCCTTTCATAAAGGCTTCCAGTGTAACGCTTTCTGTAATCACACCTAATACTATAAACCCATTCTGCAGGTTTCCGAATTCAAGTTCCTGTTTATCAAAACCTGTAAGCTCGGTAAAGCTTTGTAAAATCCCATCCCAGATTCTGGTGAAGCGTTCCAAATCGTTGATGTTACGAACAGCTACAGATCCCTCGAAAAAAAGATACAAACCTGAGGCAATATCATCTTTTTGAGAGATGTTAAACAGATCGGTTAAAATAACCTGATCGAAAATCTCATAAAATCTGGTTATAGCACCGGATTGCTTTGTCAGGATTTTTATTTTCTTATTCAACTCAGTGTGGATTGCCCGGAAGTCTCTCTTTTTAGACGTTAGAAGTTTCTCCAAATACTCTGCGGCAGGTTTACCGAACACTTTGTGATGGTCGATAATTTCAAATAAGCGATATCCGTCATGACCCAGACTGGCAGGATCATTTTGCAAGAGAAGGGATACCAGTTGTTCTTTTGCATTTTTAATTTCTTCTAAAAAATCCTTTTCAGGATTCTTTGAAGCTTCTTTCAGAACTTCTTCAAGTTCGTGGTATTTTCCCAGAAGCACGCCACCTTCTGATACCTGCTTCAGGTAGTTCATTACCTGTATAAAGAAATGAATATGCATGATTTTATTTATTAGAATGTATTATCCTTAATCTATGTTTTAGAAACTTACGCTTCCTCACACATGGTACTCTTTTTTTCAATCATTTTCTGTCCAACTTCGCCTGTTGCCGTATTGAACTGAATTTTTCTGCCAAGGGTACCACCTGTGCTTGAGCTTATTATCCTGATCTGATATTCAATAAGAGTTTCATTGGCTATTGCGATATTTCTCTCGCCAATCTGAAACTGTAAGAGGTTTGATTCGAAAATATTTCCTCCTCCAAAAACTTTTGCCTGAAGATTGTTTTTAGAGCAACCTAAGGAAATCATTTTTTCCAGCAATTTGTTAATTGCGATATTTCCGAATTTAGGAGAGGCCAGACCCTGGCCGTTCCACAAAGGCAGCATGTAATGGTTAATACCTCCTATCTGTAATTTTGAATCGTATAAACAAACAGCAACACACGATCCAAGAATTGTATTTACGATATAAGGTTCCTTACTTGCAAACAATGCAGAAGGGTATAGAAAATGACTTGGGAGTTGTTCGGTCATTGGATGAAGTTCTAGAATACTTGTTGATCATCAAAGAATATTTCATTTCCATCGGAAGCTGTTAAGAATGCATCTTCTTCTGCTTCTGGGATCCGGACTGTGAAGATGGCACCTTTTCCATTTTCACTCTGGAGGCTTATTTCTCCGTTAAGTATATCCAGTAATGCCTTATTTATTGACAGACCAAGACCATGCCCTCTGTTTACCGAAGAAATACCATTGTCGACCCTACTAAACCGATCGAAAATAAGACGCTGATTTTCTTCAGAAATCCCTATACCATTATCCTGAACAGAAATATACAGTTCGCCTTCAAGTATCCAGACATGAACATTCACAATACCTTCATCAAGGCTGAATTTTACTGCATTGCACATCAGATTTGAAAGGATGAGTTTTAACTTTTCTGCGTCTGATTTAAAATACAACTGTCCCTCTTCTTTTTTCTCAACATCAAATAGGAGGTTTATTACAACCTTTTTCTTTCTTGCTTCAAGTGTGAACGAATCTACTAGAGATTTTATAAGGGGAAAAACTTCTACCCTACTGATTTCTGGATAAATATCACCTGCCTCAATTCTTGCAGCTGCAAAAATATTTCTTAACTGGAAATCCAAAGCAAATGCCTCAGTGTGAATAAGTACCACCATCGAAATAACTTTTTTCCAATTTTCCTTATCCACTGACAGAATTGCCCTTGAAAGGCCTAAAATTGAGGTAAACGGATTTATTATTTCATTGGTAATGTTGGAAATAAAATGGCTCTTCAGCGTTTCGGACTGCTCGAGCTTTTTATTTACACTTTTTAATTCTGCAGTAAGCATTTTATACTCTTCTGCGGATCGCGATTTATCCATTATTCGTACCCGGAGTTCCGCGAGTATTTCTTCATCGGTTAACCTGACCATAATTGTTGTTTTTGATAGTTTATAATGTTTTTGAAGTTTCTGAATATTTGCTAAACTTTGTTTTATATTTTTCTAAATATCGTTGGCTTTATCTGCCTAAGTGGAACATTCATGTTAGTGATCGATTCTGAATGTCCAAGGAAGAAAAATCCATTGGGTTTTAATTTGCTACACAGTTTATTGATTACCTGTTGTTGGGTTTCCCTGTCAAAATAAATAAGCACATTCCTGCAAAATACAATATCAAATTCCTTATCCACATGGTATTGTGTATCCATAAAATTCAGTCGTCTGAAACTTACTTTTGCTCTTAATTCGGGAATAACACGTACAGTTTTTGAAGCGGAGTCCTTGCTCTTAAGAAAATACTTTCTTTTTAAATCCAGGGGAATTCCAATTACTCTATCCTCTCCATAAACCGCTGTAACAGCCTTATCCAGAATCTTTGTTGAAAGGTCAGTTGCCATGATTTCAAAATCAAATCCCTGATTTTTAAGCGCAAATTCCTTCAGAACAATGGTAAGTGTATAAGGCTCTTCACCACTTGAACATCCTGCACTCCAGATTCTTACAGGTGACAATTTTGGATTTGCATCAAGAAGTTGTGGCAAGGCTGTTTCAATAAGAAAATCAAAATGTGTGGGTTCACGGAAGAAGTCAGTTTTATTTGTTGTGACTACATCAATCATTTTTATGATTTCCTGCTCCTGTCCTTCTCTACTAAAAACAAAATCAATGTAATCTTTGAACGATGCCATTTTCAGTTCAGATAATCTTTTCTGAAGGCGACTCTGCAACATTACCTTTTTAACATCGGGCATTTTTATCCCAAGATCATTATAAATGAAGGTGCTGAGGCGATTGAAATCCTCGTCTGTCATTTGTATTTTATAATAATCGTTCGTTGCTGTAATTTCAGTCATTGCAATAAATTTTATTTTACTTTTTCCTATAAGCTTGTGCACTTGAAGTAACCATCTCAAATTTGTCTGATAATTCTACCGGCATTTTCTGCGTCTGCTCCATTACCAGAAGGCCTTTATCTAAAAGTGAATTGTGAAACATTTCAAATATTTTAATCCTCTGTTCATAATTCTGATGGAGCAAAACATTTTTGCAAATCACCAGACTAAATTCAGTACTTGTAGGAACATACGTCAGTAAATCTTCCCGTTTAAAGTGGATTTTAGATCTTAACTCTTCGATTATCTGATAGTTATCCGAAGCATCGTCGCACTTTCTGAAATATTTCACAAAGAGGTCTTCAGGGATTCTTTGCAATTCAGCGTATGGATAAATACCTTTTTTGATGATTTCTCCGAATAAATTGCTTGAATCATGATCCGTTGCATGGATTTCTACATTTTTAAAGGTAAACTTCCCCATTTTCTCCGCGAGAAGTATTGCAAATGTGTATGGTTCCTGTCCTGAAGCACAGCCTGCATCCCAGATTTTTATCCTGCTCCGTCCTGAAACAAAGGGTACTAATTGTTCAATTATGTAATCCAATGTTTGCTTATCTCTAAAAAAATAGGTGAATGCCATGCTTTAATTTTAAAAAAATATACATTCCAAATCTTCTCATTAGGCTGATTTACCTTCAGATGCAAAATCCTTTACATCAATAACTTCGTCAACTGAAAAAATCTTATCAATATCGAGAATCATTATGAAATGCTCATCCATTCTATACATTCCCTGAATAAAACCGTTGTTATATTTGGTTCCGATACTTGGTGAAGCGGCTATCTCATCATCCTTAAGTTCAAGTACTTCGCGAACCGCGTCTACAAGGGTTCCAAGCATGATCATTTCTCCGTCCTTTTCAATATTCAGGACAATAATGCTTGTATCTACGGTATTTTCTTTTTCAGGTAAACCGAACTTAATTCGAAGGTCAACCACGGGTAACACAGTTCCACGAAGGTTTATAACTCCTTTCATATAAGCGGGAGTTTTTGGAACCTTTGTTATATGCCTTATCTCCAATATGTTTATCACTTTGGATACGTTAATGGCAAACAACTCCTCACTCATCTTGAATGACAGGTATGTCTGAATCTGATTGCTTGCAGTACTCATATTTCTATGTTTTATGTTATGATTAATTATTATTTATTTTTTTCAAACTATTGCTTCCTCTGTGTGATACGAAAACTGGCTAATGATTTTGGCAGGATCCATTACCAATGCAACAGCGCCATCTCCAAGAATTGTAGCTCCAGAAATAACATCCTGGCAAGAGAACATTTTACCAAGAGTTTTTAATACAGCCTGATATTCTCCGATAACTTCATCTACGGCCAAGCCAAAATGAGTTTCTCCGTATTCGATTACTACAATTTGTTCTATTGCGGGTGATTGGGTTTCGATATTAAACTCTTTTCTCAGGTAAGCGAAAGGAATGTGTCCGTCGTTTACAAATATGAGGTTGTTTACTGCATTTATGAGGTCTTCATGCGCAAACTCAAAACATTTACTTACCGAAGAAAGTGGAATTACATAAAATGTTTCATTAATTTTTACCAGAAGTCCGTCTATAATAGAAAGGGTAAGTGGTAACTTAATGGTAATGGTAGTCCCTGCATTCTTTTTAGTTTCCAGACTTACTTCACCCCTTAAATCGGCAATTTTTCTTTTAACGACGTCCATTCCAACACCTCTTCCTGATACTTTGGTAATGGTAGCTGCAGTTGTGAATCCCGGTAAAAAAATGAGATTCAGAAGGTCTTTTTCCGACATGGTTGCATCCTCCTTGATCAATCCAACTTTAACAGCATGATTAAAAACTCCCTTGGTATCAATTCCTTTACCGTCGTCGGAAACCTGAATATAAACGTTGGCTCCGGAATAGAATGCTTTCAGCAATATTTTCCCTTTTGGGGATTTTCCTTGTTTTGTGCGAACTTCAGTAGTTTCTATTCCATGATCGATGCTATTTCTGATAATATGCATCAGAGGGTCGATAAGACCTTCAATTATGGATTTGTCAAGTTCTGTATCGGTTCCTTCAGTTTGAAATACAATATCTTTATTTAATTCATGGGATAATTCACGCACAAGTCGCTGAAAACGCGTAACCATATTGTCAACAGGGATTAATCTGATTCCAAAAGTATTATCGCGTAAACGCCTGCTGATCTTTTCTATATCTTCAGCAATAGTAATCAGGTCCTTGTTGTTAATAGACTCTGAGATAAGGCTAAGCCCTGCCTGGCGCGTAACCAATTCACTTACGAGGTTAATTAATTCATCAAGTTTCTCTGACGAAACACGTATGCTGGAAATGCTTTGCTCTTTGTTTTTGTTAACGGTTTCGGTTACTGTTGGTTCACCACCAGTTTTAACTTCAGCTTTAACTTCAGTGATCATTTTCTCGATCTCGCTCAGATCCATTTTGCTGCCATTTGAAAACGACTCATCCAGTTTATGAGTAAGACTTTCATTTGCTGTTATTTCCTGGAAATCAAGCTCTTTAATAACAAGTTCACAGTCCAGATCGACAAAAATAAATACATCCCTGATATCTTCCAGTGAAGATTCTGTTGAAAGAAGCACAACCCAATGCGTATAGCAAGTGAAAACATCCAGATTACTAAGCTCGGGTATATCATTTACAAACGTAAACACCTTGCATTTACCTAATCCCACTAGTTCATTGACAATTAACAAGGGATTGGTTCCGTTTTTAAAAATGCCGGGTTTAGGGATAAACTGAATATAAAAAGTCTTTTCTTTTCCAGCGATATCAGCAGTTGGAGCAATGCTTACACCTTCGGCAACAGGCTTTTCAGAACCTTTCTGATCATTTTTTATAAGGGAACTCATTTCACTGAGCAAAAAATCATGGTTCTTTTGTGCAGCCTGACTCAGCTTATCATCTTCTTCCAGGAGTACTTTTATATGATCAATGGATTTAAAAGTAATATCAAGGAGTCTTTCGGTAACAACGAGCTTTCCTGATCTGACCATATCATACGCTGCTTCCAGCTGATGTGTAAATGCATCAATTTTATCAAATCCGAACATTGCACTTCCGCCCTTGAGCGAATGCATGGCTCTGAAGATAACTTCAATATGTGCTTTGTTAGAAGTATCCAGGCTAAGTTCTAATGAAGATTTTTCCAGATCCTGAATAAGATCTAATGCCTCTTCGATAAACTTCTTTTTAAATTGTTCCATTTTATTTTCTCCAATCTTTATAATTAAAGCCGGGAAGCAAGGCTGTTTTTATACCCTGGCCTAATGCCGGTTGTTAAAGTGCCGGTAAAAAAACCCTGAATTGATAAAAAAGCTGAACTAAGTCTCTTAATCCTTTTTGGATTTATGTCTAGAGGGATTTCGATTGCTTTTTTTTTTGATTCCACAATAGCATCAAGTTTAGAAATAAGGAAGCGCTGATTTTTCCATTGATTACTGCTTAGTGCACCTGTACTGTCAATAAGTACCTCGATTTGGCTCAGGCAGAGGTACGTCACTTCAATAATCTCAGCTGATAAATTGATTATTCCTTTCCTTAGGGAGTCAAAAATGAATTCAAGCCTTTTCGAGATTGAGGCAACTTCAGGTTGTTCGAACATCGCACTATTCCCTTTTAGAGTATGCGTAATGCGGAACAATTCGTCGTAATGGGTATTTACAGACAAATCCTTTTCAGAGTGGGAAAGAAGAGTTCTCGCTTGCACTACTAATCTTTTTCCTTCCTCAGAATATGTGGGCCTGAGTAATTCTATAATATTGTCCATCAGACCATTACTTTTTGAATTGCAGCAATCAATTTAGCGGGAAGAAATGGTTTAATAATCCAACCAGTTGCTCCTGCGTCTTTTGCTTCCATTTTTTTCTCGTTTTGTGATTCAGTTGTTAGAAAAAGAATTGGAATCATTTTATAGGTATCATTAGCTCTGACTACCTTGATAAACTCAATGCCATCCATTATCGGCATGTGGAGATCGGTAATGATTAAATCGATCTTGTCACCATTAAGATGCTTCTGAGCATCCTGTCCGTCTACGCCAACAAGTACAGTGAATCCTTCTTTTTCAAGGGTAAAGTTTACTACTTCCCTGATACTTTCTGAATCGTCGACTATTAAAATTGTTTTTGCCATTTTTCAGATATATAATTGTTATTAAGCTTTAAAAAATTCATTAAATCCTGTATTTCGGAGAACCTCAGAGGTTCGTTCGTTTAATTCGGCGGTTATGCTTGATTTTAAGCCTTTTGCTGCCAGTGTTTTTGATAATGAATAGATGATTTGAATTCCTGCCATATCAATAGTTTCAATATTTGACAGCTGAATATTCACATCATATTTAAAATCTACAGCAAGAAGTTTGGCTTTGATTGCTTCAGCATTGCTAACGCACAGATCGCCCTCGAGAAGGAGACTTTGTGTCTTTGCAGCAGCATCCTTTTTAGACTTTACAGAAAATGATTGTTCAATTTTCATGATTTTGATTTTAAAATAGTTCAATATCTTCCTGTGGTTCTTCGGTCGGATTAATATCTTTAGAAGATTCTCCACTTAAGTAATTCTGATGGATAAGTCTTTCACTTTCAACAGTGTACAATGACTCAATATCCTTAAGATTATCCCCGCTAGGACTTGCTTTTTTATTACCGTTTTCAAACCTTAGTTTGATGTTAACATCATTCAGTTTTTCGATGACCGATTTTAGAACCTTTTCAAAGAGTTCGTAATAGTCAACTTTATTAATGGCACCCTGAATTTCATTGATAATATCCTGATTGAGCTTACCGTTTTCAACCAAAACCGAGTTCAGCTGTTTGTTATCTTCATCCAGACTATTCAGGATTCTCGTTACCTTTACCATAAGCCGTATTTGTTCTTGCTCAGTGCGGCTTCCCTGTCCGTTATTATCTTCTGAGGTTTTGAATTTTCCGGATAATTCGAGAAGCTCGTCAATACGTTGTTGGAGATCGTATTTTTTTACCGAAATGTCACTTGCCAAACTAGCAATTTGGTAAAGTATACCAGGATTGGAATCAGTTTTCTTGTTGCCGGGATTTAGCTCTCTCCCTCTAAACAATTCAGCCTTTTCGAGCTTATTGAGGGGTTCGGTTACATTAAAAAGAGTCAGTTTATGAATATTCCTGACGGTTTCTCTGACTTTAATCAGGTCTTTGTTAATAAGACCTATGTTATTGATATCCAGCATAAGAATACCTTCATCCAGCTTATCTTTTACCTGCTTTAACAGCGTGACTTCCTTGTTTTTTCCATCTGAGCAGAACTCATTAGAAATATTTGTGATTGTATTGATATCATCAGCAATGATCTGAAAATTTCTTGTTATTACTTCCAGTGCATTTTGGTATTCCCTGCTTACCAATATCAGCTGTTCTGCCTGCAAACCAACAATTTCCCCGATCTGTCCAAAGCGCTGACTAGCTGTTACATCCATCAGGCTTTTCAGGTTGCTTTGTTCACTTTTTATGGTATTGATAATATTCTGATGATATTGCTGAATATGCTCAATTTTTTGTCTGATAATATCGTGGTATTGAAGGTGGGTAATGATATTTCCAATACTATCTGATGATCTTTTTGATTTTTCTTTTATTACCGGGAAATAAGTTTCAGACTGATGGTTTTTTTCAAGGACATTATTATAAATCGACTTTATCTCATTTGATAAACCAGATATTCTTTTCGAAGAGTCGGTATTTGAGGTCTCACTGACATTAAGGTATCCGGAAATCTGTGTTTTAAGAGTGTTTATTTCTTTTCCAATTTCGCTAAGAGTTGGCTGAACGTTGCTGGTTTCGACATCCCATTCTTCAATAGTATTATTCCATTCTGTCTCGAAGTTTTCATAATTCGAAATCAGTCGATAATTGGTTGTTAAGTATTTGAATGTAATTAGGTCCTGATTGAAATTTCGAATTGCAACCGACAGATAATTGGCTTTAACATTGATTAAATTTAGGTGTTTGATGCTCTTTTTATTTTCCTCTTCAGCTATCTGTCGGTAATCTTTTATTTCGCAATAAAGTGTATCAAGCTCTTTCAGAAGGTTATTCTTTTCGTTTCCAAGAATTGTGTCGAAAATTCTGGATGCATTATCAGAGATTATGTTTATTTTTTTATAATATTCTTTTAAGTAGCTGTTTAATTGCATAAATACTCCGGAGGAATGCTTATGCAATTCAGAAATCCTTCCATCAATATTTGAAAAGGTATCGACCAATTCATCAGTACCAATCCCTGGATTGTGATTTTTGCTCATTTGTTTACTTCTTAAATATTATTTCTTAAAAGAGGTCTATTGAAATCTGCTGGGCGAAAATGGTAAAATTTGTACGTTCATCTATTTTTGCTCTGGTAAGAGTCATTAGCAGATCGTATTCCTTACTATTTTCATCTTTCCATGAAACTTCAGTTCTCACTCCCACTTCTTTAGTACTGCCATTATTTATAAACATGGCTACCAGGTTATTTTCTTTTTGTTCGAGGGAGATTGGAATAGTGTTTATAAGTGGCTTTCCTATTACTTTTTCCCTCTCAACTCCCCAAATATCTTCTGCTGCATTGTTGAAGTATTCTACAATTCCATCCTGATTAAAACAAACTACACCATCAACACAACCTTCCAATACTGCAACGTTTTTAGCTTTTTCAGATTCTATATCCTTGATTTTTCTTAAAAGTCCGTTGCTGGCTTCATTCAGTTTTTCGCTTAGGTTTTGTTTAATATCTTCGAGTTCTGTGGTGTATGATTTAAGTTTTTCGCCTTGAATTCTCAATTCTTCACCCTGACGTTGAGTTTCCAGTTCGGCTTTTTTCTTTTCTGTGATGTCCTGAGCCAGTTCTATTACTTTATATGGGATGCGATCTTTATCCAGTGCTGGAGTATAGGATGCATTGATCCATATTTCTCTTCCTTCTTTAGTAATTCTCTTAAAATCACCTTTTTGAGGTCTTCCTAACCTTAATTCTTTCCAGAATTCGTTATAGGCTTCAATTGGTTCATTTGAAAGATCAGCGAACATTCTATCAGTCTTATTTTCAATTTCTTCGATGCTGAAATTCATTAATTGGAGGAATTTTTCATTTGCATTGATAATTTTCCCTTCCATATTAAATTCAACTGTGGCAAGAGTGTTATTTATGGCTGTAAAAATTCCAATTCTCTCAACCTCTCTCTGCTCCATCTCCTCCTGAGTAGCATTCATCTCTTCGATATTCTGGCGCATTTCTTCTTCCTGTGCGCGCATTTCTTCAGTAAGTTTTTGGGAATCCTTGAGTAATTTCTGAGTTTGTTCATTGGTTCTAACTCTTGAAATTGTGGATGCCAGTATTTCAGCTATTTTCTGAACAAATTCAATTTCGAAACTCTTGAGTTCCCTGAAAGAGGCTATCTCCAGAATGCCAAACAAATCGTTATTAAAAAGTAAAGGTGATATTAGGATACTTCTAGGATTTGCATCACCAAGTCCGGAGGTTATTGTGATGAAATCTGAAGGAACATCGGTCATGTAAATAATATCTTTCTCAATAGCAGCTTGTCCGATAAGCCCCTCGCCTATTTCAATGGTTTTTTTTATGTATTTCTTTTTATCCCAGGCGTATGCCGATTCTAAAACCAGTAGTGGGTTTGTTAAATCATCGGTATTGAGCAAAAAGATCATTCCCTGATTTCCATTGATATATTTTACCAGGGATGAAAGGAACTTATCACACAATACAGTGAGGTTATCAGCTTCTTCCCGTGTTATTTCACCAAACTTAGTAAGACCCTGTGAAGCCCAGTTTCTGCCGATATCATCCAATGCAATTTTCTGGAGTTTATCGCGCATACTTGTAATTGAAGAACCAAGTTTATCTTTTTCGCTAAGTACTGTGTATTCAACATCAAATATTCCATCTCCGATTTTCTCAGCAAATTCTGAAAGCTTGAGTTGGTTTTCGATAATGTTATCAATTGCGCTGGCAATTTGACCAATCTCGTCATCATTGGTATATCCTGATCTTTTAGACAGGTCGCCAAAGGAGGCTGAAATAGAAACTTCAGTAAGCTTCTCGATTGGTTTTTCGATATAAGCCCTGTTCACTTTCCTAATGATGACAATGCTGAAAATCCACAATACCAATGTGATAATTACATAAGTTATCTGCTGGTAAAGTATTGAAAGGGATAGGTTTGATAATACAAATGCAATTCCTGAAACAGAAATCAGGATAAAAAGAAAAAGGATAATCCGATTCTTTGTGCGCAGTTTGTAGTTTGTATATTTCATTTCTGAGCGAATACTTTATAATATTTTTACAAATTCATTCCCACTAAAATCTATTGGTTCATAAGTGGGAAACTGGACTTTTTCGTATATATCAAAAGTATTTCAGTAGCGAAAAGGAAAAAACAGTGCTTACACCCGAAAAAGAAAAATGATTACTTGGTTTGATACCGTAATTTTACTCTAATCTGTCAGGTAATTATACTTAGTTCTACTGCAACAGAAATTAATTTGTCTGGTTTAAATTCCAGCCTATTCTAAGGTTAAAAGCCATATACTTTAATTGAGTATGGCAATTTTGCAAACAAAAAAACTATTATTAACTGTTAAACGGGCAATATAAATACCATCAGGCAAATTTAGAGGAATCTGGGCAGTTTGATCAGACAAAAGGTTTACCAATTTATTGTATACCATTTTTCCTTTAACATCATAAATAAATAGATGGCCTGTATTTGCAGGAATTATTGAGGGATAATTAATAAACAAGGTATTATCACTAAACCATGTTAATACTTCACTATTTTTTATATTCTCTACATTGCTATCTGGACTCCTTAAAATTAGTTGAAAATCGGTAAAGGATCCAACCTCAGAATCAAATGAGTATGAGGTATTTGCTTTAAGAACAGTCTCGAATAAGCCATGTTTCAACACAACCTTATAATCCCCGAGATTTTCGAATTCCGTTGCTTCAATCTGATAAATTCCAGGTATTTTGATCACAACAGTCATTGGTATTATTACAGGTTTAGAATCGGAATTCCGCACACAATTAATTGCATATTTTACCGAATTTAGTTCTGAAAAAAGTAAGGGCATTGATTTATCATTTCCAAACAGTTTAAAAGCATCATAATCACTGTCAAATGATGAAGTCGCATTTTCGATTAGACAAACAATTGATTCGTCAGAGAGCTCACCATTATTTAATTTCAGCTTGATTCTCTTTATTTCTTGATTTGCGCTGGTGTTCGATTTTTTTGACCTTGGCGAAGATGAACTAATTGTTTTTGATGCAGAAGGCAGTGTTAATGACGTACCGGTTGCCGTTACGTGAACAAAAAAGCCCTGCATTGGAGGAATGATATCAGTATAGCCAGTTTCTCCACCGGTTTCCAAATTATAAACTACATACCTGCCATCGTGATTGAAATACACTGAATTATCAATATCATCTCCGGTACTGGTAAGTGCAGTAATTCCATTCAGATCATAACTGCATGGATAAGGGTTTCCAACGAGGTTCCATCCTAAATTTGTAAAGCTTAGATTATTGAAAGTATGACTTGAAGCATTTAAAGTTCCGGTAAAACTCACTTTATCATCACTTGTAACATAAATATTGTATCCAACATCTGAGGTTAAGCTTGAAAAGGGAGTAGTAGAATTATACCCGTCAAAATATTGCCAGCCAGCGTCTTTATCAGCTGCTGCGCTCGTTTCATTATAAGTAAGCAAATCGCCGTTAAAATTAGACAGATTCAAATTTGTTTTAACCTCATTTACCGTTGAGCCAATATTTATTGAATTAACAGGAGGAACAAAATAATGAAATTTGGGTTTTGAAGTTCCTAGTCCACCAGTGAGAAATAGCTCAACAGTTCCTGATAGCGGACCATTGTATATAAACTTCCCATCTCCTGCTGGGGAAGATTTAATAACGAAACCCGCATTTCCGCCATTGTTTGTAATATTTCCGTTAACAGTCAAATCTGCTCCCGGACTAATTGCCAGCGAAGATGCCGGATTAATTACCAGAGGAACAGAGGTGTGTATAAGCCGCGTTCCTGAGAGAGAAATTTGCCCGGAGTTTTGTATCGATATTCCGCCTATAGCTGTAAATGGACTAATCCATTCTGATCCAGCAGTTCGGGCAGTAGCAGTGTTGTATTGCAATTTTGCAGAAGAGCCAAATGCAGGATTGCCTAAAACGCTGCTTGTACCTTCCATTGACAAAGTCCCATTCACGCCGACTCCCGAAACAGTTTTGACTCCTGTTCCTGAGAGTGTAAGGTTATTAAATCCTGGTGAGATTCCGTTGGGATTGGTAAGAATCTGATCTGGTCCGTTATATTCAACAGTCGTGTTCCCTGCAGCCACATTTTGCCAAGTGCCATTGTTGGTGAGGTACCCGGCAATTTTCATAACTATTCCGGTTTCCATCATTAAAGAAGCACCATTGTTAATAGTGATATCATAGAAATTACTGGAACCGGAAATTTCTGCTGCCAGATTGGTGAAAATAACATTGCTGGTATTCGGGTTGAAAGTCCCTCCATCGTTAACCCAGGCATTGACACTTCCACTAATGGTTAACTGGGCTGCCGCAAGCGAATTAAGGATGCCTCCGGCTTCAATGGTAATCGTTTGAACTTCATTTGCTGCCGTTAGGGAGGGAGAAAAAGTTGTTAATGCGGCATCAGGAATAATAATTTTGGAACTCGGGGCTGGCACAACACCCGATGACCAGTTCCCATTGGTAGACCAAAGGGTATTTACTGAGCCGGTCCATTTCATCATAGCTTCCAAAGCTCCCATGGTTGGAATTGCCCCGCGACTGGTTGCAGTAAAGTCGGTCGTAATCCCTGTGATTGCGGTTCCGGCAAGGCCTGCATTGGTAGGAATGTAATTCACAGCCGATGTACCACCTGGGCTCAAAAATATTGGATTAATCAGCACGCTGTTTGCGTCTTGCCCGCTTATCAGCGGAAGAGAAATCACATTAGAACTGTTGTAATACCCTAAAACGCCACCCACATTCGGTGCGCTGTAATCGTTGTGATCCAAAGTCAGGGACGTACCTGAGGAATAGTTGAAATATGCTGCGTAATGAGTCCCGGAGGCGCCGCTGTTTGAACGTGCATTCTGGAAGATATTATTTCTGAAATCCCTCGTGTTGGCAGGTGAGGCACTATAGAACGCATAACTATCCGAGCTTCCTGATGTTGGTGAGCCTCCCACATAAACAGAATTAAAATAGAGGTTGTTGGTGTTGCCTGCTGTTCCCGACTCATGGAACCCAAAGATTGTAGATGATGTATTTCCTCCCAGGCTTATGATGTTGTTGGAGTAAACCGTAAGACCATTGTTCGCGCTTATGCCATAAACGGCGGCTGTAATAGCACCACTGCCCGCTGAGAGGCTGTGAACAAAGTTTTCGCTTACCGAATTGCCAGCAGTACCGCCGGTAAAATACAATCCAATTAGGCTGCCTGCGGTGTTCGAAGTTGTGTTTGAAAGGTTGGCGATTGTGTTGTTGCTTATTGAAACAATTCCTGTTGAAGCATTCCTAATTCCATACAGGTTGCTGGTAAAAGTGGATGCATTGGCAGCAGTAATGGAACCGATCGTATTCCTGCTGCAATTGATGGCACCTGTTCCCGATATATTTACCCCATAAATATTTGCCCCCGAGGATCCAGAAGTTACGCTGATCGAACCTAAACCCGATGCAGCACCAATTAGGTTGGGAGTAACAGTTCCGATGTTCACAGCGCCCTCCAATACATTGATTCCTGCCCAGGAACCGTTCAATGAGTTGCCCCATGCGAAGCTGGTTATAACATTTCCCTGAATGCTGCTATTCGCAAGTGTTCCTGCAGTGATACTAAGGGCAAAAAAGGCATTATTAAACGCATTGGTTTTGGTCCAGATTCCCGAGCACAAAGCGGCGCTTCCACCTATATAATTCCCGCTTATGGTTATATTGGTTGAAGTTATAGAAGAAATATTTATAATGGTATAGGCACTACTTAAGGTTGGAATGAAAGCAGCGGTTTCATAAAAGCTATTTCCGCTAATGGTCCATGCAGAATTATTGGCCGCAAGTTGAATTCCGTTTGAAGCTTCACCACGTCGTAAAAAGTCGTAAATATTGTTATTTCTAATATTATTACTGCTATTATCCCGCCCTAATGTACCTGTTGAATATATTACATTAACTATCCTAGTAGCTGAAAAGCTGGTAATATTACAATATTCAATTATGTTACCATCATTACCATTTCCTGAGGTGGATGTTGAGAAAAAAATTACACCCCCAGTTGTATTTGCTGAAATGCCTTTAATATTGCAGTATCTGACAGAATTATTTTCAGCAGAATTGATAAACTGCATGGTTGATACACTTAAGTTTGGATTGGTGTTGGTAATTGTAAGGTTTGTGGATCCAGTCTGGTTGACCCTACCGTCAATTGTAACATTGTCTGCTCCATTCAGGTTAAAGAGAGTTCCGTTAAATGAACCTGTTAGTGTATATCCTGACCCTACCGGGTAAATAGTTATTGAAGAATAGTTTGAGCTCCCTGTTCCACTGGCATTGAGAATTGCAGTAGTATTATCTGCTATGTTGCTTATAATTTGCAGAACGATTTCACCCTGCACTGTTCCATTATTAATCGCGACAAACGCGGTTCGCAATGAAGTATAATTTCCGCTGGTGCCAACTGTTCTGGTAATTTGCGCATTTGCAAAAATCCCTGTAAAAAACAGGAAGAACGAAGCTATTTTCAGAATTGCATTTCCAAGGCGGGAAATTTCCATAACAGCAAATGTACTTGTGGAATCCAAGGTTAAATTTTTTTAATAAAAATACAGTATTGTTTATCGACTAAAATAGGGGTTATTACCTGATTTTTGCCGTGAAACACTTGGTTTTAAATTGAATTTAACACTTATTTTTATACTTTTGAAACCTATAATGATATAGCCATGTTCAGACTTATAATCAGCCTTTGTTTTTTACTTTTGGTGTTTAGCGCAAACGCACAGGATTTTGAGGTAGCGCCCGTGGTAATTAATTTCACTGCTAATCCCGGTGAGATTCAGACCCGGCAGATCAACCTTATCAATCATTCACCAAAACCCCAGAAATACACCTTGAAACTTTCTGATTACGAAATCGACAGCGAGGGAAACAAAAAAGCGGTTCCACTTGGAACCAGCAAAAGATCCTGTGCAGACTGGATCACACTCAACCCTTCATTCGTGGAGTTGAATCCAAACCAGTCCATTTCTATTGAAGCCCTTATGACAGTTCCCAAAGACGGATTCAATGCACGGTGGAGCATTATTTATGTGGAGGTTTCTAAAGAGCAATCCAGTTCTGATGTCGACAAGAATCTGGCAACTGGAGTTATCCTGATTCCCAGAATTGTTATCATGGTGAACCAATCCCCTACGAGCAATAATAACTTCAAAGCCACCATAACGGGCTTAAAGGAAGTGAGCAAGCCCGGCGATAAACAAAGATCCTTTGAAGTGCTGGTGTCCAACACCGGTGATAATGTTGTTGAAGGTAATGTTACTTTGGCCTTAGCGAACATTCAAACTGCGAAGGAAGAGAAATTCAGCCCGGTAAAAGTTACCGTATACCCTGATGCTTCAAGAATTGTGACTCTTCAGTTACCTGCTGCTTTAACCAAAGGAAGGTTTGCGCTTGCCGCCATATTGGATTATGGCCACAGGCAGCCGCTGGAGGGAACGCAGTTGATGTTGGAGGTTAAGTAATTGAAGCGCTATGAGTTATGCGCATGCGACTGTCAGAGAATTCAAGTCGCTTTATGAACATTATGAACGATTCCAATGAATAAACGCATTATATTATTCCTGCCGACAATTCTCCTTTCCCTGATTCTAAACGCTCAGGAGCAAACGGTAACAACCTGGTACGACGATGAGCAAACCCAGGTTAAAGAGATATTCAAAGTTGTACCTAATGAGCAGAACAAAGCTGTTAAGCAAGGGAATTATGTGATATACTATAAAAATAAGCAGATCTGGCAAGAAGGAATTTTCGAACAGGACCAACTCACAGGTTTATGGAAGGATTACTACGATACAGGGATACTTAAGCAGGAGTTGCAATACGAGAATAATTTACTTAACGGGATTACCCGTTATTTTTACCCATCTGGCGCAATACAACAGTTGCTGCCTTATAAAAACGATCTCCTGAACGGTGAAGTGGTAAATTATTATGAAAACGGGAACATACAAGAAACTTGCATATATTCCGATAATCTCCCCGATGGGGAAATTAAGGCGTTTTATGAGGATGGCAAGCCCCGTTTTGTGAAAACGTATAAAAAGGGAGTTGAAAATGGCCCAGTACTTAGCTATTACGATAATGGGAAGATCAATGAAAGATCAAACAAAGCAAACGGTTTGTATGAGGGCGTTTTCACAGATTACTTTAAAGAACATGAAGATGGGGCAGTGAATTTAGTGTGCTTTTACAAATCGGGGAAATTGAACGGGAAATTGACAGGTTACTATCCCGGGGGAAATGTAAAGCTCGAATGCAATTATTATAATGACCTAATCACCGGGCCTTATACCGAATATTTCGATTCCACAGGAATACTAAAAGAAACCGGACAATACTCCAATAACAAGAAGTCTGGAATCTGGACATCATATTATCCAAACAGCTTGGTATACTCCACAGGCAAATTCACAGATTCCAGACTTGATAGTATGTGGAATACTTATTTCCTGGATGGGAAATTAAAACAAAGCGGTTCTTATACCGACGGTAAATCAAGCGGTGAATGGTTGTTTTATTACGAAACAGGTGAATTGAAAAACCGGGGCAACTATGTAAACGATTTCAAAGAGGGATTATGGCTTACCTATTATACTTCACGGGAGCTAATGTCGGAAATCTATTTCAAGCTTGGGCAGCGCGACGGCATTGCCAAAGCCTATAACAAAGAAGGTGTGCACGTTGAAACGATTAATTATAAAAACGGAGTGGTCATCGAATGAAAGTGTTAAACGGTGTTTACATTGTATTGATTTTGCTGAGCATGAACTCATGCGACAAGGAAGATCGTGTTTATCATTCT
Source organism: Bacteroidales bacterium (assembly GCA_038316435.1). GTDB lineage: Bacteria > Bacteroidota > Bacteroidia > Bacteroidales > JACJXF01. The sequence goes on along the minus strand of JBBQAQ010000046.1, from coordinate 927 downwards.
ATAACAGGCTCATGGCGGTGTGAAGAATTCAATCCCCTTCTTGGCACTAGCGTATATTTGGTGGACATTGACAGAAAGAAAAGCGACTCAACCCAGTACCTTCTCAGTAATTTCCACAATCAGGATTCGGAAGAATCGATTGAGTTTGTTTACGCACAACTTATTGACAGCACTTTAAAAATCAGCATGCAGCCATTTGCAGGTCTGGTTGTGAAGTCAGGTGCCGGAGCGGTTTCCTCCGACTTTACCCTGATCGAATTTGATTATGAAATATTTGATGGAACGAATGATATTAGTGTACATGCCACATATTCCCGGCCGAAATAATTGTTTATCCAATTTTTTAGGCAGCTGAAAGAGTAATATCTATTGCTTTGAGTCCTCACCTATCGATTTAAACTGGAAGAACTCGTTTCCTTCATTGAATTTCAGCTCTCGCCTTTTTTCCATAAAGACAAAATCCAGACTTATTGTTTTATTGCCTGTAAACTGGACCTCCATCTCATCCGTTTCTATTACAAAATGCTGTCCGAAAACGTTGTTTACACGCACCATGTATTTGTCTGCCTTGGGAACATTCAGAATATAGGCTCCAAAATTATCTGTAAGAGCGGAATATGTCTCCCCTTTTAAGCCATTAGCTGAAACCCTGATTCCATCGAGGGAAATTTTACCTTCCGAACTGTTCGGGTCGCGCACCATAATAATCCGACCCTTGATTTTATAACTTTCAGCAAGAGGAATGTAGAGAACACGGTCCTGATCGTTATAATAGCCTTGCTCGGAGCCATTGAGAAAATAAAGACTCTGCAGATTGACCAAGGGGGTGAATGATAATGTGTAATCGTCTTTTGGAAGGTTCTCATAGTAGATTTCGCCATTTACATCCGAAAGCAAATCCATTTGCGCCATGTTACTCTGAACCAT
>JBBQAQ010000045.1:0-25366 GCA_038316435.1 Bacteroidales bacterium | reverse complement strand
TTCATTTTGATATATTTTTATTCGTTTCAAATCCTTTTTCGACCATAAATACACCCGCTAAGGCCAATAGTGCAAAAAAGGCCATGGTTAGGGATAGGGGTTCGTTTCTAAACAACCATCCGGCCAGTAATGCAACAATAGTGTAAGCAGGAACTTACAATGCACATGTTTTAGCAAATAAGCGTACCCATTTTTCCCGGATTAAACGTACAAAAAAATCAAAGAACGCCAATTTATTTTTACTGATTTTGTTTTTCAAAGATGGTTTTCCGGTTTTCCAACCAATAACTTTTACCGGACAGCCTGATTACTTCACAATGATACAGTATCCTGTCCAACAGGGCAGTTGCTATAACCTCACCATCAAGGAGGTTCACCCATTCCTCAGGACTTTTGTTCGTAGTAACAATGAATGATGCTTTTTCGTGCAGGTGATTAATAAAATTGAACAAAGCCACAGCCTGCTGCTTGTCCAGAGCAAAGAGCATAATGTCATCGATTACCAGTAAATGCGATTTCAGTATTTTTTTATATTCAAGGCCGGCACTTCTTGTAATATCTTTTGGTTTTAACATCTCCATAATCTGCTCCATGGTTCTGAAGTAGGCTTTGTACCCTTTTTTCAGGGCATCACTGCATAATCCGGCAGCAAAATAGGTTTTCCCCACACCGGAAGGCCCCATAAGCACCAGATTATAGTTCTGTTCCAGCCACATGCATTCTCTGAGCTGATTGACTTGCAGACGGGATAATCCATTTGTAAAGGAGTGGTCATAATGTTCGAGATTATGGTTTAAAGGAAGCCATGCAGCTTTTTGCCTGCGTTCAAGATCCTGGTTACTTCGATGATCTATTTCCTGTTTTAACAGGCTCAGGGCAAAATCAGCATAGCTGCTTTTCTGCTGGTTGGCACTGGTGATGATTTCTTCCAGACTGCCGGGTATCCCGGTCAGGTTAAGCTGGATTGCATAATCCATGATGACTTGTGTTTTTGTGTTTGGTTTCATGTTCTAGTTCATTAAGTTGTTATAATCTGCTATACTGCTTTTTTCCGGTATAATCTTAAAAGTGGATTTGTTAAGGCTTTTTACTCGTATGGTTGCGGGAAGCTCTGGTGTTGGGTTATTGGTCTCTGCCAGTATTTTCTTTGCAACGCTTTCCATATCGGTTGCTTTAAAGATCTTATTCTGGATGCAAAAACTCAGAGCCTGCTGCATTACCTTCATCCCATACCTCTGGCCTTGTTTTTTAATAAGCGCCAGCTGGTCCCGGATATAGCGTGGATTATCTTTGCGTATCTGGTTCAGATAATCTTTGGCTATTTCAGGTTCTTGATAATCAGCAGCAACATGGTCTATCAATAAATCGATCTTCAGGCTATAATCCCGATTATAATTGTTGTTCCCAATGATCTTACCTTTTCCTGAGGCAATCGTATGCCGGGCGATTTCATTCTGCTTTGAGTCTGATAAAACCATGTATTCATCCATGATCTTTACTATTACCCTGGTCTGAGGTCCAAGGTAAGTACCCTTTGGAAGACAGTAAAAAATTGCCCTTATAAGCGATGGTATTGTCCTTTCTCACATGGTACCATTGATTACTCTGATCGGTATGATATGGCGCTTCTAAAGGCCTTAAAAAGGCTTTTTCCATCTCCCATTCTTGTTGTGGGATTTTCCTTGTTGTGGCATGAACCTTTGCATTGGCAGTCCGTGAAAGCCATTGTGCGGATTGTTGATTTAACAAGGATTTGTTGCTGTATTTTCTTCCCCTTAAAAAGTTGTACTTGATGTACCGGATCACATTTTCGACCTTACCCTTGCTCTGAGGATCCGCTTTGCGGCAAAAATGAAGACTAAAACCCCGATAGGTTACATAACTTTTGAACTCCTGAGTTAGTAAAAGATCTCCGTGGTTCTCACTGACCAATGCAAGTTTGTCCTGGTCATAAACAACTTGCCAGGTAACTCCCATAAAAAAGATAAAGCATTGCTCATGTCCATCGACCATAGCCCAAGTGGTAGAAGGACTGTCACGGTAAACAACATATTTTTGCCGACTGGCAGATAAGACCATTGCGAAAAAGTAAACCTTCTTTCGTGCACCTTCGTCGGTAGTCATATGATATTCCCCAAAATCGGCCTGTGATTGCTTTCCAAAGGGGAGCTCTTCTACCTTCCCAAAAGCCCAGTACTGAAATAGCTTTGTTATAGCGTATTTATTGCGAAGTGCCAGCACAAAATTGAAGACTGTCTTTTCATTCACTTCTATAAAATCTTCAAAATGCTCTTTTAGTCCAGTCATGGACTTATGCAGCAGAGGCATCCAGACACTCTTCAAGTCTGGAACGTATAAAGTCCTCATACCCGGTCAACAACTTATTGGGTGGCCGACCACTGTCTTTAAATGATAAATAATCTTCTTCACTCATATGTAAATATTTTGTTACGGTTCTTCTGTTTAGCACCAAGTGCCTGGATATCCACGCATCGCTGAAGCCTTCTCGTTTTAATCTGTGTATCTTATGAAACATGATTAATTAATTCATTAGGTTATTCATAATGATCTGGTTAGATGGTTAAAAACCAGCAATAACCGAAAAAATATTGTTCAGTTCGTGAAAAGTCGCGGCTTTTCACGAACTGAACAATCGTACATTATTGGGAAAATGGTGGAAAAGAAATTACAAACCTGTGCACTGTTATTTGCTAAAACCTGTGTACTGCTAATTGCGAAAATGTGTGTATTTTTATTTGCCGATTACAGTTAGACAGGATATTGTGGCGCAACATCTGGAACTGGGCTCGACGAAGGCATAATAACCTTGGAAACCGGAAAATCGTTTCCTTGTTGTTCATGAGAATTGGCAATAGAAAATGGCAGTTCTTCGGCAAATTCGACGATGGTAAAACTGTTTTACTTCGTATGTTTGCCTGCTTCCATATCATTCGCCACAGCCTCATTAATGGTAACGCTAATCCGTTCGACAAATCCTGGGATAATTATTTCGTAAACAGGTTAAGGTATAAATATGTAAACTGAATATTTTGTATATTGTCGGGTGGTTTGTTCCGCCTTTGGAGAGCCTGAGCCGTATGAGTCGAAAGGTTCAATGAAAGATTGGGCTGAACATTTGGATAAAATTTTGACTATGAGTGGTGAAAAGCTGTTGCTGAGTGCAGGCTCTATAAGTCGCGATATAGCTATTGAAAAGGCTACCACAGAATATAAGAAGTATCAGCAAAAAACATTGAGCGAAGCAGAAAAAAATTATTTAGAAAGTTTGAAAGTATTAGAAAATAAAACCAAAAAAAAGTAAATCCCCAAACATAAATAACCCACGATAAGTTAATAGTTATCCTGGGTTAATTGTATTTATCTATCAGTATATTAACAGTTAAATTATTTCACTACATTTGTCTTAACTTACAGAAAATTAATTGTTGGGTCGATTTATTTGACTTAACTACTTATAAGTTAATATTTATAATTACTACAATGGATAACTGGTTGTTTTTAACAGAGCAGGAAATATTAAAAGAAATAGGCATAAGAATTAAAAAAATAAGACTTCAACATAATCTTACTCAAAAGGATATTAGTGAAGAAGTTGGATTAAGTGTTTCAACAATTAGCCTGATTGAACAAGGGAAATCCACTACGGTTGAAAGTCTGATAAGGATTTTAATGAGATTAAATCGGATAAAAGATTTTGAATCAGTATTCAGTGTAGGAGAAAACCTCGAACTTAAATTAAAATTTGAAAAAGCAAAATTGAAATCAGAAAGAAAACGAGCATCTAAAAAAATAAAATAATCATGATTATAGAAGTTATGTTGTATGGTAAAATATTAGGAACAGCAGAATGGAATGCTGATAAAGGAAGCTCTACTTTTCAATATAGTAAGGAAATAAGTAATATTATAGAACCTTCTCCAATTATAATGCCTACAAAAGAAAGGTTATTTGAAACAAACAGAAACCACCTCAACTTTCACAATTTGCCTTATTTATTGTCTGATTCAATGCCAGATGATTTTGGAAATGCTATGATGAAAGCATGGCTAAAACAAAGAGATTTGACCATTAATGAAATTAATCCAGTTGACAAATTAACTTATGTTGGCAAAAGGGGAATGGGAGCATTGGAGTTTATACCAGCTAATCATAGAGAAGATGATAATAGCATTGTTGATATTAATACAATATATGAAGTTGCAAAAAGTGTTTTAGAAAATAAAAAGGAAGTATACTTTTCTGATTTGGACAATGATAGTCTTACTGAAATATTGAGAATAGGTTCATCCGCCGGTGGAGCAAGGGCTAAAGCTTTAATCGCAATTAAGAGAGATCCAAATAAAAAAATTCAAGAAATAAGATCAGGTGATATAATACAACCAAAAGGCTATTCATATTGGCTGTTGAAAATAGATGGTGCAAATAAGCAAAGTCTGGGAGAAAGTGAAGGCATGGGCAAAATAGAATTTGCTTACTACAAATTAGCAAAAGAGGCTGGCATTGAAATCTCTGAAAGTGCTTTGCATGAAGAAAATGGTAGATTTCATTTTTTAACAAAACGCTTCGATCGCACAGATGATGGTGAAAAAATTCATATGCAAACATTTGCAGCCTTAGCAGGCATAGATTACAAAATTCAAAAGGCGAGCAATTATGAAACTTTGTTCAGGGTTATGAAAAGGCTTAAACTTCCATACAAACAATATGAACAGCAATATAGACGATTGTTGTTCAATGTCATTGCAAGAAATCATGATGATCATGTAAAGAACTTCTCATTCTTAATGAATAAAGATGGAAATTGGCAAATATCCCCAGCGTATGACCTTTGTTTTTCTTATAGACCTGGAGGTACGTGGACCAATGTACACCAATCATCAATTAATGGCAAATACGATAACTTTACCAGTGACGATTTATTAGACTTCGCGAAAAATTTCGGAATCAAAAAAGCCAAATTAATTTTGGAAGAGGTTATAACAGCTGTGAATCAATGGCCCAAAATAGCTACTGAAACCGATATCCCTCAAGAAAAAATCCTATATATTAATAAACATTTAAGAACTAAAGATTTTAGTTGAAAAGAGAACAGACCTGTGCCTAATATGGCTATAAAAAATGTCGGGGAAGCACTTTTAATAAATTATGGAATAAATAAGATCTTTAAGTTAATAATCACACTCGTTCTTTGCTGAATTTTCAGCTAGGCGTTGGTCAAAGTCAGATGCCTCATCTTTTAAAAACCGGGAAGAGTGAATTTCTGAAACGACTTTAATAATAGATCAGGCAATCAGACGTACTCCATTCGGTTAGTGACTGAGCATTCGGTTTGCCGTAAAGCTTAACCGCATAAAACCATGTGAGTCGGTTACTATTTTTTTTCTTTGGACTTTATCCGGTCGAAAACTGATCCTTAACATCCCCCTTCCCCTTATAAAAAACACCTGCTAAAAAGAAACTTAAATGGAAGGCTTCGCAATAAATCTTTTTAAAAATAAAATTAAGCGACAGAATCATGAAAAAATTACAAATTAATTATTGTTTTTTTAAAAAATAGAATACCTTTGCAACCCGTTTTAGGAAAAAATATTTAACAATTACAATTAGTTTATATGCCAACAATTCAGCAATTAGTAAGAAAAGGCAGGAATAAGATTGTTGATAAAAGTAAAGCTCCGGCTCTGGATTCATGTCCTCAGCGTAGAGGTGTTTGTGTTCGTGTTTATACCACCACACCTAAGAAGCCGAACTCAGCAATGCGGAAAGTAGCCAGAGTAAGATTAACCAACCAGAAGGAAGTAAATGCATACATTCCTGGTGAAGGTCATAATCTTCAGGAACACTCAATTGTTCTTATCAGGGGAGGTAGGGTAAAAGATCTTCCTGGGGTAAGATATCACCTTATCCGCGGAGCACTCGATGCATCCGGTGTTGAGGGCAGATCACAGAGACGTTCAAAATACGGCACAAAAAGGCCTAAGAAAAAATAATAAAGCATAGTTAGAAATGAGAAAATCGAAACCAAAAAAGAGAATACTTCTGCCCGATCCGAAATTCGGAAGTCCGGAAGTAACAAGGTTCGTGAACAATCTTATGATAGAGGGTAAGAAAAGTATTTCTTACAGCATTTTCTATGACGCCATAAAGATGGTAGAAGAGAAGATGAAAAATGCCGACAAACCCGCTCTCGAAATCTGGAAACTGGCCATTGAAAATATCACTCCACAAGTTGAGGTAAAAAGCCGCAGAGTTGGTGGAGCTACTTTTCAGGTGCCGATGGAAATCCGGGCCGACAGAAAAGTATCTATTGGAATGAAAAACCTGATTTTCTTTGCGAGAAAACGTACAGGTCGTTCCATGAGTGAAAAACTTGCTGCAGAAATTATGGCTGCCTATAATAACGAAGGTGGAGCATACAAGAAAAAAGAAGATACACATAGAATGGCCGAAGCAAACAAAGCTTTTGCTCATTTCAGGTTTTAACAGAATAAAGAGAGTCGGAGCAGAATAGATGAAACAGGATCTGAAATATACAAGGAATATTGGTATAATGGCCCATATTGATGCGGGTAAAACCACGTTAACAGAACGCATTCTGTTTTACACAGGTATTACTCACAAACTGGGCGAAGTGCACGATGGGGCAGCTACCATGGACTGGATGGTACAGGAACAGGAAAGAGGAATTACAATTACTTCTGCTGCAACTACAACATATTGGAAATATCAGGGACAAGATCACAAGATCAATATTATTGACACACCCGGACACGTTGACTTTACCGTTGAGGTTGAACGATCATTGCGTGTACTTGACGGTGCTGTTGCAGTTTTCTGTGGCGTTGGTGGTGTTGAACCCCAGTCTGAGACCGTTTGGCGCCAGGCTGACAAATATAAAGTCCCAAGAATAGCTTTTATTAATAAACTCGACCGTGTTGGATCTGACTTCCTTAGAGTAGTTAGTGAAATCAGAGAAAAACTTGGTGCCAATGCAATTCCACTTCAGATTCCAATAGGATCAGAAGAGAATTTCAGGGGAGTTGTTGATCTAATTCAGAGGAAAGCAGTTATATGGCACGATGATGCTAAACTAGGTACAACTTACGATCTGGAAGAGGTTCCGGAAGATATGCTTGAAGAGGTTGAAGAGTGGAGAGAAAAACTTATTGAAGCAGTTTGCATCTCTGATGATAAATTACTCGAGAAATTCCTTGAAGACAGAGATTCTATTTCAGTAGAGGAATTTATGGGATATGCTCGCAGAGCAACAATCAGAATGGAAATGGTTCCTGTTCTTGCAGGATCTGCTTTCAAAAATAAAGGTATTCAAAGATTGTTAGATGGAATCATAGCTATGCTACCTTGTCCACTAGATATTGAAGCTGTTACAGGTATCAATCCCGATACTGAAAAAGAAGAAACAAGAGCGCCGGATCCAGACGCACCCTTTGCAGGATTAGCTTTCAAAATTGCTACCGACCCATTTGTAGGACGCGTAACTTATGTGCGTGTATACTCAGGTGTAATTAAAGAAGGAATGATGGTATATAATACCAGAACCAGTAAAAAGGAAAGAGTGAATCGTTTGTATCAGATGCATGCAAACAAGCAACTTCCTAAAGAATTCATTGAAGCAGGTGATATTTGTGGCGTTGTTGGTATAAAAGAACTCAGAACAGGGGATACTATTTGTGCTATCAATGCACCAATCATCCTCGAATCAATGGATTTCCCAGAGCCCGTAATCTCAGTTGCAATTGAACCTAAAACTCAGCAGGACATGGATCGTCTTGGTATGGCTCTTGGAAAGCTGACTGAAGAAGACCCTACATTCCTTATCAATACTGATCCGGATAGCGGACAAACCATTATCAGAGGTATGGGCGAGCTACATCTTGAAATTCTAATCGACAGATTAAGAAGAGAGTTTAAAGTTGAATGTAATCAGGGAAGACCTCAGGTTAACTATAAAGAAGCAGTTACTCAGCTTATTGAGCACCGTGAAGTATTTAAAAAGCAAACTGGTGGTAGAGGAAAATTTGCAGATATCCAGATTAAAATCGGACCTGCTGATCCGGGAGTTGTTGGACTTCAGTTTGTAAACGAAGTAAAAGGCGGAAACGTCCCTAGAGAATATATTCCCGCTATTGAAAAGGGTTTTAAAGAATCACTCAAAAACGGCCCTTTGGCTGGATATCCAATGGAAAGTCTGAAAGTAATACTTTTCGACGGATCATACCATGCTGTTGATTCCGATGCATTAGCTTTTGAAATTTGTGCTAAACAAGCATTCCGTCACGCAGCATCCAAAGCCAAACCAGTATTACTCGAGCCAATTATGGCTGCTGAAGTTGTAACTCCTGAAGAGTACATGGGAGATGTTATCGGCGATTTCAATAAACGTCGCGGACATGTAGAAGGCATGGAAAGCAGGGCAGGAGCCAGAGTAATTAAGGCTAAAGTTCCCCTTTCAGAGCAATTTGGATATGTTACAACATTAAGAACCCTCACTTCAGGAAGAGCAACGTCGGCAATGACATTCTCACATTTTCAGGAAGTAAGTGCTGAACTCTCGAAATCGATACTAGAAAAAATTAGTGGTAAAACAGTTGCATAACAATTATTAGAATGAGCCAAAAGATTAGAATTAAATTAAAGTCTTACGATCATAACCTGGTGGACAAATCAGCAGAGAAGATCGTGAAAACTGTAAAATCTACCGGAGCAGTTGTGAGCGGACCCATTCCTTTGCCTACTCACAAAAGGATTTACACTGTACTTAGGTCACCCTTCGTAAATAAAAAATCCAGAGAACAGTTCCAGTTGTGTTCTTTTAAAAGACTTCTGGATATTTACAGTTCAACACCCAAAACCATTGATGCACTCATGAAACTTGAGCTTCCTAGTGGTGTTGAGGTAGAAATAAAAGTCTGATTACTTTATAAAACATAAAAAGATGCCAGGATTAATTGGTAAGAAGATAGGAATGACATCCATCTTCGACGGAGACGGAAAAAATGTCCCCTGCACAGTAATACAAGCAGGGCCTTGTGTGATCACTCAGGTGAAAACTGTCGAGAATGATGGCTATGCTGCTGTTCAGCTTGCTTTCGACGACAAAAAAGAAAAACACACAACAAAAGCTTTAATGGGTCATTTCAGGAAAGCTGGAACTGAACCAAAAAAGAAAATTGTAGAGTTAAGAGGAGTTGTTCAGGACTGGAAAACCGGCGACGTTGTCACGGTTGATTATTTCAAAGACGATATTTTCCTTGATATTATCGGATTATCAAAAGGTAAAGGTTTTCAGGGTGTTGTAAAAAGACACGGATTTAGCGGTGTTAACGATGCAACTCACGGACAGCATAACCGCCTTAGAGCGCCAGGTTCACTTGGAGCGTCATCCTATCCCTCACGAGTATTTAAAGGGATGAGAATGGCTGGCCGCATGGGTGGTAACCGCGTTAAAGTATTAAACCTGAAGGTTATGAAAATTATGCCCGAAAATAACCTCCTTTTAGTTAAAGGTTCCGTACCGGGTTCTATTGGTTCATATTTAATTATTGAAAAGTAATGGATTTAACGATTATGAATATTGCCGGTAAGGAAACCGGTCAAAAAGCACAACTCGATGAGTCAGTATTCGGTATTGAACCGAATGACCATGCCATCTATCTGGATGTGAAACAATACCTGGCTAATAACCGTGCTGGCACTCACAAATCCAAAGAAAGATCTGAAATAACCGGAAGTACCCGGAAACTCAAAAAACAAAAAGGTAGCGGTTCTGCACGTTTTGGTGATATCAAAAACCCACTCTTCCGTGGAGGAGGTCGTGTTTTCGGCCCAAGACCCCGCGATTACAGTTTTAAACTGAATAAGAAAGTAAAGACTCTGGCTCGTTTATCAGCCCTTTCTTATAAAGCTAAAACCAACCAACTTGTTATTCTTGAGGATTTCAATTTCGAAGCTCCTAAAACTAAAGAATACAACAATTTTCAGAAAAATTTTAATCTGGACAATAAAAAGTCACTTTTAGTTTTAAAAGAACGAAATAATAATATATATTTGTCCTCTCGAAATTTACAGAATTCCAAGGTCGTAACTCTTTCAGAATTAAATACTTACGATATAATGAATGCTACAACGGTGTTGTTTGTAAAGAGTTCGCTTGATGTGTTACAGGGAAAATAGAAGAAATTTTAAGTTCAAAAAGCAATGGATATTTTAATAAAGCCGATCGTAACCGAGAAAATGACAGCTCAGGCTGAAAAGCTTAACCGCTACGGATTTGTTGTTGAATGGAAGGCAAATAAATTACAGATTAAAAAGGCGGTTGAAGATTTATATAAAGTAAAAGTTTCCTCTGTTAACACAATGCGTTATGCCGGTAAAGCTAAAAGCCGTTTTACTAAAGGCGGAGTGATCAGCGGAAAATCCGGAAACACCAAAAGAGCGGTAATTACTTTGGCCGAAGGTGAAACTATTGATTTCTATAGCAATATTTAAATAAAATGGCAGTAAGAAAATTAAAACCTGTAACACCAGGTCAGAGGTTCCGAATAATGTCAGGTTTTGATGAAATAACAGCATCAACACCAGAAAAAAGCCTGCTTGCACCTATCAAAAAATCCGGAGGAAGAAATAATACCGGAAAAATGACGATGAGGTATTTAGGAGGTGGACATAAGAAGAAATACCGTATTATTGATTTTAAGAGGGATAAAGATAACGTAGCTGCAATAGTTAAAACTATTGAATACGATCCTAACCGCTCTGCAAGGATAGCACTGGTTGTTTATGCAGACGGTGAAAAAAGATATATTTTGGCTCCAGGTGGTTTAAAAACTGGTCAAACCATATTATCTGGTGTTGACATTGCACCTGAAATCGGAAATACTCTCCCTCTTTCAAAAATCCCCCTAGGTTCAATTATTCATAATATTGAACTCAGACCTGGACAAGGTGCTACAATGGCCAGAAGTGCTGGAGCCTCAGCTCAGCTAACTTCAAGGGATGGGAAATACGCAATTATTAAACTTCCTTCAGGTGAAACCAGAATGGTTCTAGTTACTTGTAAAGCTACAGTTGGAGCAGTTTCTAACTCCGATCACCAGCTTACACGATCAGGTAAAGCAGGTCGTTCACGCTGGCTTGGAAGAAGACCTAGAAACAGAGGGGTTGTTATGAACCCGGTTGATCACCCAATGGGAGGTGGTGAAGGAAGAGCTACAGGAGGTCACCCAAGATCAAGAAAAGGGATACCAGCAAAAGGCTATAAGACACGCGCCAAAAAGAACATGTCGAATATGTATATCATCGAAAGAAGAAAAAAATAAAATAATAGAATATGAGCCGCTCACTAAAAAAGGGTCCTTTTATTGATTTTAAATTGGAAAAGAGAGTACTCGATATGACTGAATCGGGTAAGAAACAAGTAATCAAGACCTGGTCAAGACGTTCTGTTATCTCTCCTGATTTTGTTGGTCAGACGATCGCAGTTCACAACGGAAATAAATTTATCCCTGTTTATGTTACTGAAAACATGGTAGGACATAAGCTCGGTGAGTTTGCTCCAACCCGAATTTTCAGAGGTCACGGTGGTAAGCAGAAATAATAATAAAGAATTAAGAAAACTTACAGTACAATGGGTGCAAGAAAAAGAGTCAGTGCAAACAAAATAAAAGAGGAAAAAAAGAACAGTGCTTTTGCAAGCATAAACAGTGTTCCTACCTCTCCTCGTAAAATGCGGCTCGTAACAGATCTTATCAGAGGCGTTGAGGTTAACAAAGCTTTGGATATCCTCAAATTTACTGAGAAAGAAGCAGCTAAAAGAGTAGAAAAACTTCTTCTTTCAGCCATCTCAAACTGGCAACTCAAAAACGAAGGTGTTCGTATTGAGGATAAAAAGATTTTTGTAAAAGAAGTATTTGTTGATCAGGGCAGAACACTCAAGAGATTGCGCCCGGCTCCTCAAGGACGTGCTCACAGAATCAGAAAAAGATCTAACCACGTTACTATAATTCTTGACAGCGTGAATAATAACGAAGTAGAAAAAACTAAATAATAATGGGACAGAAAGTTAATCCGATATCTAATCGTCTTGGTATAATAAGAGGCTGGGATTCAAACTGGTATGGAGGTAGAGATTATTCTTCCAAACTGATTGAAGATACAAAAATCCGCGAATATTTGAGCGCTCGTCTTGCTAAAGCTAGTATTTCAAAAATCGTTATCGAACGTACTTTAAAACTCATCACTGTTACAGTTAATACTGCTCGTCCAGGAATCATTATCGGAAAAGGTGGACAGGAAGTTGACAAGCTGAAAGAGGAATTGAAAAAAATCACCAAGAAGGAAGTACAGATTAATATTTATGAAGTAAAACGTCCTGAACTTGATGCTACAATCGTAGGAAATAATATTGCCAGACAAATCGAAGGTAAAGTTTCATACAGAAGAGCAATTAAAATGGCCATGGCTTCAACTATGCGCATGGGTTCTGAAGGTATTAAAGTTATGATCTCCGGTCGTTTGGGCGGTGCCGAAATGGCTCGTAACGAAACACTGAAAGAAGGTAGAATCCCTCTTCATACACTTCGTGCTGATATCGATTATGCACTTGCAGAAGCTCATACTAAAGTTGGTGTTATCGGTGTTAAAGTTTGGATATGTAATGGAGAAGTATTTGGTAAAAGAGACTTATCTCCAAATATCGCAGCTAAAAACGTAAAACCTAAAGCCGGTTTCAGGAAAAAAAGAAAATAGTCGGAAACTTTTGAAATTTACATAAAGAAATGTTACAACCAAAAAGAACCAAATTCAGGAGAGCACAAAAAGGTAAGATGAAAGGAAACGCTCAGCGTGGACATGAGCTTGCTTTCGGTTCGTTCGGAATAAAATCTCTGGAAGAAACCTGGCTCACCGGTCGTCAGATCGAAGCTGCTCGTCAGGCTGTTACTCGTCATATGAAAAGAGAGGGCCAGATATGGATTCGTGTATTCCCCGATAAACCCATTACCAAAAAACCTGCTGAAGTCAGGATGGGTAAAGGTAAAGGTGCACCCGAAGGATTTGTTTGCCCAATCACCCCAGGCAGAATCATTCTTGAAGCAGAAGGTGTTCCCTTCGAAGTTGCAAAAGAAGCACTCAGACTGGCAGCACAGAAATTACCCGTCATCACTCGTTTTATTGTGAGACGTGATTATGTTCAGAAATAAAGATTAATAATAATTCCAGATGAAGAATTCGGAAATAAAAGAATTTAGCACAAAAGAACTAAAAGAAAGAATCGATTCAGAAAGTGAATTGATGGTTCGCCTGCGACTAAACCATGCAGTTTCACCCCTTGATAACCCTATTAAAATAAGGGATGCAAGAAAAGATATAGCCAGACTGAAAACTGAGCTTGTTAAAAGACAGTCTACAGAAAATACCAAAAGTTAATTATCTCACATGGAGAACACAAGACAAGATAGAAGAGAACGTGTTGGTGTAGTTGTTAGCAACAAAATGGAAAAATCCATCACTATTGCTGTACATACAAAAGCTAAACACCCGATTTACGGAAAGTTCGTAAACAAAACATCCAAATTCATGGCTCACGATGAGAAAAATGAATGCAATATTGGAGACACTGTTAAAATAATGGAAACCAGACCATTAAGCAAAAATAAAAACTGGAGATTAGTTGAAATTATTGAAAGAGCTAAGTAATCATGATACAACAAGAAAGCAGACTGGGAGTAGCCGATAATAGTGGAGCAAAAGAAGTACTTTGTATCCGTGTTCTCGGTGGGACAGGAAGACGATATGCCTCCATCGGAGATAAAATCGTTGTCTCAATCAAAAGCGCAGTTCCTTCCGGAGAAGTAAAAAAAGGTTCCGTTAGTAAAGCGGTTGTGGTGCGAACAAAAAAGGAAATCAGAAGAGCAGATGGATCATACATTCGCTTCGACGACAATGCAGTTGTTCTTTTAAACAATGTGGATGAAATGCGTGGAACACGTATCTTCGGACCAGTTGCCAGAGAACTTCGTGACAAATACATGAAAATTGTTTCACTCGCACCTGAGGTGTTATAAAATTATAAAGATTATCCCAATGCAAAGGAAATTTCATATTAAAAAAGGTGATTTGGTAATCGTTAATTCAGGCGAATCAAAAGGACAACAGGGACGTATTCTGGAAGTTCTTTATACTAAGGAAAGAGCGATCGTCGAAGGCGTAAACATGGTTTCTAAAGCAACCAAACCAAACGCAAAAAGTCCTCAGGGTGGCATTACCAAAAAAGAAGCTCCCGTTCACATTTCAAACTTGAACCTGGTTGATCCAACTAGCGGTAAAGCTACTCGCATCGGCAGAAAACTAAATGAAAAAAATAAATTAGTGAGATACGCTAAAAAATCAGGAGAGGAGATTAAGTAATGGCATACATACCCACATTAGAAACAAAATACAGGGAAGAAGTTGCTCCTGCTTTGATGAAGAAATTCAACTACAAAAGCCCTATGCAGGTTCCCCGTATTGTTAAGATAGCTATTAATTCAGGTGTTGGAGATGCAATATCTGACAAAAAACTGATCGAAACTGCAACTGAAGAAGTTTCACTGATTGCAGGACAGAAAGCTGTTCAGACAATGTCTACCAAAGATATTTCAAACTTTAAACTTAGAAAGGCTATGCCAATCGGAGTTAAAGTTACCCTTCGCAGAGACAGAATGTATGATTTCATGGAGAGACTCATAAATGCTTCTCTTCCACGTATCCGTGACTTTAACGGAATTAGCAGCAAATTTGATGGTCGGGGTAATTATACGCTGGGTATCACAGAGCAGATTATTTTCCCCGAAATCGACATCGATAAGATCAATAAGATTATGGGTTTGGAAATAACCTTCGTTACTACTGCAAAAACTGATGAAGAAGGATTTGCCCTGTTAAAAGAATTTGGATTACCATTTAAACGATAAAAATATAGTTCGTATGGCTAAAGAATCAATGATTGCTCGTGAAGAAAAGCGCAGAATTCTGGTAGAAAGATTCGCTGAGAAAAGAGCTAAGCTTAAAGCAGAAGGTGACTATGTTGGTTTGAGCAGACTGCCTAAGAATTCGAATCCTACAAGAATGCATAACCGTTGTAAGATTACGGGCAGACCAAAAGGATACATCAGGCAGTTTGGAATCAGCAGAATCCAGTTCAGAGAAATGGCTTCATCAGGATTAATTCCCGGGATAAGAAAAGCCAGTTGGTAGTAAATATAAGCATAGAAAGAATTTAAATTTTAAACAGATGACAGATCCAATTGCAGATTATCTTACCCGGATAAGAAACGCAGTAATGGCAAAACACAGAGTGGTTGAAATTCCTGCTTCAAGCATTAAAAAGGATATAACAAAAATCCTTTTTGAAAAAGGATATATCCTGAATTATAAATTCGAAGAACAGGATGGCCCTCAGGGTTTAATCAAAATTGCATTAAAATATCATCCTGAATCAAAGACTCCTGCTATAAAAGGAATCACTAGAATCAGTAAACCAGGCTTACGTAAATATACCGGCAGCGATACTCTTCCAAGGGTTCTGAACGGTCTGGGAATAGCCATTATTTCTACCTCACAGGGAGTAATGTCTGATAAAGAAGCCCGAAATCTAAGTATCGGTGGTGAGGTTTTATGTTATGTTTATTAATAAAGGAAATTATCAATGTCAAGGATTGGAATTTTACCGATAGAAGTACCCAAAGGCGTAACCGTTAACTTAAGCGCTGACAACATCGTTACCGTTAAAGGTCCCAAGGGAGAACTGAAACAGAAAGTGGACAGTGATATCAAAATCAGTATTGAAGCTGATCAGATTCTCGTATCCCGGCCAACCGAGCAGAAACGCCATAAAGCAATGCATGGTCTTTACCGTTCGCTTATTAATAATATGGTCATTGGCGTGTC
Organism: Bacteroidales bacterium; assembly: GCA_038316435.1. Taxonomy (GTDB): domain Bacteria; phylum Bacteroidota; class Bacteroidia; order Bacteroidales; genus JACJXF01. The sequence continues at coordinate 9,397 of JBBQAQ010000045.1, read as the reverse complement.
TCATGGCTATAAGATTGAACAGGAACTCGTTGGTGTAGGTTACAGAGCCGAAGCTAAAGGCGACATTCTGGAACTGAGTCTTGGATTTTCTCACGAAATCCACCTTCAGATTCCTAAGGAAATCACTTTGACTACCAAAACTGAGCGTCGTGCAAATCCCATTATTACAATGGAAAGTGCCGACAAACAACTTATTGGTCATGTTGCTGCGAAAATCAGATCACTCAGGGCTCCAGAACCTTATAAAGGAAAAGGTATCAAATTTGTTGGTGAAGTATTGCGCAGAAAAGCTGGTAAATCTGCAAGTGCATAATTGTTTAAATAGAATAAAACCATGTCTTTAACAAAGCTCGAACGAAGAATAAGAATCAAGCACAGGATTCGCAAAAGATTATCAGGTGTTGCCGAAAGACCAAGAATGTCGGTTTATAGAAGCAACAGAGACATCTATGTGCAGCTGGTTGATGATGTACAGGGTAAAACCCTCATCTCCGCCTCATCAAGAGAAAATGGTATCGCTGAAAAAAAAGATATCAGTAAAGTTGAACAGGCTAAACTTGTTGGTAAACTTATCGCTGAAAAAGCGGCTGCCAATGGAATTTTAAATGTTGTTTTTGATAGAAACGGTTATCTGTATCACGGTCGGGTGAAAAGTCTGGCTGAAGCTGCAAGAGAAAACGGACTTAAATTTTAATAAGAATTATGTCTACAAGCATTAGAAAAGTTAAAACTACAGATCTGGAACTGAAAGACAGATTGGTTAGCATACAGCGTGTTACTAAAGTTACTAAAGGGGGTAGAGCCTTCAGCTTTTCAGCAATCGTTGTGGTTGGTGATGAGCATGGAATTGTTGGTTATGGCCTTGGAAAAGCTAATGAAGTAACTACAGCTATTGCAAAAGGTGTTGAAGATGCCAAAAAGAACCTCATTAGAGTTCCGGTTCTTAAAGGAACTATTCCTCACGTACAATATGCAAAATTCGGAGGTGCAAGTGTTTTTCTGAAACCAGCATCAAGTGGTACAGGCGTAAAAGCAGGTGGTGCTATGCGCGCAGTTTTAGAAAGTGTAGGAATACATGATGTACTTGCAAAATCAAAAGGTTCATCTAACCCTCACAACCTTGTAAAAGCAACATTTTTAGCACTTCTTGAACTTAGAGATGCATACACTGTTGCCCAGCACAGAGGCATTGAACTGAATAAAGTATTTAACGGTTAATAATCAGTTATTCGAAATGGCAAAGATCAAGATAACCCAGGTAAGGAGTAAAATCGGTAGCACCGAGAGGCAAAAGAAAACCCTCACTGCATTGGGAATTAAAAAAATGAACGGCAGCGTTGAAGTAGAAGCTACTCCCCAGATTCTAGGGATGGTAGGGAAATTAGCGCATATGCTTAAAGTAGAAAAATTATAGTATTTATCTTTTTATCTGACAAAGAAATGGATTTGAGTAATTTAAAACCGGCACAAGGATCTACCCATAATAGCAAGCGTAAAGGTCGCGGACAAGGTTCCGGTAAGGGTGGTACTTCCACAAAAGGACATAAGGGTGCTCAGTCCAGATCCGGTTATTCTAGGAAAATCGGATTTGAAGGAGGTCAAATGCCTTTACAAAGGAGATTACCAAAATTTGGCTTTACCAATATTAACCGCAAAGAGTATAAAGGTATTAATATCAGTACGCTACAGTACCTTGCTGATAAAAAGAATCTTACTGACATCGATATCGACACACTTATCGAAGCAGGTCTGATAAATAAAAATGCACTGGTTAAAATCCTTGGAAACGGCAACCTGACTTCTAAACTTTCAGTTAAAGCTCATGCTTTTTCTCAGAAAGCTAAAGAAGCTATCGAAGCTGTTCAGGGAACTGCTAATGTAATCTAACATACCCATAAATTGACGGGATAATAAAATCGACTGATGAGAGCTTTTATTGACACTATAAAAAATATCTTTAAGATTGAGGACCTCAGACAAAGAATTCTCTATACTCTGGGAATTCTTCTAATCTATCGTTTGGGCTCATATATTGTTCTTCCTGGTATTGACCCAAATGCCCTCGAAGGCATGAAAGCTCAGACCGCAGGTGGCGTTATGGGGCTTCTTGATATGTTCAGTGGTGGAGCATTCTCTAACGCATCTGTATTCGGACTTGGTATTATGCCTTACATATCCGCATCGATCGTGATACAGCTTCTCGGTATCGCAGTTCCTTATTTCCAAAGACTTCAGAAAGAAGGGGAAAGCGGAAGAAGAAAAGTTAACCAGATTACCCGTTATCTGACAGTTTTTATATTATTACTTCAGGCACCAGCATATATAGCCAACCTAAGAGCTCAGGCTCCTGAAGCATTTTCTCCGGCATTCAACCAGATTGCGGTTATCATTATCCTTACCGCTGGTACGATGTTTGTAATGTGGCTGGGTGAAAAAATAACTGACAAAGGAATTGGAAACGGTATCTCATTAATTATCATGATCGGTATCATTGCTCGCTTACCTTTTGCAGTTTTAGCTGAATTTAGCAGTCGCCTTGAACAACAGGGTGGAGGCCTTGTTGCATTCCTGCTTGAAATTGTATTCCTGTTCTTCGTTTTTATGGCTACAATTCTGTTGGTACAGGGAACGAGAAGAATACCAGTTCAATATGCTAAACGTATCGTTGGAAACAAGCAATATGGTGGTGTTAGACAGTATATCCCTTTAAAAGTTAATGCTGCTGGTGTTATGCCTATCATTTTTGCTCAGGCATTAATGTTTATTCCTATAACTATCGCAGGATTTGCAAATTCAGAGACTCTTACTGGTTTTGCAGCAGCCTTTTCTACTGTAACCGGATTCTGGTATAATTTTGTCTTCGCACTGCTAATTATTGTCTTTACATATTTCTATACTGCTATTACCATTAACCCAATGCAAATGGCGGAAGACATGAAGAAAAACGGAGGATTTATCCCCGGAATCAAACCAGGAAGAAAAACTGTAGAGTTCCTTGATACAATTATGTCAAGAATTACTTTGCCCGGATCTATTTTCCTCGCTTTTGTTGCTATCATGCCTGCTTTTGCTACAATCGCTGGTGTAAATAGTGCATTTGCACAATTCTTCGGAGGTACATCGCTGCTTATTTTGGTTGGTGTAGTTCTGGATACATTACAACAAATTGAAAGCCACTTATTGATGAGACATTACGACGGCCTTATGAAATCAGGTCGTATTAAAGGAAGATCAGGAAGCGGAGCTGCAATTTAACCTGTGAAACAGGAGACGTTCTTTGATGATTATTATAAAAACAACAGAGGAGATCGAAAAACTTCGCAATAGTAACCAGCTTGTTTCAAAAACACTGGCTGAAATTGCAAAGCTTATCGAACCCGGAGTTACAACTGAAAAACTTGATAAGGTAGCTGAAGAGTTTATCAGGGATAACAAAGCTATACCTGGCTTTCTAGGTTATAACAGTTATCCTAAAACACTTTGTACATCAGTAAATTACCAGGTTGTTCATGGAATTCCATCGGCTTACATTCTGAAAAACGGAGACATAGTTTCTGTTGATTGTGGTGTTATTCTTGATGGATTTTATGGAGATACAGCCTATAGTTTTGAAGTTGGACAAGTTTCAGAACCAGTTAGAAAGCTTCTTAGAATTACAAAAGAAGCATTGTATCTCGGTGTTGAAAAGGCAAGCGAAGGGTACAGACTTGGAGATATTGGTTTTGCCGTTCAGGAACATTCTGAGAAAGCTGGTTATTCTGTTGTGCGTGAAATGGTTGGACACGGATTAGGTCGACACCTTCATGAAGAACCTGAAGTTCCAAATTATGGAAATAAAGGAAATGGTGTTAAACTGAAGAAGGGAATGGTAATTTGTATTGAACCTATGATCAATATGGGCAAAAGACAAATTGTACAGGAAAACGACGGATGGACAATCAGAACTAGTGATAAAATGCCATCGGCACATTTTGAACTGGCAGTAGCAATCGATTCAGGGAAACCCGATGTTTTATCTACTTTCAGTTATATTGAAGAAGTTTTAAAATTGAAATAATTATATGGCTAAACAACCTTCTATTGAACAAGATGGTGTTATTACGGAAGCTCTGTCAAATGCTATGTTTCGCGTAGAACTTGAAAATGGGCATGTTATTACTGCTCACATTTCTGGGAAAATGAGAATGCATTATATAAAGCTTTTGCCGGGGGACAAAGTGAAGGTGGAAATGTCATTATACGATTTAACAAAAGGAAGAATATCATTCAGATATAAATAATTAAGGAAATGAAAATCAGAACATCAATCAAACCGCGCAGTGCAGACTGTAAAATCGTAAAGCGTAAAGGACGGCTTTTCGTGATTAACAAAAAAAATCCGAAATTTAAACAGCGTCAGGGTTAAGAAAATAATTGAAAATAATATAGTATAACAATATGGCTAGAATCGTTGGCGTTGATTTGCCAAAAAATAAGCGAGGTGAAGTAGGTCTGACCTACATTTTTGGAATCGGGCGGAGCTCTGCCAGAAAAATTCTGGAAAAAGCAGAGATTAGTGTCGATATTCAGGTTAAAGACTGGAATGATGACCAAATCGCTCTCATTCGTAAAGTAATAAACGACGAGTTTAAGGTAGAAGGAGAATTAAGATCATCTGTTCAGTTGAATATAAAACGACTGATGGATATCGGCTGCTACAGAGGCATTCGTCATCGTATCGGTCTTCCCGTTAGAGGACAGAGTACGAAAAATAATGCCAGAACCCGTAAGGGAAGAAAGAAAACTGTCGCAAACAAGAAGAAAGCAACTAAATAAGAATTAAGAAGATGGCAAAAAAGACCGGATCGACAAGGAAGAAAGTTGTTAGTGTTGAGCCTACCGGGCAGGCACATGTACATGCCTCATTTAACAACATTATTGTATCACTGACCAATAACTCAGGACAAGTGATCTCCTGGTCATCAGCAGGAAAAATGGGCTTTAAAGGCTCAAAAAAGAACACTCCCTATGCAGCTCAAATGGCAGCGGCTGATTGTTCCAAAGTGGCCTATGACAGCGGGCTTCGTAAAGTAAAGGTGTATGTAAAAGGACCAGGTGCCGGAAGAGAATCGGCTATCAGAACTATTCATACTGCCGGAATTGAAGTAACTGAAATTGTTGACGTTACTCCATTGCCCCACAACGGCTGCCGTCCCCCGAAAAGAAGAAGGGTTTAAAAAATTTAATAATATAGTGTAATACTTACATAAATGGCGAGATATATAGGACCAAGAACCAGGATAGCCAGAAAATTTGGCGAATCTATTTATGGTGCTGATAAAACATTCGAAAAGAAAAATTATCCCCCCGGACAGCACGGTGCAAATAAAAGAAGGCGTAAAACTTCTGAGTACGGCATCCAGCTTAAGGAAAAGCAAAAAGCTAAGTATACCTACGGTATTCTTGAAAAACAGTTCAGAAACCTGTTTGAAAAAGCTCAAAGCAGCAAAGGCGTAACAGGTGAAGTTCTCCTTCAGCTTCTGGAATCACGTTTGGATAATGTTGTTTTTCGTATGGGAATTGCCCCTACACGTGCAGCTGCAAGACAGTTAGTGAGCCACAGACATATTAACGTTAATGGAGAAAACGTAAACGTTCCTTCATTTATCCTGAAATCCGGAGATGTTATCAGCGTCAGAGAAAAATCTAAATCTCTCGAAGCAATTTCCGATTCACTGTCATCACGGCGTACTGCTTCATCATGGTTAGAGTGGGATTCAAATCAAATGACCGGAAAATTCCTTAATAAGCCGGAGCGAGTTGATATCCCTGAAAATATCAAGGAACAGCTGATCGTGGAATTATATTCAAAATAATATAACAACTGATTTTATGGCAATTTTAGCTTTTCAAAAACCCGATAAGGTTATAATGCTCGAATCCGATGAGTACAAAGGAAAATTCGAGTTCCGTCCTCTTGAACCAGGTTACGGTATAACTGTTGGGAATGCACTTAGAAGAATCTTGTTGTCTTCCTTAGAAGGTTATGCAATATCTACAGTTAAAATTGAAGGTGTTGAGCATGAATTTTCAACCATAACCGGTGTAATCGAAGATCTTACCCAGATAATTCTCAATCTTAAACAAATTCGCTTCAAAAAGCAAATTGAAGATGTTAACGATGAGAAAATCATGGTAACCCTTACCGGTCAGGAAGTATTCAAAGCTGGCGATCTTTCAAAATTCCTAAGTGGATTTAAAGTGCTAAATCCTGAACTTGTTATCTGCAAAATGGAAACTGATGTTAAACTTCAGATGGAGTTCTCTATCACCAAAGGCAGAGGATATGTTACTGCTGATGAGAATAAGCCTGCAGATCCTGAATTCGGACTGATAGCTATTGACACTATCTATACACCGATTAAAAACGTAAAGTTCGCTATTGAGAACTACCGTGTTGAACAAAAAACCGACTACGAAAAGCTGGTTATCGAAATTGAAACCGATGGTTCAATCTTCCCAAAAGACGCTCTTAAAGAAGCAGCAAAAATCTTGATTTATCACTTTATGCTGTTCTCAGACGAGAAGATTACCCTCGATTCAGATGAGAAATTTGCAAACGAAGAGTTTGATGAAGAAGTTCTCCATATGAGACAACTTCTCAAAACAAAACTCGTGGACATGGATCTTTCAGTTCGCGCACTTAATTGCCTGAAAGCAGCTGAAGTTGAAACTCTTGGCGACCTGGTGAAATTCAACAAAAACGACCTTCTGAAATTCAGAAACTTCGGAAAGAAATCTCTTACGGAATTAGATGAATTGCTTACATCCATGAGCCTGAACTTCGGAATGGATATTAATAAGTACAAATTAGACAAGGAATAACAGAACATGAGACATAGGAAAAGTTTTAACCACTTAGGCAGAAAAAGTGCACATCGTAAGGCTATGCTTGCAAATATGGCGGCTTCACTGATATTGCACAAACGGATTAAAACCACAACCGCTAAAGCTAAAGAATTGCGCACTTATGTTGAGCCTCTTATCACTAAATCGAAAGAAGACTCTACAAATTCACGCAGGGTGGTTTTTGGATACCTTCAGGATAAAGATGCTGTAACAGAACTGTTTCGCGAAGTTGCGGTAAAAGTGGCTGAAAGACCAGGAGGATATACCCGAATCATAAAATTAGGTACCCGTTTAGGCGATAACGCAGATATGTGCATCATGGAACTCGTTGATTTCAACGAAAACATGCTGAAAACATCTACTGCAGGAAAAGCAAAAGCTTCTAAGAGCAGACGTGGTACTAAAAAGAAAGTTGAAGCTGTTGCAGGCGAACCTGCAAAGGCAAAAACTACTCATTCAGCTCCGGTAGTAGCACCAGTAATTGAGGATGCTACGATTGTTGACGAGGGACCTGTTGCGGAAAAGGAAGAAAAAAAGGAAGAATAATTTAAAATTATACCACACTGGTTTTTTTATTAAGAAGGGATAAGGTAATTTTATACTTTATCCTTTTTTTTTGAATAAGACTCAAACCTAATACAATCATTAAAAACAAAATTATTATGGGACAAATTGTTAATGTACACGCTCGCGAAATTCTCGATTCACGCGGAAACCCTACAATCGAGGTTGAAGTAACTCTGGCCAGCGGATTTATGGGTCGCGCTGCAATTCCTTCTGGTGCTTCTACAGGTGAAAACGAAGCAATTGAACTTAGAGATGGCGATAAAAAACGCTACCTCGGAAAAGGAGTACTTAAAGCTGTTGAAAATGTTAACGAAATAATTGCCAAAGAGGTTATTGGCATGAGCGCTTTCGATCAGGTTGCTATCGACCACAAGATGATCGCACTTGACGGTACCAAAACCAAATCCAAACTCGGCGCAAACGCTATGCTCGGCGTTTCACTTGCTGTTGCTAAAGCCGCTGCTCTTTATCACGATTTGCCTTTATACAGGTATATTGGTGGAACGAATGCTACTGTTTTGCCCGTTCCTATGATGAATATTATTAATGGAGGTTCTCACTCAGACGCCCCAATTGCTTTTCAGGAATTTATGATTCGCCCTGTAGGTGCGCCTAATTTCCGCGAAGGACTCAGAATGGGTGCTGAAGTATTCCATTCACTTAAAAAAGTTCTTCACGACCGCGGTCTGAGCACGGCTGTTGGTGATGAAGGTGGATTTGCTCCTGCCCTAAAAGGTACCGAAGATGCCCTCGAAAGCATTATTACTGCTATTAAAAATGCAGGTTATAAACCAGGCAGAAAAGCCGATGGTGGCCAAATTTCTATTGCACTGGATTGCGCGTCATCAGAATTCTATAAAGATGGAATTTACGATTATTCCAAATTTGAAGGTGCTAACGGAGCAAAAAGAACCTCAGCTCAGCAGGCTGATTATATGGCTGAACTGATTTCTAAATACCCTATCGATTCTATCGAAGATGGTATGGATCAGAACGACTGGGACGGATGGAAAATCCTTACTGATAAAATCGGAAGCAAATGCCAGATTGTTGGCGACGACTTGTTTGTAACCAACGTAGAATACCTGAAAAAAGGAATTTCAATGGGTTGTGCAAACTCAATCCTTATTAAAGTAAATCAGATCGGTACTCTTACTGAAACCCTTAATGCTATTGAGATGGCTCATAGAGCTGGTTATACTTCAGTTACTTCACACCGTTCTGGTGAAACAGAAGACGCAACAATTGCAGATATAGCTGTTGCAACGAACTCAGGACAAATTAAAACTGGTTCTTTAAGCCGTACCGACAGAATTGCAAAATATAACCAACTTCTTCGTATTGAGGAGGAACTGGGGAGTACTGCAGTTTATGGATTTGAAAAATAGTCTGCTTTGATTTATATAAAGAAGCCGCCTCAAAAACAATTTTGAGACGGCTTCTTATTTTTTACAGAGAGTGTTTTACTTTATAAAACAAACTAAGTTTTCCATTTGAAAGCAAATCTAAATTATTAAGAAAATTATTAATAACAAAAAGGGGAATTATCAACGCTGACATTTAGCGCGATAGAACTCCCTAAAGGGACTTCAAATGGACCAACTAAACTAATCTCGTTTCTGGTCGAAAAGTTTACCATAGAATTTGGCGCAATATTTACATTGCCAAGAAATCTAATAGCATAGTTTGATAAATAGTTTTGAGATATTAGAGTTTGGTTTAGAAAATTAACCCACATTGCAGCTATCCATCCGTAATGTATTGATACTTTGGATTTAGGTTTTTAAGAACTTCGCCAGTGTGCCACACGGATTTTTTGCGGGGTATGGGGATTGAATCATATTTTAGCTTGTCGCATATTTGTTTGGTTCACTGCATTGACGGATTTGTATAGTATCTCCTTTCTTGTTTTCCATCGTGGTTGTTACGCTTTTTTGAGTGT
>JBBQAQ010000044.1:0-29024 GCA_038316435.1 Bacteroidales bacterium | reverse complement strand
ATTTACAGCAATCTTAGAAAGTTCAAATCTAAATTCAAAACCAACTACAAATACAGAATCTTTACTCACGAACAACACTTTATCAAACTATTGAAAATTAACCAACGTACAGCTCGTTTATTGCGGGAAAATGAATACATTCGATTCTCGAACATATCTGGAATAACCATTTTTGTTCTTTCGGACATATACAACTTCCTTAGAAATAACAGCAAATATCAGAAAAGAAGATAGTTAGAGAACTCGATGTATTTTAAGCCTTGATCAATTTAGTTCAAGTTTTTTCTACTTTATGTTGTAATATTTATCTTAATATGCAAAGTGCGTTATTTACAAATCAATTGTTCTAAAATACATTAAATTTCACAATGCATATTACTACAAATCAATTGTTTAATATTTTACATTGTAAAACATGCTAATGACTTTGCAAATAAAATAAAATGTATTCTTTTCACTTCAACACCTCACAACCAGTCACTTATAAAAAGAATTAAGGCTTGTCTTTTACAAGTCAATATAATACTTCGGCATTAAAGATAGCGCAGTTGCTAAGCATCGCAACGAAGCACAGTTAGCGACCCTTTTTTTTCAAGATTCTTGCAAAATGAAATCTAAAAAAAACACAACCTACTTATGCTGACCGTATAGCTCTTAGGCAATCCATAGGCTCACAAGTCGATGACACTGCAAAGAAATAGAATCTTATTTCAGTAACATTAATTGGCTAAACGGAATAGTTTAACCAAAAGCGACTGGGATCGAATTATAAACAATACATCAATTTTTGTATCTTAGATGTATGCCTAATAGTTTTTATAAACCCTAATAGCATTCAACTCAGGCTCTCCAATTATTTTTATCCATTGGGTAAATCCAGCCACGACGCCCTTCATCGTAAATGCCACCACTCCAAGCTCTTGCCGAAGGATCTATTTCGTATTGGTAACCATGGACACGACCATCTTTATAATCTTTGAAACTATTGCTACGAAACTGGATTCCAGAATTTAAACCATCTTCAACCTGATATTCCAGTTCCAGAATAAAATCTCCGTACAACTTTTTGGTTGCCAAAAACGAATTAGGTGTTTTTAGCTTTGATGTGCCAATTATAGCACCATCTTTAATGGTATATTCCGCAGCTCCATTAAGGTTAGTCCAGCCATTAAGGTTTTTCCCATTAAAAAGCATTTCCCATTTTTCCTGAGAAAATGCTGAGATTGATGCAGTAATCATTACTAATAAAATTAAGTTTTTTGTTTTCATTGTTATATAATTTGATGTTTTTAAGTTCAACGTAAATATTTATAATCTATAGAATTGTTTCCAGTTATTTCGTGGCTCAGAACCCATTAGCAACTGATTAGCAAGAGTATTGTTGGTTATCTGTTTTGTATTTCTATCGAATGATAATTTTGCATTTAATTGCTGAGCTATTACGTATCAACAGATTAGAGTTGAAAGAAAATTAAAAAAATATAAGGGGTGCTGAGTAGTTACGATTTTTCATTGTAGTGATATTATTGTTAAACAATATAAATCTGAATTAATAATTCAACTAAATTACCTTAACCCTTTTAAATATGCAATTGTCTGAGGAACCTGTGTACTATAGCTTGGGCTTTCATCTTCAATGTAATAATGTTTAATTGACGATTTTTTGGCAGCCCTTAAAACAGCTGGAATGTCTATTTGCCCAGTTCCCAATGCCACATCATTAACCGTTGGAGTTTTTCCTGAAAAGTCACCTTGAACACCTTTGCGTAAGTCTTTCAAGTGTAATAGTTTAAACCGGGTTGGGTATTTGGCAATTAATTCAGCCGGATTTGCTCCGGGGAAAAAAGTCCATAAAATATCAATTTCGAAACTTACATAATTTGGATCTGTATTCTTAATAATATAATCCATATAAGTTCCGTCTTCGAGTGGTGTGAATTCATATCCATGGTTGTGATAACAGAATGTCAACCCAAATTCGTTCTTCAAAATCTTGCCAACTTTATTGAAATCATCAACCGTTATTTTAGCCATTGTCAAGTCAAAATCTCCGGTATGAGGAACCCAAGCAACTCTTACAAACTTTGCTCCAAGAGTTTTTGCATTTTCTCCCACTTCTTTGGTTTTATCAATCAAATCAGGGTAATTAACCCCAAATGAGGAACATAACATGCCTCGTTCATCCAGCATTTTGCGGATTTCGACTGCTTTTTTTCCGAATAAATTTGAAAACTCCATATCTTTAATACCCATTTGTTTCAGGGTATCGAGTGTACCAGCCATATTTTTAGCTAAACTATTTCGATATGTAAACGATACAATTCCGGGCATTTGAGGGAAAAGAGCTTTGTTTTGACCTGGCAATAAACACATTACCAGAAAAGAAAACAAGAAAATAACGGTTGATTTTTTCATTTTTCAATATTAGTTGATTTAAATAAATAAATCTTATCCAACTTGATAAGAATAAAATTTCAAAAATCAGGACAAATATAATTCGTTATTATTATAATTCAGGCAATTATTTATACAACTACAATTCCGCTTTCTTCATTTTAGGAACAAGTAAGCTAAATAATCCCCAGGCAATTAAGTATGAAAAAGCACAAATAATAAACATGATTGAATACCCTTGCTCAATATTTCCCAAAGCTTTGTAATGATCTAAAAGCAATCCGGCAACTTTGGCAATAATTATAACTCCAAATGCGCCCATCATTCCACCAATACCCACTACTGATGCCACTGCTTTTTTGGGGAACATGTCCGACACGGTTGTAAAAATAGTTGCAGACCAAGCCTGATGCGTAGAAGTAGCAAGCCCAATTATTAACACCGCATACCAATAATTTACTGCTCCCAAATATTGCGCTAAAAGCATTGGTAAAGCCAAAATAGCAAAGACAAACAATGATGTTCGGCGAGCTTTATGCACCGACCAACCACGGCCAATAAAATGCCCCGACAGCCATCCACCAGCTATACTGCCAAACATTGCCATAGAATACACCACGGCTATTGGCAATGCCAGTTCCATTTTGGTCATACCATATTGTTTATTGAGAAACGAAGGCAACCAAAATAATAAAAACCACCAAATTGGATCGGACAAAAACTTCAAAAGTGCAAAAGCCCATGTCTGGCGATATCCTAACAGCTTGCGCCATTTTACTTTTTCGGTATTATTTACGGCTTCTTCTATCTCATCTTTATCACTATGAATGTATTCAAATTCTTGTTTGGATAATGTTTTGTGTTTGGAAGGCTTTTCGTAAAAAAGAAACCAAAATACTAACCATACAAGTCCGCTTGCACCTGTTACAATAAAAGTCATTTGCCAACCCCAGGTTATAGCAATAAATGGAACAATAATGGGAGCTAGAATGGCACCGATATTCGTTCCTGAGTTGAAAATTCCGGTAGCTAAGGCCCGTTCCTTTTTAGGAAACCATTCTGCAACAGTTTTTACGGCTGCCGGAAAATTTCCTGCCTGACTAACACCTAAAGCTCCACGAGCAATACCAAAACCGAAAACCGAACTTGTAAATGCATTTCCAACAGTTGCCAAACTCCATACTGTCAGCGAAAATGCATAGCCCATTTTTGTCCCAATTCGATCAACCATATATCCCGCAACAACCATCCCGAGTGCATACGCAATACTAAAAACAATAACAATATTGGCATAATCAGACTCTGTCCACCCAAATAATGGTTCTAAATACTCATCTTTAAGCAAGCTAAGAACTTGCCTGTCAAGATAATTTATTGTGGTTGCAAAAAATAGCAGTGAGAGAATTACCCAACGGTAACTCTTAAAAGTAGATGAATTTGTAATCTTATTCATTTAAAATCAACTTAAAGAATTTGCAAGAGAATAACTATGTAGTATCAATGAACAGAAGTCAATCCACAGATTTCAATTTCGGTACCATTTTTAGATGCTGATACATAAGCAGAATAAATGGTCGCAATTACGTCTGAGGCTAAAATGCTATCACTTTCTATTGGCGATCCATAAGCTGCTGAGCTGTAAAACTCATTCATTTCATGTTGGTACCCATTGAACCAACCTTCGTCTGGAGAAATGGATGACCAGCCTTGTTTTGTTCCGGTTTTTTCAACAACATAAATATCATTAAAATTCTCTTCAACGGGATTGTATGTTTTCATTGCATCATTTGGGGCTATATTACAAATAGTGCGATGGTTATTGGCATGAATTTCAAGATAATTTTTCACTCCGCCATGCAACAATTCACTGGCAACAATATCGGCAATGGTATTATCTTCGAACACAACATGTAAACTTGCATAGTCTTCCACATCTGTATAACTATCTTTCAAATGGCCTTCATTTTGAAATGTTGGCATGCACGTGATGGAATGTGTGCGCGCCGAAACTGTTTTAGGATGAATTGCTTTTCCGTTTTTCACTTTTCCTTCTACATGTTTCAGATAAATGGCAGCGGTAAGCGGATGGCATCCTTTGCCCATCAACGAACCTCCTCCAGACAACCGCCATTTACCGTAATCAAGAGAATGTGAACCAGAATGCGATTGTTGACCTTGCATCCAGATAATCTGAGCTTTCGTTTTCTCAATTATTTCACGTTCTTTTTGAACAGCTGGTGCATAAACCCAGTTTTCCGCGTACATGATTTTTCCATTACTAACTTTTTCTGCTTCCAATATGCGGTTTATGCTCTCTAATACTTTTTTCAACCCGATTTCTCTGGAGAATGTATCTCCAGAGAATTCCGCTGAACCATCGCCAAAATAACCAGTAAATGGTTTTTCGATGATTACAAATTTGTCTTTTTTAAGAACTTCTAGTGCCAGCATTTCGTGCGTTGAAGGCGGTGTGCAAACATGTAACACATCCGAATCAGCTATTAAACTTTCAAGGCTATCGTACGATTTAATTTTTCTGGAAGTTGTAAAATCTGCTAATTTATCAGGACTCTTCGAATACGCTCCTATAATTTCGATTTTTACACTAAATACCCTTTGCAAAGCATCAAAATGGAATTTGGCAGCAAAACCTGATCCAATGATACCAGCACGTAACACTTTTTTATCTGACATAATAATCGCTTGTACTATTCAATTTTTATTTATTTTCTTTTAATGCCTTTGCTTTTGCATCGTTCAATTGTTTCAGTAACCAAGGAACGCGTGTAAAAGGATTATAGGTAGCGTCTTTTTTGATAGTTTCAACCGGCACATACCCTTTGTAATCACTTTTCAAAATGATTCTGACCAATTTGTTAAAGTCAGCCATTTCGAAGCTACTGTTATCAATCATACTTTCTTTGATTTGCCAGTTACAAGCGTAAGGAATCACAGCTTCAACGCCAGCGTACGAATCCTTATCTTTAAAATTACCTGTATCAATAATAATACCTGTCCACTCACTATTAAGCCCTTTCATTATTTTGATACAATCATCTGAATTGCGAATCATATCATCGTGGTTTTGAACGCCAATAATCACTCCATGAAGTTTGCCAAATTCTATACATTCGCTCCACAAAGGCATCATCCAAGAATACACTTCATCAAACTTATTTTCGTAGCCTTTAGGTACGGCTCCAGCAAAAGTCCTGATAACCGGCGCACCAAGTTTCTCTGCCACCAAAATCCAGTCTTTAACCAATTGAACACTCTTTGTTCTGACTTCTGGATCGGGTGAAGAGAAAAAATTTCGCACACCAATGCCGCTGATATCAACGCCTTGTTTGAAACATTTTTTTTTCAAATTATAGATATACTCATCAGTCGGCACTTTTGGATAACTGGGAAAATAATAACAGGTAAGATCCACGGCAGCAATTTTTTGATCAGAACACCAGTCAACCAGCTCAAACAATGAAAAATTTGTATGATCAGCATATTTCTCTTTTCCGGTAAGAGCACCATCAAATGAAAAGGCATTTAGCGTAAATTTAACTTGGTTGTTGTAAATCCCTTTTGTTGTTTTTTGTGCAAACAACCCTGCACTAACAAGTAGCATTACGAATAATGCTGTCGAAAAGAGATTAATGTTTGGATTTAATTTTTTGATCTTCATGGTTTTAAATTTTTATGATGTGAATTTTGTTGTTTCGCAAAAAGAAATTTTGTAAAATAAAAAGCAGAAATACATATTCTGCAATTTTATAGCTTCACAAAGATAATGTACACATTGAATTAGAAAAAGAATAAAATGATTAATAAATAGAATATATTAAGCACATTGAAATCCTGTATTTTTGTCTAATCAAATGTCGTTCACGGTCTAAGTACTAGCTGAATTCAACTCATTTTATGGGTTTAAAATCCGCTATAATAACCCGGAACTTCATCAACGGCATCATCTCTATTCCATGTATGTGGAATAGTTACACGTTCCCAATTGGAGTCGTCAAATTCATCTGACAATACATTTTGGGAATCACCCTTTGAAAATTTCCAAGATTCATTCAGTGTAGTAACAATTCTTGGATTAGAGGCATTTAAATGGAAGCATGATAGCAGTCCAATTAATACAATCAACATTATTTTATTCATAAAAATCACTATTTTATTGTTAATGAAAAAATAAATGCGCAATAAGCATATTATTGCATATATGAAGCAAATGATTTATTCGTTCACTAAACTCTATCGATGAATACCAGAAAGACTATAAAAATTAATAAAAAAACTTTTGCAATCTATATCATTACAACTTTGTGTGACAGTGTTTTGATTCCATCAGACAATCTGGCAATATAAATCCCCTTTTTAAGTTTTCCCACACTGAATTTATTGTTAGTGTGTTGCGCCGCATTAAATTTGCTTGAGAAAAAAATTCTGCCTTGCAAATCTAAAATTTCAATTTTTGCAGAAGTACAAATGCTATTATACACTACAGTGAAATTATTTTTCATTGTATCAAAATAACAATAAAAATCTGCGTCAATTATCGGACTCTGAACAGCTGAAAGACTTGATTGAAAGCTAATATAATTTAGGTTGAAGCCTAGCGCATCCACTAAAAACTTTAAAGTATGTGCCCCAGCCTGTAAAGGCATAGAAATTTTAAAATCTTGCCAAGTTTGCCAACCACCTGTCGATGCGAAATTTACCGTGCCAATGAGCGAAGTGTTTGTTGGGTCATCATAATATAAGCTTGCTTTTCCTCCATTTCCCGCCATCCTGAATACAAGCTCGTAGATACCAGTCGTAGGTACATAAACCAGATATTTCATATAGTCGCCCGCATTAGTATTGCCAACATCTAACCCTCCACCGGTATCAGTGCAAGTTTCTGTTTGGATCCCCGCAGATTCGGAATAATTTTCGGCTTCAATTTTCGCGGGTAGTTCGTAACGTGTTGGTATTTTATTTGAAACAAACAAATTTGAAATAGTTGGTGCCATCTCATTTTCGCCCGATTTCAGCATTATCCCCGAATAACTTATACTCAATAGCTCATTATAGAATATAATGCTTTTGGAATTTATCAATAGTGAATAAACATCTTTTGAATCATACACAACCTTATCCACCAAATGGTTAACTGAAGAATTTATTTTAAAATCGGAAGTGGTTAACGTATTTGTTGTGTTAAGTGGCTTGTTGAACGTTAACCGGATTGTTGTGTCGTCGATAGCATTTGCTGACATTGGACGCATAACTATGGGCTCATTCGATTGGGACCAGTTTACTGCGTTCAAATTATACGCCGCTTTATCAAAAAATATTTTCATTTTATGCTTCCCTAAAGGCAGCATTACTCCTTTAACAACAAAATCTCTCCAGTTTTGCCAGCCTCCAGTAGGTGTTATACTTGCAAATCCGGAAACATCTTTGCCGTCAATTTCTACATGCAAATACCCTGTAGTTGATCCACCATTCGAACAACGCAAACTAAGATTGTAAACGCCTGAAGAAGTTATATCGATTGTGTATGATAACCATTCATTATCTTCAATCCAGCTTACATTAAATCCTATATTATACGGGGCAACATCGTTACAAGCCCCAATGTCTACTCCATCATTTCGAAATAATTTCCCAGTATTCCAAACAACATTTGTCTGTGTCGTTTTTTGAAAAATATTATCACTATAGGCAACACCCTGTGTGCCTAAATCATAATTAACAGCATGTATAATTCCAGGAATGTTATTTAAAGCGTATGCTTTCGATGCATAGTCAAAAGGCTGCCGAGTCCATGCATCAATCACATCTTTATTTATACGGCAATTTTCGAGCAACAACCCATCGGTCATTTCCTTTAGGTAAGCAATACATTCACTAGGAGTTAACCCAACGTTATTGTTGACGTAATTAAGTACCTTTTGCCAATTGGCAAAAGCCTTTATTGTAACAGGGCATTGAATTCTGTTGTAGGGCTTGTAAGACCAGTTAGAATATCCAATTTTATTTTCTTCCAGCAACTTCACACAATCCGTAAACCAGGCATTGCTATTTTCTCCCGTTTCACCTACCCATAGTGGTCTGTTTGTTGAACTGCGAAGAGTGAGAAAACTCTGAATTGCATTTTTACTATTCGAATTCCAGTATTTATGGAAACTATATGCCATATTATTATCCCAAGGCGGAGTGAGTCCGGTAAAGTTGTTGGCATAATCATTCCCTTCAATAAAGATTATATGATTTGTATCCCACAACCTTATTGCATTTGTTATTCTGACAAATAAATCACGCAATGGCTGATTATTTGGCTTCATTGGGGCATAATTGGTTTCGTTTATCAGATCGTATCCTCCTATCAAAGGATGGGTGGCATATTTTTTCGCAATATTTTTCCAAATTTGAACCAAGGTATCCTGATTTGCCGTACTGGTCCACAAATAGGGCTTAGTGGCATCGCGATCAGAAATACCTGTATCATCGCCTTGGCCACCAGGAGTTGCGTGCATGTCCAGTATCACATAAATATTTTTGGCTGCTGCCCAAGTTAAGAGATTATCAATCAAACGAAATCCTTCATCCTCTTGGGGATCTGCGGCAAAACATCTTGAAAATAAATTGTAATGCAATGGTACACGAATAGAGTTGAATCCCCATTTTGCAATTGAGTCAACATCACTTTGTTGCATAAAATTGTTTCTCCAGTTGGTGTAAAACTTTTCAGTTTCAGTGTTTCCAATCAGAGTAGCCAATTTTGCTTTCAATGCATGTTGGGTATAAAAACTTCCACTGTTGCCATACATATAGCCTTCCTGCACCATCCAGCCACCAATACCAACACCGTGAAGTATAACCTCATTATTAGTTCCATCAACAATGGTAGTTCCACTGCAATGCAAATAACCCAAACCAAATAAGTAGGTTTTAAAGATAAGAGATAAACCGACAATCAAAATAAACTTTTTCATAAATAGTGTTTTTTAAAAACTGAATTCAACTCATTTTAGTTGACTATAATTGTGGTTTTTTGACGAATATCTGAAGTAGATGAACCGACAAGTAGTGTAAATTTACCTGGTTCCAAGTCCCATTGTTTCGTTTTTTCATTGTAGAAAGCCCAATTTTTGACGGGCAGTTCAATATTTACCTGTTTGGATTCACCAGACTGCAACATCACTTTTGAAAATGCTTTCAGCTCTTTCACTGGACGCAAAACAGAGCATTCTGTATCTGAAACATATACTTGAACTACTTCAGATCCTTTTACTTTTCCAGTGTTCTTTATCAATAGAGAAAGTAAAATAACATCCTTTGCGGAACAAGTATTTTTGTCAATGGTAGCTTTACCGTATTCAAAAGTTGTGTATGACAAACCATGTCCAAAGGCAAATTGAGGTACAATCTTTTTTGTATCGAACCAGCGGTAACCTACAAGGATATCCTCCAAATACTCTTGCTTTTTATCAATACCGGGAACACTTACAGCACCAAAAGAATGTGCAGCATTGTCTTCGAGCTTTTTAGGAAATGAAAAGGGCAGCTTTCCTGACGGATTTACTTCGCCAGATAAAATATTTGCTAATGCATTTCCAGCTTCAGATCCTAAATACCAACTTTGTACAATAGCCGGAACGTCTTTAACCCAAGGCATTTCTACGGCATTGCCACTGATAAGCACCACCACCACGTTTTTATTCACGTTGAGCAGTTCGGCCAATAATTTATCCTGTCCAAAAGGCAAAGCCATTGTTTTGCGGTCACCTCCTTCACAATCTTGAAAATGATTTTTGTTTAATCCTCCAAAAAAGAAAACGATTTCGGCATTTTTGGCCGTTTCTACCGCAGCAGTGATAAGTGAATCGGCATTCAGATTAGAAAATGTTTCTTTGTCGTAAACCGAAGGTCCAGAAGCATATCCCATGCTGTGAATGATGTTTTCTTTACCGTATTTTTTTTGCATCCCTACCAAAGGCGAAACTTCATACGCTACTTTTAGCGACGAAGAACCTCCACCAATTGTCAAGCGTTTCGTTGCATTTTCACCAATAACAGCGATTTTTTTGTATTTTCCAACCGGAACAGGTAGTAATTGTTTTTCGTTTTTCAACAAAACAATGCCCTGTTCTGCAATCTTTCGAGCAGCTTCGGAATGTTCAGGACTTACAAATTTCCCAAACGGACGATCGGCACTCATAGTTGTACGGAAAATAAGGCGCAAAATGCGGCTCACTTTATCGTTAAGTATTTTTACATCATAGCTACCCGATTTTAAGCCTTTCAGATACGGATTGGCCAAATAATACTCTGAATATGGCGATGTTCCATCTGTGGTAAGACCATTGGTAGAAGTTCCCATTTCCAAATCTAACCCATTATTCACCGCTTGATCGGCATTGTGCACGCCACCCCAATCGCTTATTACTACGCCATCGAATTTCCAGTCTTGTTTTAGAATTTTATTGAGCAACAAATCGTTGTGGCAACAATGTTCGCCTCTGAATTTATTGTATGCGCCCATTATTGACCACACACCTGCTTCCTGAACCGCAGCTTTGAAGGCTGGTAGATAGATTTCGTACAGTGCTCTATCACTCACTTGCACGTCGATGCTCATGCGTTTTACTTCCTGATTATTTAGAGCAAAATGTTTGACACAAGCAGCCACACCATTTTGCTGAACTCCCTGAATATAAGGAACAACCATGCGAGAAGCTAAATAAGGATCTTCGCCCATATATTCAAAATTACGTCCATTGAGGGGAGTTCGATAAATATTCACACCAGGTGCAAGCAAAACTCCTTTGTTGCGATAGCGTGCTTCTTCACCTATTGATTTTCCGTACAAAAGTGAGATTTCGGGATTGAACGATGCTGCCAGACAAGTTAATGCTGGAAAAGCTGTACATGAATCATTTGTCCAACCGGCTCCACTCCATTTATCCCAAAACACTTCTTCGCGAATTCCGTGTGGCCCATCGGCCGTCCATACTTCCGGAATTCCCAAACGTGGTACTCCCGTAGAGCTAAATTTGGACTGAGCATGACACATAGCCACTTTTTCTTCTAAGGTCATCAACGACAATGCATGTTGAATACGTTTTTCGATGGGTTGATTTACATCTAAATAAATTGGCTTCTGGGCTTTAATTACAAAGGCACAAAACAATAAAGAGAAAATGCTAAAAGTAATGATTCGTTTTTTACACATATTAGGTTGTTTTATTTGAGTTTTCTGATTAATGTATATTTATTCTACTTGTTGTGAGTTAATAAGGCAATATTTGAAATTGTTTTTACAAACGAATTATCGTTATATATCCACATTATTTTCTTATTCCGGGTAATTTCGAAGGCATGAGGAGCAGTCCCGAATTGATTGTGACCCAACCAATTTGTAAGTACGAAGTTACCATTTGGCATGTATTGCATACCGGTCATAAATTTCAAATCTATATCAGGCAATTCACTTTTGGTAAGCTGCCAGACGATTTCGTCTTTGGGGTCAATTTCCACAATTTTGGGCTCTCCATTATGATCCGAACAAGCAATAACTGTATTTCCATTCTCCAATCGGATAACCGAATGTGGACCTCCTTGTATGGGAATTTTGCGAACCAACTTTCCAATTGAATCATATTCACAAACCTTGTCGAGCCCATAATGTGCCACCAAGAAATTACCATTAGCATGTTTTCGTGCATTTCGGATAAAGGCGTATCCTCCGTCAACCGAATCGGGAAGCAGTTTAACCGTTTTCAATATCTTTCCCATGGGGTTTATCTCAAGCAATTTACCAGTATTGCATTCGCCTACAAAAGTATTTCCATTCGGGAGGCGCTGACATGCATATATTTCACTTTTCGATTCGTATGAGAAAACAACTTCTTTTTGACGGGTCAGCTCTTTTACCCCATGTCCGGTATTAAAAAGAAAATTTCCATTTGGCAAGATTGAAATATCATTACATTTTTCGGCCGGATATTCCCATTCCTTTTTGCCATCTGCTGAAATAACAAAAACTTTACCCTGTGTATAATCTGTACATACAAAAGCAGGATGGGATTTTGTTTTAATTTTTTGTACTTGAATATTTTTAAATCGAGCTTTGGTGCTTTTTACAGAATTATGGGCAGTAACAGCCAAACCAACATATAACTCATGAGGCATTAAAATTGTGAAACTGGAGAACTGATGCCATTTTTTGTTATCGTCACTAATAAACGAAATAAAAACATTACCAGACCTTTTTAAACGAATCCATGTTTTCGGAAAAGTAACATCATAAAGCTTACCAGCTGTTTTTAGGTCAGGGTAAATAGCCTTCATATCCTCACCAGTTTTTAATCTGTATTGAAATTCACAACCACCATTGTTATTATGACGAACTCTGTTATCAGGAAAAACATGAAAAATAACATGCTGACTGCTATCGTTTAAATTAGCTCTTGCCATAATTCCGGCTTTAGTATAAGCATCGGTTGCTGTCAAGCTTTCAACTTGTACCGAAAAGTCAAAATCGCCTTTTAATTTTTCATATTTAAAAGTAAACTCATCGTGCTTACCCCATATATCTTTTCCGAATGCTTCTATCTGAAGTTGGCCACCCAATATATTTTCTTTTCCACTATTTGCTGAATAGCCAATGTCAATTAATTTAAATTTCGAGAAAGATTTATCTAATTTTTCTGCAAAAATAAACAGATTGAATGACAATAGTATAGATACGAAAATTGTGTTTTTCATAAATATGAAATTATATTTTTTTCGTGATTTTTGAAATATAGTTTTATTTTTGAGTACTACAATATTTAAGTTCAATTCCCTTACCTGTTTTTGGACTCAGGTTTCGGGAATACTTTTTTTCTATTGCATTATTCCAATGTTCAGATGTACCAAGGCTTTTTAACACGCTTCCATCCCGCTCGGGGTCATATTTAATCCCCGAAGGAGGGTTGTCAGCCATTGCACATTCATTTAACGAATAATCGCTGTACATCATATCTTTCCCATCAGGCCATTCGGCGAGAGCAAAATCCAGAGCAACAGCATCAATTGCCACACCGTCCTGCGAAGCAAACAAGCTATTTGGCCAATTGCCATTAAACGGCGAAAGTTTCCATTTATTGGCAGGTACTCCATCCAATAATTTATTCCCATAAATAGCATCAATCAGAAATAACATTGTTTTAGCCCCAAGATGCTTGTGACCTAAAAAATCGGGATAAATTGAATAACGAAATTCTCCTTTTTTACTTTGACTAAAACCAAAGCTGTGCGTATTTTTACGCCAGTCAGACTCAATGCTTGTGCAACCAAAATAATTTTTTGCACAAAGAGTAACACCTTGACCAACATGCCCTTTCAATAAAGCAAGATTTATAATATAATCGGCATCTACAATACAGCTTGCTAAACCAGTAGCGACCTTTCCATTGTCGATTGAATAAGGAATGACATTGGGAATGTAGCTTGATTTTTCGCGACCATCTCCACCATCATGATCTACAAAATGCACATTGGGATAAACTACATGACATTTATCAAAAATATTGTTGGTGATAAACCGGCTTGGATCGGCAACTGTGATATTTTCCTGAGGAATGCCTGCATATACTATTAAACTTTTCAATAATGACAGTATCAAAGTTGGATTAGCATTTATTTCACTACTATTTTCATGCGACGAAGTATTGTTCATGTTAATTTTAATGGCAATCTTTTCGCCTTTCTGATACCCTACTTTCCCTTTATTTTGCCCATTATTGAAATATTGAAATAAATTATCCCATGCTTTTTTTTCATTCTTAGTGCCAGTTAAACCAAGCAAAGTTTGTGACATTAATTTATCGGATTCAATCTGATTATTATAGTTAGCCTCCCACCAAAAACCTGTTTTCATATCCCATGTAGCCACATTGGGATTATGCCCCCAAGCAACACGTCCAGGAAAAACACCATGTGCTGTACCAAGCGGTGAATTCGGTTTATACCATATTTTAAGCTCCACTTTCTTTTCCTGTGCATCAGCATTCAGTTTTGGCAACAAAATAAATGCTCCACAAGTAGCTATCACAAACAACAAACCCGAAACTACATATTTTGAGGCCGACCATTTTTGTTTTGCTTTTTTATACACCAAACTGGTACCCCAAAAACCTATTAACCAAACAACAAATGCTGACATAAATGGCGCTGAGGCTTGCATGCAAGGATATGTTGCACGTGATGGTTTGGGAATTACCCGAATTAAAAACCAAAGTGTTGAAGTAAAACCCAGAAAAAGCAACGAAACTCTCTTTACAATAGGCTTTTTAACAACCCGAACTGACCTTTTAAATATTTTACCTAATTGATACTTCATATCTGAATACTTTTTAATATGTTATTGTTCAACGCTTTCCATTATTCCAGTTCCAATAATAAACGATCCAAATGCAGCAAAAGGGCTTATTTCTTTGGGTTGAGTAATATATTCTTTGTAGTTTTGTTTAATACCTATGCTGCTACAATCATACAAATCGATAAATCCATTTTTGTATTTTGCTTTTAAAATAAGCGAACTATACGCTTTTTCTACAATTGGATTGTATTCCAATGGATTAATATAATTCATCTTTATTGATTTCTTTAAGGTATACACAAACATTCCGGTACCTGATGTTTCATTCCAGTTATCCTTTAAATCCGGTTTGTCGACCACCTGACACCACATACCTGTCTTTTTATCAATTGAATTTTTCAAACCACGACAAAGTTTTAAATGGGCGTCCATTATTGTTGCGTATCCGGGATGATTTTTGGGTAAATAGTCCAAAATATCTATTGATAAAACGGCGTACCATCCCAAACCTTCACTCCAAACCTCAGACGAAAGACCGGTATTTTTATCAGCCCATCGGGCTTTTTTGCTTTCATCCCATCCATGGAGTAGCAATCCATTTTTCTTTTGGCAATGGCTGGCAATTAATGTCATTTGTTGTACTATTTCATCGAAACAGTAATTTGAATCACCTATGGTTTTTGCATAGCGGGCTAAAAAAATCTGTCCCATAAAAACTCCATCGACCCATGCCTGATTTTTAGCCCATGTTCCATGCCAAAAAAGACCATCAGAAGTGCGAGAATAATTTTTAAAACCATCTCTTATATGCATTGCGGCTTTTTTATACTTATCAGAATGGGTTTGTTCGGACATAAACAATATAGCATAACCAGGCAAGAAATTGTCAAGCTGATCGTTTACAAAATCTTTTACCAACCCATTTTCATCTACCTGCTGATCTACATATTTTTTTATGTAATTAAAATAACATGAATCGCCCGTAATATTCCACATTTTTTCCATTGCAAACATGATATAGCCAGCTTGCCAACTAAAATGATTCGAATCGGGTTTCCAACAGATACTATCGGGATTCGGATATCTTTTTATGAAACTTTGAGCCGTTTTTACTGACCAACTGTTACTTCTATTCGTATTTGCGGAATGAATATCTGTGTTGATTAAAGCAATAACAACTGCTATGCAATAGATAAATTTCATATTTCTACAATGTCTATATGACAGAATTAATCGTTGGATTTTGAGAACTGTACTGTTTTCAGTTCAACTCCCCCATTTTCAATATAGATTTTAAAAGTGTTTTTCCCTTTGTTAAATCGAACAAACCCAACAGGAATTGTCACAAAATCCGCAGAGCTTTTTTGTGCTCTACTAGCTATTTTCAACTCATCGTGAGTTATAATGGAAAACCCAGCATCATTTTTAGCAAATCTTACCGTTGCACTTACATCGTAGATGCCAGATATAGTTGCATTTATAGTATAATTCATCCACTCTCCCTTTTCAGTATCTGACACCGAAAAATCAGTCCCGATTTGAACAATGTCTACTCCATCGTTCCTATAAGCACCTCCTGTATTTGGAATAGTTTTCTTTCCGTTGGATAATAAAATACGCTCGCTCATTTTGTCGAAGTATGCTATACCTTGATGACCCAAGTCGTAATTATATGCACTAATTTTACCAGGCACATTGTTTTCAGCAAAGGGAAGTAAGCAAGAATCTTTTACCTGTCGGTTCATTGCATCAATTACATCACGGTTAAATTTACAATTTTCTATCCTCACATTATTGACAAGATCCAACAAGGTTTTTTTTGCAGTTTCAACATCAGGCTTTGTTCCTGAACTAGCCCAGTAATTTAGAATATCGTTGTATTTCTCCGGTTTATTTATCAGTAATGGGTTATTCATTACACTTATCTTTTTTTGTGTCCACAAAGCATAACCAATCTCTGACTTTTGCAGTAAATTTATGCATTCGGTATACCATTTATTGGAGTTCTCACCACATTCACCAACCCAGAGTGGCATGTCGAAATTCTTCGACAAATTTTGATACTTAGTCAAAGAAGATGGTTTGGTTGAATTCCAGTATTTGTGAAAACTAATTACAAGTTTATCATCCCATTTGCCGGGGAAACCATTAAAATTGTTTGCCCAGCCATTTCCTTCAATAAAAATTATATGTTTATTATCAACTTCTCTTATTGCATCTGTTATGCGTTTATATAAACTCCAAATCTGAGTATTGGATTTATCATCCATACCATTCGGATTTTTCCCGTCAAAAGCCCAGTTAGGCTCATTTAGCAAATCATAACCGGCAATTGTAGGCTCATTCTTATATCGCTCAGCAAATTTTCGCCAAAAGGCAATTGTTTTCATCTTATTGGCTTCCGATTCCCATAAGGCAGGATAAATAGGATTTCTATCAGAAATATTATTGTCTTTTCCTTGCCCACCTGGTGCTGCGTGTAAATCTGGGATAAGATACAATTGATTTGCTTTGCACCAGGATATAAGACTATCAGTAAGCTCGAAACCTTTATTCAACCATGTGCTGGAAAGTGAATCTGGTTCTTGTTGAATAGGGAGGGTAAACAAATTGTAGTGCATAGGCAAACGTATACTATTAAATCCCCATGCTGCAATTGAGTCAACATCTGCCTTGGTAATAAAATTATTTAGCCAAAGTTCATAGAATTGGTTACAGAATTCTTCACTTGTTAGATCTTTTATTCGTTCTTTAATGGAATGTTGTGCTCCATCTCCGGGTATTCCAAACATATAGCCTTCTTGTACCATCCAACCACCCAAACCCATTCCTTTCAGAATATATGGTTTGTTGTTTGAATCTACAATTTCCCTACCCTTAACAGTTAAAAATGAATTTTCCTTATTTGTTAATTTGGCGTTTTTAATTAATGCCTTATTTTTATTTTCAGAATGCAAATATCCAGAAAATAAAGAGATAAAAAGAAACGAAAGTGAAATTATTATTTTCATAAATATTCAATGTGTTTATATACATATAATTAGCAATATTATTTGCTGTCTTTTCTGCATAATTATTTTTTAGAAATGACACAAGCAATCCCTATCAGAAATTCACTATTTTTTTTTAAGTGAAATCCAATTTAATTAAAAGAAGATGTGTGAAAAATTTACTTTAAAATGGAATATAAAAAACAAAATTACCTTCAACTTAACCTAAAAGGAAACATAAGCAACACTTTTAGGAAAAGAATGAAGATTTTTTGAATTAATAATGTGTAGAATTTTCATCTTGCCACTCATTGACCCCATCGCGTATACGGTTACGGAAAGTAAGCGTGTCAGTGGCAATACAAATGTTGCCCGAAGTATCGGTATATTTATAACTCAGGAAAATCTTTCGATTTTGCAGTAGCTTTGCTTTATTGTAATTCGACGTTCCTTCGGCAATGTAAGTAAATGTTGATCCTGTAGCATTAGTTATTCCTACAGTGCCATCGCTATTTAGCTTTAATTTAAGTTCAGCTTTCGAACTGGTCACGTTTGCATAACCATTAATCGTGAGTTCAAAAGGTGCTGTAGTTTTTAATGTCCATACTTTTGCCTCTAACTGTGGAATAGTCGTGAAATATTTCACAGTATCTTTTAATACATTAGCCGAGGTGTACCGTATAACTTTACCTCCATGCCAATAATTACCAAAAAGCATATTTTCATATTTCACACCAATTATGGTTGTTTTCTTTAGCGGAAGAATTGAGTCGGAAGCACTTGTAATTACCAAAGGCAAAACATAGTTAGGATTTAGCGATTTTGGATCGGCCAAAAAAGTTGCTGAATCCGGACGAATGGTTACACGACCAACCTGCTGACCTTTTTGAATTGTAAATTTACTGCCATCAGTAAGTGAATACATTGTAGCAGGCAACAAACTAAAATTGGTTATTGTGACTGGAACCATTGCTGCTTTAATGTATGCAGATGAACTTGCTTGCATAGCGGCAAGAGCTGCTGGAGTTATCAGCGTTGGATCAATGCTATAATTTATAATTCGTTCCTTTGTATTATTTGTTACACCACCAAGTCCGACTCCAATATCAAACTTCATTCCCTCACCTACAACAAATGTGCGAACATCGTATTGGTATGAAAAATACACTGTATTTATTTTGTAATCCTGAACGTAATCATCGTAACACGAAGTTAACGTTAGCGCAATGATTAGTATTGTTATTATGTTTTTCATATAAAATTGTGAATTGTTAATGATTTAATAGTAAATGATTTAATTCCAGCCATCCCAACCCTCGTTTTGAACTAAATTGCTCATTTTCATAATTTCGGTGTAAGGAATAGGTAAATAAGCCGATTTAAAGTTACGCGGTTCAACTTCCACTTTCGTGTACGTTATGCTATTGTCTGCATTTTTTATAACATCAACACCATGTGCCACTTTGTTCAACTCGGTCAGACTCGTTGTCCAACGACGCAAATCATAAAAGCGCATTCCCTCGAAACAAGTTTCAAGCCTACGTTCATTTTGGATAAATGTATTAAAATTATCTGTACCTGTGGCAGCAACTTCATCCAAATATGGGTCGGTAGTAATGCCGGCAGCATTGTCATACGTTTTACGTGAGCGTAAATACCCTATGGCCTGTTTTGCAGAAATTCCGTATTTGGCAGCATCGTTTGGCCCAACAACATGGTTGGCAGCTTCGGCAAAATTCAGACACAAATTTGCCCAATGAAAATAGAATTTTGCATGTTGTGCCCGTTTAATTGTACTATTCGACCAATCGAGTCCCATGTAGACGAATTTCTTGATATAATAATTTGTCCGACAGTTGCTTGGACTTGCTAATCGAGCATCTTTTCCGCCATTAAAATTCTCGAAAGTGTACATTACGGTTGTTGTTCCGTCTTTTACGGCTGTTGCACCATTGTAAAAAATAGCACTATAGAAACGCGGGTCACGATTCAAATACGGTTTTGCAGGGTCATAGCCACCTCTATTCAGTGCGTCATCAATTGGATAACCGTTTTTCATAGGAAATGCTTCCACTAAATCTTGTGTTGCACCCATAGCTCCATTTCCCTGAAAGCCACCCGGATAAAACATGCGCTCCATGGCATCACTGGCATCCACATAGCGGGAAGAGAAAACAATACCTGCGTAATTCGGATTATACCAATCCACTTTGTTGGCTTTATTAAATCCGCCGATAATATTGTCTTTATTGAGTTTAAAATCCATCACTTTTTTAGCATTTACAGCAGCACTATCCCAACGCGCAGCAATATTTTCTGGGTTAAAACGTGGACTAGCCCATGTCAGATAAAGTTGTGATTTAACAGACATCACCGTCAGCCCATCCATACGTCCCCAATATTTACTACCGGCATAGATAAGGTCGTTAGCAACAGGTACTAAATAATCTCTGTGAGCAATTGGTAGATATTTCAAAGCAGAATCGCAATCATTAACAATTTGCTGAACGCAAGCATCATAAGTGTCTCTTGCCAAATTCACTTCTTTTGTTGCATCAAGCTTTTCGAGTACAATTGGATAGCCCAGCATTTTACCATTCATGCCTTTTCCACCAAATTTTTGTAACAAATCCCATTGGAACCATGCACGTAAAGCGTATGCTTCGCCTTGCAAACGAGTACGAACAAGATCGTTATAATGCTTATTTACCAAATAGCGGGTATTATAACCTTTACCGTCTTTCAAAAATGTGTTTAACAAATAAATTGCCTGATAATCGCGACTCCAGTAAGTAGCAAACATATCCTGACCTGTTGTGAGGGTACCAACCGAGAGTCTTGAAATACTATTGGTAGTAGTTGTATACACAGCATTATCGGTTGCGCAATCAAGTATTGCACCTTCATTATCATTGTAATTTTGTGGCATAAACTGATAGCAACGGTTTACTAATCCAGCCACTTTATCCTGATATTCCCAAATATCATCACTGGAAATATCGCCATTCGGATATGGTTCCAGAAAGTCGGTACATGAACTTAATAAGATTAGGATAAATCCTATTAATACAAATTTTATTTCTCTCATAAGATTAATTTAATTTAAAAAGTTAATTTAAGTCCACCTGTAACATTCATAAATAACGGATAAGTTGTAACCCCGGAGTTGATGGATTCAGGATCAACATCTTTGACTTTAGAAACCGTATATAAGTTTGTTCCATTGATAAACACCATCATATTTCTTACCCCTAATCCTTTTAACCAGTTTTCAGGCAAATTGTATGCTAATTGAACATCCTGAACTTTAAAAAATCCACCATCCGTCAACCAAAAATTAGAGTTCCGGAAATTATTTTCAACTTTATAATATCTAAGTTTTGGATAAGCTCCTGTTGTTAGATTATTACTTACAAAAGATGAGTAATTTCCATCACCCCAACCATTCCAAAAATAACTGCTTGTAAGCGGCAGATCATAAAATGCTCGCCCTGTTCCAATCACTGATAGTTCTATACCTTTGTATCTCAAATTTAGATTGAGCGAGTATACAAGACGCGGAGCTGTATGCCCGATAACAGAGCGGTCATTGTCATCAATTACCTTGTCGTTATTCATATCCTTATACTTGAAATCACCAGCATGCAAAACAGCATCGTATAATGATGGTACTTCCAATGCTTCAGCATCAGTTGTATATCTGCCAATATAAGTAAGACCTGTATAACTGTAAATTGATTGCCCTTTGAGCGACTGATATGAATTACGATAATTTGGTTCGTCCACTTTTTCGTAAATGGCATCCGAAGTACTGAAATTGCCACCTATTGTATAATTGAATTCACCTACTTTATCACTGTATTTCAATGCCAGTTCTAATCCGGAATATCGTATTTGTTCAAAATTTTGCTTTGGTGTAGTTCCTCCTAAACCAATAACCGAAGGGATTGTATTTGACACTTGTGATATAACACCATCACGCAATTGATTGTAATAGGTCATTTCAATATAAAGTTTCTTCGACAAAAACAATGCATCCAGTCCTGCATTAAATTCCCTGCGTTTTTCCCAATTAAGGTTTGTATTACCAACACGGGCAGATGATGTACGTGGCACATTGGTTTCGGTAGCGCTTCCTAGCCAACTCGATGTAGATGAACCAAACCCACCAGTAGTAGAAGTGCTAAAATTATCTCTATAATAAAAAGGTGCCTGAAAGTTGTCGTAACCCAAAACGCCTGTTTCTGCACGGAGTTTCAAATAGTCGATAAATTTAATATTTTTCATAAAATTTTCTTCCGAAACTACCCAACTTGCTCCAACTGTAGGAAAAGCTGCATATCGGTTTTCTTTTATAAAGCTATATGTTCCTGCATAATTCACAACCGCTTGCAAACTGTACTTGTTATCGTAGTTTAACATACCACTCCAGATTAAGCCTTGTTGGCGCTGGTCATCGGTATAACCATCGCGGGTTGCACGTGACATGTTATAGGTAAGCGTGTTCAACAAATTAGCCTTACCAAACTTCGCTTCGTGTTTAAATGTTTGCGAGAAAACAAAGGTTTGGAAATAATAATCGTACAGTTTCGATAAATTGGCCTGATCCACACCATCATGTACTTTGGTTAG
Source organism: Bacteroidales bacterium (assembly GCA_038316435.1). Classification (GTDB taxonomy): domain Bacteria; phylum Bacteroidota; class Bacteroidia; order Bacteroidales; genus JACJXF01. Next base: position 6,656 of record JBBQAQ010000044.1, on the reverse strand, counting down.
AATTACAGAATCGAGACCGCCAGGAGTAAGTGTTGGTGTTACAGTATAAGCAGTGTAATTTTCAGCTTTGCCCTTACGAACTTGGTTCAGAATATTAAATCCAAAATAGGTTTCTGAAGACAATCCTTTTACCATATTTGACATATCAAAATCGAATGCAATATTTGTTGATCCTATACGTGCCTGCTCAGAGCTGAATCCTTTACCAGTTAACTCTCCAATTGGATTTTTGTCATAAGTAGATGTAACTGCATACCATGGTTTCTCCAGATTAGGGTTGTTGTTAGCATAAATAGGAAAAGCAATAGGTGGAATGGTATTAGCATCGGCGATGGCACTATTAAACGAAAGATATTCCGTACCATCAACATATACAGGCGAACGACGAATGCCCAGTGCTCCGTAAATTCCAAATTTAACCTTTAGTTGATCACTGATTTTAATGTCTAAATTAGATCGGCTTACAATGCGATTGTAGTCTGACTTACTGCCGATTTTAAACAAATCTCCTTCATTGGTGAAACCCAAGTAACTGTAATAACGCAAGCCTTCGTTACCTCCAGAGGCGGAAAGGTTCATCCGATTGTAGTCCATATTGTCATTAAACATCATGCTTCTAAAATCGTTGTTTGGAAAATACATGTTGTAACCATCATTAGCAGCATATTTTGCAATATTTGCTTCGGTGTATCTCGGGTTAGGAGCCAGTCCGCTATTTATTCTTGCCAAATTATTCAATGTGGCATATTCCTGACCATTTGCCCATGTTGGCATACGGTCTACCATGCTTATACCTTTTTCAACATTCACACGAATAGTACGATCGTTCACTTTACCACGATAAGTTTTGATAAGTATAATTCCATCGGCACCAACCGGACCGTACATAGCTTTTGCAACAATGTCTTTTATAATGGTTGCCGATTCAATTTCACTTGGGTCGAGTGGCATTTCAGTTATATCAGTTGGAATTCCATCTACCAAATAAATAGGAGATCGTCCGCGAAGTTGCACATCCACTTTTTCCGGATTTCCATTGTAGCGTTCCAACACGTTAAGTCCGGGTGAACCATTTACTTCGCGCACCTCAAGCCCTGCAGCCAGACCCGTAAATGCGTTACGCAAATCGCTTCCGGTATACTTTTCGAGCTCTTTTCCGCTTATAATCAATGTGCTTCCAGTAATACCCCTTTTATTTAAATCGAGATACGGTAATGGCAAGACATCTTGTTTTGAGGCAAAAAGAAGCATTTTTTTCAAACTTATAGTTGAAACACCTGCGATATTATCTGCTACAACAATCTTATCTTCGAATCCTGGAACCGAAAATTTTAGAAAATCAAATTTTACTGCTTCAATTGTGACATTTCCTTGATTATCGGTTTTGAGATGGTTTTCACCCTCGCCTACAACCACTTGTGCAAATGGTATCGGTTTTCCACTTTCATCTGTAACTGAAATTTTATACAGTTGTTTTTTTACATTCTCTTTCTTTTGCTGTGCTACTATGGTGGTTGTAAAAAGAACCAACATAAGGAACAAATAGCAACGCTTTGTGGAGCTTATAATATATTTTTTACTCATTGTTTTTAGTATTAGTTAGTTGTTACCAAATTGGGCTACCAGCAAGGCTTTTCATTAGTTTGTAATCTTTATCAGCAAATGGTAGATAGTACATTGCGTCTTTCCATGAAATCTGACGAGTTGCAGGAAGTGGGACTCTTGAATATTTAAAACCGGTAGGATAAGTAGGTGAAACAGCTACCTTTTCAATTTGTATTCCATATAAAATTCCGGAATAAACGGTTGGTGCATCCATCCAACGACGTAAATCAAAGAAATAATGTCCTTCAAAGGCAAGTTCCACAGTACGCTCATTTTTTATGCGTTGACGGAATGTTTCTTTGTCTGTAGTGTATTTATCCAACACATTCGGCATTCCGGCACGGTTGCGGATAACATTTATAGCATCTACGGCAGACATTGAAGCACCAGGTGCAGGAGTATTTGGTCCATAAGCTTCATTGGCAGCTTCTGCATAGTTCAAATACAATTCGCCCAAGCGAATAACCGGAGAAGTATATTGCACTCTTACATCATTTTTCTGGCTTTCGCCTCCCCACTGTTTACGAGAAAGGTATCCGGTTTGAGTTATCCCTGTAAATCCAGGAGCAATAATTTCTCCATAAGTACTTCCCTGAGTCCAAATCTGTGCTTTCCCATCTTGCCAGGACCCCGGCAATGGTGCCTGATTATATATTACTGTAAATGCAAGTCTTGGATCTCTGTCTGCATAAGGGTCTTGCTCGTTATAATTGCCAAGAGCTGCAGCAGCATCTCTGTCTTCCTGCGTATTCAGAGGGTCACCATTTATAGTTTCAAATTTGTCAACGGTATTCTGAGTGGGGCATTCACCTGAGTTATATTGATTATTATTCATTACTCCCGGTAATAAATAATTAGTATGATAAGCATCTTTGCCATTATTGCCAGCATACCATCCTAACAATTGTTCATTTGAATACTTATTGCCATTAAAGTTCCGTTTGAAGTTAGCCCATGGCAATAACTCGTAATTGAGTGCTAATGCTTGTTCTATTGCTTGCCAATTTGCTTCAGCTGCTGCTTTCCATGCTTCCACACCCTTATCATTATTCAATGGGCTGGCTGCATAAAGCAATACTCTTGCCCGATAGGCTACAGCTGCTGCACCATTAGGTCGGAACATATTGGGGTCAATCAAATGCAACGCACCGCCTGGTCCTGGGTCGCGACGCATAGTATTGGCTTTTTTGTAATAGATGATTGCTGCATCCATATCTTCTACGGCCGCCATACATGTTTCATATTTGGTAGGACGAGGTAAATCCCACTGATCATCGGCTCCGAGGGGTTTGATTACATGCGGCATTGGACCATACGAACGAAACAACTCGAACAAAGCAAAACCTCTTACAAAATAAGCTTGCGCTCGCAAATCGTCTTTTTCCTCCTGAGTGGCGTTTTGTATTAAATCTACTTTTTCTAACGCTATATTAGCTACACGCGTGGCTTTCCACAACGGGTCGAACCAGCCAAATTGCTCGCCTGCTGGTGCCGACCAACCCCATTCTTTATGATTATACAACATTGTTGATGGATACATAGTGCCTCTTTTAAAGGGTTGACTTAATTGTAACCGACCCATATCGCACATGTCTGTTAAACTTTCTAGCGTAAACTTCTGGCTGCTGTAACTCCAATGAAGCGGGTATGCAGTAGCAATGGCATAGTTTCCATAATCGGAATATACAACATCGAAAAATTTCTTGAAGTTTTCGTATTTAGTAAAAACAGCCTCATCGTCTAATCCCGATTCGGGCGAAACATTTAGATATTCATCCAAACATGATGTGAACATAAATGAAATTATGCTCATTACTATTATTGATTTAAAATACTTTTTCATTATCAGATTTTATATTAGAATGAAACTTTAAGACCCAATTTTGCACTAATCATTTGTGGATAGAATCCCATTAAAAAGTCTTTTCGTTCCGGGTCTCCCTCCAGAAGGTTGGAAAATGTAATAAGATTATTGCCTGTTGCATAAATATTTATATTGTCGACTCCAATTATAGATTTCAACGCTTTGGATTTCAGCGTGTAACCAGCATACACTTCTTTCAGCCTGAGGTAATCGGCATTTCGCCATGTTCTGCCTGCAAGCATACCACTGTAGCCACTTTCGCCTGCTCCACCGCCAGCCCACACATATTTGGGGTCGTCGTTCAACTGGAAATTCAGTGTTGAATGATTTGCATTTAGGTTTGTTGGTGACCAATAATCCAACTGTGATTCGTGTACACGAATATTTCCTTTCAAGAATTCATATTCAAAGGCACCATTGTAATTTACATACTTACCGTTATTACCCTGAAGCATAAAATTAAAATCAAAGCCTTTATACGAAAAACCACTTGAGAGCGAATAGGTAAAAGGAGGATAAAGTGATCCTGTAATTGGGTGTTTGTCAGCAGTATTTATTATTCCATCACCATTATAATCTACATATTGATAATCTCCGACATTTGATGCCATAACAGCTACCGGAGATGGATTAAGATGCAAATCATCTACCGATGTAAAATATTGGTTACCATTTAATTCTAAACCATTAAGTTGCCCACCGAGTGATTTACCTGCTTGCTTTTGATATTCTTCGGCATAAGGCAAATCATCTTTGTAAATTATACGATTTTCGTTAAACCCTATGTTCCCTTTAATAAAATAGTTGAAGTCTTTCCCAATTTTGTCATTATACTCAGCTTCAATTTCAAACCCATGCTTTTTCATTTCACCCAAATTAAGATCTTTAAATGTATTTCCAACATAGAACGTTACTGTATTGGGTGTAAGCAACATCTGGTTACGATACTCATCGTACAAATCAACAGTCAAACGCAATTTATTTTTGAAGAATCCCATTTCTACACCCAAGTCGCGCTTATGAGCCATTTCCCATTGAGCAATAGTATTAGCGGCTTTGTCTTCCAGAATATAGTTGCCACTTATGGAATAGTTACTTAAGTACAACCACCGGTCATTCGCTCTGTCGCTACCAACCAAACCATCCGAATAGCGAAGCTTTAGTTTATTCATTACAGAAGTGAGGGGTTCAAAGAACTTTTCTTCGGAAACAACCCAACCCAACGCTATGGAAGGAAACAATCCAAAACGGTTGCCCGGTGCAAAACGCTCAGAACCAGTATAACCCAAATTCATTTCAGCAAGGTATTTTCCAGCATAATCATATGTGGCACGCCCAACAACACCAGCGTTGTAATAACCGAAATCAGTATTTACATTCTTCTCCTGAAAATTTATTAATGCTAATGCAGACACCGTGTGCTTTCCGAATGAACGATTGTAATTGGTGGAAAATTCATAATATAAATTGGTATAGTAATCACCATTCATTCCACCAATGTTGATATTGAGGGGTGATTGTTTATACACTTCATTACCCTCACCCACTCGAAACCATGGATTTACACCCGAAACACCGATTTTAGTATAATCCAACCTGTATTGTGGAAAATTATAATCAGTCGTGAGTGCCAGATTTTGAAAGCTAGTGCTTAACGAAACCTTTGTGTTAAACGCCAACCCTTTGGTTATAAAATCTAGTTTTTGATTAAATACAAGATCTGTAAAAAGCTTTGAAGTAAGCGTTTTATTAAACGACCCGCTATAGAACAAGCTGTAAGGATTGTCGAAAAATTCTCCAATCTTATCGGCATAACGAATCCCGGTTGCATTTGGATAATCTGGGTCAGGTACTTCCTGTAATACCCAATCCGGGAAATAAGCTGGATACATAGATGGTGAAGCTCCGAAAAGCGATTTCCATGGCGAAGATTTGTGCCCATTTGTAATTTGGATATCGCCACCAATATTGAATGAGATATCAGTTGTTGGCGTTATTTTAAAATCCAGATTTGAACGGTAATTGATGCGATCATTACCATAAAGTGTATTATCAAAACCTTCATTATACCCTTTAAAGAAATCTCCTTCGTGTAAGTAGCCCAAAGAAACAAAGTATTTTACAAACTTAGTTCCACCACTGAGGTTAATATTCGCTTGTGAGTTTTGTGCAAAAGAGTTTGTCATTAAATCGAACCAGTTATTATCTGGATAACGTAAAGAGTTAAGACGCGTGGATGGATTCTGGTATTCTCTAAGTGCATTTTCAGAAACTAAACGCTGAAAATTATCGCCACCAGTATTCATATAACCTACATTGAGCATTTGCATTGTTTTATAAGAACTTATATGCTCTGGAAGAGCAGTAGGAACTTCAATACCCGTTGAACCCGAAAAGCTAAGTTTTGGTTTCCCAATGGAACCTCGTTTAGTTGTAACAATAATAACTCCATTTGCTCCTTTCGCTCCAAAAACAGCTGTTGCCGAAGCATCTTTCAATACAGAAATAGTGTTAATTTCATTTGGATCTAAATTAGAAAAATCGCGTTCCACGCCATCCACCATAACTAATGGCTGAGAGCCATTCCAGCTGGACAACCCACGGATAATAATTTCCGAACCATTTTGACCCGGCTGACCGGTTTGCTGTATAGTTAACACGCCCGAAAGTTTTCCAGCTATTGCATTCGTAATGTTACTATTACCCGATTTTATTAGTGTTTCAGAGCCTACTTGCGAGATAGCTCCTACAACACTTTCTTTTTTCTGATAACCATAGCCTACAACCATAACTTCGGAAATAGATACGCTGGATTCATCCAGCATCACTTTATAAGTAGTCTGGGAAGTAATTTCGAACTCTTTAGAGTTATAACCCATGTAAGTGACTTTAATTTTTTTTGCACTTTCTGGTATTTCCAACGAAAAGTTTCCATCAATATTGGTGATGGTGCCTGCATTTGTTCCTAAAGCCAAAACAGTTGCTCCCACAATTGTTTCGCCCTTTTCGTCTGTTACTTTTCCGGTTATTCTTTTCTTCTTAGCGTTTTCAGCCTGAGATTTAACTACTGGTTGTTGTGCAGTTGATTTCAATTGTGCATTTGCGGGAGTATTCAGAATCAAAATCCCCAACAAGAAAAAAATAGTCATAAATTTCAGACTTCCTGAAATTGGTCTGTCTTTCTTTT
>JBBQAQ010000043.1:0-31583 GCA_038316435.1 Bacteroidales bacterium | reverse complement strand
TTTGGAAAAGGTCGTGAAAAAGTTAAAAAAAAAGGCAGAGATTTTGAAATATAGCGCATTAATAAGTATGAATAAGTTTTATTTATTACGGGGTTTAAAACCCGTTACCCTAGAACAATTATTAATAATTTTTAATTCGCTATATTTCACAATCTCTGCCTTTTTTTTTTACTTTTTCACTACCTCTTCCAAAAAATCTCAACGGGGTTTAAACCCCTGATGTTTAATGTTGCGAGAAACTAAAAATCAGCTAATCTTAACGGCTTTTTTTGAAAATCACCAAAATATTTTGACCAAATTACCGCTATTCCACAAAGGCCACAATAACCCGATAGCTAACGGGATCAAAAAGTTGCACAAAGGATGAATCTTTTATTGTCAGCATCTTAAATATTCCTTCAGCAATTAATCCTCTTTCCTCTCCACCCACTTTCCATCTTTCTTTATTAATTCAATCATCTCATTCAATGCTTCTCCTTCAGGTATTCCCTGTTTCACCACTTCTTTCCCCCTGTAAAGACTTATTTTCGCCGGACCTGCACCAACATATCCATAATCGGCATCGGCCATTTCACCCGGACCGTTTACAATGCAACCCATGATGGCAATTTTCAATCCAACAAGATGTGAGGTTGCTTCCCTTATTTTATGTGAAACCGTCTGAAGATTAAAAAGCGTGCGTCCACAACCCGGACAGGAAATAAACTCGGTTTTGGATATTCGCATTCCGGATGATTGTAAAATCCCAAAGGATAGGCTCCGAAGGACAGAGGGATCAAGTTCCAAATTCGATTCTTCAATCCAAAGTCCATCCCCAAGTCCATCCAGAAAAACAGGTCCTAATTCTCCTGATGCTTGTATCACCAGATCTTCAAAACTCTTTGATTTGTAGGTTTTATGAAGTATTACAGGAATGCGACAGTTTCGTTTTGAGAGAGTATTAAAGAACTGACGGGTTACATTCAGGGCATCATATTCCGGGAGGTCAACGATAAGGCAAGCCAGAAAAGCAGTATCAAGTATTTGAAGATGAGCAGGATTGGTATCTTTCAGGCTCATCTTTAAAAAATGAAGACCCCGGAATTCACTTTTTACTGATTCGTAATCCTTCAGATCAATTAATGGGTAATGATGGGAAAGGCTTTTGTGGCGGGTTTTCCAGGCGGGGAAATTACAGATAGCATGAACAGCCTTTCCGGGCACCGAAAACCAGTTTTCATCCTCAAGGAAAATGTAATCGGCAGCACCATGGCCTGAAAGCAAAGTGCCATTTTCAGCAAATGAATAGCCGGCTTCAGATAGGGGAAATTCTTTTCCTCTGGGATCAGTGATTTTGAGAATTACTATCGGTACATTTCTTCCTCCAATATTTTCAGAAGGTAGTGAAACCCTCTTCTGGTAAGCAAATGGGTTATATGAATAGTGATTAAAAACAGCTACCGGCAAATCCTTTTTCACGGCAGCAAAAAACGAAACAATTTTCTTTGCAACCGGAATTTCAGCTTCCGGCTCCTCTGTTAAGGATACCCTTATCGTATCACCAATTCCATCCTGAAGTAAACATGCAATTCCTATTACCGACTTTATTCTTCCATCTTCACCTTCCCCAGCCTCTGTAACACCCAGATGAACAGGGTAAACCATTTCATTTGCCTGCATTTTCTTCATCAGGTGACGGTTGGCATATACCATTACCCGAGGCTTACTGGCCTTCATTGATATGACCAGGTTATGACATCCCGCTGAACTAAAGATCTTTATAAACTCCATTGCCGACTCAGCCATGCCTTCGGGAGTATCGCCATACCGGCTCATAATTCTTTCTGAGAGTGAGCCGTGATTCACCCCAATACGTATGGCGGTATTATTGCCTTTACAAATTTCAATCAGTGGTTTCAAAAACTCCTTGATTGCAGTCAGCTCTTTGGCATATTCCGTTGGGGTAAAAGGTTCTGTGCGACCCGTTTTATGGGTTGCGTAATTCCCCGGATTGATCCTTACCTTTTCAACAATTTTTGCCGCCTCTTCAGCAACAGTAGGTTTAAAGTGTACATCGGCAACAAGCGGCAAAGTATATCCTCTTTGAAGTAACTCTTGTTTAATCAGACCGAGACTTCCCACTTCTTTTAAACCTTGTGTGGTAAGCCGAACCATTTCTCCCCCGGCATTGAAAATACGGATGCATTGCTCTACAGACGCCTGAATATCATCGGTTGGAACATTCGTCATCGATTGTACTGCAACGGGATATTCCCCGCCAATCGTGAGATTACCTATTTTTATTTCGAGGGACTTTGGCAAAACGTCAAAATTATTAAATTATTAAAATCACTCCCACTCCCATGCAACGCCATCTTTACCATCTTTAATAACTATTCCCAGAGCCTTTAGCTCATCCCTGATTTTATCGGATGTTGCAAAGTCTTTATTGTTTTTCGCTTCAGTTCTTATGTTCAGAATAAAATCAACCAACTTCCCTGATGTAAGACTGTTTTCCTGTATACCCTCATCCATAAGCCCAAGAATTTCATAAACCATAGTGTGGTAAAAGTTACGGAAAACAGCAAGATCCTCTTTGCTTATGCTTTCTTTTTTATCAACAAGGGAATTGATAATCCGCACACCATCAAAAAGGCAAGCAATGGCAATCGGGCTGTTCATATCATCATTCAGAGCATCAAAGGCATCTGTAATGATTTTATTCATGTCAAACCCGGTTGTTTTTCCAGGGATAATTTTATCGAGGGATTTTATAGCAGCGTGCAAACGTTTCAAACCTTTTTCAGCTCCCTGAAGGGCTTCGTTCGAAAAATCCAGTGTACTGCGGTAATGTGCCTGAAGAATGAAAAACCGCACTGTCATTGGACTATAGGCAGAACTCAGCAAACTGTTATTCCCGCTAAAAAAGTCATCGAGGTTGATGAAATTTCCCAGTGATTTGCCCATCTTCTGACCATTGACAGTGATCATATTGTTATGCATCCAGTACTTCACCGACTCGTGTCCAAGGGCCGCAACAGACTGCGCAATTTCGCATTCATGATGAGGGAAAAGAAGATCCATTCCTCCACCGTGAATATCAAAAGTCTCACCAAGATATTTAGCGCTCATAGCAGAGCACTCCAGATGCCATCCCGGAAATCCGTCGCTCCAATCTGATGGCCAGCGCATGATATGCTCGGGCTCAGCTTTCTTCCAGATAGCAAAATCAAAAGGATTACGTTTTTCCTGCTGTCCTTCTAGTTCGCGGGTGTTCGATAAAAGTTCTTCGGTTTTACGACCAGAAAGTTTTCCGTAATCGTGTTTTTTATCGTATTTCTCAACATCAAAATATACCGAACCATTCGATTCATATGCATACCCAGCAGCCATAATCTGCTTTACCATGGCAATCTGTTCAATGATATGCCCCGATGCGTGAGGTTCTATACTTGGTGGTAAAACATTCAGCCGGCCTATGATGTCATGATATCGATTAGTGTAATACTGCACAATCTCCATGGGTTCGAGTTCTTCAAGTCTCGCTTTCTTTGCAATCTTATCATCTCCTGAATCAGCATCAGCCACGAGATGCCCTACATCAGTAATATTCCTTACATAACGAACCTTATATCCAAGATATTTCAAATAACGAAATAGTAAATCAAATGTAATTGCAGGCCGGGCGTGGCCAAGATGTGGATCACCATATACAGTAGGACCGCAGACATATAATCCTACATGTGGTGGATTTAAGGGGATAAATTCTTCCTTTTTCCGCGTGAGACTGTTGTATATATTAAGTTTACTCATTTTGAAATTTACGAACTGTAAAAATATGAATAAGATTGGAATAACAAAGGAACTTCAATTCCGGAAAAGCGGAAAGTCAGCAATAAATTATTTTAAACGCCTTATAAACCGTAACTTGTGATAATTATTTATGAAAATTATGACGCACAAGCGAAAAGGCAAAGCAGACAAGGGTTTCAATAAAGAGAAAATGGCCGGCAGTATGATGGCAATTTTTTCTAATAGCCCAAAAAAACTATATAACTACAAGCAAATATCAAAATTTCTGGGGATTAAAGATGAATTGCAGAAACAACAGGTGTTGCAGACTCTTGAGTGGCTTACATCATCGGCTAAGCTAGAAGAGCCGGAAATTGGTAAATTCAGACTGAAGTCCCGCGCAGGTTATCTGATAGGAAAGGTTGATATGACGCAGTACGGTTATGCATTTCTGATTAGTGAAGATATGGAGGAAGACGTGTTTATAGCGCGTCCAAATATGAAAACCGCGATGAACGGCGACGTGGTAAAGGTTCATGTTTTCCCGCAAAAACCACGGTCGAACCGATATGAAGGTGAAGTTATCGAGATTCTTGAAAGATCACGCATGAGTTTCGTTGGGATCATCGAGATCAACAATAATTTTGCTTTTCTGGTTACCGATAATCGTAAAATGCCCTACGATATTTTTATCCCAATAAATAAATTAAAGGGAGGAAAAGCAGGACAAAAGGCTATTGCGAAAATCGTTGAATGGCCCGCAAACGCAAAGAGTCCCATTGGAGAAATAGTTGAAGTTCTTGGAAATCCTGGAGAGAATGATGTGGAAATGCATGCAATTCTCGCCGAGTTTGATCTTCCGATTACATTTCCGTCAGAAGTTGATGATGCCGCAGCCCTAATCAGCGACAGTATTTCAAAGGAAGAAATTGCACTGCGACGCGATTTTAGAAAAATCCCCACTTTCACAATCGATCCGCACGATGCAAAAGACTTTGATGATGCTCTCTCCCTCCAAAAACTGAAAAACGGAAACTGGGAAGTTGGTGTTCACATTGCCGACGTTTCGCATTATGTAAGATCTAAAGGTATTATTGAAGACGAGGCTTACGATCGCGCAACCTCTGTATACCTTGTCGACCGCGTTGTTCCAATGCTTCCAGAACGGCTTTCGAATTTCATTTGCTCTCTTCGGCCAAACGAAGACAAGCTTTGTTTTTCAGCTGTATTTGAAATGAATGATAAGGCTGAAATCCTGAATGAATGGATTGGTAGGACCATAATAAAATCACAGCGCCGCTTTGCTTACGAAGAAGCTCAGGAAATTATAATGGGTAAGGAAGGCGATATGAAAACCGAGATTCTTACTCTGCACAAGCTCGCACAGATTCTGCGTCAGGACCGTTTTCGAAATGGTTCGATTGCTTTCGAAAGAGCTGAGGTAAAATTTAATATTGATGAGAAGGGTAAGCCACTAAGTGTATATTTTAAGGTGCAGAAAGAGTCGAATCAGCTGATTGAAGAGTTTATGTTGCTTGCCAATAAAATGGTGGCGAGCTATATAAACCGCGGTTGTCGGTTTCTTCAAGATGTGCATGGCGAAAATCCCGCAGGAGGCAAACCTAAAACTTTTGTATATAGGATTCATGATAAACCGAATTCCGAAAGACTTGAATCATTCGCTCAGTTTATCAGAAAATTTGGGTATAATCTTCAGCTGGGATCAGGTAAACAGGCAGCTTTTTCACTCAACAAACTGCTTGATGATGTTCAGGGGAAAAAAGAGCAAAATGTAATTGAAACACTGGCATTAAGAGCGATGGCTAAAGCCCGGTATTCAACCGATAATATTGGACATTACGGACTAGCTTTTGGGTTCTATACTCATTTTACTTCTCCGATACGGCGATACCCCGACTTGATGGTTCACAGACTGCTTGCTCATTATCTTGCCGGGGGAGAAGCGAAAAACAAAGACAAATATGAGAAACGATGCGAACATTCGTCGGTGATGGAGAAAAAAGCCATGGATGCTGAGAGAGCATCTATTAAATATAAACAGGTTGAGTTTATGTCGGATAAACTTGGCCAGGAATTTGACGGAATAATTAGCGGGATTAGTGAATGGGGAATTTATGTTGAGCTAAATGAAAACAAATGTGAAGGAATGGTTTCTGTTCAGTCGCTGATGGATGATTTCTATGTTTTCGATGAAGATAATTATTGCATGACAGGCAGAAACACTAAAAAAGTTTACCAGCTAGGCGACGACGTAAAAATCATTGTAAAAAGCGTAAACCTTGCAAAAAGACAAATGGATTATACCATGTTGGAGTAAAAAAGTGGTTGAAAATCTGTAATTACCGTTTATTTTTGACAATATATTGAAAATTCAGTGTGTGAGACTATGGCTGTAAAGAAAGACGAAATACGATCAAAAATAATTAATGTTGCGGCAAAGATTTTTTCCAGATATGGTTTTAAGAAAACAACTATGGATGAAATTGCCATTGCTTGCAGAAAAGGTAAATCATCGATATATTATTATTTTCCCAGCAAGGAAGATATCTTCAGAGCAGTTGTAGAGCAGGAAGCAGAAGAACTGAAAAGAGATCTGCTGAAAGAAGTTTCAAGGATTGAAGATCCAATTGAACAATTAAGAGCATACATTCTTTTCCGTATGCATAAAATGAAAACCTTAACCAATTTTTATGCAGCCTTAACAGGTGAGTACCTTAATCATCTTGAGTTTATTGAGAAGATCAGAAAAAAATATGATCAGAACGAAGTAAAGATTGTTACTGAAATTCTGCAAAAAGGAGTAAAACAGCAAAAATTTGTAACTGAAGATCCGCGATTAAGTGCAGTTGCTCTGGTTACGGCAATGAAAGGTCTTGAAATCCCTCTGTTCATCAATAAGGATCATGGAAATATTGAAGACCGGCTGGATAATCTGATTAAGATAATTTTTTACGGACTGGTTAAGAGGCTTGATTAGAGGTTTTAATGATTGGATGATTTCAAGATCCCTCGGAATAATTAAATACTCTCTGTAGGCTCAGAAATCACAGAGGTTTCAGACGAAACAGGTTCCTCTTCCTTTGTAAAAAATCGTTTCTGAAAAATCAGGATTGAGAAAACGCCCACTGAAATTGCGGTATCAGCCATATTGAAAACTGGTCTGAAAAACTCAAAATAATCGCCCGATTTAAAAGGAACCCATTGTGGCCAAGTACCCCTGATTATTGGGAAGTAAAACATATCCACTACTTTTCCGTGGAGAAAGCTTGAATATCCGCCTCCTTCGGGGAATAGTACAGATTTCATGTAAGGAGTACTTTCATTGAAGATTAGGCCATAGAAAGCGCTATCGAGAATATTACCAATTGCGCCTGCTAAGATAAGCGACATGGCTATAAGCAGGCCATTTGGAGCCTTTTCGCGGATCAGATGCCGCATATAAAAGATAATGGCAAAAACTGCAATTATCCGGAATACACTAAGTGCAAGTTTTCCATAATCTCCCGGGAGGTCTACACCAAAAGCCATACCATTATTTTCAATAAACTTTATGATAAACCAGTTTCCGAAAACAGGAATATCCTGATATAAAAACATTCCTGTTTTAATGAATATTTTTAAAGTCTGATCAAGTAACAGAATCAGAAATACGGTAAGAATAGATTTGCGGGTAATAGACATCAATCAGTTTTACTTGTTTGACTTTTCTTTTGCTGCCATGCTTAAAGTAGCATGCGGAACAGCGCGAAGCCTCTCTTTAGGGATAAGAATTCCGGTTTCACGACAAATACCATAAGTTTTGTTTTCAACCCTAACAAGCGCTGCCTGCAAGTGTTGAATGAATTTCTGTTGCCTTTGGGCAAGCTTACCGGCTTCTTCCTTGGAAAGTGTTGCTGCACCCTCTTCCAAAACTTTAAAAGTTGGGGAGGTATCCTGAGTATCGTTGCTTTCGCTTTGAGTTATGGCGCTTTTCAGCAGCTCATAATCTTCCTTGGCTTTTTCGAGCTTCTGTAGAATAATCTGTCTGAATTCGTCAAGCTCCTCATCTGAATATCGTGTCTTTTCAGCCATGGGTTTCGTATTAAAAGTTTTTTAAAAGTAACAAAATAAATCGGAAAATCTGTAACAATAACGCTTATTTAGGCTTTAAGTTATGTCAATTTTTGTTTGTTTCATAAGTTATTTATTATTCACTGATTTCTCCAAAGTGCAGGTACAAAATTCTTAATTTTTTCAGGCTTGTTTTTGTATTTTCAATCGTGTTTTAATATCATCATCAATCTCAACCTCTTTGCCTTCTCCATCAACCAGATCAACTAAAACAATACTTTTGGCCAGTGTTTGTGAAGCGATATAATCCTTGAAGTTTCCAATAGCATCATTAATCAGAACATGAGACTGAATTTCAATATTGATTTTATCGGTCACATCGAAGCCGGAATCTTTTCTGAGATTCTGAATGCGATTTACAAATTCACGAGCTATTCCCTCCTGTCGAAGTTCTTCATTCATGTTAATATCGAGCGCAACAGTCAGTTTACCTTCGTTTGCAACTAGCCATCCAGGAATATCTTCCGAGATGATCTCAACATCTTCAGGAACCAAAACAAGAGGTTGATTTCCTACAGTAATTGTAAATTCACCTTTACTTTCAAAAGCCAGGATATCTTCCTGTTTCATTGCCAGCACTTCAGCAGCGATTTCTTTCATCAACTTACTATATTTAGGACCAAGAGTTTTAAAATTCGGCTTGATCTTTTTTATCAGTATCCCTGCTGTATCGTTTATATATTCTACTTCTTTAACGTTAACCTCAGAAAGTATCAAAGCTTTTACCGCCTCAAATTTTTCTTTAAAACCTTTCTCTAACAAAGGAATCATTAATTTGTTCAGAGGCTGGCGAACCTTAATGCTTACTTTTCTGCGAAGCCCGAGGACCATGGAAGAAACGTTCTGAGCTATGTTCATTCTCTCTTCCAGATCAGGATTGATAAGATTCTGATCGAATTTTGGGAACTGTGTAAGATGAACCGAACTTTCCTGATGTTTACCTGAAACTTTATTCAGATCGCAGAACAGCTTATCCATATAAAAGGGAGCAATGGGAGAAGCAAGCACAGCAATGGTTTCAAGGCAGGTGTAAAGTGTCTGATATGCGGAAATCTTATCATTATCGTATTTTCCGCCCCAGTAGCGTTTACGGTTGAGACGAACATACCAGTTACTCAGATTCTCACTTACGAAATCCTGAATAAGCCTTCCTGCACGGGTAATTTCGTAGTTATCGTAGTTTTCCTTTACCTCTTTTATGAGAGAATTCAGAAGTGAAATAATCCACCTGTCAATTTCAGGCCTCTCGTTAACCGGAATTTCCTTCTCCGAATAATTGAACTTATCCACATTTGCATATAATGCGAAAAAAGAGTAGGTATTATAGAGGGTTCCGAAGAACTTGCGTTTCACTTCATCGATACCACCAAGGTCGAATTTAAGATTATCCCAGGGTTGTGCGTTGGTGAGCATGTACCAGCGAAGAGGATCAGAGCCATACTCTTCGATAGTCGTAAAAGGATCAGTTGCGTTTCCAAGTCGCTTGGACATTTTATTTCCACTCTTATCCAAAACAAGTCCGTTGGAAATAATATTTTTAAATGCTACAGAATCAAAAAGCATTGTGGCAATCGCATGCAGTGTAAAGAACCAGCCACGAGTCTGATCGACACCTTCAGCAATAAAAGCAGCAGGAAATAATTCAGAAAAATTCTCTTTATTTTCAAATGGATAATGCAGCTGGGCATAAGGCATGGCTCCGGAATCAAACCACACATCGATAAGGTCTGTTTCACGAATCATCTTTTTACCCGTTTTGGATACCAGTACAATGTCATCCACAAAAGGCCGGTGCAGATCCAAGAGAGAATAGTTTTCGGGGGAGTTGTTACCAGGTACAAAGGTAGCCAGCGGGTTTGACTTCATAAATCCCGCAGCAACTGACAATTCAATTTCGTTTTTAAGTTCTTCAACCGAACCAATACATCTGAGTTCCTGTTTATCTTCTGAAACCCATATTGGCAGAGGGGTTCCCCAGAAACGGGAGCGAGAAAGGTTCCAGTCCTGAAGGTTTTCAAGCCATTTTCCAAATCGGCCTGTTCCTGTAGATTCGGGTTTCCAGTTGATGGTGTTATTGAGAGTTATCATCCTTTCTTTCATGGAGGTTGTGCGAATAAACCATGAATCGAGCGGATAATAGAGCACCGGCTTATCGGTTCTCCAGCAATGTGGGTAGTTGTGAACGTGTTTTTCAACGCGGAAAGCCTGATCACGGTGTTTCAGATGAACAGAGATATCAATATCCACGCTAGTGGCATCTGCAGGAAGGGTATCGTCGTATTCATTCTTCACATATCTTCCTGCAAATTCTTTATAAGAATTCAGGTTTACATATTTGGAAACAAATTCTGGATCCATATCTGCGACAGGAATAAAGCGGCCTTTTTTATCAACGAGCGGACCCGTTTTTCCCTCTGAATCTGCAACCAGAAGGGCAGGAATATCATTTTCTTTTGCAACCCTGTAATCGTCGGCTCCGAAGGTTGGTGCGATGTGTACAATACCGGTACCATCTTCTGTAGTTACGAATGCTCCGGGAATAACACGGAAGGCCTTATCCCCCGGATTAACCCAGTCGAGAAGCTGTTCGTACAGAACACCAATTAATTCCGATCCTTTAAATTCATCAAGAATTTTAAAAGGGATATTTTTATCACCAGCTTTAAATTCTTCAAAGAGCAGTTCTTTATTTTTCTCAGGGAAATAAGAATTTAACAATTCCTTTGCAAGTACCACAGTAACAGGGGAACCGCTATAGGGATTGAATGTTTGAACTTTTAAATAGCTAATTCCGGGGCCAACAGCAAGGGCCGTATTTGATGGCAAGGTCCATGGAGTGGTTGTCCAGGCCATAATGTAGAGTGGGGTTTCAACTTTTGCAAAAAGGAACTGTGATTTTGCATTTGATAAAACCTTGAACATGGCAACAGCGGTAGTATCTTTAACATCTCTGTAGCACCCCGGCTGATTCAGTTCATGAGTGCTCAAACCTGTACCTGCAGCGGGAGAGTATGGTTGTATTGTGTAACCTTTATAGAGAAGGTCTTTTTCGTAAAACTGTTTCAGCAGCCACCAGAGCGTTTCGATATAGCGATTATCGTAGGTGATATAAGGATGATCCATATCCACCCAGTATCCCATCAGATCGGTAAGCTCTTCCCACTCGGAAGTATATTTCATTACTTCTTTCCGGCAACGATCGTTGTATTCTGAGATTGAGATTTTTTTGCCGATATCATCTTTGGTAATACCCAGCATCTTCTCAACAGCAAGTTCCACGGGTAATCCATGAGTATCCCATCCTGCTTTCCGGTCAACACGGTAGCCTTGGAGGGTTTTATAGCGACAAATAACATCTTTAATTGATCGTGAAATCACATGGTGAATTCCGGGCTTGCCATTGGCTGAAGGAGGTCCTTCATAGAAAACAAAGCTTGGTGCATTATTCCGTCCACTGATACTGAGGTGAAAAGTTTTATCTTCCTTCCACTTTTTCAATATCTCCTTATTTATATCGGAAAGGTTAAAGTTTTTATATTCAGGAAATGTTTTACTCATTACTCAACTCCTTTGTTCGCTGGTTGTTAGAAAATTTGACAAAGTTAATAAAAAAGGTGAATTGGGAAACAAATCGAAGCAGGGGTTTCTGTGGATTAAAAGGCTTAATTCACGGGAATAAACCGATCAGGCTTTTTTAAGAGTGAAGATAAATGAACTGCCTTTATCTAAGCGGCTTTTAACATTGATAGTCTGGTTGTGGGCTTCGATAATGTGTTTCACAATGGCCAACCCTAATCCGGAACCACCCTGATCGCGTGAACGGGATTTGTCGGTGCGGTAAAATCTTTCAAAAATTCGGGGGAGATCTTTTTCTGATATCCCAATTCCGTTATCGGTAACATCAATCAGGATAATTTGTCCCATATCCATAAATGAAACGCTGGTATGTCCTCCTTTAACTCCGTAATTAATAGAATTGATGATAAGATTATTGAGTACATCGTGAATACGGCTTTTGTCAGCAAACACCTTAATGCTTTTATTCGCTGAAAAAGCAATGCTAAGCCGTATATTTTTTAGTTTAGCCTTCATATCCATTATTTCGAAGACATCTTCCGTCAGTTTTACGATATCAAATTCTTCCATATTCAGTTTCAACTCGCCTGATTCAAGTCTGGAAATAGCTTCCAGGTCTTCAACAATAGTAATCATCCGATTTATACTTTTTTCTGTCCTTTCAAGATACAGTCTGTTTATTGACGGATCATCCAATCCCCCGTCAATCAAGGTAAGCACATATCCCTGAATATTAAAAATCGGAGTTTTAAGCTCATGCATTACATTTCCCAGAAAATCCTTCCTGTATTTTTCAAGTTGCTTTAGCTTTTTTATTTCCTTGGTCTTTTTCTCAGCCCAGATTTCAACCTCTTTGTTTAACCTCCCCATCATATCCTTTTCCAGAAGATGTTTTTTCATGTCTTTTTGCGACACATTAAAATCATGAATGGTTTTGTATACAGGTTGGATTTTATTTAAAAGAAAATTAATAAGTGTTCGAAAAACAATAATGTAACCCAGTAAAAAGAACCCGAAAGAAGCAATTACAATGTAAGTGCCCAAAGGTTCAGGCTCGAATCTGAAAAGAAGGTAAATGGTACCGGCAAATAAAAAAGCAAAGACCAGAGCGATAAAAGTTGCAAGAGCGCGGGGAGAAAAAGATTTCATGGGATAAGAATGTTGAGGCTAAGATAGTACAAAAAATCATTTGAGTTTGGGAATAATAATCCAATATCATGCATTCAATTTTAGCTTATAATAATGTATGTTTGTATACAAATACCAAAATCCCATGTTCACAGGAATTATAGAAGAAGCCGCAAAAGTTATCCGGATTGAAAAAGAGCTAGAAAACCTTCATATAACTATGGAGTGTTCTTTTGTTAAGGAATTGAAGGTTGACCAGAGTATATCCCACAATGGAGTATGTTTGACAGTTGTAAAAAAATCCGGGAAAACATATACCGTTACTGCAATCCGGGAAACGCTTGAAAAATCTAATCTTGGCCTGCTTAAAACCGGGGATAAGGTAAATCTGGAACGAAGTGCTATTTTGAGTGGCAGACTCGATGGACATATTGTACAGGGTCATGTGGACCAGACGGCAACCTGCACAAAAGTAAGGGAAGCACAAGGAAGCTGGTATTACCGTTTTAAGTACAAACCAGCGCAAGCCGATTATATTACCGTTGAAAAAGGCTCAGTTTGTGTAAATGGGGTAAGTCTTACTGTTGTTAATTCAAAAAACAAATCTTTTGAAGTTGCGATCATTCCTTTTACTTACGAGATGACAAATTTTCACCAGATTGAGAAAGGAACTATTGTGAACCTTGAGTTTGATATTATCGGGAAATATATTGCAAGGTATATGGATAAACTCAAGAAATCATAGCTCTTTACTCAGGCTTACTCCACTTTCTAAATCTCTTGTCAAACCAACCTTCACGAACATCGCGGATAAAAAATCCTGCCGTTTTTGAAATCGTGGGTTTTATCCCCTGAAAATTAGCTTTGAATTCTTCAGTGAATTTTGAATTGCTGAAAAATGTTCTGTTTCGACTGGCAATTATGGTCTCACTGGTTAATACTCGTTTTGCCCCGAACATACATCGCAGATCTTCGAAACGTAGCCCAATGCTTGCCATCAGAGGTGTTGCTTCAATGGAAGGAACTTTAACGCCCAGAGAATTCGCAATCATTTCGAAAACTTCTTTATAGCTAAGGTTTTCGGATGACAGAATGTACCTCTCCCCAGACACATTACTTTTCATCAATACGATCATTGCGGAACTTACATCTTCAACGGAAACATAGCCTGTGACTCCATTTGCAAAGAATTTCATTCCTCTGTAAATTGTGCTGAACATACTTGAAGAGCCTTTGTCCCAGAATCCAGGTCCCAGAATTATTGAAGGATTTACGATAACTGCCTTTAGCCCTTCTTCAATCCCTTTCCAAACAGCCATTTCTGAATGAAATTTCGAATTGGAATAGCCCGAATTAAGCGGGCTTGATATCCAGAGGCAGTTTTCATTAACCAGACCTTTATCATTTGCCGGACCCAGTGCAGCAGTCGAACTAACGAAGCAAAGTTTCTTTACAGAGCGGGCCAGACATGCATTTACAACGTTACGAGTTCCGGTAACATTATTGTTCAGGAGAGTTTCCCTGTCTTTAGGGTCGAAGGAAACATAGGCCGCCGCATGGTAGACAAAAGAAATATTGTGGAATGCTTCCAGAAGTGAATCGATGTTAAGAATATCGGCATCAACCCATTCAACATTATTGAAAAGATCATGGTGGTTGGACGAATAGTATGAAAATACTCTACGAACGGCATCGAGATTACTTCCTTCTCTTTTGATCGCACGAACTTTTTCTCCACGTGAAGTAAGGTCGTAGAGTAAACGAGAACCAACAAGGCCGGTGCCACCAGTTACCAGGATCATTTTTTAAGAATTAATCATCATTTAAGAAGTTGTTCTTATTCACAGAGTCTACTTTAAAATCATTCAAACACGAATTTACATTTAAATCTATGAACTTTGGTTTGAATTAGCGATTTTTGTTGGAATTTTAATTTGGAAAAGCATAAAATGGAAAATCGCATAACAGAGTTTATCAAAAAGCACCATGTACTTACGTTGGCAACCAGTTTTGAGGGATTGCCATGGGTTGCGAATTGTTTTTATGCATATCTTGAAGAGGAGAATGTGTTGGTATTCACATCGGGGCGCGACACGAAGCATATCCGCGACCTGAAAGATGGGAATAAAGTTGCTGCTTCCATTGTGTTGGAAACGAGTGTTGTCGGGAAGATTCAGGGGATTCAGCTTAGAGGGAGTCTCACTGAGCCGGCGGGAAAGTTGCTCAATGCTTCAAAAATGGCCTATTTGAAGAGGTTTCCCTTTACCGCGTTGATGGAAACTACCTTGTGGGTTCTGGAGCCGGAAACTATTAAAATGACAGATAACAGACTTGGATTTGGGAAAAAGCTTATCTGGGAAAAACCCTTATAGAGAATTATTTGGTATAGTCCCTGTAAACCCCAGCAATTCCATCTTTCAATGAAATAGTATCCTTCCAGCCCAGTGAGCGAATTCTAGAACCGTCCATAAGTTTCTGACTTGTTCCGTCGGGCAGAGAGCTGTCCCATTCAATATTTCCGCGGTAATC
Organism: Bacteroidales bacterium; assembly: GCA_038316435.1. GTDB lineage: Bacteria > Bacteroidota > Bacteroidia > Bacteroidales > JACJXF01. Next base: position 16,448 of record JBBQAQ010000043.1, on the reverse strand, counting down.
AATAATTTCTTTTATCATCTCAACCAATTCACGAATAGAAAGATCGGTTCCTGATCCAATATTCAAATGTGTATTGCGGATATCTTTTACCATGCGATCGAATTTAGATGGATCGTCCACGAGGTCTTTAAAATCAAGGCTTTCAAACACATAAACTACCGCACCGGCAAGGTCATCGGAGTGCAGAAATTCACGTCGTGGATTACCGGTACCCCAGAAACTCACGCTAACTTTTTCACCTAGTACTTTAATTCCAAATTTCTCAAGTGTGTCTAGAATTTCTTTTTCGGGGGATTTCCCGTTCGTTCCGGCAACCGGGTGTTTATCAAGATCTTTACGGATAGCATCCATATCATGACTTAGAAGGCATTTACCAAGATGCAGCTTGCGAATAATGGCAGGCAAAACATGTGATTTTTCAAGGTCGAAATTATCCCCTGGGCCATAAAGATTCGTCGGCATGACGGAAATAAAATTCGTTCCATACTGCAAATTGAATGATTCACAAAGCTTTATTCCGGTAATTTTTGCAATAGCATAAGGCTCATTGGTGTATTCCAGCTCTGAAGTTAAGAGGGAATCTTCCCGAAGAGGCTGAGGCGCATTTTTTGGGTAAATACAGGAGCTCCCAAGGAAAATAAGTTTTTTAACCTTGTGTTTATAACACTGAAAAATTATGTTATTCTGGATTAGCAGGTTTTCGTAAAGAAAATCGGCGCGGTATTGATTGTTTGCCATTATTCCACCAACTTTTGCTGCCGCAAGTATGACGTATTCGGGTTTTTCTTCGGCGAAGAGCGTTTCTGTTGCGAGTGGATCTTTCAGATCAAGTTCGTGAATACTCCGTGTAAGGATGTTGGTATAACCGGATGATGCGAGTTTACGGTGGATGGCAGAACCTACAAGTCCGAGGTGACCGGCAAGGTATATTTTGGAGGATTTGTTCATTGGTATGGTTTGTGATACCTTGGGTTTTGCCCAGGGGTATGATATATCGCCCTTTCAGGGCATTTTGGATTTTTTAAAGTAGGATAATTATTATTCGTAGTATCGCATTGAACTATGCCCCATATCTATCAAAGCTTTTTCTCTTTCCATATGTTTGATGTCGCTTTCGATCATTTCGTCGATCAGCATTTGAAGATTATATTTGGGTTTCCATCCAAGAATTTCTCTGGCTCTTGTTGAATCACCGATTAGCAGTTCCACTTCGGTGGGACGGAAGTACCGTGGATCAACTTCAACAACGCATTTACCAATGGCCTCTTTTCCAAGAATGGCATTTGCAGGAATTGAGCGAAGGGATTTGATAAATGCTTTTTCATCTGCTCCGGATCCTTTGAATTCAATTTCTACACCCGCTTTTGCGAAAGCCATTTTTATAAAATCTCTGACAGATGTTGTAATCCCGGTTGAAATTACGAAATCCTGAGGCGTTTCCTGCTGAAGCATGAGGTACATGGCTTCAACGTAATCTTTTGCATGACCCCAGTCGCGCAGGGCATTCATGTTTCCAACATAAAGTTTTTCACGTAATCCGAAAAGTATCTGAGCCACACCGCGAGTGATTTTCCGGGTTACAAATGTCTCGCCGCGGATTGGTGATTCGTGGTTAAACAATATCCCATTGCAAGCATACATCTTATATGCTTCGCGGTAGTTAATTGTAATCCAGTATGCGTAAAGTTTTGCTACACCATAGGGACTACGAGGATAAAAAGGTGTTTTTTCTGTCTGAGGAACTTCCTGTACCAAACCATAAAGTTCCGACGTTGATGCCTGATAGAATCTGGTTTTAGAAGCCAAGCCTAAAAGACGGATGGCCTCAAGTATTCTGAGAGTTCCAAGTCCATCGGAATTGGCAGTATATTCAGGTGTTTCGAAGGAAACCTGCACATGGCTCTGAGCACCAAGATTATAAATTTCATCGGGCTGAACTTCCTGAATAATGCGAATCAGGTTAGTGCTATCGGTAAGGTCGCCGTAATGAAGCAGGAAATTTTTATTCTCAACATGTGGATCCTGATAAAGGTGGTCAATACGATCGGTGTTAAACAGGGAACTTCTACGTTTAATTCCATGAACTATATATCCTTTTTTGAGAAGAAACTCTGCGAGGTATGCACCATCTTGTCCGGTAATTCCTGTAATTAGGGCTATTTTTGGCATTTCTGAAACTATTTTAAGAATACAATTATTTCTTTTCTTTTAGATAACAAAGCAAATTGCAAACAACTAAATCAATAGTAAAATTGTCACAAATATCCGAATTAATTTTATATGTTGGTTGAATGCTTATTATTTTAGAACCCATAATTCAGTCCTACATGCAGACTATTTGTTTCTCCCCACCAGAATTCCGGACTAAATTGCAGCAGATAGTTGGCATCACCGGTTACATTTCTGTGAATAAATCCCAGTTTGATAAACAAATCATTAATTATCTGCATAGATGCTGTAAATTCAATGCTTTGACTTTGATAAACAATTGGGATAAACGGAGTAATCCTGTCACGGGAAACAGTTCCCAATGAAGTATGATCAGGGCCTTTAAGAATATCAGTATACGATAACTGAATCGTCATGGTGCGCAAGGGTTTCCAGCCTAAAGTGAGGTAGAGTTCCTTGGCGTTATCAGTGAGGTAATGCCCCAGGTTATAGCGGTTTGATTCAAAAGTAGTTGTTGGAATGTAGTGTTTGAATGTTAATGCGTTGGTTATGGTAAATTCCAATCCCCCGAAAACATTAGGAATTAGATTGGTAACACGTAGACCTGTTTTCAGACTTGCAAAATTGTGTTCGTCTTTGATTTTTATTCGTTTTATTGCCAGTTCATCGATAAAAAGAGTAGAGTAAAGATGAAGGTGATTTATGTTTTTGGAAGAGACATCGAGAAACAGCTGGGAGTTCATGTTATCGATGCCTGAGCTAAGGCTGTGATCTACTGCTTTGAAGAACATAGCCGGTATTAAGTAGGCGGGATGAAAGTTATTGTAGTCGTAAACAATGCTATTTCCAATAGAAAAACTAAGTTTTGGTACCGGAAAAAAGCTAAACATGTTCGCGGCCATAAACTTGCTGTGATATACCTTGCGGAATGTGCTTCCGTAGGCGTTGGAAACCCAGAATGACCGGCTGCTGTCGATAACTTCTGAATTTAGCCAGGCATGGGTATAATTGAATTCAAACCATTTTACGGGTTTGATCTGTAGGTCAAGATGAACGAATGCGGGGGTATGTCCCGAGAAAATATTTGCCCCATTGTAATTTGTTCCCCATTCGAAATTATCCTTGGCAAGGCCTACGTGTCCTGTTTTCCAGGCATAAGTAACTCCTCCCTTGATCTCTTCAAAATCGGTTTTTCCATCGGAGAATTTCTTGAAGTTTGAGCCGGGAGTATTTTGATCGAGGTAGTTTGGGGAGAAGATTGCTGAGCTGAGGTGGTTATCGCGGAGGCTGGCATAAAATCCCCAGTTACCAAGAGTAGCAATGGCTTCAGCTCCATTCCACCAGTGGTATTCGAAGCCGTTTTTGTTGATCCAGGCATTTCCTCCGCCGATGGGATTAATAGTTATAGAAAATGAAGAGTCCTTGTGATAATATAGATCAAGGCGGCGGTGGAAACTCTTGTGGAGGTATTTTTCTTTGTTAAAGTCTTTCAGGTAGAAAGCCAGTTCTTTTTGTTGTCGGTGCGACAGCTTGCTTGCGTCAACTGAGTTGAGAAGTGATGAAATCTCTAGGCGGGAAACGGGTTTAATGCAAGGGTTATAGATTACAGGGAGTTCGGAGAGGAATGAGTAGATGTTATTAGGTTGAGGCTGAATAGGAGTGTATTGGGCGAAAAGTTGGCAAGAGGTGAAAAAATAAAATAAAAACACAAACTGAAGAATTAATCGCGAAGGCGCGAAGGCGCAAAGGGAAGCGCTAACTTTTCTTTGCGCCTTTGCGACTTTGCGTTTAACACTTTCTGAGACCATTAACAATTCTCTTAATATTATCCTTCGATTAATTTGGGTTAAAATTAACTAATAATCCTAATATCGGGACGATATTTTCAAATAAGATAATTACGGCTTTTATGCATTGCTCCGCATCAACCCCTCGGCTATTAGTTTTACTGATGTTCGTTTGGAAAAAGGGCTTTCTTTTCTCTTTGCCCCACCCCAGCCCCTCGGCTATTAGTTTTACTGATGTTCGTTTGGAAAAAGGGCTTTCTTTTCTCTTTGCCCCACCCTAGCCCCTCCCCCAAGAGGGAGGGAGCGGACTTTCGTAGTTTTGTGAATTTTCGTTGCTCCTGGCTTCGGCGGGCTCAGCCACCAGCCTTCGGCTATTAGTTTTACTGATGTTCGTTTGGAAAAAGGGCTTTCTTTTCTCTTTGCCCCACCCCAGCCCTCCCCCAAGAGGGAGGGGCTTGTCTCACGTAAATTTCAAAAGTTAACTGTTAATTATTGATGTTGGATTATTAGATGTTTTTAGATTAAAGATAATTTAATGATATTGATTACTTTTTCTGCTTCATTAATCACAGCGTCATTACTGAAACGGATTATTTTTAATCCAAGGTTTTCTAATTCTGCAGTTCTGCCTTCATCTCTTTCTGATATTTCAGGATTGTAATGGATACCTCCATCAACCTCAATTACTAATTTGTATTTGTGACAATAGAAGTCAACAATGAAAATATCAATCGGATGTTGCCTTCTGAATATAGCTCTTTCAATTTGTTGTTTTCTTAGATATGACCATAGAATACTTTCAGCTGGGGTCATATTTTTTCTTAATTCTCTAGCTTGAAGAATTAGCTCTTTTTTTGCCCCGAAATACATATTTTTATCTGCCGACAAACCAATAAAGCTCATAAATAGAAAAGGAATTACTATATAAAACAATATATATTGAACATTAGGCCAGACAAGCCCCTCCCTCACGGGGGAGGGGTTGGGGTGGGCATAAAATGGACTGCCTAGGTATAACCAATATCAGTATTACATTAATTTTAAATAATACTTAATGTTATGAAAACAGAAATATCAGCCTAAAGAAATAGAGTCTTTTTGAATTTTGATCAAAAACCGCATATTCATCAGCATCAATGCGGATCTTTTAAGGATAATTTGTATTTAATGACCTTACGCGGAGCGGGCATGCTTGAAAATAATATTATTAAAAGCCTTAAAGAAATAACGGATATCGGTACGAATTGGATGCTTTTCGTATGCTTCGAGGTAACGAAGCTCAGAATTCTGTATTTCCTCGAGGGTTTTGGGCATGTCGGCATAAAAAGGAGGTACGAGACCGGGACGGTGTTTTTTCCTTTTTTCCTGAAGTTCTTTGCTGTAGAGATTGAAGTAATGTTGACTTATTGGTCTGACACCGACAATTTTAATTTCCCCTCTTAAAAGATTAAGAAGCATAGGTAACTCATCGAGCCAGAACGTACGGAATATTTTACCTGCAGTAGAAATCCGGAAGTCGTCTTTAAATTTCCCTCCTTCTTCAAGCTGATTCTTCTGATAAACATAGTCCTGCAGATATTCAGAATATGGATGCATGGTTCGTAGTTTATACACCTTAATCATCTTTCCGCCTTTTCCAATTCTGTGAAGCTTAACAAAAGGCCCGTAGGTTGGATTCATATCATAAGCAGGATCCTTGATTTTTCTGACGACGAAATAGAATAATCCCCCTATAAACTTCTCATCAGCTACTTCGAAACCACAGGAGTATAACCGCCCGAGGACTTCAGCCCTGGTGATAACACGATTTTCTCCCCTGGTGAGAAAGAAATAAATACTTTTAGTGAGAATAAACTTTGGAAATACACGCTTGACAAGAAAGTCGATGGAGTACATCATCCAGTTAATGCCAGGAGGAAATTTCCTAAGTATACGCTGTTTACGAAGAAACTTTGTTTCAACAGCGCCAATAAATGTCCCGTTAACAGGGAGTTTGCGGTTGACTGATTCGAAAAACTTATTGATATATTGAATATCATTCACGCGCTTTAGGTTTACAAGAACCTTAAAATATTTATCGGGTTGCAACTGTACATTAAACCGGGTAGTGGTTGAAATGATGAGGCAATGGGAATCGTTAATATCCACATACTCACTGATAAAATCAAAGGCTTCGCTTCCGCATTCCTCAATAATTCCTTCACGGATTCCAGCAGAATCTAACGATGCTTCCTTATAATTGATTGCTTTTGTAGCTTTCCTAATGTCTATTGCTCTGGTAGGAGGATTTGTGATATCGGTGGCATTTTCAACTGTATGAATAAGGAGGTAATCCAGATTAGACAGGAGTATCTCAATTAAAGTGGCAATGATAATGGTTCCGAAAAAAATTAAACGGGAATAGTCCTCAGCATGAAGTGCAACGATGAAAATTGCTATAGCAGCAAGTGAAAGAAAGTTGGCGAAAATTATTCTTCTGAATATTTCCAAAAGGCCGATTGACTTAACTATTTCGTACTTTTTTAAACTAAGCGATGCAATAATCCAGCTTAAAAATAACACAGTAAGGCCTATAAAATAATTTTGGGTGAGGTAGGATGTTGGTTCGGGCTTAAAAAGCAGCATTAAGCCAAAACTCCCGAAAAGAATGACGAGGTCGATTAGGAAAAGGAAGGTTTGGCGTGACATTTAGCTTAAATCAGAAATTTAATTAGGCAAATTTAATTAAAAGCTTGATTAATGGTTTTCTGTTAGACACGATTTTTTGGAGAATAGTTGCCTTGTGAGGAATAGACCATGATCCATGACGCACAAATAATTCTTTCAACAATTTAAACTGTTTTAGTTCCTGCGTGTTAAACATCAAACCAAATAGAAAAATATTCTTTGGAATCACAGATACAGCAAAACAACAATACCCCGTTTTCACTTATCGATGGAGCTTCTGGCTTCGGATTGGCCGTTTCCCACGAGAGTGAAGAGCTGAAAAAAATCGTCATAAGTCTGGAAAATGATATAAACGATCGCCTTGAGGCTTATGAGGACATTATAAATATTGATGTGGGAGATACAAGTCTCACCCGTGCCCGAAACCTTGAACGGGAAACGGGACTGCGTCAGCTTTACATGAAATTTGAAGGAGGAAATCCCACGGGAACTCAGAAAGACCGGATAGCTTTTGCTCAGTGTCATGATGCGCTCCGCAGAAGTTTTGATTCTATAACGCTTGCCACTTGCGGAAACTATGGGGTTGCGGTGGCTTTGGCGGCAAACCTCGCAGGACTCAAATGCATCATCTGCATTCCTGAAACCTACCATACCAAGCGAATAAATGAGATGGAAAACCTAGGGGCAATTATTATCAGAACACCCGGAAATTATGAAGATTCAGTTGGATATTCCAAGAAAATAGCCATTGAACGCGATTCTTACGATGCCAATCCCGGGGGAGCAAATACTCATCTTCAGTTGGTGTCGTATGCCGAGATAGCTTTTGAAATATATGATGTTTTGCGTGATGCCCCAAAAATATTGGCGGCACCGGTTTCCAACGGAACCATGCTGGCGGGCATTCACCGCGGTTTTGCAACTTTGTTTAAAAGGGGAAAAACTTCGCGGATACCGAGAATTGTTGCAGGATCATCCTATAAAAAAAACCCTATAGTTTTGTCGTTTAAGAAAGGCCTTGAATATTGTGCAGACCTAGCTCCTGATATGATTCGTGAGACTAAGGTCAACGAGGCACTCATAAACTGGCACTCATTTGACGGGGATCTGGCACTTCATTCTATTTACGCAACCGATGGCTGGGCTGATGATGTTTCCGATACAAGGCTGAGTTATGTTTCAAAAATTCTTAAGGATAAAGAGGGATTGAGCGTACTGCCAGCATCTACTGCTGGATTGATAGCATTACTCGAGTTGCATAAAAAGGAAGATTTTAATAATGATAGGTTTGTGGCGGTGTTAACCGGACGAAAATAAAAAATGATGCACAAGGTCAGGAGCTCAGGAAATGCAAGAGATTTTATTTGCCCTATCTTTGGCCTCTGAGCCATTGTGCTCAACAAAAAATAGCAATGTTTTAAAAGAATATCCCATGAAAAAAACTATTGACGGCCCTGCCATTGTATACTGCGAGGGGTCATTTAACACATCAAACGGAAAAACAGCTCACGGACTGGTACGGTTTACGACCCGTTATGAAGTATTGGCTGTTATCGACTCAAAATATGCAGGCAAAGATGCAGGAGAAGTTCTGGACGGCCATAAAAACGGAATACCCGTCGTGAAATCTGTTGATGACGCAATTGTTACTGCTCTTGCAAAGGGAAAGGAAGTCAAAACCCTGGTAATCGGCATTGCGCCTGATGGTGGGCGTTTTAAAAAGAGTCAGAGAAAAGACATTTTACTGGCACTTGAATCGGGATTGAATATAGATTCCGGTTTGCATGATTTTCTGGGGGACGATCCGGAATTCAGGAAACTGGCCAAATACAGAGGTCTTAAAATTCGGGATATCCGTCGCACGCCAGATCGCAACGATCTGCATTTTTTCACAGGGGATATTGAAAAAGTAACCTCACTTAAACTGGCTGTTCTGGGTACCGACTCAGCCATCGGAAAGCGCACTACCGCATGGATTATTGTTCATGGTTTCAGGGATGCCGGGAAAAAGGCTGAGCTCATTGGAACAGGCCAAACGGCATGGTTACAGGGTGCTAAGTACAGTTTTATACTCGACTCACTTATCAACGATTTTATCTCGGGGGAGATTGAACATCACATTGTACAAGCCTGGAAAAATGAAAACCCGGATGTTATTGTTCTGGAAGGGCAAGGGAGTCTTTTGAATCCGGCATATCCCGGCGGTTTTGAGCTTCTTGCTGCAGGAAGGCCTGATTTCGTTATTCTTCAGCACGCCCCCAAACGGGTTGAATACGACGGTTTTCCGGGGATAGCTTTACATCCCCTGAAAAAACAGATAGAGGCAATTGAAATGATATCAGGCAGGAAAGTTGCGGCAATCACTCTTAATCATGAAAACATGAAGGAGGAGGAAATACAGCTGGAATGTGATAAAATACTTAAAGAGACAGGGATTCCGGCATTCGATGTGCTTAAACACGGTGCCGGGGAGTTGATGAAAGTTTTATTGCCTTTATTAAATACTAAATAATTCAACTTTGACAGACTATATATTATTGCTTTATAGTATTTTACATTACAAAAACATTACTTATTATCAAAAATTGATTCGTTTCTTTTAATGCATATCGCATGGTTTTTGGCAGTAAAGCTTGTACCTTTTACCCTGCAAATTCAGAGTTTGTGATTTATGAAAATTCTCCGCACAGAATGTCGTGTTCTTGAAATGAAGCTAAGTGAACCATACACGATTGCCTATGAAACCATACATTCTTGCTCCAATTTATTTATAATCGCAGAAACCGACCACGGAATGCGCGGATTTGGCTGTGCAGCTCCCGATGTTGAGGTAACTGGTGAGACGGCCGATTCGGTAATGGAGATTTATAATTTTCACATTGAACCTGCTCTCAGGGGATCGGATCCTTTTCGATATGCCCGTATTCTTGAGGATCTAAGATCTTCACTTCTCAAGCACCCATCAGCCTTGGCAATGACCGACATGCTCCTATACGACCTGATTTCCAAATCGGCCGGGGTTCCGCTGTATAAGTATCTCGGGGGATATAGAACTTCGATTCCCACAAGCATCACAATCAGCATAATGCCATTGGCAGATACGCTTCGCAAAGCAAAAGAGCATCGCAAAAACGGATTTTTCATTTTTAAAATCAAAGGCGGACTTAATGTTGGGGAAGATGTAGAAAAAATTATGAAGGTTCGTGAGATTCTCGGCGATGATATGGAGATTCGCTTTGATGCCAATCAGGGATATTCGCTTGAGGATGCAATTCAGTTTGTAGAGCAAACGCGACCTGCAAGGGTTGAGCTGATTGAACAGCCTACTCCCCGCGATATGATTGAACTTCTGGGGCAGGTTGTTAAAAGTGTTCATATTCCTGTGATGGCAGATGAGAGTCTTATGAATGTTAGTGATGCCCTGAGTTTAACCCGTAATGAACTTACAGACCTCATGAATATTAAGCTCATGAAAGTTGGAGGGATCAATGAGGCGATACGAATCAATTCAATTGCGCGTGCAGCTGGTGTTGAGGCGATGGTAGGCTGTATGGATGAATCGGCATTGGCTATTGCAGCGGGTCTGCATTTTGCGCTTGCCCGTCCGAATATAACCTATGCTGATCTTGACGGACACCTTGATCTTATTGGGGATCCCACATCCGGAGCTGTAATAATTGAAGATGGGATTTTGAGAACTACAGAATTACCGGGCTTGGGATTTGAATTGGAATAATTTTAAGATTTGTTTTAACAGAATGTTTTCATAATTTTATAACCATTCCTGTTGAATATCAAATTATCAGTAATTATTTCGCTTTTTATATTCACATTTTTTTAATCCAACTAAATGAAAACCTCACGCAGAACTTTCGTAAAAGCAAGCGCTCTTGCAGCAATTGGAGCCACATTTATACCGGGTAAGCTTTTTGCTTCGCTTAAAGCAAAAGAAATAGTAGGCCTTCAATTGTATTCTGTACGGGATGATATGATGAGAGACCCACTGGAAACCCTTACTGAACTTGCTAAAATGGGATATATTTATGTGGAACACGCTAATTATATCGACAGAAAGTTTTATGGATATTCAGCAGCTGAATTCCGAAAAGTTCTGGATTCTCTGGGTTTGAAAATGATCAGCGGTCATACAGTAATGGGAATAAACCATTGGGATGAATCAACAAAGGATTTCAGCGACAGTTGGAAATATACCGTTGAAGATGCCGCAATTCTTGGTCAAAAATGGGTAGTCAGCCCTTGGATGGACGTAAAAATGAGGCGTACCTACGACGATTTCAAACATTACATGGATATTTTTAATAAGTCGGGGGAGTTATGCCAGCAATCAGGCATGAAATTTGGATATCACAATCATGCCTTTGAATTTTCTGAAAAGCTGAATGGCGAAAAGATATTTGATATAATGATGAAGAGCATGCAGCAGAATCTTGTTGCCTTGCAGCTGGATATCGGTAATTTATATAACGGGGGAGCTGTTGCACTTGATGTTATGAATCAATATCCGGGCAGATTTGAGATCATTCATGTAAAAGACGAGATAGCAGGCGGAGCAGGTGAGGAAAAATATGTTAGCACTATCCTGGGAAAGGGCATTGTTAGCGCTCAAAAAGTTGTAGAGCTTGCTGCAAAAATAGGAGGTACAAATTGCTTTATTATTGAGCAGGAGGCCTATCAGGACAAAACGCCTATGGAAAGTGTTAAGGAAGATCTTGCAGTAATGAAAAACTGGGGGTATTAACGGAGTAATTCCTTTGTTTTCTCTAATTTTTTATGATTCAGATAAGCAAGTAATCCCAAAATACTTACAATAACAACGGTATAATATACGAATGTCGGTATCGGGAGAGGATCTCCTGCTGCATAGGAATGCAATCCCGATAAATAATAATTTACCCCGAAATAGGTCATAATAACCGAGCTGAAACCTAGGAGAGCCATCAGATTAAAGGCATATACACCTTTTAGTCCGGGAACAATTCTCATATGTGCAATGAATGAATATACGATAACGGTTACAAGAGCCCATGTTTCTTTGGCATCCCAGCCCCAGTAGCGGCCCCAGGATTCGTTTGCCCAGACTCCCCCGAGAAAAGTACCAACAGAAACCATGAAAAGTCCTACCATCAGAGTCATTTCAATAATGGCAGATAGCTCAGCAATAACCAGATCGACTCGTTGAAGGTTTTTCTCCGATTTCAGGAACATCAGAATCAGGTTGATGGCGGCCATTACCGCACCAAGAGCCAGAAATCCGTAGCTGGCAGTAATAATCGCAACATGAATTACAAGCCAGTATGATTTGAGTACCGGCACCAGATTGGTAATTTCAGGATCCATCCAGCTCATGTGAGCTACAAACAGGATCAGGTAAGCGAGAATAGCAGTTGCTGCAAGGGTAATTTTTGATTTCCTGGAGAAAATAAGTCCGGCGAGAATTGTTGCCCACGAAATATATACCAATGCCTCATATCCATTACTCCAGGGCGCATGACCAGAAATATACCAGCGCATGGCAAGTCCGGCGGTATGTAATGCAAAAGCCACAAAAACCATCCATGAGGCGAAGTTGATTACCTTTTCAATTTTTAACCGGGTCAGGAAAATCTGTACAAAGTGCAACAGAAGTAAAACAAATCCAATGAGACCATAAATTGCCGATAAACGCTCAAATATCCCGACATTATTATAGAAAAGTTCAATACGGGTTTTTGATGAATCGGGCAGATATTGCTTTCCATATTTTTGCTGGTAAGTTTTTAAAGCTGACAGGTATTTCCCGGCTTCTGAATAATCTCCCGATTGTACTGCTGCTTCAAGTGTTTGCAGATAGAGCGGTACGATAGTATTAGTAAATGTCGATTCCTCTCCCTTGAAACTAATATGAGCTTCATCAGGTGTGTACCATTTTCCTGTATTATCATCTTCTTTCGGGAGAACCTTGAGGAAATTGTAGGTAAAGGTCATGTAGAGAATATTCAGGCGCTCATCGAGTTTTATAAGTTCATTGTCATATTTGCTGCGGTAGGCAGGTTTCTTCTGGTATGCTTCATTGACAGGTGTTTCGAGTACATATCCCTTGTCGGTAATAAAATTCTGAAAGGAAGCATAGTTGGAGCTGAGATTTAATTCGTGGATCAGTTTATCATTGGAAACTTTGATCATTGGAACGGTTTGCCAGTAATCGGGATTCAGCAACATACCCAGAAAAACCTGGTCGGGAGTAAGACCGTTGAAACTGGTTTTTCGTGAGACTTTTCTAAGAATTTCAGAACTCAGCGTGCTGATGGGCTCTATCCTTCCGTTATGATCCTGCACAAGCAATTCGCCGAAAGAATGAGCATGTTCGGGGCTTACGAATTTGGGAAGTGTGTTTGTTTGACTTATAGCGGGAGTGATAACAACAAACAACGCAATGATAATCATAGCAAGAGTTTTGCGACTTTCTCTGATTTTTGAAATTTCCCTTGAAAGAAAAGCAAAGCGGCTGTTAGGATTAAAAATACTAAGTACCATGCCGAGACCCATGAGGATATATCCAATGTAGCTTACCCATGTACCCCAAAAGTCTTTGTTTACCGATAAAATGGTACCTCCTTCATCATTATCGTAGGAAGATTGGTAGAAACGATATCCCTTGTAAATCAAAACGTTATTCATGAAGATTCTGCGAGGTTCAACAAGGTTTTTTTCAGGGTCGAAAAGCGTAACTTTGCTCTCAAACCATGATGGGCTGTTGGATCCGGGGTATCGTTCGAGGAAGAAGTCTTCAAGACGCAAAGAGAAAGGAATATCAACCACAAGTGTGCCGTATGAAATCCCGACAGTTTTTCCCCCGAAAACCGAAAAACTGGTTTCGCCAAGCATGCCTTTCTTACCCCAGGCGGTAACTTCATGGGATTCTCCCCCACAGGTCACATCAAAAACAAGAGCGTCATAAAATTGATTTTTCTCTGCTTTTTCAACTTTTTGGGGACGGGTTACAGCCTTTTCGAAATAATTCATAAGAACTACCGATACTCCGTTTAAATCGTAGAGTTCCATGGTAGAAAAGGAGTTGAGGCTATCTGCCTTGAATTGGGTTGTTGACTGATCGGCCATGCTCATAACTGAGTAATCAAAAGGTGTTTGAATGAGTGCTTCTCCGTTCTGATTGAATATCCTGACGCCGTCTTTATGAGAAGGGCCATTAAAGCTAAACCATAAAGATTTGACCAGAGTTTCCTGACCTTCTCTCAGAATTACTGTCTGGCGACCGTTGCTGCCTGTAACTACCATTTCAACCATCGGAACCCCGGCTTCATTTTCATTAGCTGGCTGAACACTTTCCGTTGCATCATAAATAAACTCCTTGAGTTTTACTTCAACAGGAATGTCGGAGCCCGACAGAGTAGCTTTAAACCGGCTCTTTTTTAAGGGGGAGAAATTGGACTGATCCCTCTGAATAATTGTGTTTCCACCTTCGGTAAGGCTTACCTGGATATAGGTTTTATCGGATAGAATGGTATTGGAAGAAGCTCCCTCCCTGATACTCATAACTCCCTCGAAACCAATGAAACGCGTAATTGCGGCACCTAAAATAATTACTACAAAAGCGATATGAAATATGAATGAAGGCAGTTTCTTTTTCTGGTAGAGTTTAGCTCTGAAAATATTAACTAATAGGTTGATCATCCCCAGAAAGAGGACCATTTCGAACCAGAGGCTATTGTAAACCACGGCTCGTGCAGATTCCGTTCCATAGTCGTTTTCGATGAAGGTTGCAACGGCAATAGAAACTCCGAATACCACAAAAAGAATTGCGGTAAATCGCATGGAGAATAGGAAGTTTATATATTTTTTCACTGTGTAAATTTCTAGGTTTGTTTTGAATAACAAAGAATTTGGTGCAGTGTTCGGAGAAATGGGAAAAAAGATTGGGGTGTTTTTTGTTTTGCTGGGGAAGGTGGTTTATTTCACAGAGTACCACAGAGTAGTCACAGAGTACCACAGAGGGTTTTTAAATGTTTAAGGTAATGGGAAAATGGTGGCTGGGGCTGTGCCTGGGGAAGCATGGTGTTTATTTACCGACTTGGCATCTCTGCGTTTAACATGGACTTGTGCTTTTTTAAAGGGATCATAAAGAACACAGAACCAATCAATACACCTATACTGTTTGCGAGCAGGTCGTTTATGTTAAAGGAACGGTAAGGTATAAACAGCTGAACGGCTTCGGTAAACCAGCAATATAGGAGTCCGACGAAAATCCAAACTATAGCATTTCTTAAATTCTTTTTGAAATTTATCTGATATGCGAAATGGGCTATTGCCATCCAGAGCATGAAAAGGCTGAAATGAATGAGGTAATCGAGGCGGAGAGATAATACAAAAGTGTTGTTAAGGGTGGTTTTGGAGGCGGAGAGGGAGATGAAGGCGAAGGATAGAACCAGGAGGGAATAGAGGAGAAAGAGGGTGCGGAGGGTGTTGGGTTTGATGGGTGTCATTTTGGGGGTGTTAGAGGGTAGACGATAGACCATGGATTGTTTTTGGTAATGTAGATATTTTTGGGGAGTGTTCCCTTAAGTGTTATGATATTACGTTTATACGTACGTTAAAATGTAAAAATTTGGCTTTTATTTGAATGAGGGACGATGATATTAGTTTACCTCATCATGGGTTCCGATATCAACAAAAACTACTTTTTTTGGTTTATTCTTTGTAAAAAAGAAAACAACCCTAATATCATATTCTACTGAAAAACTCCACATATTTTTTAATTTCCCCGACAATTTATGCGTTCTAAGTTTCGGGTCAAAAGGATTTGAAACAAATAATTCAAGTTTAGACCAAAATACAGGTTCAATTTCTGTTGATTTGACTCTTTTTGAAAAAATGTTTTTAAAGGAATCACTAAATGAAACTTACAGAATTACACAGAGTTACACAGAGTTACACAGAGGTTTTTTTGTAAATAGGGTAATGGGGTAACGTATTTATTACACAGAGTTGCACAGAGTTGCACAGAGGTTTTTTTGTAAATAGGGTAATGGGGAGGAAAAAGGTAACGGGGTAACGGGGGGGGAAAGGTAACGAGGTAACGGGGTAACGATTATTTCACAGAGTTACACAGTTTTCAAAGAGTTTGATTTGTTATGATTTGGGTTTTCCTTTAGCTTAAACAGGGCGTTGGGGATTCACAAAAAACCATCTCTTCACCACGTTCTTTGCTCCCTGCAGAATTAGTTCTTTTGCCCAAGGGAGGGGTTTGTCCGTCCAGCGTTGGGGGTGGAGGGTGAGCATGGCTTGGGGGGGGAAGGTGTTGTTTTTGAGGGCGGTGATGATTTCGGGGGTTGAGCGGTAGGTGGGAAATGCGCCCCTCCCAGCCTTCCCCCCAGAAGGGGTAGGGGTAGTATGTGGTATTACAGAAGTATTATGGATGTTAGAAATTTTGTCGCGTACAGAATATTTGTTACCATTCCACATGCGGCCAGTATCGGTGTAGTATGCAACTTTTGAGAAGTCGATGTCGAAATAGGGTTCGCCGATGATTCCCAGATCGCGGTAATTGTATTTTTTCCAGATATCCCGACTGTCCCATTTGCTCATCGGACTTCCGTGCATGCAGATGGTTTTTACAGAGTAGAAACGGCGGAAATATTCGAGGTTAGCGGTAAAAGAATCATAGGCCTTTTCGAAATTCCCTCCGGCAAGTGTAAGATCTTCGTAATGATATCCAATCTCATGACCCAGCTCGCGAATCTGCTCAATAATTTTGGGGTCGTTGCTTTCTTTTACAATACGGAAATAATAGCTTCCTTTTATTCCCAG
>JBBQAQ010000042.1:0-32909 GCA_038316435.1 Bacteroidales bacterium | reverse complement strand
AAATAAACTGCAATTTTGGGAGAAATATCGGAAAAAATGCTTTTCAAAACAACAGCGACTTCCTAAATTTAAACTGGGTCTTTTTACTGCGGAATCTGTGAATCAGTTCGCGCACATTCTTCCGGTGGTATAAAAAAGTTATTGGTTTTTGGTGCTCCTAATTTTTTTTTAGAGCTATTAGCACGTGCTTTTTGTTAGCTGTAACGGTCTATTCAAGTTCGTCAAACTTCGCTTTCATTGTCGGATTGCCGTGAGTTAGTTTTTTAATAGTTAAGTCCTCTTTTTTTTCATTTGCAAGTCGAAGATTATTTTCGGACGATAACAAAGCGTCCTTAGTTTTTTGTAATTCTTTAATGGTTTTATCAATTGCGTCTATTGCATCTTTAAATTTACGACTTGCCAAATCATAATTTCTTGCAAACCCTTCTTTAAACTTGTTCATTTTTTCTTCAAAATTGGTAATGTCAACATTTTGACTTCTAACCATTGCAAGTTCTGATTTATATTGCATAGAGTTCATAGCTGCATTGCGAAGTAAGGTAATAATAGGAATAAAAAATTGTGGTCGCACAACATACATTTTACTGTATTTATGGGAAACATCTACTATACCCGTATTATAAAATTCACTTTCTGCTTCTAATAATGTAACCAGAACTGCGTATTCGCATTTTTTCTCTGTGCGGTCTTTATCAAGTTCCTTAAAGAAATCTTCATTTCTTTTTTTTGAAGCCGTTTCGTCTCCCTCATTCTTCATTTCAAACATTATTGAAATAATTTCATTTCCTGCCTCGTCCGTCTCCTTGTAAATAAAATCTCCTTTACTGCCAGATTTAGAATCATTGTCTTTTTCAAAATATGCTTTTTGAAAAGCAGTTGCTCGAAGTTTGTTAAACTCGGTCTCACAATGTTGCTCTAAGGTTTCGCCTAACATTTTAGTTGATAGTTTTAGCTTCATATCTTTGACACGAGCAATTTCATCGTCTTTATATTTGATTATTGCATCTCTTTTTTGCAATTCGTTTGAAAATTGTTGCCTTAAAGAACTTTCGAGATTTTCTTTTTCTAATTCTTTGGTCTTTAAATCATTTGCCAAATGGTCACGTTCTTTCTCAACTTTTTGAACAGCCTCGTTCACAGCAAGTTTTTTTTCAACTTCAACATTGTCAATTTTAGCTTTTAACTGTGTTAATTCGGCTTCTTTTTTATTTAGTTTCTCAGATAGTGCCAGTTCACTTTCGGCTTTGAGTTCTATTAGTTCCTTATCTTTTTTTGCAAGTTGTTCATGCAAAGAATTTCTAACATTTGCTTCAGCTAATTTTACTGCACTTTCTTTTTCTCTATTTGCAAGATGTAGTCGATTTTTTAATTCTTCTTCAAATTGGTGGTCACGAACTTGTTTAACAATATCGGCAAAGCCAGCTTCATCAACTTTAAATGCTTTTTTACAATTTGGGCAAATAATTTCGTTCATATGTTCTTGTTTTGTTGGTCGTCTTTAAAATGACTGCTAACCTGTCTATATAACACTAAAGTTAAATATATTTTGTAAGTTATGTTGCTAATAAACACTATAATAGGTTCTTTATATAATAAAGGTAAAATATTTTATTCACCGCATTTTAACATAGATTTCTTCTGAGGAATCTATTTTCATTCAATTCCTTTAAATGAATCAAAATTCTGTTGTTTCTTCGCATATTTCTGCAAAGTCTTTAATTGTGTATGACCTGTGGCAAGCATAATTGCATTCAGGGGTACATTAGCACTAACAGCAAGAGTAATAAAAGTACGTCTGCAAGTATGGCTGCTTATAAGTTCACGTTTTTTGAAATTGGTTGGTTCAATTTTCCCAAGTTGCCTTTTCTTTTTTGGGATTTCGGTTTCAAATAAATTATGATTTTCAAGGATGTTCTTTAATTCCCGATTAAAGTATTGCTGTGAGTATTTTGGTAATCTATATTGATATTTTTCAAGTATACGTTTTGCTGTTGACAGAACAGGTATAATAATTGGTTCTTCTGTCTTTTCATTTATCTTTATATAGGATGTGTTTCCATTTGCATCCATTTGAAATATCCCTTTTTCAATAGTGCTAAAATCTGACCAACGCATCCCCATATAACAGTTAAGAATAAATAAATCAATAATCTTTTCTTCAAACTTGGTTGCTGGCTTTAATTCAATTAAGACCTGTATTTCCTCTTTTGATAGAATAACTGTGTCAGGGTCATATTTTTTAACGGTTTCAATAGTGTAAAGTTTTTCTTTGAATACTGCAATCTCCTGTTCTTCTAACCAACGACAAAATGTCCTGAATGAACTTATACGCTTGTGAATTGTGTTGTTATTCAAATTACCAAGTGTTTTATATCCTTTTTTTGCAGGGTGTTCAGCACTCAAAAAGTTTCTGAATTCAAGTAATAATTGGGGTGTTATGTCTTTGGGTCTGAAAAGTGCATTTTTATACAATTGAAAGTCTGCTAAAGCATTTTCAAGACTTTTATAATCTTTAAGGCTCATTGCATTCTGCAATTCAATTTCTTTTGCTTTATAGAATTGTTGGTAATAAACAAGTAGTTTAACATCTTTCGGTTCTTTGTATCCTTCGTTAATAAAAGCGAGACATTCTTTATGGCTTAATCTTGGGAAGAATTGACGCATTTGTTCACCGATATACATATCAACTCTGTATTTTATTGTTGCTATTGCTGCATTTGCCTGAAGATAGCGAGGTACTTTATTATTGTAGGCTAAACCGTTTTTCGCATGAAACTCTTTGCCAAGATATCTGTACTTAGTGTTTATTCTTATCATGTTACCTCGGTATTTAAAATAAACTACCAGATACTTGTAATCACCTACTTTCTGAATTTTTAATTCGCTTGCAGTTTTCATTTGTATTGTCAAAAATGGTTACCCTACAATATTACAAAATATTTATCACCATTTTATCACTTTATCACTATTTTATCACCACCTAAAACAAATTTAATATATTGATATTCAAACATATAAATATTTATGGTGCAATACAATTTAAAGCTATGTATGCAATTGATATACAGCGTTATATAATAATATACTGGACATCTTCTCACCCCGACTATATTAAATGTATATGCCTGTAAGACAAGTTCTTACGGGCATATTTATTTAGTGGTACAAAAATGTGGTGCAATTTATTCATTGTTTCTCTTTAATGCATATCGACCTAAAATCCCTTAATTGTTCCAGATTTCACGCATTTAGAACACTCCCTTCGTAGGATCGCTGCCATTTCTAATAAATCTGTTAACGCGGTTAGGAAGGTCAAACAGATGTTGGCAACTTAATTATATAGATATGAATAACTTTTGCTACAGGCGGTTTAAAACATTGGGGTTTAAGTGGTTGTGCAAGCGTTCTGCCCCGCATCAAGTTCAGAGTAACTGGACAGGAAAGTAGCCCGCAATCCCCAACGTTTCATACCGCCAACGTTAGCGGTCATGCTATTGCGACTGCCTACAGATCAACTTCACTTCTCGACTTTTTGACTGCCGACTTGAAATTGCTTAGGGTCAATAATTGGAAGGACTGCTCCATGTAGAAAAGTTCCTTTGAAAGTTGAGAACATTACCCCCCTTGTTGTAGAAATGGAAATTATATTAAGCGTTTCAATCAACCGCTGAGGAATATCAAGTTTCCCGTTTTCTTCAATTTTAATTACTTCATCAAAATTGACTATTTCATATATGCAACTTACAGACAATGCGCCTAAGACAATAGAGTGGTCGTCATTTTTTATTTCAACATTAACTATTACAAAGATAAGCTTGTTCGGAGCATCTGCCTTACTTTCAATACTAATATTGAAGTTGAAAGTAGTAACAGCAGTATTTGGTTCTGCTGGTAATTGCAACGACCCATTTAATAGTTCTATTGCCCTAATCTGCATTTCAACATTGAAGTCTTTATTTTCGATTTTAGCCATTTTATGCTTGGTAGTATTTTGTGAATGGTAATTTATTCCCTTGACTTGCTAATAGACAATAACCATAGACATCTATACCTTGAGACATTGGTGTAGTCATAACAATGGATGGTTGGGTTGCGACAGATTTGACGACAATTTCATTACGATAAATCACCTGAACTTGCTTTTTGCCAAATAATGCAGTTAGTTCAACACCAAGTGTAGAGGCAATTTCAGTCAACACATCGGTTGTGAAATTTTGAGTACCGCTAAACCATTTAGTTATTTCAGACGGATTCTTTCCAGCTTTTTCGGCAAACTGCGACTTATTCCAACCTTTTGCTCTCATGAAATCTTCTATACGAGCGGCAAGTTGCATTTTTACTTTTGTCTGCTCCATTTCCAATGGAGTAACTTCGTCTAATAGTTCTTGTAATTTTGAACTATTATACTTTCTTGCTTTAGTTGTCTTATTCATTATCGTAATTTTTTAAATTTCCCTGTAACTCTGTTCTATCATTTGACCAATACAAATCACCATCATCCATTCTTTCCAAAATATTTTTAGCATATTCTATCATTAGATTTGCCTCTTTTGATAACTTTTCATCATCCTGCCATGCTCTGACACCTTCTGCTTTCTCACCACCACCACCGAGAATAACTGCCACCATGCCAAATCGAATACAATACAATCGCAAGTTCTTTTCTGAAACATCGAACAATGCACAAACAAAGTCGCCATATTTCCCTTCATGCTGCTTAAAAAAAGAACTTCTTGCACCTGTTGTATGACCAATCTGATAAATGGTTTTGATTATATCTTTCACTTCATTTTTAAACCCACCACTATATTCATCCACGAACTTCTCAAACAAGGTTTCTTCTTCACCACTCGGAATGAGTGAGTATACCTTTGCTTCGCTCCCACTGTATGGCAGTAGTTCGACAATTTCGTAGTTCACTTGGCTTAGAAAGGGTTTAAATAATAACGCATATTTTGAAGATTTGTTTCACTTGTGAGTGAAGTCAGACCGCAAATATATGCACATATTATAAAAAATAGCAAATTTTTTACCAAAATATTTCACTTATAAGTAAATTTCTTTAGTTTTGCAGACAGCTCCGTTTCATTTTCAAAAACCGCAATGGAATCTGCTTTTTTAAGTCTAATTTTCCTATCCTTACCATAAACAACACTAATAGAAGAATACCCGTTTTTCTGTCTTGCAGAAAAATACTTACTGTATTTTTTATATTTCTCAAAATTCAGAATGACATATTCGATATGTTTGCACGTTCCGAGATTGTTAATGCTAAAATCCGGGCAAGTGCAAAAATGAAAACTCTTAATATTGTCGCGGATTGAAACCTTTTATGTTTTAAGGGATTCCGGGTTATAGACCTCAAAGTCCGAGAAAAACGGATGGCTTCCAATATTTTTTATCTTGAAACGCTGATCTCCTGCATATTGCTTTCTGAGTAGGGTCTGCCATTCATCAACGCTCAAGTTGGAAGGCTTACGCGAATATGGCACATTGTCTTTTTTTAAAGGCTTTTCCATTATTCAATGATTTCTGCAAAGGAATAAATAAGAAATTTATCTTGCAATAATTTTAACCCTGCAAGGGTTCTTTTCTTGTAATAATTCCTCTATTCCACCTATTATGTTACCTGAAAAGAACAATGTCCCAAAATCGGTAATTAGTAATTTGAAACAATAAACACTATTGTATTTTTACATTTTTAATACAAAAACACTATTGTATTTCCGCATGAAAAGAGAAATTATACAATTATGAACCATAATAATTAATCTCATCAACTTTAAGACGTAGAAATTCTCATATTTACTATTAAGAACCTGCAAAGCGGGAATTCGGGAAAGCCATGGATTTTAGCTATCTTTATATCTTTTATGTCGCATGAGATCAGACAGATGTGCTGTATTTATATCCGTGCAAATTTTATTTCTGAATACGCTTCGTTCATCGGGACAGGCTTTTTTTGGAATTTGAGTTTCACGAATAAAAATTCAGGAAAATATTGGTAGTTCCGGCAGTGTAAATATAAATTTACTCCCTTTCCCAACTTCACTTTCAACCCATATTTTTCCCTGATGTTTTTCCACAAATTCTTTACAGAGCATCAGACCTAATCCTGAACCACTTTCATTTTCAGTACCCGCCAAGGTAAAATTTACATCTGCTCCAAATAATTTCTTCTGATTTTCCTCATTTATTCCTACACCATTATCGGTAACTGATATTTCAATATGGTTTTGTTTTGACACAGCGCTAACATAAACCTTTCCACCTGAATTAGTGAATTTAATTGCATTCTGAACAAGGTTGCGAAGGATAGTGAGCAGCATGTTTTGGTCTGCATACGCAACAATATCATCTGATAAAGAACTGATTAATTTCATGTTTTTGAGTGATGCCGTTGAATTTAAACCTAAGAAAATTCCCTCAACAATTGGATGTAATTTCAGATTTTCAGGTTTAAACTCTATTTGTCCTGTTTGTGTTTTTGCCCAAGTCAGGAGGTTATTAAGTAAAAGCAGGTTCTTTTTTGCAGAAGTATTGATGATAGTGGCAAATTCTACGGATTTTTCAATATTATAATTTTTTATATTTTCTTTTAAGAGTTCGGAAAAACCTAAAATGCTGTTGAACGGACTTTTTAAATCATGTGCAATTATTGAAAAGAGTTTGTCTTTGGTGGCATTGAGTTCTTTTAATTGTCTTTCTCTTTGTGTTAAATCTAGTTCGTTTTTTTTGTTGGCAGTAATATCTCTAATATTAGCAACTACGGCTCTAATAGATGGATTTTGCAGGAAATTTTGAGCAATTGCATCCAACCATACAAAACCATTTTCTTTGTGTTTATGCCTGTATTGAACACGAAAAGACTTATTGCTGTTCGATAAAACTTCTTTCCAGTTTTGCGATACTAAATCCAGATCTTGCGGATGAATAGCAGTTGTAATCGGGCCGTATAATTCTTCAGTAGCATAACCAGTAATACTCTCAACCACATCACTTATAAAAAACTGCTCTCCATTTTCATTTATTAATACAAATATGTCATTTGAATTTTTAATAAGTAAGCGTAACTTTTCTTCACTTTCTTGAAGCGCTTGTTCTGTTTTCTTGCGGTCGGTAATATCCTGAAAAGTACCTAACATATTCAAAACTCGACCTTCATGATCTACACTTATTTTTCCTAAACTATGAACATATTTTATTTTTCCATCTAAAGTGATAATTCGATATTCTAAATTAAATTCCTTTTTTGTTTTGATTGACTCTTCAAAATGTTTGAAAACCAATTCACTATCTTCGGGATGAATGAATTTGAAATACTCTTCAAGTGTAGGTTCAGAATTTTTTGAAGAATCCATGTTGAAAATCCTAAATGTTTCATCTGACCATTTTATGTATGTTGATGAAATTCCTATTTCATAACTACCTAAATGTCCAATACTCTGAACTTCTCTAAGCATCGCTTCTCTTTCTTTAAGTGCATGTTCAGCATTTTTACGTTTAGTAACATCTATAACAAAAACAGATAATCCAATAATATTCCCTTCTGAATTTTTTATACAGTTATAATAATTTTCATAAAATGTTCTGTGTAATTTTTCATCTCCATATTCTTCTGTTAAAAGAAAATAATCCCCTTGTAATGCTCTGTCAAAATTCTTTTTGGCTTTATCGTTATCAACTTTATCGGAAATTACATCAAGCATATTCATTCCAATTTCAATTTCCACACCCCAAATGTGCTTAATCGTTTTCTTATGAAATTCTGAAAATGCTGTATAACAATAATTTAAGTCTAAGGCAAATACGATTATATCAATAGGACTATCCATTATGGTAGACAACAAAGAAAAATCATTCTTATATTTCTCTTCACTCCTTTTTAATGCTTGTTCTGACAGCTTGCGTTCGGTAATGTCAACACTTATTCCAGATACCCCAACAATTTTGTCATCCAAAATAATTGGATTAAGAAAAACTTCATAATAATGAAGCAAATCCCCCACTTGATTGCTATATTCAAAATTTACCTTATTCCCCGATAATGCTTTATCATAATTCTGTTTCCAAAATGTTTTTAGTTCAGGTACTGGAAGAGCGGTAAAAACATTTAACCCTTCTTTTAGCTCAATGTTGAATGCTGCAAAATATGCTTCTTTAAAGAAGTCGTTAAATATGATGTAGTTATAATTTGTGTCGATTGACCATATCGATTCATCACGATTGTTTATCAGTGAATTTAGATTTGCTTCGCTATCTTTTATTTTTTCATCAGTTTGCTTGCGCAAGCTTATATCACGGAAAATTCCCATTATACATTGCTTTCCATCAAAATTAATCTGGAAAGCCATTATTTCAACTAGGATTTCTGAACCATCTGAACATTTAACTTTGCTCTCATGTGGCGCCGTTAAATCAACTTCTTCTATTTCCTCAAGATGTTTATTAAAACTACTGGCGTCATTCGTTGGGTGCAACCGTGATTGATGTATACCGACAATCTTTTCATGTGGTAATTGCAACAAACGGGAAGCAGCCTTATTTGCATCTAAAATTATTCCTGAGGCTTTTTCTGCAATGAACATTGCATCTGCCGCATTTTTAAAGAAGTCGTCTACGCTATACGTCATCTATTTTTATTCAAAAAGAACAACTGTTTACCATAAAATATTATTTCAAGGCAATCCTTTGTGAAGGTTAGCCTTGTCTGTTTAATTGTAAAGTTTTTAAAAGACTTTAAATTTAAGGGAAGTAAATAAGAATTTATACAGTATAATTACCTGATTTATAGGAATTTTTCATTAAAGGTTCTTTTATTGAATCAGCAGATTTTGCCAATAAAAGGAATTATCATAATGTTGGAATTGGTTTAACTGATTCCATTCTCTCCAAAGCTGTTACAGATAATAAGCACCTGATTTGGACACTAGATAAAAAATACTCGATAACCTTAATGAAAAGCTTTTATATAAGTTCCCATAAACGGATTAACGATAAACAGATCAAATGAAGAAAAACAACCTGTAGATTTATTATCTAATGTTGAGAGAATATATGCGATTTTCAATCTCATTGGCCATGAGTAGTCAATATTTGCTCGATTATGGACATGATGCAAACTCGTCCGCCGAAGCGGAATGCGAAGGAGGAATCAAACCTGTCAAAGACCTGACAGGTTTAATTAATT
The DNA here is from genome assembly GCA_038316435.1 of Bacteroidales bacterium. Lineage (GTDB taxonomy): Bacteria > Bacteroidota > Bacteroidia > Bacteroidales > JACJXF01. The sequence continues at coordinate 23,719 of JBBQAQ010000042.1, read as the reverse complement.
AAAAACTAAACTAACGTACGTTTATATTTGTATATTACGTACGCTATTTTTATCTTTGTAAAAACACAATAATATGATAACACCATCAGAATTAAGGCGGAATTTATACAATTTTTTAGACCAGGTAATTTTAACAGGGAAACCTGTTGAAATAAAAAGAAAAAACAAGGTCTTGAAAATTATTATTGAGCAACCAAAATTAAAGCTTGATAACCTTAAAAAAAGGGTAGTCATGAACTGTACACCAGATGAAATAATATACAACGATTGGGAGAAGGAGTGGAAAGCATGATTTTTTTAGATGCACATGTGGTAGTTTGGTTATATTCTGGTCAGCTTGACCTTTTTAACCCAAAAGTATTAAAATTGATAAATACAGAACAGGTTTGTATTTCACATATTGTAAAATTGGAAATCCAATATTTGTTTGAAATCAAAAGGGTAAAATATGAACCGGGTCTTATCATAGATTCATTGATTGATGAAATAGGATTAATTTATAGCGATAATAACTTTGAAAGTATTGTAAGACAGGCAATACATTTATCGTTTACCCGTGACCCGTTTGATAGGGTTATTGTTGCGGATGCCTCAATTAATAATTCTAAGCTGATCAGTAAGGACGGAAATATTAAGAAGCATTATAAAAATACAATTTGGTAATCTGGTCGGGTGTATAAACATGGAAGCATTATCATTGCCAGACTTTCTAAAAGATAAAAGGAAGAGGCTGAATCTTACTCAGCAACAATTAGCCGAAAAAGCCGGAGTAGGACTTCGCTTTGTTCGGGATCTTGAACAGGGAAAAACTACTCTCAGGATGGATAAAGTAAATCAGGTTTTAATACTTTTTGGTCAGGAGCTTCCCATTCGACAAAGACCCTGATGATGACATTCCGTTTCATGGTTTTGAAGATGATACCGGTGATTAATTGGTTTTTTTCGATTAATTATCAGATATTTAATAAGATTAGAAAAAACGAGGCACCATAGTAAACAGCCTGCCCCATTTTATCGAGTGATAGTTTAACTAACCTACATTCAAATTCTTACAAACACGAATCATTAGTTATCCCAGGAGTACCCTTATCCCCTGAACTATACACTGAGCTTGAAATACACCACGAGGCGCCTAAAAGAGCAGCTATCGGATTTACCATTGCGGGATTAAGAATAATTGATGCGCCAGCCTGATTTGGGAAATTAGCCGCCCCGTAATTAACTGAGAAGATCAAGGCTCCGGGATTTGCGCCCGAATCGGCATTATAAATTGCCAGAACAGCCCCTGTATTTGGAAGTGAAATTGCTGTGCCATAAACATAGCTGTTGGGAACATCAATGGCAGTGGCTGTTCTAGCGAATACATAGTAATGTCCGCGCATCAATTCAGCGGAATTAGTAATGGAATGCTTGCTAGTGCCACTTCTTACCAGAACAAGGTTTTGAAGATTAATAGTTCGATCAGAATTATTATAAATTTCAAACCATTCGCCTTGTGTATCTGATTGAGCTGACGGATCGAACATAATCTCTGTGATAAGTAATTCGCCATATTTAATGCTACTGTTTGTTGGATTCGGGGAAATATCATCAGTTATATCGATGATATCAACAGGAATCACTTTATTATTCAAAAGTATCTGAAAGCTTGACTGGCCCTTATCAATTGTTGAATTAATATTAATCTGATAATGCCTGTTAGCAAGTGGTTCAGGAATGCTTCCTGAAAGCATTTTAAAACTTGCTGTACCATTGGGATTCAAGAAGGTAAGTTTTACATGGATAGAAAGTGGCAAAGTTTGAAAATATCCTAACCTGGTTTCCCCTTTACTAAAAACAAGTGAATCGAGGGAAGATGAAACTGTAGTCGAAAATTCAGTAAAACTCGATTTCAAAGTATCAGAATAGACGATGCTAACAATGGTATTGGCCAACTCACAATTTACTATTACCGATTGTTGCGTGTTTGGGCTGATGGTAAATACTTCGGATTTCCCAAAGTAATATGGATTTTCAAATGCAGCAGGCAAGTTATTATCGGAGTGTGCTTCGACATAATAATTACCAGATTCAAGCTGTATTGAGTCAGGCATGACCGATGCTGTTTCAAATGTCATTACTTTCGAGCCATTAGCCGCGTAAATAGTGACTTTAAAATCTTCAGGTGGTTTAGTTGATTTCAATCCGGTACTCACCTCATTCACCCGGAGAGTTATGCCAATGTCAACAATTAAAGTGCCGGAATTTTTGCCGGGTTTCAGATTTTCCTTTTGACAGGAAATAAAAATTAGGGTAAACAGACCCATCACTAATGATAAATGTTTTTTCATAGCAGCTAATTTTTTTTGTTTGTTGATACATAAAAATGTTCCTGCTACTTAATGTCCATTCTTCTAAAATATCAGCGTGGTTTTTTAAGATTTTTTCACATCTCTTAAAATTACTCTTCAATGTCGTTGACTTAAGGAAACATTAAAAAACAAGGATGCACAGAAAAAATCCCTATCAGCAATAAGCGTTCAATTTCAATTAATGTGACCCTAACGCATCAATGCAAAAATCTTCGAAATGAGCTCATCCTGTCTGATCGGTTTACTTACATAATCCGAACATCCGCATTCAAGCGCTTTATTTTTATTTGATTCTGAATAATAGGCTGTCTGAGCTATGATGGGTAAATCGGGACTGATTTTCCGGATTTGTATTGTGGCTTCATAACCGTCCATCATGGGCATTTTGATGTCCATTAAAATCATATCAATTGCTTTGTTGGATTTACATATCTCTACTGCATCGAACCCGTTTATTGCTCTAATTATTTTTAAATTACTATCAGATAAGAATTCTTCGAGCAGGATAAAGTTAGTATCCTCATCCTCAGCTATCAAAATAGTTTTAAGTTCCCTAAGTTCTATTATTTCAGATTGTGAGTGGTGCAGATTTGCTTGTGGGGATTTTTTACTTTTATTATAGGGAAGGGTAAAATAAAAGGTAGCGCCTTTCCCTGGTTCAGATTCCAGCCAGATTTTCCCTCCTAATAATTCAATATAGGCTTTGGAAATTGACAAGCCAAGGCCTGAGCCTCCAAACTGGCGTGTAGTGGTACTCTCCACTTGACGAAATCTTTCAAATATCAAACCGTGCATTTCGGCTGCAATCCCAATACCAGTATCTTTAACGAAAAATCGGAGATTAGTTTCCTTCAGTTCGCATCCAAAATTAATACTTCCTTCTTTGGTAAATTTTAATGAGTTTCCAATCAGATTATTCAGAATCTGAATTAGTTTCACTTCTTCTGAAATTATAAAACACTCATCTTCACTTAATGAACAGGTATATTCCAGAGAAATATTTTTCATTTTTGCTTTAATAATGAAATGGTCATGAACCAGTTTCAAAACTGAATTCAGATTGATTTCATTTTCAGTAATTTTCTCCTGACCTGCTTCAATAGTTGCAATATTAACTATGTCAGAAATAATTGAAAGTAACTGACTGGAACTCTGAATAATAATATCAGAAAAGTACTGCCGTTTTTCAGTAGATAATTCAGGGTCGGTAAGGAATCCTGAAAAACCAATTATTGAATTAAGTGGAGTTCGAATTTCGTGTGAAATATTATGAAGAAAGGAAGTCTTCAGCCGGTCGCTTTCTTCAGCTTTTTCCTTTGCTTTAATCAGATCATTGGTGAGATTTTTTCGTACAGTAATATCCTCCTTTATTCCAACATAATGAGTTATCTTGTCATTGATGTCTAAGATCGGGGATATAGAAACTGCTTCCCAATAAATCTCCCCACTCTTTTTCTTATTCTGAATTTCACCCTTCCACTCTTTTCCTGAACGGATAGTATCCCACATTAAGTCATAATCTTCCCTACTTGTTAATCCTGAGCTGAATATCCTTGGATTATTACCAATTAGCTCCTCTTTCGAATACCCTGTAAATCCTATACAAGAGGCGTTTACGTATTCAATAATTCCATTTACATCAGTTATTAAAACTGAATTAATACTTTGTTCAACTGCACGAGAAAGCTTTCTTAGTTCATTTTCAGCAATAAGTCTGGCTTTCATTTCTCTCAATTCTTTTGCAGAGCGCAGCACAGCAGGGACCAGACGTTCGAGTTTATTTTTAAGAACATAGTCTGTTGCACCGTTCAATAAGGATTCAATTGCTGCATCTTCCCCAATTGCTCCACTTAAAAAAATAAATGGGGTGAGTGGATAAAATGTCTGCGCATAAGATAATGCCTCCATTCCGCTATAATCAGGCAAGTGATAATCGGATAAGATAAGATCTATATCCTTCACTTTAAGAAAATTGCAATAATCTTTTTCGCTATCAGCAAAATAATATTCGATCCTGATATTGGCTCGTTTCAGGATTGATTGCACTAACAATGAATCGGACGGGTCGTCTTCGAGATGAAGGATTTTAATGGGTTGTTCGCTTTTCATCCTATTTCAAATATAATTCCATATAAACTGCTTTGGAAAATCTCTTGATTATGTACTTAAAAGTTTTTGCTCCAATGGCAAGCTAAAATAAAATACGGCCCCCTTTCCGACCTCACCTGTTGCCCAACAACGTCCGTCATGCCTGGATATTACACGCTTCACATTAGCAAGTCCAATACCAACTCCCTCGAAATCACGCGGCTTATGTAAGCGCTTAAAAACGCCAAATAATTTGTCAGAATACTTCATATCAAAGCCTGCACCATTGTCTTTTATAAAGAATACTGATTCGCTATTTTCAACGTAGCTGCCGATTTCAATAACTGCATTCTCTGTATGACTTGTATATTTAATAGCATTAGAAATAAGATTGGTCCAAACAAGTCTCATAAGTTGAAGATCGCTATACGATTCATAAAGTTCTCCTATCTTAATTACAATATTTCGTTTTTTTATTTCATGATTAAAAAGCTGCAGTCCTTGTCTCATTAACAATGAAGTTTCAACTGATGTTTTTTTAAGCTCAGTACGGTTGAGTTTTGAAAATGACAATAGTGCATCAATTAACTGGCTCATCTCAGTAGCTGAATTTGTTACAGTTTTCAAGTAGCCCAGGGCCTCTTCATTAAGTTGCGAAGCGTTATTTTCAAGAAACAGGTTAATGAATCCACTGATATGTCGCAATGGTGCCCTTAAATCGTGAGACACCGAATAACTGAAAGCTTCAAGCTCAATATTTGCGGCCTCAAGTTGTGCCGTTCTAATATTAACTCGGTTTTCTAAAGTCTGGTTAAGCTTTTGAATTTCCTGCTCGGCTATCCTTCTTTTGGTGATATCCAGTATCTGCGTCATTGTAGATCGCATTTTACCTTGTGAGTCTTTCAGAACCGTGTAATACCATTCACAATTAATGACCGTTTTATCTTTTTTGTAGTTTCGGTTACTTGAAATAACTTTATTATAAGTACCGTTTGATAGGCGTTCCATAGTGTTTCTTACCAGAGGAATATCAGGTTCAAAAACTAAATTCAAATCAAGGATTGTTTTTCCAATTGTTTCCTCAGGCTTCCAGCCAAAAATTTTCTGGGAATCACCTGTCCATCTGGTAATAGTAAATTCCGAGTCCCATTCAATCACAGCCATTGGCGAGTTTTTTATATAAAAACTCAGCTTTTCTTCGCTTTTACGCAAAGTTTCCTGCATTAGCATTCGATCATTAATATCTCTTCCCTCACCTAAAATAGAAATGGGATTTTTGTTCTCATCACGAATGAGGCTGAAACGGTACTCAAGCCAAATAGTTGACCCATCTTTATGGTAAAACTCCAGCTCAATTGTTCTTGTAAAAGTATATCCCGGGTCATTTCCAATCTTAACTATTTCCTCTTTAAAAATTTCCAATGCTAACTTAAGTGAGGAAGGAGTAAGATGCTGCTCCAATCTCATATTCTGGATTTCCTCAATGCCTAGCCCTCGGGTTTTCATTACAGAAGGACTTATATAAGTTGTATTCAGATTCATATCCATAAGCCAGATAACATCGGTCATGTGATCGGCAAGTAAACGGTATTTGGATTCGCTTATCCAGAGAGAATCCTCGGCTATTTTTCTTTCTGAAATATCCCTAGCAATACCTAAAATCCCAAATATATTGCCTTCAGAATCTGTCATTGCGGATCCCCGGGTAGAATGCCAGCGAATTGAACCGTCAATATATCTGACACGGTAGTCTGGGCTTGTGACTTCAGCGCCAGTTTCAATGATTTGTTTAAAAAAGTTACGACAAATTTTTAAATCATCAGGATAAATATAATTTTCAAAAGACTCTCCAATAGCTATTTTTGCAAAATCGGCTTTAAAAGCTTTTTTATTTGGAGACATAAAAGTGAAAATTCCCTCTAGCGAAGTAGTAAAAACAATATCGCTGGCATTCTCCATGAAATTTGCAAAACGCTGTTCACTTTCAAACAAGGCCTTTTCAGCTTTTTCACGAAGGTCTTTTTCGGTCTTATAATCATCAAGAAGATTTAGTAGTGCAGCATTAGATGCACGTGCAGAAAGAATATCCTGATCTTCCTCAACAATGAGAATTTTCCTCTTGGAATTTTTACTGGCCTTACTATTTTTTAAATACTCTTTCATCACTATTGCTAATTTTGCCGAATCTCCACTATTTAAACCTTATTATGAATCACTATTGTCAGCTTAAAATATATTTCGTGCCTAACGGGACTTTGTTCAAATTTGCATCAGGTTTTCTACCATTATGTTGTCACTGACGGGACAGTCTCATCGGGACTAAATATTGGTAGAATTATAATCAACCCCTTAGTTTAAGTCCCAGCGTTCGACTGAGCTCATGCCGAAGTCAGGGACGCAATAGAATAAGAGGCTACAGCGCATTTTCATTTTTTTACCGGACACCAATGATTTTAAATCATACTTTTTATCTTCGCCTAAGTTGGATAAAAGCAGCTTAACTTCTTTTTTTAGTTCCAACATTCTTATTTCTCTTGCAATCATCATTTGATTTATCTATTCCAATTTTACAAAATACTATTCTCCAAATAAAGTATTATTTATGGTTTTAAAAAATAATTTTCCCTCAATTGGTTTAGAAATGTATGCATCAAATCCATGAGCAAGAATTGTTTCCTTGTCGGTATTCATTGCACTGGCAGTAAGCGCGATTACTGGTATGTGCTGCAATTTCACATCCTTACGAATAATTTTAAAGGCTTCAATTCCATCCATTCCCGGTAGTGCAATATCCATCAATATTAGATTAGGGTTATGTTGTTTGCACAATTCAACAGCCATCAAACCGTCGATAGCTTCGATCACTGTGAAAGCATCAGCAAGTAATGCTTTTACAGTAATCATATTATCCGGATTATCCTCGACTACAAGTATACTTGGCTTACCTTTAATCGATTGGGGAAGTCGTTTAGCAATTAAAACTTCTTCTTTTGCAGGAAACATCATATTGGTCAGTGAATTCATCAGTTCAATGCGGCTTACAGCTCCTTTTTGAATTAGCTGGTGAATATTATTTCTTTTCAGAAAAGCAAGTTCTTCTTTGGTAATATGCTTTGCGGTAAGGATGAGTACGGGAATATGAGCTGTGGGCTCTGCGTTACGTAATTGTTTTAAAACTTCGAAACCGTCAACTTCCGGCATCATCAGATCCAGGATCATTGCATCGGGGGTTGTGTATTCGATTATTCCCAGAGCCTCAATCCCATTATGAGCAACAATAATCTGGTATCCGCTCTCTTCCAGAAAATCTTTTATCTGGATAATTGCTGGCTCACTGTCTTCAACCAGAAGAACAGTTTTTGAAGAAGTTAACGAGCTACTGATTGTTTGAACAGGTTGATTTCCCGACTTAAAATAAGTAATGTTTTCTTTTTCAACAATTCTTAGTTCAGGGGAATATTTCACCGGGAGTGTAATGGTAAATTCAGACCCCTTTTCAATAATACTTTTCACTGTAATTGTGCCACCAAGAAGGTTTGCATATTTTTTGGCAATTGCCAATCCCAGACCGCTTCCACCATATCTTCGCGATGTGCTGCTATCTGCTTGTCTAAATTCATCAAAAATGTGTTCCAGATTATTCTCCACTATGCCAATACCTGTGTCTTTTACAATAGTTATAAAATTTCTCCCATCTGTTTTACATGAAACTTCAACCTTTCCCTTTTCGGTAAATTTCACTGCATTACCAATAAGATTCTGAAGAATATGTTTTAGTTTGGATGAATCGCAATTAACAAATATTTCAGTATCTGAAGAAAGTCTTAATAATTCAATTCCTTTAACCTTTGCCTGAGGTTTGACCATACTTACAACCTCGTCGATAAGACTATTTACGCTAAAATCTGAGATATCCATTTCCTCTCTACCAGCTTCGATACGGGCGATGTCAAGAATGTCGTTAATAAGCTCCAACAAATGTTTACCGTTCCGTTCTATAACTTCAATATAGGAATGCTCCTCTTCGGGTATAAGTTTGGAAAGTCGCCTGTTTAGAACGCCAGATAAGGCAATAACTGAATTGAGAGGAGTTCTCAATTCGTGACTCATATTTGACAAGAAGTTAGTTTTTAAGCGACTGGCTTCACTAAGCTGCATCTTCTGCATTTCCAGTTCGGTGTTTTGCTCCAATAATTCTGCAGATTGCGAAAACAATTCGTTTTTTTGTGCTTGAAGCTCACTATTCTGATGTTCAAGTCTTGAAAGAATAACTCTTATTTGTCTGTATGCCAGAATCCCTTCAACCCTCGCACTCATTGTATTCAAAACTTTGTTTAGAAGATTTAAAGATTGTGTAGAATAAGAACTAATGCTGGCTAGCGAAATAACTGCAATAACCTCATTTGCAGATACAATTGGAATAGTTATAATTTCTTTTGGGATAAACTTGCCCATTACAGTGTTAAATACAAAACGGGTGCTTTCAGAAATATCTTTAATATGCTGAATCTTTTGAGAAGATAGAGCAAGTCCAAATTCACCTTCCAGATAATTCGCATCAAAAGATTCCCGTGCGCTTTTCTCAATTCCAATGGATTCGAAATGTTCAAATACAGTTTTATCTTCACTTAAAAGGTAAACTGCTGCCATATTTGAGTTCAAATTTTCAGACAAGGCATCAAGCAAAGAATGGAAAAATTTCTTAGCATCATCTTCACTCAGCATCAGTTTTGCCAGATTGCTGGCTTTTTCACTTAATTCAGTATTTGCCTGAATTCTCTCCACCAATACATTAAAAGTTGAGGATAATTGGCCAAATTCATTCTTTGAAGTAAAGCTGCTACGCGAACTCATATCTCCATCATGAAATCGCTTAGCAGCTCTAATCATTTCATATAATGGGTTTTGAATGCTCTTCAATAAAAAATAATTAATTAACAGGGAGATAATCAGAAATCCAGCGACAAAAATAATCAAACGCAGATTTAATGTATTCCTTAATTCAATGGAATACTTGAGAAGGGTTTCTCCCTTGGTATCAGCATAATCAGATACTACTTGAATTGCGCTCAATATTCTTTTTTCATGGGTTTCTTCGATGCCAAAATCCGTATTTCTTTGATATGCTTCTTCCATTTGCCCAATCCTCAGCAATTCAATTGTTTCTTTTCGAATTAGGTTCCAACTGTCAAGACTAAGTTTTATAGAGTCAACATCAGTCCGGGGACCAAGGTAATTTTCATAAATAATTTCAATCGTTTTAAATGCATGAGCATTCAAATCTTCCATTTGTTTGATGTCATAATCTATCCTGCTGATATCTTTTTCAATAAACCTATCTTTCATTTCATGACTGATTGACAATACATCAGCCTTTAGATATCCTAATGCCTGAGCGACTTTCAAAGGATGATCGTATATAGTCTGAGTTTGCTCCTGTAACTTATTATTCATTTGAACTGATACAACGCCAAGGATAATGACAATAAGCAACATTAGGAATAACCCTAAAATGATCTGCGTTACTATTTTAATATTTCTCAAATTCATTGGTGCTTTTTTTAAATATTAAAATTCCTTCTTCAAAAACAAGATTCTTTTTTTACTAATTTGAATAACAATGTCGTTGACTTAAGCCTGAAATATAAACTTTTTTAAATAAGCTGAATTTCAATTCTAACTAATATTTCCTCATTCATGTTTTCTTAAGTCAACTGCATTGAATGCGAATATCTGAAAATAGCAGATTGGGGATAAACTTCAAAGAATCTGTTTTTCTCAGCAATTTCTCTTTCAGTTTCCCCTGTTATCAAGAAACCTTCATTGGATAAACAACTACTAAGCTTTTTTAAAATACCGTTCTGATCTTTGCTCTTGTAATAAAAAAGTAGATTCGCACAAACCACAATATCAAAATCCCCAAAGATACTTACAGTCGGACTGTCAAGTTTGGTATCAAAAAGATCAAAAACGGAAAAGTCAATATTGGATTTAAGCTCTGGCCTGACAGCATATAAATCCTTACTCTTTATAAACCAATTATCAAGACGTTTCAGGGTGATATTGGTAACCAGCTCTTTAGAATAATGCCCTTCTTGCGCCATTGAAACCTGGACTTCAGAATGATCGGTTGCAAAAATTCGATAATTGATTTTTTCTCCATTCAAACTTAAGACATCCTCAAGAATCATTGCTAAACTATAAGCTTCTTGTCCGGATGCACATGCTGTAGACCAGATACGGATTTCTTTTCTTCTTGACTTTTTCTTTAAATGGATGAGTTGGGGTAAAATGATTCTCTCAAGTACAGAAAAAGTAAGGTTATTTCTGAAAAATTCAGAATAAGAAATATTAATTGATTCCAAAAAAGTTTTAGCCTCTTCAGGGTTTCCCTCCAGAAAGTTCTGGTATTCCAGAAATGTACTGTAATGAGTAACAGAAAGCCTTGTACCTAATGCTTTTTCAATGAAGCCTGATTCATAGCTCAAGATATCAACACCGCAATGCTCCTTCAGAAGACCAGCAATATGCTTTAAGTCATACTTCATGATACGATATTTAATTTCTCCTTGTCATTGGCTGAAATTTATTCAAACCTCCAAGGATTTATCAGGTAAAAAGCGATGCTCAATTATGTTTTTGGATACTTGATCAAATATATATAAAAATGATTACAAAACAATTGTTTGAAAGTGATGGCATGTTCGGTTTACACATCGCGTTATGGCAAAGCAATTGATGTTGTTTCCCTAACCTGTTTAATAATTGCTGTGATTGCCATGTTTTTATTATCCGAGTAGAGATAAAGACTAATTAAATGGATATTTTTGCCACCTCATAAACACCATTAATATGTATCGCTTTTTTTTCAGGTTTATTGTTACAACTCTTACTTTGCTCACGGCTAACCTGCTTACAAACGCAATCAGCGATTTTATGGTTAGCTATAAATCCAACTATAAACCACTTACTTTTACTTTAATTGGTATGGGGATAATCGTTCTGGTTTTCTATCCATTATTTATAAAGCTCGAAGACTGGGTAACAAAAATTTCCATTAAGGCAATTAAATCTGGAAACTCAATGGCCGGAAGGTCTCTGGGCTTACTCTTAACATTTGTAGTTGGCATGGCAATTCTAATGTACTTTTATGCAAAAATGTGGTATCACATTGATGTTTTCAGGATTTTAATCAATGGGGATTTAAAGGGATATTTTTAACTATTTTGTAAGTCAATCGATAATTTTTTTCCTACATTTGTCTGAATGAAGCAATTCCTAAGCTATATCGTAAGTCTATTACTAATAACCGGAATAATTTTTCTAACTACGGATTGTGAATATTATCTGGAAAACATTCACCCCGAGTTTTCTACACATTCTTTACCACTTGAAAAATCCGGAGATGTGGAGCATACACACGGATCACACACTTTACTTACTGTTGTTTTTTTAGTAAAAACCTATCATCCATTTCAATTTCAACCCTGCTTCACTTTTAAAGTAGTCCCAATATCTTATTCTTTTAAAAACTTTTACTTCTCTTCTGTCTTTCAGCCTCCTAAGTATTCCAGTGCATAATTTTTGGAAAATGATTGCTTTATAATTACTAAATTTCTAAGTGTTTTAAAATATTAAAATGGAGAAAGAAAAGCAAAAAGTCGCACTGCTTTCTGTTTTTGCAGCAATTTTCTTAACAGGTTCAAAACTCGCTATTGGTCTGTTAACAGGAAGTCTCGGGATATTATCTGAAGCATTGCATTCAGGTCTTGACCTTGTAGCTGCAATTATTACATATTTTTCAGTTAGGGTTTCCGACAAACCTGCAGACAGGGAACACAATTACGGTCATGGCAAAATCGAAAATTTATCCGCACTAATAGAAACCTCATTGTTACTGATAACCTGCGTGTGGATAGTCTACGAAGCAGTTTTCCGCCTGATTAGCGGTGAGACTCATATTGAAGTAAGCTATTGGAGTTACATTGTTGTAATAAGCTCAATAATTATTGACATTTCCCGTTCGAGAGCATTATCAAGAGTTGCAAAAAAACATAATAGTCAGGCACTTGAGGCCGATGCACTGCACTTTTCTACGGATATATGGAGCTCTGTAGTTGTTTTGCTTGGATTGATTTTTGCAAATTTTGGATTCTACTTTGCAGATGCAGTTGCCGCATTAGCTGTTGCCTTTATCGTAGTATTAATCTCAATAAGACTAGGAAAGAGAGCAATAGATGTATTACTTGATAAAGCGCCGGCTGATTCTGTTAAAAAGGTTAATGAAGTTTTAGCAACTATATCTGAAATAAAATATTTCCACAGCCTTAAAGTTCGCACTTCCGGAGCCGATACATTTATCAAGGTTAATATTCATTTTGAACCACATCTGAGCTTGATCGAGGTACATGAAATATGCGATAAAGTGGAAAAAGAAATTAACTCAGTAATTAAAAGGTCAGAGATTTTTATTCATGCTGAGCCTCAGGAGGCAAACCATCTTATTGCCGAAGAGAAAGAGATTTCAATTGAAACACCTAATACTTAAAACTATGATTTCTACTAGCCATTTTCATCCGATGTTAGTACATTTTCCTGTTGCCCTTGTTGCTGTTGGTTTTCTTGCCGATCTTATCTGGGTATTCTACAAAAAAGAGGTCTGCCTTTCAAAACTGGGATTTTATCTCCTTACAATAGGAACCCTGTCTGCAATGGCCGCTGTGTTCACTGGCACCTTTTTTACTGCTGAAATGGCAGGTGCTGCAGATGAGGTTAAGGAAACTCATGAATTATTTGCGTGGCTAACTTTAGGCGCATTAGTTCTGACCTCAGCCTTAAGAATTTTTCTTCTGGCAGGAAAAAAAGAAGACTCAAATCTGAAGTGGCTTGCATTTGCATTTTACGGACTTGCTGCAGTTTTTGTAAGTCTGACAGGCTTTTTCGGAGGAACACTTGTATATAATTATATGATGCCTTTATAGTACTAAACCTAAAATCAATAACCATGAAAATCATTATGCTGTTTGCTGTTGTTTGTCTGATCGCCTTTAGCGGTTGTAGTCAAGCTAAACCTGAAAAAACTATTGCCAATCTAAAAGCCGGAATTATCGGCGAAACTACTGCCAGCGCCAAATACGCTGCCTTTGCACAGAAAGCAAGAGAAGAAGGCAATGACACTATTGCAAAACTCTTTGATGCTGCTTCAAAATCAGAATCAATCCATGCAGGAAACCATACTAAAGTTCTCGAAGGATTAGGAGAGAAAATGGATGCATTTACCCCTGAGTTTGAAGTTAAAACAACCGCCGAAAACCTTCAGGCAGCCATGGAAGGCGAAAATTATGAAGTTACTACTATGTATCCCCAGTTTCTTGCTGATGCAAAAGCTGAGAATGTAGAAAAAGCTACAAAATCTTTTAACTGGGCGATGGACACAGAGAAAAAACATCATGAATTTTACATGAAAGCTTTGGCCTCCATTAATTCTGAATACACATTGTCTTTCGATTATGCTGTTTGTCCGGTTTGCGGAAATACCTACGAAAAAGCAAGTATGGATGAAAAATGCACATTCTGCATGACAGATCAGGAAATGTTTATAATGATCTAATTTTTTTACTGAGCACAGGTATTATCAGACTACAGTTTGGCAGTAATGCTGAATCTAGAATGATTGGGTATCTGTGCTTAGTTTTTTGGTTTCCAAATTATTCCTTCAGGGGAAAAATTTCTGCCCGCTAATTGTCTTCTCAGCAAGACTTTGAACTGTTTCCTCAGAAACAAGATTGTAAATTGCCTCCCGAATTGGCGCGTATTGTTCATGTAATGGACATGGATTGGATTCATCACAATGTTTCAACCCAAAACCACAACCAGAAAATGTTTTATTGCCTTCGGTTACCAGAATAATTTCTCTCAAAGGGAGGTTTGATTTCTCACGATCAAAATAAAATCCCCCTCCTTTACCCTTTATTGAAAACACAAATCCCAATTTCACAAGTCGCTGTAAAATTTTAGCCGTAAAAAAATGCGGCGCCTCAATTTCTGTCGCAATTTCGGCTATTCCAGGTCGTCTATCCTTCAGGTTCTGAACCTGAATATAAACCATTCCCCTAAGTGCGTATTCGGTTTCCTTGTTGAACACTGCTTTTAATATATTTTCAAATTCCTTTTACAAATATAAAATAATTTATTATTTACTAAAAGACCTTTTTGTCTTTTAGTAAATAATACTATACATTTGTCAGAATTATTGTAAGAATTTACACTCTACAAATCCAATAAAATAAAAATTATGTCAACAAAAAAACTATGGTTTGGCTTTATTGCCGTAATGACTATTTCCTTTGCTGTGCTTCTTTATTATGGAAGGGAAATATACCGTCAGGCGCCTCCAGTTCCTGAAAAAGTAATGACCGAAAACGGAACTATTTTATTTACAGGACAGGACATCAAGGATGGGCAGAATATTTGGCAATCACTTGGCGGTCAGGAATTAGGAACGGTTTGGGGACATGGTGCATATCAGGCACCGGATTGGAGTGCAGACTGGCTTCACAAAGAAGCTGTTTACATCTTGAATCAGTTGGCATTGCGCACTGATAGTATTCCCTACGAAAAGCTAAGCGAAGAGCGACAAGCTGCATTAAAAATAACTCTTCAGAAAGATTTGCGAAAGAATGGTTATAGCCCTGAAACAAATACTCTGATTATTTCCAGTTTGCGTGCGGAAGCAATTGCACAAAATAGTATTTTTTACGGGGGATTATTCACCAACGACCCTGCGCTTGCTGGTTTGCGCGACGCTTACAGCATTCCCGAAAACTCTCTCAAAGATCCTGAACGTGTTCGTTTGCTGAATGCATTTTTCTTTTGGATATCGTGGGCTTGTGTTACGGAAAGACCTGATCAAAAAGTTACTTACACAAACAACTGGCCAGCTGAAGAATTAGTTGGGAACCGACCCACTGGAGCATTATTGCTATGGACAGGCTTTTCGGTTATGATGCTTTTGGCAGGAATTGGATTAATGGTTTGGTATTATGCCCGAAAAAGAGATGAAGCTTCTGAAAGTATGCCCACAGTATTTCCTAATTTAAATGATATTCAGACTCCCTCACAAAAGGCTACTGTAAAATATTTCTGGGTTGTAACAGCTTTGCTTCTTGTGCAGGTTATTATGGGTGTTGTAACAGCACATTATGGGGTAGAAGGGCAGTCATTCTATGGTATTCCGCTTGCACAATGGCTTCCCTATTCAATTTCCAGAACCTGGCATATTCAGATTGCAATTTTCTGGATTGCAACGTCCTGGTTGGCTACCGGATTATATTATGCTCCGGCTATTTCCGGCAGTGAACCTAAATTTCAAAAGCTGGGAGTCAATTTTCTTTTTATAGCCTTGCTGGTTATAGTGGTTGGCTCGTTGATTGGCCAATGGATGGGTGTTATGCAAAAACTGGGATTGATACAAAATTTCTGGTTAGGACATCAAGGTTATGAGTATGTTGACCTGGGACGCTTCTGGCAGATATTTCTTTTTGTTGGCTTAATTATCTGGTTGTTTCTTATGGGAAGGGCTATCTTACCAGCAATCAGACAAAGAACTGAAAGCCGAAATCTTTTAATCCTGTTTCTGATTTCCACAATCGCAATTGCTGCATTTTATGGTGCAGGACTTATGTGGGGCCGTCAGACGAATCTTGCTGTGGCCGAATACTGGCGCTGGTGGGTGGTGCATCTTTGGGTAGAAGGCTTCTTTGAAGTATTTGCAGCTGTTGTTGTTGCTTTTCTGTTTGTTCGTATGCAACTTTTGAAGACATCCACAGCAACCCTTGCCGTACTTTTTTCAACCATTGTTTTCCTTTCCGGAGGAATACTTGGAACATTTCACCATTTATATTTCACAGGTACACCAACCGCTGTGATGGCGCTAGGAGCGACTTTCAGTGCTCTGGAAGTTGTACCTCTTGTTTTAATGGGATTTGAAGCCTACGACAGTCTAAAAATAAGTCGTGGAGCCGAATGGATAAAAGCCTACAAGTGGCCAATCTATTTCTTTATTGCGGTTGCATTCTGGAATCTTGTTGGAGCCGGCATCTTCGGATTTTTAATAAATCCCCCTATTGCTTTATATTACATGCAGGGACTCAATACAACTCCGGTTCACGGACATACAGCCCTTTTCGGCGTGTATGGAATGCTCGGTATTGGTCTAATGCTGTTTGTATTGAGGGATATGCAAAAAGAGATTGTATGGAAAGAAAGGTGGATAAAATTCGCGTTCTGGAGCATAAACATAGGATTGGCTGCCATGGTATTTATCAGTGTACTGCCGATCGGACTGGCACAAACTGTTGCCAGTGTGCAAGAAGGTTTATGGTATGCACGCTCAGCAGAATTCATGCAACAGCCGTATATTCAAACGTTCAAATGGCTTCGTGTATTTGGTGATACCATTTTCGCTGCCGGAACCGTAAGTCTAACATGGTTTATCTTCGGCCTGAAAGCTGGGTGGAGTATTGATAAGACAAAATAAAGTATATTTTAAATTCAGATTATAGAGTTTCAAAGGTTTTTCCAATTCTGAATTTACCCTAAAAATTTTGCCCTTCTAAGTTCCTTATTAATGAGGAGATTTAGAAGGGCAAATTGATTTGTTTTTATGCGGATGTTATTGTTTAGTATTCATTTCTTTGCTTGAATCTACGGCAAAGATTGAAGGCTCGGTTTTGAAGGTCTTAAAATCATTTCTCATCCAGACAAAAGTTCAGGAAAAGGCATGCTTTCCTCGCTATAAAACCACGCTAATCTTAAACTGAACTTCGATTAAACGGAGAATTACGGTACTAATGCTTTTTTTCTAGGGAATAGTAACGAAATAATAATACTTCCGGCAAGAACACTTAGAATAAAGTATAAAGAATATACACTTTTATAACCAATGTCATCAAGCCAGCTATGAAATACCAGCTTCAATCCAATGAAAATCAGTAAAACTGAAATCCCTTCTTTTAAATAGGTAAACAGGTAGAAGATTTTGATCACAAGGAAGAATAATGAACGCAGACCAATTATTGCAAAAATATTTGAAAAGAAAACAATGTAAGGATCTCTGGTAACAGAAAAAATTGCTGGTATGCTGTCGAAAGCGAAAATCAAATCTGTAAACTCAATGACAACAAGCACAATTAAAAGTGGAGTAATATAATAAACTCCGTTTTCCTTGTGAATGAATTTATTTCCTTCGAACTTCGGATAAATCCTGAACCATTTTGAAGCTAATTTTACAATTGGATGTTTATCAACCTCAATTTTTTGTTCTTTATTCCTTTCAATAAAGATTTTCACTCCCGAATAAACCAAAAATGCACCGAAAAGGATAAGAGTCCATTGGAACTTCTGCACCATAGCTGCTCCAAGGAAAATAAACACAAATCTCATCGCTATAGCTCCAAGTATCCCCCAGAAAAGAACAGTTTTATAATTTTTTTCAGGAACAGAAAACCCGGTAAGAATCATAAGTATTACGAATACATTATCCAATGAAAGTGTATATTCGATCAGGTAACCGGTAATATACTCAGTTGCCATGTTTTTTCTGTATTCAGCAAGAGATTGTGCCAAGTCGCCGGGAGTGAAAGTAAGATGTGGCGCATACTTTGCAGCAACAATCTGGAGATCGCTGAAAGACGAAATGTTGTGAAGTTTGTCCCCAAAATAAAAAATCAGGAAATAAAAACCAATAGCAAAACTCACCCAGACACTTGTCCAGATAGCCGCTTCCATGGTGGTCAAAATATGGCGTTTACGGCCAATAAGTAACAAATCGACAAGTAATACCGATACGATAAAAATAGTAAAAACTATAAAGAAAACTAATTCGTGGTTAAACTGCATTTCTTATAAATAAAAGTGAATAATTTTTGTTCCAATTGCTTTGTCATAAGATAAATAATCAATGTCGTTGACTTATGCCTGATATATAAGCTTTTTAAATAAGCTGAATTCAATTTTAACAAATTCTCCCTAATTCCCCTCAATCAGGTATTCCTTCAGCTTATCTGTTTTAGGATTTTTAAATAGTTCATCAGGAGTACCCTGTTCAATTATTTCGCCATATGACATAAAAACAACGTTATCTGCAAGTCGCATAGCTTGTCTCAAAACATGAGTAACAAGAATTATGGTATAATGTTTTTTAAGGTCTTTGAACAGATTCTCAATAATTTTGCTGGAAATCGGATCCAAAGCAGAAGTTGGCTCATCGGCAAGAATAATTCGTGGTTTAACGGCCAAACCGCGCGCAAGACATAATCTCTGTTGCTGTCCAATAGACAATCCGGTTGCAGGTGAGTGAAGTCGGTTTTTAACCTCATCCCACAATCCAACTTCCCTAAGATTCTTTTCTACGCTATACTCTATAAGCTTTTTATCACGTATTCCCTTTAACTTAATGCCATATGCCACATTTTTATAGATTGAAACGGGCAGAGGATATGGCCTTTGTGATAAGAGACCCATTTTTTGACGCAACACCGATATATTTGTAGAAGTATTCAGAATGTCGTCATCCTCAATAAAAATGCTACCTGTAACTTTAAGCTCCTTATAAAGATCGGTAAGTTTGTTCATGCATTTGAGCATGGTAGTTTTGCCACAGCCAGACGGACCTAGAAGAACTGTCACTTTGTTTTTAGGAATTTCAAGATTTATATTCTTGAGAATATGGTGTTTTTCTGCATAAACATTTAAGTTCATGATACGCAGTATGGATAATGAATCCTCCGTAAGTGAGCCGGTTTCGGAAAATTTTTCTTCTGTGATTTGTGACATATCCATAAAACTTTATTTAATATTCGATTTTGAATACCTCTTTGCAAGATAACGGGCAACAAGGCTGATAATCAGTATTATTACCGTGAGGATGGTTGCTGAGGCAAAAGCCCTTTCTCTTACCTCAGGAATCGGGGATCCAAGCTGAAAAAATATTGCAAGTGGCAAAGTTGCTGCAGGTTCATCAAGATTAACTGGAATGAGATCTGTATAACCTGCCGTAAAAAGTACGGATGCTGCATCTCCAATACCCCGGCCAAATGAAAGCAAAATAGCAGTTATAAAACCTGAAAACCCTTGTTTGAAAAGAACCCGGTAGGCCATTTCAGATTTTGTTGAACCAAGTGCAAGTGAAGCTTCATGAAGTCCCTTGGGAATAGTACTGAGTACTTCATCAAATGTCCGCACCATAATGGGAGTTACCAATAAAGCAACGGTTAAAATCCCTGCAATCAGAGAAGAATTCATTCCCAGAAGAAGCATGGCAGTAAAACCAAATGCACCGTAAACAATTGAAGGAATTCCCCATAATGCGTCAAGAAAATAACGGATGGTATTTTGAGTGCGTTTTTGCTTAATCAGGTGCACATTGATATACAAAGCTGCCGGCATACCAATAATAACAGCAATAAGTGTTGCTCCAAAAGCAATATATAGTGAACCAACAATTGCGTTCAATACACCACCTTCTCCCCCATAATAAAAACCACCTTTTGGAGTTTTAATTATCATGTCGAGGTTGAGTGCACCAAATCCCTTTATGAAAATGATTAGAATAATAAAGCAAAGTATAGCTATCAATGAATAGGCAGCAAAAGCTGAAAGAGCTTTAAAGATATATTCCTCAATTATCTTTCTCCGGTTCATTGCTTTTGTGTTTTGTAAATGAAATACCTGAACACAAGGTTAATTGCCAAAATAATAACAAGTAAAATTAGTGCTGCGAACATCAATGCAGAATCATACATTGGAATGGACATCATCTCACCGTAGTTATTTGCAATCAGGGCTGGCAATGGATATCCTGCATGAAATGGATTTGGAGAGTTAAGCATCTGGTTACCAACAACCATCATAACCGCAATTGTTTCACCAAAAGCTTTTGCAATTCCGAGTCCGTAAGCGGATATAATTCCGGCAAAACTCTTTTTTATAACAACATGTTTTATTGATTCCCAGAAAGTTGCGCCAAGGGATAGTGATGCTTCTTTCATCCCGGCTGGTACTGTTTTGAATACTTCGATCAGCATATTCAGCATGTACGGCACACACATAATTGCAAGCACCAAACCTCCTGCAAAAATAGAATAACCTGAAGATGAAGTATTAAAAAACGGAGCTGCGTAATCTGAAATAAAAGGAACAACGATTAGTACACCCCAAACACCATAGATCACTGACGGTAGTCCGGCGAGAATATCAATTACCGGGTGCATAATCGCCACAAGTCTTTTTGAGGCATACTGGGTTAAATATATTCCTGCGAAAAGACAAACAGGTGCAGCAAAAACAAATGATATAGCTGTTACATACAGAGAACCTGAGATAAACGGCCAAAAGCCAAAGGCTCCCTTTGAAGGAGCCCATTCAGAAGAAAAAACGAGTTTTAAAACTGATGTATTTTCAAACAGTGGCATGGCTTTAATGTACAGCCCAATACCTATAATCAAAGGCATAAGAAGAATGGTTGCCAAGGAGGCAACCATCCAAATACTGGAAATCTTATCAAAAAATAACCTTCTGAATAACATGCAATTATTTTAGTGTCTCCAAATAGCCGTTTATTTTATTTTGGTCAATTGGCACATATCCAGCTTCAGCAACAAATTTTTGTCCATCTGTAAGCGTCCATCTAATAAAATCCAGAACCTGAGCTTTAGCAGGCTTACCCTTGGAAACAAAATATAATTCCCGGGCAGGAGGAGATGGATAAACACCATCTGCAATAGACTTCAAAACCAAATCAACCTTATCATAAAAATTCTCTTCCGGATCAATTATACCGTTTCCGTTAATATCAATTGGAACAACTTCAATTCCTGGCCTCTTGTTCCCCGTCTTAATATCATAAACATAGTTGGTATTATTATATGCAATACCACCAGCATCTTTTACAACAGCTTCAGCCAAACCGGGATCGCCAAATATACCAATTCCTAAAAGATTTTCTTGCTTTCCCCCCATATATTTTGCCCATGTTTCTGATGCTCCACATGCATCGGCTCTGGTATAAACCATAATTTCTTTACTGTCAGAGGTTTTAAGTAAGACTCCCCAGTCCTTAATTTTTCCTTCAATAAAAATTCCCGCAAATTCTTCTCGGGTTAAGCCGCGGTTCTTAATAATTTCCAGAAATGGATTTTCCGCGCTAAGTGTTGGTAAAACAGCATCAATTGTTAAACCAACCCACCATACACCTCTATCTTTTTCTTCCTGAGAAATTTCTCTTGAAAACATACCCAAATCAACAGTCCCAGCCAAAGCATCAGCCATGCCTTTCCCTGCGCCACCTCCTGAAATATTGAAACGTATCTCCGGATGTTCCTTTTTATATTCTTCCGACCATTTGATAGCTAATGGATAAAGTGCAAATGCTCCTGAAAGGCTAATTGTCTGATCCTTTCTTTTTCTTGAAGCGCAAGAAGACAAAAGAATCGCAAAAATCATGAAAAAAATAAGTGATTTGAGTTTCATATCGGTATAAATTAAATATAATAGTCAGTATTATTATTTTTTGTCAGCCTGATTAAACAAGGCAGGTGTGAGCGTTAACTGCAGGTAAAAAAACTGCGAAAACTTACTGTTTGCAACGCCCTGTATTGTTTCCAAGGAAGCTGTTGGTAAAAAAAACATATATCCACTTTCCAGAGCACCCCAATCTGAAAACTTGTATTTCAACACTAAATCGTTCTCATATCCCAGATTTTTATTAGCAGGAGTGCTTGAATTAGTTTGAGCCAACTGGAAATAATGGGATGTATTTCTGACACTTACAGATTTTGAAAACTTATAATCAATGTAAAGATAATAATCTGCAAGACCCCCTTGCTTGGTGTGTGAAGAAATTGTTCGGAAATAATCAATTAATCCAAAATATCTGTGACGTGAAGTAAACATAAGGTCGAAAAGTTGATCCTCTTTAAACGATGCCCCTGTTTTTGAATTACCCGAATGGTAGGTTATTCCGGCACCCGGAGTTAGATTTCCAGCTTTATAGGATGCGTCTAACGCAATCAGGTAAGCATTGACAGGTTTTGCCGTTTGGCTTTTACCATATTGGTAATAAGCATTTGCAAGAACGCTCAGATTTCCCGGTTTGTACTCAGTATAAAAACCTGAAGTGTGCCTAAAGTTAAGCGTATTTGTGCTGTCGGTTTGAGTTTGGCCGGAAGAAACATGAAGCAAGGAAAAATTCAAACTTTCAGAAATAGATTTATTTAGCCACAAATAGTTCAGTGATTTATATCGATCTGTTGGATAAAGATTGTTGAACGAAGGTTCAACTTTTGTATTCCACGAAGTACCCAGATGAAGATTCCATCCAAATGGCTTTAGTTTCAGAATAACCGCATCGTTTGCATTTCCGTTTTGATTCCAGTTTCGGGCGCCAAGAATCCATTCATTATCGTAAAACATTTGCTGACGGCCAACCGAAATCCATCCGATTTCACCCATTTTAATTTCTGCGTAGGCTTCGAATAGATCAAGTGAAGAGTTATCACCATGATTTCCTCCGATTGTGAAATTTGCCTCATCACCCCATATTCTTACATCTTGCGGAGTAAATTTCAGTTTAAAGTTTTCTGTCTCATAACTAAAGCTTATTCGGGATCTTTGCGAAATGAATGCTGCCGGAACTAAGTTCTGAGGTGCGAGTTTTTGGTAACCATCGCGGAGTTCAAATCTGGGTCGGATCTGGGCATCGATTTTGAATTGTGCCTGTATAATATTTAGATCATATCCCAAAATCAATACTGACACTATAATCAGTGCGTAGATTTTCTTTTTCATGTGTTGATTGGCTTTAAAAATTTAAACAAATTTAGCAATACTGTCTATATATTGGTATGCATTTCAAAGGAATACTTAAGTCCAAAACATTAATTTATTAATGTTTTTTCATTGGAGATTACGATTTGGGGCAAAATATCAATTGGAATAAACAAAAATTCCCGGCTTTATGTCCGGGAGAATTTGTAATTATAAATCAATGTCGTTTACTTAAGGGTGTCCGAAATCTTCAAAAATCAGCCCCACCCCAACCCTCCCCCAAGTTGGAGGGCCTATCCAAGATTTGCAAGTGATTTTCTAGAACAGAAGTTAATATTCTTCCCTTTTCTAATTTTATCTTCATATTTAAGTCAGACTTGCCCCTCCAACTTGGGGGAGAGCCTGTCCCGAACTCGGGAGGTTGGGGTGGGGCATTTTTTAGAATCGGAAAATTT